>NZ_BAAHBH010000005.1:0-576012 GCF_054776815.1 Spirosoma gilvum | reverse complement strand
AATCAGAAGCAGGTCAAGATTCACTGGCAGTTCACGGTGGACAAAGCCAGAGATACCATGAACAGCCAGTATGTGAAGGTCAATCCTGAAAACCTAAAATACAAGAAAACTTAGTTTACAGTGTACTTAGTACACTGTAAACTAAGTTTTCTTGTATTTTTCTGTCATTCCGACGGAGGAGGAATCTTCGGATGAGTCTAGTTTTTCTCCTTTACCCGAAGATTCCTCCTCCGTCGGAATGACAGAAAACTTACATTACACTGTACTGAGTAGGAGCCGATCAAAAAAATCTTCTGAGAACGAGGAGTCAATAGGGGGAATCGGCCCTTGTAACGGCTTTTCGGGGTCAGTGCGAACGATTTGAAAACCCGAAAAAACTAAGCTATGTCAGCCAGTCACTCCGTCCTAAGTCAAAATGTTGCGCCTGTAACCTGTAACTGCCTGTTGTTCAAGAGGCTGGTTACTACGCTTCTCTAATCAACAATAGTCTGTTTGTCAAAAGTTTTGTCATGAAAAACGCTGCACATGAACCCGCAACCGACACCCGTCGCGAATTCATCAAAAAAACACTAGTCGGCACTGTTGCGCTGTCGGCAGGGGGCGTACTGCCGGGGTTTAGTGCCCAAAGTTATGGGCGAATTCTGGGAGCCAACGAGAAAGTCCGCGTTGGAATGATGGGTGTCAATAGCCGCGGGCTGGCTTTGTCTAGCAATTTTGCGCTACAACCCAACTGCGAAGTGGCCACCATTTGCGACGTTGACACGCGAGCTGCCGAAAAAGCCATTACAACCGTAGCTGGACTCCAGTCAGGCAAACCAAAAAACGAGCCCGATTTTCGAAAAGCTCTTGAAGACAAAGATATAGATGCGCTGGTGATTGCGGCTCCCGATCACTGGCACGCTCCAGCCGCTATTCTGGCATCAAAAGCAGGCAAGCACGTTTATCTCGAAAAACCCTGTAGCCATAATCCTCATGAGGGTGAATTGCTGGTAGCTGTAGCGGCAAAGCATAAAAACGTAATCCAGATGGGCAACCAGCGCCGATCCTGGCCCAATGTTAAGCTGGCGATTCAGGACGTTCAGAATGGCGCCATCGGTCGGCCTTATTTTGCCAAAGGCTGGTACACCAACAACCGTGCTACCATCGGTATTGGTAAGCAGCAGGCCGTTCCTTCCTGGCTGAACTACGATCTATGGCAAGGCCCGGCACCGCGACGTCCGTATAAAGACAATGTCATTCATTACAACTGGCACTGGTTCTGGCACTGGGGTACGGGCGAAGCCCTGAACAACGGCACCCACATGCTCGATCTGATGCGCTGGGGGCTGGGTGTTGAGTACCCCAATAAAGTGGTGTCGCTGGGTGGTCGTTACCGGTACAAAGATGACTGGGAAACGCCCGATACGCAGGTAATCAGCCTTACATTCGACAACAACACGGCCATGACCTGGGAAGGGCGCAGCTGCAATGGGCGCACGGTTGAAGGTAGCGATGTCGGCGTTACGTTTTATGGTGAAAAAGGGTCGCTAGTATATGGAGGTGGCAATGCCTATAAAATCTTCGACCTCGACAACAAACTGGTGAAAGAAGTAAAAAACGACCTGCCGATTGATCCACGTAATAAAATGAATCCGTCGCAGGCGCTCGATGCTACCCATCTTCAAAACTTCGTTGATGGTATTAAAAAAGGCGCTCCCCTTGCATCGGGCATTGTTGGTGGCCATCAAAGTACGTTGCTGTGTCAGTTAGGCAATATTGCCCTAAGGTCGGGTGGAACGCTGGAAATCGACTCAAAGAATGGGCATATTCTGAATAACAAAGCCGCTCAGAAATTCTGGCAGCGCGACTACGAGAAAGGGTGGGAGCCGACGATTTAAAATTGGTCATTGATGGTCATTTGTTGTCATTCATTGCTATTGATAACCGTTCGTCGTGCTTTACATTACCCGGTTAGGAAGGAATGACAACGAATGACAGCCGAAGGCTAAATAAACTGTAATTTAAGTTTTCTGTCATTCCGACGAAGGAGGAATCTTCGGGTAAGGGAGAAAAACTAGACTCATCCGAAGATTCCTCCTTCGTCGGAATGACAGAAAAATACAAGAAAACTTAGTTTACACTGTACTAATGACAACGAATTACTAGTAATAACTCAACAAGCAAATGGCAACGTTAAGCATTGAGGCTGGTGTACTCAGCAAACGGGAAACAACGATTTCGATCTTTCTGGTCGGGCTGATGTTTTTCATCTTTGGGTTTATTTCGTGGGTCAATTCTATTTTGATTCCCTATTTCAAAATCGCTTGCGAACTGACTAGTTTTCAGGCGTATCTGGTCGCGTTTGCGTTCTACATTGCTTACTTTATCATGTCGGTACCGGCGTCGTATCTGCTCAGAGTTGTCGGCTTCAAAAAGGGAATGATGGTTGGGTTCTGGGCAATGGCGCTGGGGGCCTTCATTTTCGTACCGGCCGCTATGACCCGGACCTACGGTATTTTCCTGATGGGGTTGTTTACGATTGGCATTGGCTTAGCTATTCTGCAAACGGCTACCAATCCGTATATCACCATCCTGGGGCCCAAAGAGCGGGCTGCCCAACGAATCAGTATGATGGGTATCTGCAACAAAGCGGCTGGTATTCTGTCTCCCCTGATTTTTGCGGCTGTTATCCTTCGCCCAACCGATACCGATTTATTTGCCCAGCTCAATACCATGAGTCCGTCTGAACGGGGAGCCGCCCTCGACGAGCTGGTTCGGCGGGTTATCACACCCTATTCTATCCTGGGCACATTCCTGTTTGTGTTGGGTTATCTGGTTTACCGGTCGCCTTTACCCGAAATCGACACCGAACACGAGGATGCCGAAATAGCTACTGCCAATGCCGGAAAGTCCAGCATCCTTCAATTCCCACACCTGATTTTGGGGGCTGTCGCTATTTTCCTGCACGTAGGGTCGCAGGTCATCGCTATCGACACCATAATCGGGTACGCCAACTCCATGGGTATCGACCTCCTGAAAGCTAAAACGTTTCCGTCGTATACGCTTAGCTGTACCATCTGCGGTTACCTGATTGGCATCATTACCATTCCCCGGTTTATTAGTCAGGTCAATGCGCTGCGCTTCTGCACATTACTTGGTATGACATTTTCCTTGCTTATCATTTTTACGCATGGCACTGTCACGTTTCTAGGGCATACCGCCGATATTTCGATCTGGTTTGTCGTGCTGCTAGGACTGGCCAATTCCCTGGTATGGGCGGGTATCTGGCCACTAGCGCTCGACGGATTAGGGCGCTTTACCAAAATTGGCGCATCTATTATGATTATGGGCTTATGCGGAAACGCCATCATGCCCGTTGTCTACGGCTATTTTGCTGATAAATTCGATGTTCGTACAGCCTATTGGGTGCTTTTACCCTGCTACCTGTATTTGGTTTATTATGCCGTGTATGGCCACAAAATCAAACGCTGGAGCTTTTAATAAATGAATAATGTACAATGGAAAATGAATAATGGAAAACGAATAATGTACAATGAATAATGGAGATGGTTTCACGTTTTACATTATCCATTGTACATTATTCGTTTTCCATTACAAAAACCATGCGCTATAAATTAACCAATGGAACCATCCTGACACCTTTCCGGGCTATTCCAAACGGAACCCTGGTCATAGAAAGCGGAGTCATTCTGGGTGTTCATGAGCGATCGGTCGACGTACCCCAGGCTATCGAAATTGATGCAAAAGGACAGTTTATAGCACCGGGTTTTATTGACATTCATGTGCATGGTGGGGGTGGTTTCGACTTCATGGATGGTACCGAAGAAGCCTTTCTGCGCATTGCCGAATTGCACGCCCAATACGGAACGACTACACTGGTTCCTACGACACTTACTGCCGAACTCGACGATCTGTTACAAACGCTGGACGCTTTTGAGTCGGCAAATCGGGTCAATACCAAAGGATCAGCAATGCTGGGCGTGCATCTGGAAGGTCCGTATTTCGCCCTAAGCCAACGGGGAGCACAGGACCCGCGCTACATACGAAACCCCAACCCTGCGGAATACGAACGTATTCTGAGTCATTCATCATCGATTGTGCGTTGGAGTGCGGCTCCTGAGTTGGAAGGGGCTATTGCCTTTGGCCAACGACTAAGGCAGAAAGGCATCCTGGCAGCCATTGCCCATACCGATGCGCTCTATGATGATGTCCTGATCGCCTACGAAAATGGATATTCGCTGGTTACGCACTTATACTCAGCCATGTCGGGTGTTACCCGCCGGAATGCCTTTCGGTATGCAGGTGTCATTGAAAGCGCACTGTTGCTCGACCTGGACGTTGAGCTGATTGGCGATGGCATTCATTTGCCCGCTCCGTTACTCAAACTAGTCTACAAAGTAAAAGGCCCCGACCGGATTGCCCTGATCACCGATGCCATGCGAGCCGCTGGTATGCCCGAAGGGGAAAGCACGTTAGGTTCGCTTAAAAATGGCCTGGCCGTACTTGTTGAAGACGGCGTTGCCAAATTGCCCGACCGAACGGCTTTTGCGGGCAGTGTGGCCACTACGAATCAACTGGTCAGAAATATGGTGAAGCTGGCCGAGGTATCGGTGCTGGATGCCGTTCGAATGGCAAGCACCACACCCGCCCGCATCATGGGCATCGATTCCCGAAAAGGGTCGCTGGTAGCCGGTAAAGATGCCGATATTGTCCTGTTCGATAACGACTTTACCGTCAATGCCACGTTCGTTCAGGGAAAACCTATCTTTTCTAATCCTAACATCTTTATGCAAACGCAGCATCCGGTTCACTAACGGAAGCCTGTCCCCTTTTTTATTCCCGTATGACTACTCACGATTCGTTACTCCGCTCATTCAAGGTCGATCAACTGAAGGTAAGCCTCTATAAAAACCGGCAAGCGCTGGGAGAAAATGCAGCTATCGCGGCAGCAACAGCCATTCGTTCGTTACTGGAAAAACAACCCATTGTCAATATTGTGTTTGCCGCAGCCCCTTCGCAGAATGAGTTTCTGGATGCTTTGGCTATACAACCCGACATTGCCTGGAACCGTATCAATGCCTTTCATATGGATGAGTATGTCGGACTATCTGACAATGCTCCCCAACGATTTGCTAATTACCTGAAAAATCAACTGTTCGATAAGGTACCGCTGAAGGCCATTTACTACATCGACGGTAACAACGATCCTGTAGAAGAATGTGCCCGCTACGAAGCCTTGCTGAATGAGTTTCCGACCGATATAGTATGTATGGGTATTGGCGAGAACTGCCATATCGCCTTCAACGATCCGCACGTAGCCGATTTCAACGATCCAGTGCTGATCAAAAAAATAGACCTTGATCTGACCAGCCGCATGCAGCAGGTTCACGACGGTTGTTTTGCTTCGTTGGAGCAGGTTCCTGAATATGCACTTACGCTGACAATTCCGGCACTGGTTAAAGCACCTATGGTATTTTGTATGGTACCCGCTGCCCACAAAGCGGAAGCCATTTACCACACACTCACCGACACGATTCAGGAACCGTATCCATCAACGATTTTACGGCAACATGCGAATGCCAGTCTGTTTATTGACCAGGATAGCGCCCAAAAATGGCTGTCCAGCGAGGTGTCGTGACTATTGATTAAGCCAAAGTTTTGACTGATTACCCAACTGTACCTTAATGCCCGGATCGTAGGTTACTTTTTGGGCATGTACTTCGGTATTATCAGGAATGCTCACGATATGTTTTAGCTGTAAGGCATCGGCACTCGTCGGAACCCGGTTGCCCGACCAGACGCTGGGATCGGTCCAAATTCCCGCTTTTACGGTAAACATCATGCCTGCGCTGATCACCGTATAGCTGTCCTGGACACAGCTTTTGCTGTCACGCACCACGTAGGTGGCTGAGGTGCCCGGCGTAGGTGTGATGGTGATCGAACGGGTTGTTGCTGAAAAAGTCCCATCGGCAGGATTGCTCCATTGGTAATCGCTGATATATGAAGCGGTAAGTGTAGTTGATTGACCGACTGGGACCGATATAGTTTGTGTTCGGTCTACATCTTTCATGACCGTAAACTGATCACCGATGAAATAGGTGCCCCCGTTGGGTTGAATAAATTTGGCATCGAGTCGGTTATCTTCTACTTCGAAATAAAGAGCGCCACCTGGCGTTCGCTGAGTCGAAGCCATCACCGGATGTGGATTTAGGGCTGGGTTATACCCTAACGCTCCGGCTGAACCCGCTAGGACATAGACCGTTCCCTGCTTCTTTTTCGCCGATGTGTTTTTATAAGCGCATGAATTCGAAGAGCCATCATAACGCCCAGACCCTCGATCTTCAGGATAAATATAGGCCGACTGATTGGCGGTAAAATCGCTCATAGGGCCGTATTGATCATGAAGCGGATAGGAGCGTTCATAATCGTGGCTATGACCCATCAGAACCATATCGACACCAAATCGTTCGAGAATCGGGGCAATACGCTGACGGATAGCAACCAGATCGGCTTCAGTTTCGGAATTATGGCTTCCCTGGGTGTAGGGCGGGAAATGCATATAGACGATTTTCCACTTTTGATTGGTGGCCGCTAAATCCTGTTTCAACCAGATGGCCTGTGGGTGATTGGTTGTATCGCTATAGAAACGAATGTCGTTTCCAGCCACATTACGGGTACCAAATCCATCGAGCATTACAAAATGAATAGGCCCGTAATCAAACGAATACCACTCTTTAGTGCCTGAAGGGGTTCCGCCACTTTCAGCATTGGTTGGTAGGCTGAATATGGAAAAGTAAGGAATATTGTGTGAGGCCGCCAGGGTTAAGTTGTTGCTGTAGTCGTGATTGCCCGGCACGGAATACAGCATAGTATTCTTCATGAGGCTGGTTTGGTAGGGAGCAAAAAAATTCACCTGATAGGCCGCATCATCACCATCGTATGAGTTGTCGCCCATAAGCATCCATAAATCGGTCGGTGTAGCTCCCCGAAAATTCAGGAACGCATCCCGAACGTTTGATTGATTGTTGGCGGGGTTCATGCCACAATCGCCAAACGAAATCACCCGAATCTTTCGCCGGGTTGTCGTAGACGGGGCCGTCAGGAAATAATTGTCTGTGCCTTGCTGTAACACCTGACCGGTGGTGCCAACGCTATAAAAATACTGCGTGTCGCTGGTCAGGCCCGTTAATTTGATCTCATGTTCGGTGGTACTGCCCGGCTCAGTTGCGCTATGGGTAAGGCTACCCGCCGAAAGCCCGTACATGACCTGCCCAACGGTAGGAACGTCGGTTCGCCAACGGATCGAAACACTCGTTTGCGAACCGAGCTGCAAATAAGGACCTCGTGTAATGGACTGCGCTTGTACTGACGTATAAATCAGACACAACCAGACGCCTAAACCTATTCTCATAGCCAACCGTTGGAGCCGCCATACTGACAGACTGCTCCTGAAATTCTTCACTAGACTGTTAATAAATCAGGTTGGAAGGGTGTTAGATAGGCTAATTCGTAGGTTACTTCAACGCTACATAAACGAACTCATGGCCGACTCATTGGCCAGTTCTTCGGCGTGTTCTTTGCCCAGATATTGGTCAATGAAATAGTGCGCCACATACAGGATGGGGGTCAGCACAACAGCCGAAGTGGCTTTGTAAATATAATTAATAATTCCTACTGCCAGCACCTGCGTTAACGACCAGTTGCCGAAAATATAAAAGGCAATACCAAGGACAACAAACGAGTCGACGAGCTGCGATACCAGTGTGGAGCCCGTGGCCCGGAGCCAGATTTTACGGCTTCCCGTTATGCGCCGGAGTGAATGGAACACATACACATCCAGAATCTGACCAATTAGAAAGGCCGTCAACGAACCGATGATGATGCCCAGCCCCTGCCGGAAAATCATCTGGAAAGCATTGTTGATATTGATCGCGTTCCCCGCAGCATCCTTCGCATTGACGTCGAGCCAGAACTGGGCCGGGGGCAGCGTTGTGACGACATAAATAATCAGGAAGCTGTACCCGATAAAGCCCGCTGTCAGGAACGAAATTCGCCGAACACCCGCTTTGCCAAAGTACTCATTGATGATATCAGACGTGATGAATACAAACGGCCAGATAACCGCACCGGCAGTCAGATTGAAATCCAGAATAAAGTCGCCGAACAAGTGAATCTGTGCCGGTTTTGTACCCAGTAACGTTTCGACAGAAAAAATTTTAACGCCAATGATTTCGGCTACCAACGCATTGGTCAGAAAAATTGCACTCAAAAATATGTATAGATTCGTGCGTTTATTTGTAAATGAGTAGGAAGGGGAAGGCATAGAGCTAGTCGTTAGTCCGTAATCGTTGGGTGAGAGTTGGTTGGAGCAATGGCAAGATACATCACGATTGGTGGATGGCTATCGACGGAGAATTAATTTTTTCGCTTATACACATCGGCTACAGACGTTGGCTCATACTGACTGGCTAATGCCGGAATGCGCTGGAATAGCTTTTCAACCACTTTTTCGCGGTCGACAATATAATCGGGTGGATCTTTTCGGAAATGGTCGAATACATTGATGACGGCCTCGTAGTTATCAAGGTTTTTGAGGTCATACTTAGCCAAATCCCAGTTTAGATAGGGTGTTGCCAGCCGATTGTATCGGTAGGCACTCAGGTCTTCGCCGATGATAAGTACGTGTTGATTCCGAATATCGCCAGGCAGGGGGGAGGCCTGTACCTGTAAACTGCTCAACCGACCCAGCTCGGCCCCCGGAATCAACCCGAGAGCACCCTGATAAAAGAGCAGGAGAACCAGCAAAAACGCAGTCAGAAACGTAAGTTCGGCCAGCCATACCCGACGGATACCTTCAAAATAATAATAGGTGAAATAGGCCATCGGCGGCACAAAGCTTATAAAAACCATAGGAGCCAGAAAGGGCATCAGACCAATCGTTAAGAAGGCAATGACAAACCAGAGCGCCATGATCTGCTGGATTCGCTGTTGAAAATTGACATAGCGGTTACCTCGGTTCAACAACGTCAAAAAGCCCAGAATGCCTAATCCCAATGGAATCAGCAGGGAGGCCAGCAGCGATTGGAAATCGGATAGTGAATATTGACGAACCCGAAATACCGATGCCAGCAAGTTTCGATTAAAATCGTCCAGACTGTCGTAGAGATAGTAAAATAGTACGGTCGCGGCAATCGGAAACAAGAAGCCAAAAAACGACAAGGAGTACTGCCGGAACGATGCCCCCGTATAAAACAGCAGCGATAACATGGTCCAGATAATGAACAGAGCCGATGGCAGGTAAAATAAAGCGGCAATACCGACATAAAAACCAACTTCAAATACTTCGTCGGTAACCCCTCGGCGATCCATCTGCCGGGTAAGGGTACCAAATGCCAGTAATAAAAAACTGGTCGACATCAGTACCGGTGACAGCGTCAGGCAATCGTAGGATATATGCATGAACAGCATATAAATAAGACCCGGCCAGAACGTCCGATCCGGGTAAAGGTCGCGGTTGTTGCAGAGGTAATTGAAATAAACGATCTGGAACACCGAAACCAGTAAAGCGGCTGCATGAAGGGCCATAGTTGATCGGCCAAACAGGCTATCGAGCCCCCAGTACACCAGCGCCGATAGGGGACTGACACTATCCCAGATGTCGCGATACAGCAAATCTCCCTGATTGATCTGTTCCCCGATAATCATCCAGTTCAGTTCGGGCGTTAACAGGGGAAACGAATTCAGCAGGAGCGGCAATCGGATCAGAACCAGCAGTCCCAGCAAACTGACGTACAGGTAGGAAAAATATGATTGAAAAAAACGAAGCAAAGTAAATACCAGTTTACAGTTTACAGTGGCTGACGCACCATCATGTATAGTGACAGCAACAATTGCATCAGCTTACCGTAGCGACGGCCCAGCGAAAACTGCAAATCGTAAACTGACACCTGATGTAAAATTACAGTCAATTTCGGCAGAATGGAAAAATGGGTGGATATTTGCAAAATAGATTAAGCACCAGGTACTATGGAATCGAAAAGACAGCAGAAGGTAGCCCGGCAGATTCAGAAGGATTTAAGCGAAATTTTTCAACGCGAAGTGCCGCATTTGTTCAATGGAGCGTTTATTACCGTTACGAATGTGCGCGTTTCGCCCGATTTGAGCGTGGCTCGCATCTATCTGAGTTTTCTGGCCACGAAGAATAAAGCTCTTTTGCTGGAAACCATCCAGGAGAAAGGCAAAGTGATTCGGCAGCACCTCGGCGACCGGGTCCGGCATCAGCTCCGCATCGTCCCCGAGTTGAATTTCTTTATTGACGATACGGCCGAATACGCCGATAAGATGGACAAACTCTTCGCCGGACTCGACATTCCCCCAGCACCGGAAGAAGATGAAGAGTGAACGAATTTTGAATGAGTGAATAGCTGACACAACAATTATTCACTCATTCACTCATTCAAAATTGAAAAATGAACCTCCCCACCTGGATTGCCCGTCGGTATTTTTTCTCTCGCAAAAAACGCAGTTTTATTAGCTGGTTGTCCATTATGTCGATGCTCGGGGTGGGGATTGGCACGATGGCGCTGGTGGTTGTGCTGTCGGTGTTTAACGGGATGGAAGAATTGAATCGGCAGATTTTTAAGTCGTTCGAGGCCGATATGACCATTTCGCCGAAGCAGGGCAAGCGATTTATGGCTCCCCCTGCCTTGATGGCAGCGTTGCATAAGGTGCCGGGCGTTTATCTGCTATCGTCCATAGCGCAGGATAATGCACTGGCGCGGTATGCCAACGCCCAGACCGTTATCCGACTAAAAGGTGTCGATGAGAACTACCTGCAACGGCAACAGCTCGACTCTGCTTTGCTTGAAGGACGGTTACTGCTCCACAAGGATGGCGCTAATTATGCCATTGTGGCTGAGGGTGTTCGTCATGATCTGAGCATTTCGCCGGTCGATATTCTGACGCCCCTGGAAGTCCTCTACCCAAAGAGTGGGCAAACACTGAGCGTACTCAATCCAGATGCGTTCAGCCGGGAACGACTTACCGTTTCGGGCGTCTTTTTTATTGAGTCGCGTTACGACAACTTTGTGCTGGCTCCGTTGTCCGTTGCCCGTGAGCTATTCGGATATGCTCCTAATGAGGTAACCAGCCTTGAAATTCAGCTACAGCCAGGTACAAACGAGCAGACGGCTAAACAGGCTCTCCAAACCGTTTTAGACAAATTTGCGTCGGGCAATAGCCTGATGGTGCAAAGCCGCGACGACCTGAACGTTGACCTTTACCGGGCTATCTACGTCGAAAAACTGTTCGTTGCCATTACCCTGTCGTTTATTATTCTGGTGGCTTCGATCAACATTTTCTTTTCGTTATCGATGCTGGTCATTGAGAAAAAAGCTGATATCCGGATTCTGTTTGCCTTAGGAGCTACCAAGACCATGGTCCGGCGCATTTTCCTGACCGAGGGAGCTATCATTGCGTTAACAGGTGCCGTTGGCGGATTGATTTTGGGTGTGTTGCTCTGCCTGGCGCAGGAGCGCTACGGACTGGTGGGTATGGGTTTGATCGATTCAATCGTCGATGCCTACCCGGTACATCTTCAATGGGGCGATATAGCCCTGACAGGTGTTCTTGTTGTTCTGATTACGATATTAACTTCCTGGTTTCCAGCCCAGCGAGCGGCTAATGTGGAATAAGTATTTGGTTTACGTCAGCCCACCGTAACGACGGCCCGGCGTAAACCAACTACCATAAACTTATTCAACGCTTGTTCCCTTATCAATTGTAATCACATATGCTTTGCCACCTTCGCGTTCGATGGCTTCGGCTACGCGCTCAGGCTCGTTGGGCGCGTAGGCAAACATACAACCGCCCCCACCTGAACCATTAATTTTGCCACCCAACGCACCCGCTTTGAGCGAGGCATCCAGCATTCGGTCTATTTTTGGGGTGCTGATTCGTTGCGCTTCCCGAAGGTTCGTCTGGTGGTCGGTGAGTAGTTTGCCAAAACGGACATGATCCAGCTCATCTTCGTCTTGTAAAACCGTTAAGGCTTCCCGAAGGATGTCGCGGTTCGACAGATTCCCTTTCAGTAGCATGTAGTCGTCTTTACTCAGAAAGTCCTTGAATTCACCTACTTCGGTAATCTCGAAATCGGTTAGTGAAAACGCCTGGTTGATCGATTTGAGTTTTTGAATGATGTCGAGCATCCCCATTTTCACCCGTTTCAGGATACCAATAGTATCTTTTGGCTCCTGCGAATCGCCGAGAACAAATGTGCCTAATGAAGGGTGGAGCTTTTCCAGATGGATCTTCGGTTGTGATTCCAGATAGATCACATCGCCCACGGCGGTTGAGTAATGATCCATCATGCCGCCCGGTTCGCCAAATTCCAGCACTTCGGCCACGTAGGCAAGTTCGGCCAGGCGTTCCTGCGAAAGCTGCCGGGGTTGATCGGCCAGTTGAGTCAACACGTTGAGCCAGGTAACCAGCAGAGCCGATGAACTGGATGTACCCGAATTGATCGGGATATTGCCCCGTACTTCGCCTTCAATCCCTTTCGAAAAGGTAAACCCTTCGCGCAATAACACGTTCACCCCCGACCGGAAATAATCGCGGATCTGCGGATAGGTGAGTGGCTGACCATCGAACGGAATATCAATCGATGACTGGATGTCGGGCAGCTCCAGTCGGAATCCCAACTGGGGCGTTGTATGCGCTGACACCTGAATCCGACGCGAAATAGCGGCTGCTATGACGGGTAGCCCTAAATAGTCCTGATGTTCGCCAAAGAGGCAGATACGCCCAGGAGTGGATGCTGTAATCGCCATTACCAGCTCGTTTTCTTATAGCCTACTGTGGCATAATAAAGGATGAAAGTAAATAGTGGCAGCAGCAGCGCATAGGCCAGTTTAGGACTGATATGGTCAAATAGATAGCCATGTAGCGGAGGAAGTACAGCGCCACCGGCAATAGCCATAATCAGTAAAGCAGAACCAATTTTGGTAAATTTCCCCAACCGGTTCAGAGCCAGTGGCCAGATGGCTGGCCAGGCTGGAGCAATGGCAAAACCAAGTAGGGCAATGCAAAGGATAGAGGTAAACCCATCGGTAACTAAAGCCCCAACCGTCAGAATCAAGGCCAGAATCATTCCAAATCGAAGCGCATTTTGTTGTGAAATCCAGCGCGGAATTGCTACAATACCAAGGAGATAACCGGCTAGCAGGCCATAGAGTGTATACTCCGTAAAATACTTGGCTTCGTCGTTGCCAAAGCCAATAGCCTTGCCATAGTTAATAATGGTATCGCCCGAAATAACCTCAGCGCCAACATAGCAGAACAAGGCGATTACGCCCAGAACCAGGTTTGGAAACTGCCATACGCTCGTGTGAGCGGTCGCATCAGACGGTGAATCCTCCTGCTCTTCTGATACTTCCGGCAAACTTGACAGACGGATTAATCCAGCCAGCAGAATCAGAACACCCGTTAGAACCAGATAGGGAGTTACTACTTTTTCAAGGCTCTGTGGGCCCACAGCTACACTGGTTCCGGTGAGCAGTAACCCGCCAAATACCCGCTGGCTGATAATACCCGCCATTTTGTTGGCGATTCCCATAAAACTAATACGCTGGGCGGCACTCTCGCGGGGACCAAGGATGGTGGCGTATGGGTTCGAAGCTGTCTGCAAAACCGTCAGGCCAACGCCAATCAGAAACAGGCCGACCAGAAACAGCGGGTAGGAAAACGCACGGGCGGCCGGTACGAAAACCAGCGTTCCAACGGCCATAATCAATAAACCCAGCGACATGCCATTCTTGAAACCAGTGCGTTTGAGCACAGCCGATGATGGAATGGCCATCAGCGTATAAGAAATGAAAAAGGCAGAGGCTACCAGACTCGAAGCCACTGTACTGAGGTTAAAGGCCTGTTTGAAAAAGGCCATCAACACGCTATTGGTCCATGTTACGAAGCCAAAAACGAAAAAAAGAGCCCCAATGATGAGCAGAGGACCCGTATAATTCTGGGTTTTAGAAGGTGCCTGAACCAAGATTTCTATAGGTTTTAAGGATGCAGGATTTTATTTCCACGAAATGAATTCCAATGTTAACAAAATCCTGCCAATCTTTTCAATCCTGTAGCCATCCCGGCTTAGAAATTGTCAGTAAGTCCGAAAATGGGTTTGTTGGTTTTCCATTTGCCACGGGTGAAATCGGGTATTTCGACCGATTTGCTGCCACCGGCTATACTCTGCTCTGATAACGGGCTAATGGCGCTCCAGACGGCGGCATCGTACACGTCGATAGGCGGGGGTGTTTTGGTTTTCACCGATTCGATAAACGCCCGAAGTACAAAGAAGTCGATACCGCCGTGGCCTGCGTTTTCGGCAGTTTGCGTATGTCGCTTCCATAGGGGGTGATCATATTTGTCCTGATAAGCCGCAAAGGGCTCCCAGTTGTGGGGCTTCGGGCTTGTGCCTTCCAGATAAATCATATCGTTATCGTCCATCCAGATGCCTTGTGTGCCCTGCGCCCGGAAACCCAGCGAGTAGGGGCGGGGGGAGTTGGTATCATGGATGATAACGATGTTCTCGCCATTGGCGCACTGGACCATGGTGGTTACCACATCGCCCAGTTTGAAGTTGACTTTCGCGTTTGGGTGATCAGCACCGCCTTTATCGACAACGTATTTGTGCAGCCCCCGGCTTTTGGTTGCCATTGACGTCAGACGGACAAACTGATTTCCCCGATTGATATTGAGCCAATGTGCTACAGGGCCGAGACCATGTGTAGGGTAGAGGTCGCCGTTTCGATCTACCGAATGCTGGGTACGCCAATGCGCTTCCGAATAGCCTTTTGCGCCAAATTCAGCACCGACGCCACCAATGGATTTTCCATCGTTGAATTTAATATTGCGCAGGTCGTGCTGATAGCCACAGTGTGCGTAGAGCATTTCGCCAAACATCCCCTGTCGAATCATATTGAGCACGGCCAGTACATCACGCCGGTAACATACATTCTCCAGAATCATGCAATGAGAACCCGTTTTTTCGAATGTATCGACCAGATCCCACGACTCTTTTAGTGTAACCGTTGCCGAAACTTCTACCCCCGCATATTTGCCCGCTTTCATGGTCGCAACCGCCATCGGAACGTGCCATTCCCAGGGGGTAGCAATCACAACCCCGTCGATATCGTCACGTTTGAGCATATCGCGGAACGCTTCTCTGCCCTTGTCATAAACGGCGGGTTCTTTGCGCCCTGCTTTGGCGATCATGGCTTTGGTGCGGCTGATCGCTTCCGGGTCAGGATCGCTGATGGCCGTTATATCCACATCATCGCGAAACAAAGCCTGGGCTACGTGACTACGACCTCGGGCACCAACACCAATGAAGGCTAACCGAACTCTGGGATCGGCAGGTTTGGCACCGGTAAGAATAGTTGGAAAAACGGATGCGGCCGTTCCGGTAAGGGTCGCTGCTCGAATAAACTGACGTCGGTTAGGGTTTTGCATGCTAGTGTGTTGCAAATGTCGGTTAACAACCCAAAGAAAAACGTTTTAGTCTAAAAACCATATCTAACGTTCACTTAATCAGAAATTCCACCAAACTGTCCGAGGATAGGACGCATTCAGCACTACAGGTTCGCCAATGTGCGGGGTCGTTACATCCATACCCTGCTGCTCTGCTTTTTTGAGAAGTCGCTGAATCGGCTCATTCCAGGCATGCATAGCCAGTGAAAACTTGGCCCAGTGAACCGGCAGAATGGTACGGGCACGCAAATCCTGGGCGGCTGTGACGATCTCTTCGGGAAACATATGAATATTCGGCCAGTCCCGCCCATATTGCCCACATTCCAGAATCGCCAGGTCGAACGGCCCGAATTTATCGCCAATCTCCTGAAAGTGTTTTCCATAGCCCGAATCACCCCCCACAAACAGATTATAGCCATGAAGTTTCAGTACGAAGCTGGTCCAGAGTGTTCGACCCCGTGCGAAGCTTCGACCCGAAAAGTGCCGGGCAGGCGTAGCCGTTAGCTCAATGTCAGGTGCAACGGATTGACGTTCCCACCAGTCAAATTCAGCGATCTGATCGGGTTTGGCACCCCAGCTTTCGAGGTGAGCCCCTACACCCAGCGCCGTATAAATTTTCTTAACCTTCGGAATCAGTTTGCTAACGGTGAGGTAATCCAGGTGATCGTAGTGGTCGTGAGTCAGAATCAGATAATCGATGGACGGCATATCGTCGACCCCATACGCATCTGAACCTGGGTACGATTTACCAAAAAACGACACAGGAGATGCATTACCGCTAAAAACCGGGTCGACCAGAATGCTAACGCCCTTCGATTTGATCAAATACGATGAGTGCCCAAACCAGACAATGGTAGGCTTTTCATCAGCTAAGGTTTTTAAATCCGTTCTGACAGTGGGTATTGGGCGAGGGGGAACGTTGTTTTTTGGCTTGTTCAGATTTTCCCACATTACTGCCATATAGGATGCGCCTTCGCGCAGGGTAGGTGTCAACTCCAGATTCTGAAAGGCACCGTCGCGGTAGTTTGGCGATTGTTTGATTCGTTCAAGTCGGGCATCGGCGGGGTCGCTGCCAAACGGACTTTGTTGCATGAAAATGACGGTGGAGGCTACTAAACCAAGGACAATCAGGGTGAAAACTAACATGGTAGTTCGTAAACGTTTCATGGAGACAAAACGGGTAGGTCCTGATTGAGGTTCCCATCATTGTAAAGGGAATGGATAAGAGGGAACAATACCGGATGGGTGGGTGTTATGCTCTTGAAACGGTGCAATGGTTGTTCGATTTGTTTTGTTTAATATTTATCAATAAACGTTGAACAAAAATTGCCCGGAGCTGGTTAGTCAGCTATCAACTGCATACGAAAGAACGTCCTGGCTACACGTTCTGCTGTCTGCCTGTGTTGTACACATACTTTGTAACGACAGGTTGATTGAAAGTTTTTCGATTGGTCTTTTTATGGAAAATTCCAACATAGATGTTCCCGGAACGGACATCGCCAGGGTGAATACTCCCCGAGTGGCTGTATTTCGGAAAGAACATTTCAATGCGGCTCATCGTCTGAACAACCCAAACTGGTCGGATGAGAAAAACGCTCGGGTGTATGGCAAATGCAACAATCCGCATTTTCATGGTCATAACTACGATCTGATTGTCCAGGTAACCGGGCCGATCGACCCCGAAACGGGTTATGTTATTGATATGAAATACCTCGGCGACCTGATGAACCAGCATGTGATCAGTCGCTTCGACCATAAGAATCTTAACCTCGATACCGAAGAGTTTGCGGACCTGAATCCATCGGCCGAGAACATTGCCATTGTCATTTATACCATTTTACGTCCTTATCTGAGCGACAGCTTAGACCTTAAAATCAGATTGTATGAAACTGAACGGAACTTCGTCGAGTACCCCGTCTAATGGCCGGACTGTAGAGGACATCCATCAAAACGGTCATAGTTTTAACGGGCACCAGCACGACGAATTACTGGATGAGATTGGTGATGCGCACGGTGCTGCGGCCATTGATACGCCGATGCGCCCCGATGCGTTCGCACTGGACGACGACTTTAAAATCGATCTGATAGAGGAGCATTTCCGGGAAATTATGAACATCCTGGGCCTTGACCTGACCGACGACAGTCTGAAAGGATCGCCCCGGCGTGTGGCCAAAATGTACATAAAAGAAGTGTTCAGCGGCCTGAACCCAGCTAACAAACCTGACGTGACCTTATTCGACAATAAGTTCCGGTACAACGAAATGCTGGTCGAGAAAGATATTACCGTTCAGACCTACTGCGAACACCATTTCGTGCCCATCATTGGCAAAGCGCATGTAGCGTATATATCGAGTGGTAAGGTGATCGGGCTGTCGAAACTGAATCGGATTGTGGAGTACTTCTGCAAACGCCCTCAAGTGCAGGAACGGCTGACGGTTCAGATTGCCGATGAACTTAAACGGGTACTGAAAACGGATGATGTCGCTGTGATCATCGATGCCAAGCACCTCTGCGTATCGACGCGGGGCGTACGCGACGTGAACAGCTCGACGGTCACCTCATCGTATAGCGGTAAGTTTGCAGACGAAGTTACCCGGCAGGAGTTGCTCCGCATTGTAACCCAGCCTAGTGTGACGATTTAACGTAACGCGGCTGGAAAGCCGTGAAGCCGAAGGTTTATAGGTAGCAGCAATTAGTGCTTTACCCTGTAAGCCTTCGGCTTCACGGCTTTCCAGCCGCGTTACTATTAAACAATTGGTCCTACACGTTCCAGCAGCGCTTTAGATTTGCGGATGCCGTCGTATTCTTCCAGGGTATTGCCTTCATATTCAATGCCAACAATGCCTTTGAAGCCGCTACTTTTCACGATTTTCATGATGCGGTTGTAATCCGTTTCGACGCAGTTGCCGCTGGCATCGAAGTTGTAAAACTTGGCCGATACGCCTTTGGCAAATGGCATCATTTCCTGCGTACCCTTATAGCGGTCGTATTCTTCGATGCAGGCAAAATCTTTACCGGGGCTGTGCTTCAGGCAGAAATTGCCGAAGTCAGGTAAGGTGCCTACGTTTTTCATATTCACCTGCTTCATCACGTTCGCAATCCATTCGCCATTGGACGAGTAGCCGCCGTGATTCTCAACGATAACGTTAATATTCATCGTTTTAGCGAATTCGCCTAGTTTACTCAGACTATCGATGGCTCCTTTAGCCACCTCTTCGGCAGTACCTTGTCCGGCTGCGTTGACCCGGATGGTTTTACAGCCCAGATATTTGGCGCATTCGACCCATTTATGGTGATTTTCAATCGCTTTGGCTCGTTCGGCGGCATCGGTAGCGCCCAGATTGCCTTCCCCATCGATCATAATGAGGTGGTTGGTAATGCCGTTGTCTTTGCAGCGCGTTAGGAGGTCGTTAAGGTACGTTTTGTCCTGTGCTTTGTCTTTAAAGAACTGGTTAACATACTCTACAATGCTGATGTCGAATTCTTTACGAGCGATGGCCGGAAAATCCAGATTGGTGATCTTCTTGCCAAACAACGCTTTATGGAGTGACCATTCGGCCAGTGAAATATCGAAAAACATCTTTTTGGCAGGCGCTTCGGCAAAGGCAGCAGGCAAAACAGCCATACCAGCCAGAGAGCCAGCCGCTTGTTTCAGAAATGAACGACGATTAGTGGTCATCACGCAATAGGTTTTACAGGTTGATTTGGCGGTATTGAACCGCTTTCTGTGCCGAAAAAGCAAGATGTCGCGCGGAAATACTTGTTATAGATTATTTGTTTACGATGGCTTATAACAAACAACCCACATAGCTTACCTATGTGGGTTGTTTGTTATAAAACTAACAGGAAAGCGGCCTATCGGTTCATCGAAATCAGGAACTCTTCGTTGGTACGGGTTCCTTTCATGCGTTCGAGCAGGAAGTCCATCGTTTCCATGGGGTTCATGTCGGCCATGTGCTTACGCAGAATCCAGACACGCTGTAAGGTTTCTTTGTCCAGCAGCAGGTCTTCCCGGCGGGTTCCCGATGACAGTACGTCAACGGCTGGGTAAACCCGTTTGTTGGCAAGTTTCCGGTCGAGTTGAAGTTCCATGTTACCTGTGCCTTTAAATTCTTCGAAAATTACCTCGTCCATTTTCGAACCTGTGTCGATCAGGGCTGTGGCAATGATAGTCAGTGAACCGCCGTTCTCAACATTCCGGGCTGCGCCGAAGAATCGCTTCGGACGGTGTAGGGCATTGGCATCCACACCCCCCGACAGGATTTTACCCGACGAAGGTACTACCGTGTTGTATGCACGGGCCAGACGAGTGATGGAGTCGAGCAGAATAACCACGTCGTGACCACATTCGACCATCCGTTTTGCTTTTTCCAGCACCATGCTCGACACTTTCACGTGCCGGTCAGCCTGTTCATCGAAAGTTGACGAAATGACCTCGGCGTTGACGCTACGAGCCATGTCGGTCACCTCTTCCGGGCGTTCGTCAATCAGCAGGACAATCAGGTAGATCTCGGGGTGGTTTTTCGTAATGGCGTTGGCGATTTCTTTCAGCAGGACGGTTTTACCCGTTTTAGGCTGAGCCACAATCATACCGCGCTGACCTTTTCCGATTGGCGCAAATAAGTCCAGTACCCGCGATGAATAGTTTTCGGGCCGGGTGCTCAACCGAATGTGTTCTTCCGGGAACAGAGGGGTCAGGTATTCGAATGGAATACGATCTCGAATCTCTTCCGTTGTTTTACCGTTTACGGTCGATACACGCAGGAGAGCAAAGTATTTTTCTCCTTCTTTGGGCGGACGAATGGCTCCCCGAACGGTGTCACCGGTTTTCAGACCAAACAGCTTGATTTGCGAAGGCGATACATAAATATCATC
Organism: Spirosoma gilvum; assembly: GCF_054776815.1. NCBI lineage: Bacteria > Pseudomonadati > Bacteroidota > Cytophagia > Cytophagales > Cytophagaceae > Spirosoma > Spirosoma gilvum. The sequence continues at coordinate 555,612 of NZ_BAAHBH010000005.1, read as the reverse complement.
AGGGCTGGCCAGGTAGTTGTAATCAGCCGAGCGGAGGAAACCATAGCCACCGTCGGACATGATTTCCAGTACACCCTCGTTATCGATAATCCCATCGAATTCCCGAATGTGCTGATTGTACTGACGACGGATGCGGTTCTGATATTCCTGCGCTTCGCGGCTAGGCTGATTAAGCTGCGCCTGAGTATGCTGACCCGGATCGACCGGCAGATTTGGGTCGGGCTGTATATCAGTGGTCATTTCTGCCGAGCCAGGCGCTGAATCGCTAACCGAAACTTCAGGCTCTCCGGCCGATTGCATATTGGGTGCCGTATCTTCCGTTACAACGGTTGGTGTCAGGAAATCGTCTTCAGCCGACCCTCCGTAATTAAGAGTCAACTCATCGGTAGCCATCCGTTGGGTCCGTGGACGGGGTTCCCGACGCTGATTGTTATCTCTGGGATTGCTCGTACCCGATCCGCCTTCAGTACGATCGCGGTTGGCGTCGAACCGTTGGCGATTGTCCCGTTGCCATTCGGGGCGGCCATTGCGTGGCTGATTTTGGTCCTGGCGTCCGTTCCGGTCCCGGTCGTTGCGGGGTGTAGTCTGCCGGAACGACCGATCTGATGCGTTTCCGCCTTCGTCGCCTTCGCGTCGGCTTTCCATCCGATTTTTTCCCTGCTGATTGAACTGGCCATTGCGTGGACCCGAGTCCCGGTTATCGCGTTGCGGTCGAGACGATTGTGATGGTTCGGCGGTCGGCTCTGCCGACGTACTTTCTGGTTCAGGTGCCGGTGTTGGCGCTACGTTTTCAACAACTGGTATCGATGGTGCGCTTTCGGTCGCTTCGATGGGGGGCGTACTCGATTGTGCAGTATCCGGACGTTCACGCCGAGCTCGTTGACGGGGTTGCGTAGTCGGCTCATTAACGGGCGTAGGCTCTACCGGCTGGGTTTCTGTAACAGGTGTTACTTCAGCAGTAGCAGCTTCAGCTACAGGCTTCTGGCGACGGCCACGTTTAGGCGCTTCAGTTGGAGCAGCTACGGCCTCAGTTTCAGCTTGACCGGGTTGTTCCGACTGTTGTTTTATGATTTCGTAAACCAGTTTTTCTTTGGTGTATTTAGAAATATTACGAATACCGAATTGCTCGGCAATGGGGTGAAGTTCCTCGCGGGACTTCTTGTCTAATTCTTCTTTCTTGAACATAAAGGTCAGGTAATAAACCTTAAAAGAACCGCCTGCGCGGTGATGATGGAACCTGGGGATTGTTGATAGTAAGAAACCGCTTTAGTGATAGGCGAGTTAAGAGACCCATATGGGCTGCGTGGGGCAATAGATTAATCAAGTTAACCTCAACCGATTTATTTACTTATGTACTGGAACAGAATTTAATCTAATTTATAAAACTTGGGATGGTTTGCCGATTCCAACTATAACCGTCTGGGGAGGCCAGATGAGATGATTATGAAAACGTTTGGAAAATGGCGGTTCGCCGTGACGATGATCTGCCGTTGCTATGAGTTCTTGTTAAACCCCTATCTACCGACTCGTGATGGTAGCAAAGGTAATAGTTTGTTGCAGTCTTGTCAAGAGAACGTTATTTCAAATGAAATGTTTCCTTTTTACATAAAAAAATGAGTTTCTACGAATACGTCCGATTCAATAAATCTGTTGCGTAGGATGCATTAATTGTACGATTGAAAACTGAGGAAAGTTGACAATGGCGAAGAGTTAGAAGCAGTGATTGTGTTGATTCAATAATCAACTTCCCGCTTAGTGTTCGCTGATCGTTGCTAATGCGATAGAAATATACGGATTTCAGTAATTTGTCAGTACGTAATTCGGTAGATTGGTAAAAAGATTTTTTCAAAATTTCGTGGCCGGTTGCGTCGAACAGAATAAAAGTCAGCTCACCTGGGAGCGACGAGCGAATCAAAACCTGCTCCTTGGCCGGATTTGGAAACACCCAACTGGCATATGCTGTTGGGGTTGTAACAGCCAATAATGGGTTGACTATCACCGTGGTTTGCGCTTTACTGACACAGCCATCTGCAGAGCTGACTGCGACTGTATACGTACCTGACTGGCCGGCCTTCGCTGCCGGAATAACCGGGTTTTGTACAGATGAGGTAAAATTAACAGGGCCTGTCTAGCCATAACTGATTCCTCCCGTAGCCATAAGCTGAATGGACTGATTTTCGAAGTAAGGGCCTGTATTAGTTGCTCCGGCTGTTGGCAGTGGAAATACCGCCAGACTTACAGATGCTGTTTGTGAACTGGCACCGCTTACTGTGCGGACCGCCGAATACGTTGTCGACTGGGTGGGCGAAACCGTAATAGAAGTACTGCTAGTGCCCGTCGACCATGTGATGGAATGAAGGGGCGAAACTCATCAGTGCGGAAAGAAATACGAGTGGCAGAAAACGTATGAGCACGTGCATACACAAACAAAGGCCGGAAGGGCTGGGTGAATGAGATAATGTTGCCGTTAAAAATCCTTAAAACAAGAAAGAATTACAAATTTTGTGCGCTCGATCAGCGTTGCACTTGCGTATACGAATGCAGACAAATACAAACCCTATTTATCCATCAACAGCTCTTAATCTGGTTGTTGATTGGGGAAACTCAAGCCTGAAGGCCGCTTGGTTCGATGGTGAAACACTACTAAAAACGGTACGTTATGCGACTCCCGATGCGCTATTGGCCGAATGGGACAATCAGCCAGTAGCGCATGTACTGGTGTCATCGACCAGTCGGCCAGCCGATGAAATTCAAAATGGCTTCAAAGGGCTACAACGGAATTTTATCGTGCTGAACAGTGAAACGGCGTTACCCATACGTAAAGCGTACGATACGCCCCAAACGCTTGGGGCCGATCGGGTAGCGGCTGCCGTAGGGGCTATGGCTTTGTATCCAGAACAGGATTGCCTGATTCTTGACCTGGGGACCTGTCTGACGGCCGATCTGATCGACAGCAATGCTGTGTTTCAGGGTGGGTTGATTTCGCCGGGTTTACGGATGCGGTTCCGGGCTATGCATGAACAGACTGCCCGGCTGCCGTTAGTCGAAGCACCGATGGAGTGGCCAGGGCTTATTACGAAGAATACACAGGCTGCCATGCAGAGCGGTGTATTGAATGGACTAACATTTGAAATGAATGGGATTATTGAGCAGTATCGGGCCGAACGGCCAGGGATTGTGGTTTTACTGTGTGGGGGAGATGGCCCCGCCTTTGAAAGTCGTCTGAAACCCCCGATATTTGCAGTCCCAAACTTGGTATTGATTGGGTTGAATCGAATTTTACGCTATAATGTTGATAATTTACAAGCGAATACGCCAGATAATCATACCTAGTTTGCTGGCCGTTGCCGCAACGTCGCCAATGGTTTTGGCGCAGGGATTGGGGAATTCACCCTATTCGGCTATGGGGATTGGCGAATTATACAGTCCCGCTCATGTGACAAACATGGGCATGGGTGGAGTAGGGGTCAGTAATGCCAGCGCATTCTATATGAACCTGCAAAACCCGGCTTTGCTGGCTCGTCGGACTCGTTTCACGGTATTTGAAGTTGGACTATTAGGTGAGTCGAAAGGGCTTAGCCAGAATATCAGCAATGAATTGCGGAATCAGAACAACACGGCTGGTAACCTTGGATACCTGGCGCTGGCGTTCCCGGCTAACTCACGCTGGAATATGGCAATCAGCTTGAAGCCGTATTCGTACGTGAACTACAACACACAGCAATTGTCGACAGTACCAGGCTCCGTTTATTCAACTCAATATACATATACCGGTCGAGGGGGATTAAATAAGGCTTCATTCTCCAACGGAGTTCGGTTGTTAAAAAATATTTTTGTAGGCGCTGAGGCTTCGTTCCTGTTCGGAAATATTACCTATTCGTCCAATTCCCGTGTTTTTACGGGTAGCACCGATGTATTGGTCAATCGCCTGAATCGGGTTACCTATAGCGATGTTGTCTTTAAATTGGGCGGTGCCTGGCGGCCAAAGCTAAGCGATACCTGGACGTTAAATCTGGGTGCCACCTACGAGCCTCAAACCGGTGTAAAAGCGCAGCAGACCGATATTTACCAGCAGACAACAACTGACCAATTAGCGATTAATGCACCAGATACACTCCGACTCAACTCGACTGGGAAGGCCATTCTGCCCAATCAGATGAACTTCGGTATCAGTATTGAGAAGGGAAACTCCTTGTTGGTAGGCGTTGATGTAGGCATGCAGCAGTGGAGCGATTACCGCACATCGGACAATAAGGCAGGCAATCTGCACAACACTATGACAGTTGCGGCTGGGGTCGAATATACACCCAAACCGGCATCGAACAAGTACTGGGATTTAGTTACCTACCGGGCTGGTTTTCAGTACAATCAGATGCCTTATCTGATCGGGGGGTTAAAAATTAATGATGTAAACGGTAGCCTTGGGGTATCGTTGCCACTTGGTTCTTATCTGGTAAACCATGTGAGTGTATCCGTAGTAGCAGGTCAGCGGGGTGTATTGACGGCCAATCAGATTCGGGAGCGTTATGTCCGGATTGCGCTGGGCTTCTCCCTGAACGACTGGTGGTTCCGCAAACCAGTAATTGATTAAATGAGTAATGCACAATGCATAATGTACAATGAACGAGGGATAATGAAGTCTGGACGACTCGCGAAAGCTGTTCGTTATTCATTATTCATTATTCATTGTACATGTCTTCTGATGGCTTGCGGAGATCCGAAGCAGGCGAAGAAAGTAGAACCTTATAGCGGCCCTATTGAGGAAATTAATGACGTAAAGTTGTTGTATAGCGAAGCCGCTATGCTCAAAGTGAAATTAACCACGGCCAAACAGCTTCGCTACGTCAACGATAATCGTCAGTATCCAAAACCTATCCATATTGTGTTTTATGGGCCCTCTGGTGAGGAAGTAACCACCGTTCGGTCTGACTCGGGTCGTTACGACAAGGCGAAGGATATTTATGTCGTTATTGGGCATGTAGAGGTGCTCAACAAGCAGAAGCAGGAAAAGCTCCTCACTCCCGAACTGACCTGGAGCCCTGTAACCAAGAAGGTTTATACCGATAAACCTGTAACCGTACTCAGCCAGCAAACGGGCGAAAAACTCAACGGCATAGGCTTAGATGCCAATCAGGACTTTACCAAATACGCCATCCGTAAAGTAACCGGCGTATTCAACGTCAATGCGGGAATTTAATAGGTTAGGGATTAGATTCTTCTCTATAATAGGTAATAGCAAATGTGCCTTTAAAAGCGGCTATCTTCTGAATTTGCGCTCCTGTAAGCCCAAAATTCCCCTGAGTTGACCGAAAAATTGCTACCCAAATACTAATGTCAGTGCCACCACATTCTTTAATGGCATCGTAATTAGTGACCAGCCTATCCAGTAATTCATCGAACTCATCAATTCGTTTGGAATGAGAGTTGGTTAAAATGCTTAGCTGGGCAGAACCATATTCATAAACTTTATTAATACTTTTTCGGGCCACTACTTCTCCTTTTTCAATGCATTTTTCCAAGGGTAAGGATGTGATAGAAAGTAATTTCCGGGGAGAGAAATTTTCTCCGGAAATTGTAGTACTTATGTTGTGTTCAAAATCTATTTCTTCTTTCATAACATTTACCATTTGATCAGATGCTATTGACGGCGCACAGTATATAATGGCAAAATGAACGCTTATTTTTTACACTTCTTTAAAATCGGCGCAACGGTCTTTACATCCGTCACTTTGGTTTCGTTGCCCCACTCGTTGTACATGTAGGTGGCTAACTCGGCTATTTCCAGATCGCTGAGTTGCGGTTGTGGCGGCATTGGGCGATTATATGATTTGCCATTTACCACTATTTTTCCCTGCTGACCATACCGCATCAAACAAATGACGTTGTTCTTATTGGCCAGATAATCGGACTTGGCAATAGGAGGGTAAAGTTCGGCTAATCCTTCGCCTTTCGGTTGGTGGCAGTTGGCACAATTATTTTTATAAATCAGAATGCCTTCCGTAATGTATCGTTGCCGCTTAATTTCTTCGTCACTTTGACAGGAAAGGAAGAAAGCAACCACCGTACTAATCGCTAAAAAGCCAGCTAATCGGATCATGATTTGTATTCGGCCAACAGTCGCTCCATATCGGCCATTAATTTATCCACACCTTCTTCGGTAGTGCCGTCGTAAATACCCCGAATGCGTTTCTGCTTATCGACCAGAATGAAGGCTCCACTGTGTACCACGCCACCCGGTGCCGACGAATCTTGTTGAGCCGTAACCATATAGCTATTTTGGCCGATGTCGTAGATTTTTTCGCGGTCGCCCGTTACAAATAGCCACTGCTGACCCGTAACGCCCAGATTCTGAGCGAACTCTTTCAAAACAGCCACCGAATCATGCGCCGGATCGATGGTATGTGATAAGAGCATGACATCTGGATTGCCCTTAAACTTTTCGTACACCCGCTTCAGTTGCACCTTCATTTTAGGGCAAATGGTCGGGCAGGTCGTAAAGAAGAAATCGGCGACGTAGATTTTGCCGTCCAGATTTTTGGCCGTGACCGTATCGCCATACTGACTGACAAATTTGAAGTCGGGCACCGTATGATCGACGGAGTCGGTTACGGTTTTGCCGTTTACCACTTTTGTGACTACTTCCCGCTGGCCCAGAATGGGAAGTTTATCATCGGTAGACGCACCACAACTCCATACTAATACAACAAGGGCAGGTAAGCCTGCCCATACTTTATGGTTTTCCCAAAAACTGGCGAGATTGCTCAATACTGGTTGTAACACGTTTCTTGACATCGGTAATTTGATCTTTTTGAGCCGCCAGATAATTCAGCGCTTCTTCGGAAGAAAGTTTAGAAAGGGTATCACCGTTATAGTGCGACATCCAGCCCATCATCAGACTGTCGGCGATAGTAAGGTCAGTAACAAGGCGGCTGGCTTGCTCTTTTTCCTCGTCAGTCCGTAAGGTAGCAGCCGCCGAGCCGCTGGCTTTCAGACTATCGAGTGAGACAATGCGTTGTTTCAGTTGTTTCTTCAACTTCATGATGTCGTCGATTTTCGGCATCACCTCATCATGAATGGCCAGTACTTCGTTTTCGGTCTTTTTGACAGTTTCTTCGCCCGAATTACAGGCCCAGAAAGCGCCACAAACGGTTAACAGAACGGCGAGGGTACGTGTAGATGTATGCATGGGTATTGTTGAATGTATGATGTATGATATAGGATGTATTTGACTGGTTGTGAGCCATCATACATCCTATATCATACATCAATTCTGTCGTTGTTTCAAGATTTCGCGGGCATTTTTTAGGGCGCTGGCCGATGGGTTTTTACCGCCGATCATCTGAGCAATTTCGGCAATTCGCTCTTCCTGAGTCAGTTTTTTGATCCGGCTGACTGTTTTATCGGACGAATGGTCTTTATACACAAAGTAATGCGCTGTTCCCTGGCCTGCAATCTGGTGGAGGTGCGAGATGGCAATGATCTGGTGACTGCGAGCCATATCCCGCATCATATTACCCATTTTGATTGCAATTTCGCCTGATACACCGGTATCGATTTCGTCGAATACAATGGTGGGTAACGACCGCTTACTGGCCAGAATATACTTAATGGCCATCATAAGCCGTGAAAACTCCCCACCCGAAGCTACATTTTTCAGTTGCTGTGGTTTTACTCCTTTATTCGCACTGAACAAAAACGAAATTGTGTCGACGCCCGTTGGCGAGGCTTTGGTCGTTTCAGCGTCGATTTTGAGCGATGCATTGGGCATACCCAGATCATGCAATAGACTGCCAATTTCGGTCTCGATGGATGGCAAAACGGCTTTTCTGGATTCCGATAAGGCTTCGGCACTGATCTGAAGCTGGGCATAGGCGGCTGATGCCTGTGCTTTGGCATTCGCCAGTGCATCGTCCAGATTCAACACTTTGCTTACTTTCTTTTCCAGCTCATTTCGAAGAGCTATAAGCCCGTCTACATCCTTTACCTGATGTTTGGTCTGGAGCTGATAAATCATGTTCAGCCGTTCGCGAATGGTTTCAGCACGGGTGTCATCGACCTCTACGCCATCCTGTTCGGTACTGATTTCGTCGGCCAGATCCCGCAATTCAATCAGGCTGCTTTGAGCCCGGTTCTGTAACTGCTCGTACTGATCCGACAATTTGCTGATGTAAGCCAAGTTACTAACTGCACCTTTCAGGTAATTGATTACCGACTGCTCCGCATTGTCGAGGTATTCGTAAGCCAATTGCAGCCGTTCCTTGATCTCTTCCGCGTTTTCGAGAATCGTTAGCTCCTGTTCGAGCGCTTCCTGCTCGTCGGGCTGGAGTTGGGCTTTGACAAGTTCTTCGTACAAAAAGTTGTTGTAGTCGAACTCTTTGCGCATGGCTGAGGCTTCGGACTGAAGCTGATCGTAGGCGGATCGCTTCGTTCGGTATAATTGATAATCAGCGCGATAGGCTCGAAGTAGATTGTCGTTTTGGGCGTATGTATCGACAATCTCAAGTTGATATTCGTTCGAACCCAGCAGTACCGAATCGTGCTGCGAGTGAATGTCCATCATCTGGCTCGTTACGCGCCGAAGCGTTTCCAGATTAACAGGCGTATCGTTGACAAAGGCCCGCGATTTTCCACTCACACCGATCTCCCGACGAACAATGCAGGTACTGGAATAGTCAAGCTCTTCTTCGTCGAAAATGCGTTCGATTGCATAGCCCGATACACCAAACGTGCCTTCGATAACGCATTTCTGCTCAGGGTTGTAGAGTACGCGTGTATCGGCCCGATTGCCCAGCAGGAGACCGATAGCACCTAACATGATCGACTTACCAGCCCCGGTTTCGCCCGTGATGATGTTCAACTCACGATCGGGCGTGAGTTCGAGTTCCTCGATCAGTGCGTAATTTTTTATTAGTAAATGCGAAAGCAAAATCTATGAGAAGTTAACAGTGGACAGTTGCCGTGATCATATAGGGTCATTGCACCAGTTTTCGGTATTTTTCAGTTTTCGCTGGATCTAAATAAGATAACAAATCAAAGGCTTTCTGGCGTTCGGTGGATGTGCCTTCAAATAAAATATTATACAGCTCTTCCGACTTAGCGTCAAAAAATGAGTTGAGTAGCACCGAGTTCGGGAGTTGTAGCCCAATTGTTCGGATCGTTGTCAGTAAATCGAGTGTCTGCTTACGAACCTGAACGGGATTTGCAGCAAATACATCCAGGCCCTGTCGGTGATAGGTGTACATGCCATCCCGGAATGGGATCAGTTGTTGATTTTGCATATTTTCCACAAGCCAGTACCGATTACGTCGGTCGCCACCGGCCTGCCAGGCTCCGTTTGGCGATCCTTGTTGAGCCAGGTTGGTAATGGTATAGGCACGTTGAATAAATGGTGTCCCTCCTTCTTTGCTGAAGGTATCATAATCAACAGCGAGGATGACATTGGCATAAAATGCCAGCAATGATGTTAAGTCGTCAGAAAACTGATTTTCCCGAAAATAAACCGGCGTTGTAGGTAGATAAACAAAGTTGAAGGCGCGGTCTACGTAGCTGAAAATAGTTGTTTCGTAGTTGGTACCATAAACAGGGCGCGTCGCTATGATTTGGGCGGTGGCTTCAAAGACGCCCTGCGTCAATGATTTAACCAGATTGATATTGATTGAGCAGTTAATTCGTTCATTCACGGCAAACTGGTCATTACTCCAGCGCCGGTTGTTCATGAACTCTGTGATGATGCCCTTCAACTGATTGACATAGGAGAAGTCCGTTTTCTGCTGGGCAAACAACTGGTCGGAGTTGATCGTCACCTGGCAGTTCAATTCCTGAGCCTGCGCCGAACCAGCCAGACAACTCAGCACCAATAAAACTCTGATTATTTTCATACTGGATTGCTCTGTAAATTTCTGGAGATTCACAGAGTTTTAAGTTTTTCGATTACCAGGTTGACAAGATCATGAGCCACCTCATCTTTCGATTTGAGTGCAAATTCGTGGGTTTGATCGTCTTTGTCAATAACGGTAATTTTATTCGTATCGTGCCCGAAACCGGCACCCGGATCGCGTAGTGAATTTAACACAATCCAGTCTAAATTCTTAGCGTGAAGCTTCTTTATTGCATTCTCTACTTCGTTGTCGGTTTCGAGGGCAAACCCCATCATCAATTGACCCGCTTGCTTTTGGGCGCCGAGTGTAGCCGCAATGTCGATTGTTTTGGTCAGCTCAATGGAGAATGTAGCTTCTTTCTTTTTTATCTTCTTATCGGCGGGGTGAGCAGGGGTATAATCAGCTACGGCAGCACTCAATATCACAATATCGGCTTCAGGGAAAACCGACTGGGTAGCTTCAAACATTTCCTGGGCCGATCGTACCGGAATACGCTGAATACCTGGTGATGGGATAGCTAAAGCCGTCGGACCACTGACTAAAGTAACGTCAGCCCCCGCCGTAGCAAAAGCTTTGGCAATCGCATATCCCATTTTGCCAGTCGAGTGATTGCTGATATAGCGAACCGGGTCAATAGGCTCCTGTGTAGGTCCAGCTGTCACCAGTACTTTTTTGCCTTGTAAGACTTTGTGCTCCTGGCTCCCTGCTCCGCGCCAAAACTCAATCAGCACCTGCATAATGGTTTCGGGTTCGGCTAATCGTCCTTCGCCAACTAAACCGCTGGCCAATTCACCGTGTTCGGCATGGATAATATGATTGCCAAATGATTCGAGCCGACGCAGGTTTTCAACGGTTGACGGATGATGGTACATATCCACGTCCATGGCCGGTGCAAAAAATACCGGGCAACGGGCCGATAGATAAACGGCCAACAGTAGATCATCGCAGAGGCCGGCGGCACAACGGGCCAGCGTACGCGCCGAGGCAGGCGCAATAACTATAGCATCGGCCCACAAACCTAGCTCGACATGATTGTTCCAACTGCCATCGCCCGATTGGCCTGATTCCGAATTGACAAAGGCTGACAAAACAGGCCGTTTCGACAGGGTAGCCAGCGTGAGAGGGGTAATAAATGATTTAGCCGACTCGGTCATAACTACCTGCACGTCGGCCCCAGCTTTTACGAGAAGCCTTACCAGCAGAGCTGATTTATAAGCTGAAATACTACCTGTTACGCCTAGGAGAATTCGTTTGCCTGCAACTGACATAAATTCAGGAAGTCGATCTAAGTATAAATAGGAAAACCGCACGGCAAATCTACCATGCGGTCTTGAAAAACAGACGAGATAATTCCCTTATTGCTGAGGCTCGTCGTTATAACGCCAGTAGACTTTTCCTTCCAGAAACTCGTCGGTAGCGATGGACGTTGGTTTCGGCATCCGCTCGTAGAACTTCGAGATTTCGATCTGCTCCCGGTTTTCGAACACTTCTTCGAGGTTATCTACCGCCGACACGAACTCCGACAGTTTGTTGCTCAGTTCCTCTTTATTTTTGGACGCAATCTGCCGGGCGCGTTTCGAAATGATCGATACGGATTCGTAGAGGTTACCAGTATGGGCCGCAATTTTATCGTTATTGCGGGTAATGATAGATTGATTGGTTGCCATAGCTACTTGTTTGCGGTTTATGATCTTCGGTTTACGCCGGGCCGTCGTTAGGGTAGCTGACGCCGAAGACCGTAAACTAGTTAATTAGCCGCTGTTACTTTAGCGGGTTGATTTTTCAGTCGTTCTCTTTCTTTTTCGCGCTCCTGTTCCAGCTTGTCCAGGCGCTCAATTTCTTTCTGGCTGGTTTCGTACATTTTCTCCGACTGCTTGATGTATTTGCTGTTCGGGTACTTATCGATGAATGCCTGATGATAACTAATTGCTTCCTGATAACGTTCCTTCTGCTTCGTTTCCAGGCTGTTTTGGGCTAAACTGAACTCGGCATCAACTTTTTTGAACGCTAACTCTTCGTTGTATTCTGAATCAGGAAAATCTTTCTGAAAATTGTTGATCGCTACAACGGCCGATTTGTAAGCTGCAATGTTAAACCCACTGGTTTTGTAATAAAGCAGTGCTTTTTCGTACGCTTTCCGCTCTAGTTTACCCCGCAGTTCCAAAATTTGCTTGGTGGCATCATCTTTATATTTACTATCGGGATAGGCGTTGATAAAGTCTTGTAGAGCTGATGTCGCGGTCAGTGTATTCGACTGGTCGAGGTTAAAGGAAGGTGTGTCTTTATACAGCGAGTACGCGTACATATACATAGCCTCCTGAGCGTAGTCGGACCTGGCGAAGGTTTCGTAAAACTTCTTGAACAGCGTGGCGCCGAGCAGGTATTGTTGCTGATGGAACTGGGTATAGGCGTAATAAAACTGCGCCATCTCCGATTCGTTGCTTCCTTTCAGGACCGGGATCAGTTCTTCAAACAGCAAACCAGCCCGATACCAGTCGCGTTTGGCATAATATTCAAGAGCGCCTTTGTACTTCTGATCGTCGCTACCACTTTTCTGCAATTTTGCGAACGGGCTACACGAACCCAACAAAAACACGACGCAAATACCTAGCAGAACCTTACCGAAATGACGTTGTTGCATATGAGTGCAAAGATACAAAAAAAATACAGGCTACACCGTTTTAACGACGGTACAGCCTGAGATAGTGCCAAAAATAACCCACAGACGCAGCCGTTTAGATTATTTTAACAAATGCTGAATTGATTTACTGATGCCGAACGAGTAACCGCTTGGTTGCCACTTTCTTACCATCGACCGTGAGTTGGTACAAATAGTAGCCCGTATCCAGCGGACGAGTCACGATTCGAACTTTTCGGTTGCCGGGTTCCAGTTCAATCTGCTCATAGCCAGCCACGGGCGAACCCAGAATATTGAGCAGCGCTAATTTTGCTTCCGAGCCGTTTCCGGTGAACTGATAATCGAGTTCGGCAACATCGTCGGCCGGGTTCGGATACGCGTTCGAAACCCAAAGCTTCTCGTTGTTGAACAACCGGCTATCGGCTTTTATTTCCTGAGAAGCGGCTACCCGAAGTTCGGCCGAAGAAGCTGGTGTGCTTTCGGTTGAGGCTGTCCGAACGGTAGTTTTAGAGCCTGACTTTGGCAGTAGCAGCGACCGGTAATGCTCGTTAATCGCACTGTTTTTGTTCAGCGTTATCGACCGATCAAGCCCTGACAAAGCTGGATTAGGAACCATCGAAAAACGCTGCGATGGCAACCGGGTCGAACTGGTTTTCGCTGGTGACGATGTTCGACCCAGTTCGAGTCGGCTTCCTTTTCGAGCATCCGAATCCCGGAGCGCTACCTGCGCCCTGATTGGGATCGTTGCCGTTAGCAAGCCCATCAATACACCAATAAGTATAAATTGTTTCATGAAAGTCTATTTCGGGTACACACGTATTCACCACAAACCTATTCACCGCAAAAGACAAAGTCAACGGGGTATCGTCTAAAAAATTGTTAAAACGGTCAATTATTAGCCTTTTGAACCAATTTTTGAGCTAAAGGTTTAATTTGACCCTTATTTTTTAATGGTTTTTTTACCGCTGGGGTCTCTTTGGGCGGTGCTTCAAGCCACAAAACCTGATTCTTGGTTGGCTTTTCGGCATCACGCCAACGAAAACCATCAAGTTCCTGCACCTCACCGGTAATCTCTTTGGGCGGAATCAATTTTGAATCGGGATGCCCATAAAATCGAATTCGACCCACTTTATTATCATTGAATTCGATGTTCATTTTACTGCATTCAACATGATTCAACCCAATCATTTTATTTTGCTCGTTGAGTGCGTAATAAATGCTTTGCCCATTGCCATCTACGATCACTCGCTCCAGGGAGGTCTGTTCCTGAAGCGTTGCCGTTTTTGACGAAGGTAATGTACTCTTTTTATCAGATACGCCTTTAGGCGGGGCATTCGTTGCAACGACTGAATTATTTCCCGGACCAGTAGCTTTTACAGTAATTTTTGGGCCTTTTTTTGGCGTCTCCGGCGCATCGGTAAGCGTATCGGTCGAAACCAGTTTTGTGGTAAAGTAAGCGGTGATCGTACGCCCTTTTATCTGATTATAATCCTTCAGCGTATCCAGCGAAATCACGAAGGATTTTGTTTTTAAGAACATTGTATTGATTTTGTTATTTTTAAGCAACGCCCGCATCGAATCGGCTTCCATCTGGTATTTATTCTGGCTCCAGACAATCGGCTTTTTATAGAAATAAATTGTCGAATCAGCCGTGTCGTAAATAAGCGAATCGCATTTGCTTTGCAAGTCAGATTTGTAGATAAAAACGTTTTTATGAGCCAGCAAACGACGTGTATTTGTTACTTTATTATCAAATAAAAACAGCGTGTCGGCTCGTAAGAACAAGGTGTCTTTTGAGGTTTCACTGCCTACGCTTTTTGCTACAGCATGGCCTGTTACACGCGAAATACCTGCTTTACCATTGTAACGAACATGATCGCCCAGAACAACCGCTTTCTGGTCTTTAGCCACCATAACGACTTTCCCTTTGGCAATGCCTAATTCCGTTGCGTTGTCGTAATACAGTGAGTCGCCAGTCAGTCGGTATTTTGGCGTTTCGACGGTAGCTCTGTGTTCGAAGTTAGAAATGCCGGTTGTGGTGTTATATTGACCAGCAATGGCCATTAAGACACCGTCTTTGTTGGTAATGCGCGTTGGTCCCTGGAATGTTGCAATGCGTGATGTAGAGTTATATAGCAACGAATCGGCTACCAGTGTACCTTTGGTGTTGACTAATCGAACGTTCTGGCGAAAGGTAAATAGTTTGGTGCGTGTGTCGTAGTAGCCTTCCCGGCTGGTCAATTTGTTTTCTTTATCAACAATGCGACCGGGAGTAGGGTAGTGGGCAATTCCCGAAGCCATGTCATAATCGAGCTGAGCGGTGTTCAGCGTCATTTTACGGTCACGCATGGTTACGCGTCCCCGCATGTTGGCCTGACGGGTATTGCCATAATAAAACATGGTATCTCCTTTGACCGAGATGGTATCGCCCTGAATGAGTCGGACATTTCCGTATGCCTCAATTATATTCGTCGTTACGTTCTGAACGGCCAGGTTGCAGTACATCAGGACACCTTTATGGCGTAGCCGAACGTTATTATGCAGCTTCCGAACCACCTGACCCGGTACGTTCAGTACAACCAGACTATCAGCATGGTACAGCTCCACTTTGTCGCCAGCACCAGCAGGTGATGGCGTTCCCTGCGCCAGAACGCTAATCGACGGTGCGAGTAAACTGAGCCCGAGAGCCAGAACCAGTAAGCGAACAAACAAACGAATCATATTGACAAAACTACGGCATTGGGCCGACACCGGATGTTGGAACAGGATTTTTTAGCATTTATTAACGGCAATCGCCTGTTTACCCCGACCGACCGGGTACTGCTGGCAGTAAGCGGTGGTCTGGACTCAATGGTGATGGCCGAACTGTTCCATCGCATTCACCAGCCATTCGCTATTGCCCACGTTAACTTTGGATTACGCGGTGAAGAATCCGATGCCGATGCCCTTTTTGTAAAAAACAAGGCGGAGCACTATGGGGTTCCGTTTCACCTAACCACCTTCGATACCACTACGTTTGCGAACGAGCAAGGTATTTCGATTCAGATGGCAGCTCGGGAGCTCCGTTATGCCTGGTTTGCAGACTTGCTTCGGCAGTTTTCGTATGCCTGCGTAGCCACAGCGCACCATCAGAACGATGTGCTCGAAACGCTATTGCTCAATCTGACCCGAGGGACAGGGCTGGCTGGATTGCACGGTATTGCCAACAGGCAGAATGATGTAGTGCGCCCACTTTTGTTCGCGACTCGTGACCGACTGGCCGCTTATTTGACTGAACAGAAGCTGAGCTTTCGGGAAGACAGTTCCAATCCGGAGGATAAGTACGCCCGCAATCGGATTCGCCATCATGTGGTGCCTGTACTAACCGGGATAAACCCAGCCTTGTGGCAAACGTTGCCCCGAACGGTGGACCGACTTCGGTCGGCTGAGGAGTTGATGAAAGCTGAACTAAGTCGGTCCTGGCAGGAAATGGCTGTGCAACAGGGGGAAAACACGTTGTTGCCAACGACTAAATTGATGGGTTTGACTGAACTACCGTTTCGACTGGCTGAGTGGCTCAAGCCGTTTGGCTTTACGGAAGCTCAGGTTACGCAAATGGTTGAATCGCTTGGTCAGGAGGTTGGGCAGGTATTTACGTCCAGTACCCATCGGGTGGCGCATGAGCGAGCAGGATTACTTCTTGAACCGTTATCTGGACAGCCTAGCTACGAACTTGTCCTGACCGAATGGCCCAATGAACCGTTGCTCCTTCCAGATAGTAAAAAGCTCACGTTTACAGTAGAGACCAAACCCGCCGATTTCCGCCCGCCCTCGATGTCAATCGTTGCCAGTCTGGATGCGGATAAGATAACCTTTCCGATTACGATTCGACTGTGGCGACAAGGTGACCGATTTCGGCCGTTGGGTCTAAAGGGGCATAAATTGGTTAGTGATTTTCTAAATGATCATAAACTGACTCGCTCCGAACGGGAACAGGCCATGGTGCTATTGGCTGGTAACGAAATCGCCTGGGTGATTGGCCGGCGAATTGACCACCGGTTTCGAATCGTACCTGAAACCGCAAAAATTGTACGGATATTAATCGATCAGTGAAATAATTATTACTAAATACTAGCTATAGTAAATTGTATTTTTACATTATAGAGTAAAAAAGTAGTTCGTTTTACGATAGGTTTTAACGAGTTACAAAAAAGTTGGCACTCTATTTGATAGCTTTCGGTCGAGCCCAAAGTTTCTATTAATGTACTAACACCATGAACCGAATTGTACAGGTCCTCATTATTGCAGGACTGGCCTTCTGGAGCCTGACTGCTCAGGCACAAAGTGCGCGGCTACGAGCGGCTAATAAGCAGTTCGATAATCTTAGTTATGTCAGCGCAGTGCGAGCGTATGAGGATTTTCTGCGGGCCGACCGGAAGAAAGACCCCGCCGAAACTCGTGAAGCCCTAATTAAATTAGGCTACAGCTACCGTAAACTACAGGATACCCGAAACGCTGAGCGAGTCTATGGCGAACTGGTAAAAGATTATACCGAACTCGACAGCGAAGTTTATCTCTATTACGCGCAGGCGCTGGCGGCTAATGGCAAATACCGGGATTCGCAGAAAATGTACAGCCAATACGGCGAGAAACAGTCGCAGGACCTTCGTGGACGTCGTTTTACGGTGTCTTATATGGATATGAACCGGTTCTACCAGGATTCATCGTCGTACCGGATGTATAGTTTGCCGATCAACTCACGACAGGCCGATTTTAGTCCGATGTATTACAAAAACGGGTTGGTTTTCGTATCGGCACGTGATGAATCGGGGGTATTGAAACGGGTTTTCAACTGGAACCAGACACCTTTTCTGGATCTGTATTTTCATCCGGACACCAACCAGCTTCGAGTGCCGGGAGCGGAATTAATGCGGCCTGGAAGCTCTGCCGTGCTGGGTGGTGGTAGTGATGCCAAACCCGGTGCTGCCGACCCGGCTACCGAACAAACCAAATTAAGCAAAACGGAAATTTTTAGCCGAACGATCAATACGAAATACCACGAGGGTCCTATGACCTTCACTAAAGATCAGAACTTTATCGTCTTCACCCGAAACAACACCAGCAAGGGGAAAGCCGGAAAAAGTTCGGATGGTGTACGGAAATTAAAATTGTATTCTTCCGTGAATCGCAACGGGAAGTGGGTCGAGATTCAGGAACTGCCGTTCAATAGTAACGAGTACTCAGTAGGACACCCGGCGTTCTCGCCTGATAACACAAAAATGTACTTTGCTTCGGATATGCCGGGCGGATATGGTGGTACCGATATTTATGTTGTTGAGTTTAACAACGGCCAGTGGGGGACCCCCGTAAATATGGGTAAAGAGATCAATACCGAAGGGAATGAGATGTTTCCTTTTGTGGCCGAAGGCGATAACCTGTACTTCTCCTCCGATGGCCACGAAGGACTGGGTGGCCTGGACGTATTTGTAGCTGAACTTAAAGATGGAGTAGCGTATAAGGGCGTTCAGAATGTAGGTGCACCGATCAACTCAGAAAAAGACGATTTCGGGTTTATTACTGATAAAAACCGGACGTCGGGTTATGTAAGCAGCAACCGGAAAAAAGGAGTGAGCGACGACGACATTTATTCGTTCCGGCGTACCTGTAAACAGCTTAACATTCTGGTGTATGACGCTAAAACAAATACACCCCTCGAAAATGCCGATGTTCGAATCCTGCGGAATGGCGTGAATCAGGATCTTCGGGTGACCGACATGCAGGGCAAAACAGATTTGTGTGTCGATACAAACACCGAATACGAATTCAAGGCGATTAAAGAAGGCTATGCTATGAACAGCGTCCGGTTCTCAACCCTGACCCAGTCGCCTAAGCCAGTCATGAATGTGTCGATTTATCTCGAACGGTCGGAAAATACGCTGGTTAAAGGCGTAATCAAAACGGAGGTGGATCAGCAGCCTGCCAAAGGTGTTCGGGTAACGCTTCGGAACGAGAAAGATAAAACAGAGCAGACCGTAATGACGGGCCCAGATGGTGGTTATGAATTCGATGTAAAACCGAATGCACCTTACACCATTACAGCCCAAAAGGATCGGTATGCTACCAAGAAGGCTCAGTATAGCAAAACCAAGCGGAAATCCAAAGTGGTTACCGACTCGCTGGGCCTGTATGGAGTGGGTGATGTATTCCAGCTTAAAAACATCTACTACGACCTGAACAAGTTCTTTATCCGTGCCGATGCAGCCCACGAGCTTGACCACGTTTTGGCCATCCTGAAAGAATACCCGCAAATGCAGATTGAACTTCGGTCGCATACAGATGCCCGCGCTACGGATGCCTACAACTTGCGTTTGTCGGAAAACCGCGCCCGGGCTGCTATGGATTATCTGGTATCGAGGGGAGTTACGGCGAATCGACTTGTGGCTCGCGGCTATGGGGAGTCGGAAATTCTGAATGGTTGCGTCGATGGGGTAAATTGCTCAGAAAACGAGCATCAGCAAAACCGACGCACGGAGTTCAAAATTTTGTCTGTGCAATAAGTCAGTTAAAAAATCGCGGGTTTCCATCCGCCTTACAAACGAAAAAGCAGTCCAGCATCGATGCTGGACTGCTTTTTCGTTTTTGTTTGCCTATTCTGTGCTATGCTTTACGTGTTTTTTATGAACCGACTTGGTCATTGCTTTTGACTTTACTGGAGTCGTTTTCTTTACCATTGTGGTCGATGTGGTTTTGGTAACGGGTTTATCCTGTGAAGGAGTGGCAAAAGCCGTGTTCATGCAAAGGGCGGCTACCACGCAGGCAGCCCAAACGGACGTTTTCATAAGTTTAAGAATGGTTTTAGTGAATAAACCCACCGTGTGGCAGGCTTTTCGGCTGAAAGTCGGTCACTCAGATGAAGTACCGATAAAGAATAACTTAAAAACGCCTTAAACTGTTATAACCCGTGCTGTAACAGACAATTGTCCCACATGCCGCATGGTATGCTCCGCTGCGTGTGTGAATAAACCGATGACGGTCGAAGGTAATTGTGATCGTCCAACACCCCGCACGTCGGTTAACGTTTCTTCCTTCGTTTCTCGAAGCTGAGCAAGCGCCCGGTCAACCTGCTCATTAAATTGTTCTACCAACTTCTGAACGGTCGGTACGGGAGCTGATGGCTTTCCTTCGGCGGCTAAGGCTGCTAACTGGTCGGTCGAAAGAGTTTCGGCACGCGCATAGGTAAGGAGCCGGTCTAGTACACCCGTCAGGTGTTGCAGATGATAGCCGACAGAGGCAACATTAGCGGGTCGTTCCCAAAGCAATGGTTCGGGAAAATCCTGCATGAGAGCCTGTATTTCCTCCCGCGCCTGCATTAGCGCATGAGCGATAGGCTGGAGTAGGGGAGGCATATCGGGAAGTGGCCCACGAAGCCACACTTCACGCGTTTCAATAGGTGGTTTCATAGATAATGTCGTTATAACGTATGATGATTAGTAGATAGTGACTACTATTTTTTCTACTCGTCCAAGGCTGGTGTCTGCATTAGCTTAGTCAATCAATTATAAGTGCGTTTATGAAAATAACTTTTATACGCTGCTTGCTTATTTTGGTAAGTTTGGTTCTTTTCTTTTCCTGCAAAGATGATGATTTGCCAACAGGGCCAAGATTTCGGCTCAAGAAAGAAGTAGAACAATTTGGTGTTGGCCTAAGTCGGGGACGTTTACAAACGACAACCTATTCGTATAACGGCCGGGGCAATGTAGCAAGTTTTACCATGGTTACTCAAGATAATTACTACGGTAAATTGGATACAGCTAGTGGAGTATTGACGTATGATGCTCATCATCGTTTGATAAAATGCACAACAAAAATTACACACGTTGGAAGTTATATTTATTATGAAGTTGCTCAAACAGAGTTCAGTTATGATACAAAAGGGGATATGACCCTAATAAAGGCCTACGGTGCTCAGGTTGTAGTTGGAAAGCAACCTCCAAGCCCTCTACCATTCGTGGCTCAGAGTACCTTTACATACAACTATGACCACCAGCCAATTAAAGAAATATATGAGAAGAACAAAGCTGTTTCACCTTACATCGACCAGTATAAGTATATCTGGAAGGATGGTAACATCGTTGAGTCAAATTTCTCTACTACTGATAGCCTTCTGGCTACTAATATTGATACTATTAAGCTAAGTTACGACGCGCAGGTTAATCCATACTTTAGTCTCTATTTTCGGAGTGGTATACGTGAGCTTACGTATGGATTTTGGGCCGGTACTCTATGGGGAAGCGGACTTAGAAATGGATACATAACCAATATTTACCTCTTAGCCAGGAATAACTTGCTGATTGATAATCAACGACTCATTTATAACGATCAGGGATTACTAATAAAGCGTATAGGAAATGAAAACAATAGGAATTTTTATTTTTTCATCAATTATGAATATGAGGAGTATTAGGAGAATATGAATTTTTAGAAGATAATACCTGTAAAAAAAGTATTAATATATATTTAAGTATATAAAATTGTCATAATGAGTTAATTGGTTTAATATTGCCGCCGTATTCACAACTATTTACACTTGCACATTATATGCGTCTCACACTTAACACTTGGTTGGGGGTTTTAGCTCTGTTGGTTAGTTTCTCAGCCTGCCAGGATCACAGAATTCCACAAGCTCCAGGCTCAAAGTTTCGAATAAAGAAAGTTACAGTAGGTTATGAGAATGCAACAGATTATTCATATTCCATTTATACCTATACGAACAATGGATTATTAGCCAGTATTGATCAGTTTTCAGTTAAAGGTAATTCTTCTGCCGTTCAGAATTCCAAGACTGTTATGACGTATGATGGACAGGGGAAAATACTAAAGGCAGAAATGCAGCTACCATCATCAAACGGAGCTACTCAATGGGTACCTTTTCAAAATTATAGCTATGAGTATGATAAAAATGGTGTCATCACACAGGTAAAACGGTATGATCTGGCAAATCCTGCCTCTCCAGTTCTGATTGATCAATATCTACTAGAGTACAACGCGGCTAAGTTGCCAAGTAAAGTGAGTTATACCATCGGTGCTAACCAATGGGTAGAGCAGTATACGTACATTGGAGGTAACGTGGTTAAAGTAGACAGAAATGATAATTTATCTGGACTCGCAACATTGACCTTCAACTATGATAATAAATCTAATCCTTTTTATGGCTTAATTACTGGGCCTCCCAGTTATACTATTTTTAGCGCTAATAACATCATTGCGCCTAACCAGGTATATACGTATGATTCAAATGGCTTACTTACAAAAGGTACTTTAGCTGTATCTGGTTTCGGGAATTATATTACCAAGTTTGAATACGAGCCCTATTAATTGATGATTTTACCAAACATAGCAAGAATCGGTTCCGAATAGTTAATTCAGAACCGATTCTTGTATTTACTTTACTCAAATCGTTCTGTGTTTGATCAATATGTACGGTTTAAATCACTTACTTATTTATGAAAACTGTTCACTTGTATTGGTTTTCTGGTTTAGTTTTAATGCTAATGCTAGTGTCTTGTAAAACAGACCAGATACCCACAGCACAACCGTTTCGGATCAAGAAAGTTAACTATAAAAGTATTTATAAAAATGACTCGTTTATATTTAACTATTCAACTAATGGACGAATAGATAGTATTACAACTCCAACGGGAGGTAGAAAAGTATTTTACTATGACAGTGAAGGAAAACTAGAACAAATAGAGAGCCAATATAAAGCGACCTCCTATGATATACTTTATACGATTGGTGAATACATTACTACAAGGCGGTACTTATATTATTATCTACCTAACGGTAATCTGGGCACTATTTATGAAGAACAGGTGAGTGAGCGTAATGCCTTTGTTAAATTCTATGGTGAGTGGGATCTCGATTATGATGATGGAGCTAAAGTGCCAAATCGAGTCACAATTATTAGTGTTGGACCTCCCTCATCGGGACGAGCCCAATATTCGTATATTTACTATGGTTATGAAAACGGTAATACTGTCCGTAGACAAGCAGTGGGAGGAGTATATACAGAAACCTTTCAATATGATGATAAGCCCAATCTTCTCAAAGGGTTAGTGTATGGAAGCTTCTATTCCGGCGAAAATTTCGACTCGTATGACGATTTAAGAGCCTTTAGCCAAAATAATGTTTTGCTAAGTAACGAACGCTACACGTATGATGCCAATGGTTTGCTGGTAAAGGCTACACACCGTGATGGGGCTTATGAAGTCACCTATGAATATGAGCCGTACTGAATGGGCCTATTAAACTATACTTTACCATTTTTGACCACGCTTGACATATGTTAAATCACCGTCCCCCCGTCTGCATAAAACAAACTTCCTGTACTATACGATGACGCATTCGAGGCTAAAAACAGTGCCAACGGGCTGATTTCGTCGGTGGTACCCATCCGGGCAATGGGGATGTGTTTGGTAAAGCGGGCCAGAATCGCTTCGTTTTGCCAGAGTGTCTGACTGAACTTGGTTTTGATCAGGCCGGGGCAAATGGCGTTGACCCGAATACCATCCGTTCCCCATTCTTTTGCCAGTACTTTGGTAAGCATGTTCAGCGAGGCTTTACTGACGCTGTAGATACCCAAGCCGGGGTCGGGCGTATGGCCGGCAATACTGCTGATCATAATCACACTGCCACCGCCCCGCTCTTTCATGCTTGGGTAACAAAGCTTACTAAGCTCAAACGGAGCCTTCACATTGGCCTGCATGATCTTGTCGAAGGCGCCACCATCGCATTCAAGCGCAGGGCCAAAAACCGGATTGGAAGCCGCGTTGTTCACCAGAATATCGATACTACCATAGATAGCCAAGGTTTTTTCAACCAATTGCTTAAGCTGTTCGGGGTCGCCTACATGGGCAGCAATGCCCGTTGCTTCACCCCCCTGCGCCCGAATGTCATCCGCAAGTGCATCGCAGGCTTCCTGCTTCCGGCTGCTGACGATGACTTTGGCACCAAAACGGGCAAATACACGGGCTATGTCCTCGCCAATACCTTTGCTGGCTCCAGTAATGATGGCAACTTTGTTTGTCAAATCAAACAAGGCTTTCTCGGCAGTGAGTGGGGTTTCCATAAGGGTTTAGAAGGTAGTTTCAGGTTAACAAATGCTCGTACAGCATGCCTCCGCCAACCTGAAACAAATTTGAAGAATTACTTTTCAAAAAAACAAACCGAGCCGCCAACCCAATCTTTATTTTTATTGAAGTTGACGCCAATCATTTCACCACGGCTCAGTCGACTAAGGTTGGTGATGAGCGTTGGTTTCGAGTCGGCTTTGGGCCAGATGAATAGCATGCGGATTTCGCATTTGACAAGCCCGTCCGGTGATTGAATGACCGGTTCGTATTTTACCTTGCGCTGGAGTAGGTATCCATCGCGCTGGTCGGCTGGAATAGCGTCGAGATCGGCTTGCGTAATGTTCAGCTTGACGCCACTACCTGCAAATGAAAACAAGGGTTTCAGCACGTAATTTTCCAGATCGGCTGGGTATTCGGTCAGATCCGAGAGGTAATAACTTGTTGGAATGTAAGGACTCTTCAGCAGGGGAAGGGTGTATTTGCTGATGCGGAAAAACCAGTTCGGATGACCAACCCACTCTACATCTACATCATCGGTGAGGTGAAAGTCCGTTTTTAGATCAGGAAAATTCTGTAAATCATCGAAAATGAGCCGATTATAAATGCGCTTGATTTGGATCTGGCGCCCGTCTTTTTCGTAATACAACGCCCGGCCTTCTTTCCGAATTTTGGTCAGACAAACTGCTCCAACACCTGTGTGTTTTTTGGTCAGTACGAAGTCGATGCGTGTTTTTTGCTTTTCGGGATAGATTTCCAGCAAAATAACTTCTTCGGGTTTGTACTCACCCACCAGCAACTGACGGAGTCGTTCCAGATACTCAGCATTGTCGGAAACTGTAAACAGATGCGAGAGTGTATCGGGAATTGGATAAAAACTCCGAAATAAACTGGCTACATACGGCTGAAAACCATACAGCGATGGAAACCCCTGCAACTCAATAAGCTGTGGGGTTAGTTCTCCCTGTTCGTCGTGACAGACAGCAAAGTCGACGGCCAGAAACTGCGTATGATCGTCCTCGTTCGGGACACGCTGGCCGTCTGGAATGGCTTTTTCGGTCAGTGCTTTGAAATCATCGCGGGTAATTACGTCAATGATATCGTTGCAGACGTTCAGCAGTTTATCGGTTAGTACTTTCGGAACAAAGACGGGCGTTTCGGCAACGCGGAAGTCGAGCTGGCCGGGTAAGTCGGCATCTATTTGGGCTAAAAAAGCCCGGTATTGCTCCGGGCTAAAGGCTTTATTGTAAGCTTGGCGAACAGACTGAATCATACATCCAACAGGAATGGCAAAACGATCAATTAAACGGCTTGTGTTTCTTCAACGTGGGTTGTTAAATCCTGAATAGCCTGCCGTAAGAAACCCGGTAAAATGATGGATTCTGTCAGGGCAATTTTGTCGGGGTCCTGAAGATAAGACACCATCGCGTCGTACTTCTCCTGTCCAAAATTCAGCACAATATGGTTTCGCTTTTCGTCCTGTAGAAAATACCGTAGCATCCCTTCATTGTCGGCCTCGGGGTGGAATTGAGTACCAATAATTTCGGGTGAAAAGCGAATGGCCATCACAGCGCGTTCGAGCAAGACATGCGGTCGGATTTTTTCCAGACACAAAATGCTGGCTCCCATTTCTTCCAGCCGTTCCATATTAGGTTCCGTAATCTGAAAATCGCGTGAGTCGACGGCGAAGAATGGGTCAGGTAAACCTTCCAACAGGGCTTCTTCAAGCCCTTCGTCCGTTTTATGAACGGGGAAAATACCAAAGGAGGTCGATTTTCGACGACTTAGTAAACCTAAATCAAGGTGCCGGACAATCAGTTGGAACGAGTGGCAAATCAGGAATACATACTTCTTTCGCTCGTTGTGCTTGTTCCAGTCGATAATCTGGTCAATAAGCTCGAAATAGCGGGCTTCCCACTCATCGGGTGAGGCTAGCGGACTTCCTGGACCGCCCGACGAAATATAAATGTCGTATTCCAGATCGGGGACTTCGTCCTTCGAGCGAACATCAAAAATATCAAACGCGAGTTCTACCGGTTCACTGCCTTGTATGTTCCGGATCGCGTGCAGAATACAGCGCATACCTTCGTTGGCATGGCTGTTATTCATATCCAGAACGGCAATTTTTACTAAGTTCATAGGTGGTTGTATTGCAGTTAGTTAGTTGTTGACGGTGGTTCAGAAAATAACTACTGTATGCCGAAAGAAGTTTCCTCGACAATATAATCAACGACACTTTTCAGGCTATTCGTCTGTTGGAAAACGGCCAGTTGGCGGTCGGCTCCGGTGCCCATTTCCAGGATCTTCAACACATATTCGCACTCCGCCCGAGATCCCAGTTCATCCACCACGTCATCAATAAAATTAAGCAATTCGTGAATAAGTTGGTGAGTCGGGACTTCTTCCTGTTTGCCGAAATCGATTAATTTTCCTTCGATACCGTAACGGGCTGCCCGCCATTTGTTTTCGTTGATCAGAATACGTCGGTAGGGACGGAAATTCAGGTTTTGCTTGTGTAGTTTGTAAATTTTGGCAACCAGTGCCTGCATAATAGCGGCCAGGCAGATGGTTTCATCGACCCGCATGGGTACGTCGCAGATTCGGAATTCGATGGTGTTGAAAAACGGATGGAGCCGGATGTCCCACCAGATTTTTTTGCCGTTGTCGATACAGCCCGTTTTCACCAGCAGGTTGATGTACTCGTCGTATTCGGCAGCCGATGAAAAGAAATCGGGAATCCCTGTGCGCGGAAACTTATCGAATACTTTGGACCGATACGACTTGAACCCTGTATTGCGCCCCCGCCAGAACGGTGAGTTGGTCGATAAGGCATAAATGTGGGGAAGGAAATACCGCACGGCGTTCATGATCTGAATACCTTCATTCCGGCTTTCGATTCCCACGTGAACGTGCAGCCCAAAAATCAGATTGGAACGAGCTACATCCCGCATTTCATCAATCAGCCGATCGTATCGTTCGTTGGGTGTAATGAGTTGGTCCTGCCAGTCGGAGAAAGGGTGCGTACCGGCGGCTGCAATTTTCAGATTTTGCTTCTCGGCCAGTTCGATGATCATTTTTCGGAGGTATGTCACCTCCTGAAGGGCATCCTGAATATTGTTGCAGATATTGGTGCCGACTTCAACGACGGCCTGGTGCATTTCGGCCTTAACGCGCTCCTGAAGGACAATCTGACCACCGTCGACAATCTTCGACATGTGCGAACGTAACTCGCCGGTGTTGGGATCAATGGTTTGGAATTCTTCTTCGATACCGAGGGTGAATACGGGCATTGGTGCTGTGGGTTAGAAATGACTGTCTCGTTTTGTGGAGAAACGATGAGGTAAGATACTAGTTTTTCGATTGCTTCGCTAAGGTTGGCACAGACTGCCCGTTTTTTTTGTTGGGCGAATACAAATAGATTTGGTGACTTAAAGCAGTGAAATTATGGTAGAGGATACACACCCTGAACAAAGTAACGGAGCCAGCAACGAACGGGCGGTTGCCTGGGCTCGTCAGATGGTGGCCCGCAAACGCGCTACTCAAAAGAGTATGGAGGAAGAGTTTAAAACAAATTATAAACTACAGGCTGCTTTAGCTAAACTTCGTGAATAAACGTCAAGTGACTTTTCAAAGATTGTCATATTACAAGTCTCTCAGGCGAGATATATTTGGTTTCCCACAGACTGTCTGATATTTAGTTTGAGTGCGTTTTTGTCATTCCGACGAAGGAGGAATCTCAAATTATACTCACTTGAGAGTAGGGAAATATTTAGATTCCTCCTTCGTCGGAATGACAAAAAGCTCCTGTTTTCGGCTTTATTTTAAATTTTAGACAGTTTTAATAACCCTAATAAAGTCAGAATCTTTGAAGCCTTCGACCGCCTGACATCGGGTCAGGATGGGGAGAAACCCTAAGGCATCCATTTATGGCTGAACGACCCAAACGTACCATTATTAGAACCGTCAGAGAGTACGGGAGTCGGCTGTCGCGGTTTATCCGTGGGCAGGTGCGTTCGGATGAAGATGCCGAAGATATTTTGCAGGACGTTTGGTATCAGCTTAGCCGGGTCGTTGATCTGGATGCTATCGAAAGCATTAGCGGCTGGCTCTATCAGGTGGCCCGCAACCGGATAACCGACGGATACCGAAAAAAGAAGGAAGACCCGCTGTCGGATCTGATGATCGAAGACGATGAAGGGGAGGTTAGTTTTCGGGAGATTCTGCTGGCCGATGCCCGAACGCCTGAAGATCAGTTTTTTAAGGATATTTTCTGGGAAGAACTCATGCGGGCACTGGACGAACTACCCGAAAACCAGCGAACTGTATTTGTTCAGAACGAACTGGAAGACCGTACCTTGCAGGAAATAGCCGATGAAACCGGCGAAAATCTGAAAACCATTATTTCGCGAAAACGTTACGCCGTTCAGCACTTACGGAAGCGACTACAAACCCTTTACGACGAACTTAACAACCTCTAAGACGATGAGACCCCGCTACGGACGAAGACGGTTTGGCTTTTTTCCTCTATTCTTTCTGGTTGCCCTGCTGGGTATCACCTACATTGTCTACTGGCTTTGGAACCAGGTCCTGGTAGCCGTTGCGCCAGTGAAGGCCGTTACGTTCTGGCAGGCATTGGGGCTATTGGTTTTGTTTCGGATTCTATTTGGCGGCTTTCGCTTCAATCCGTCGGGTGGAGGGCCACCTTATGGGCCACGGCATCAATGGCGGGAAAAATGGCGTCAGATGTCCGATGACGAGCGTGCTGAGTTCAAAAGTGAATGGCGACGGCGCTGGGGCGGCTGGAAACGTACCAATGAGTAACAGCCATTAGGATTTTTGACCTGTTTAGCTCGAAGTGTATCGCCATGCTAAAGGCCTTGCCAGATAATCTGGTGAGGCTTTTTTTATGCGTTGGGTGCCTGTTTCTGATCGAAAACAAAAAGTTAAAAAATTTTTCAAAATCGGTAAAGTAATTAGCCCTCTTGTCCGTCATCCACTGTAGAACAACACGTTAAACACAACATACAATGAATAACAATCTGTTAAGGTCCATTTTAGCCGGAGTGCTTTTGGGCGCTGCTTTATTTATTATGCCATTTTTCCTGCTTCGGGTCATCCTGTTTTTCGTCATTATCGGTACACTATTCCGGCTTTTCGGTGGGGGGCGTTTCCGACGAGGAGGCTGGGGTCGACGGGGCTTTGGGTATATGCCTGCTTTTGCCGATCGAATCCGGCAAATGAGCGATGAAGAGTACAATCAATTCAAACAGCGCTTCGAACACGGGCATTGTGGTGGCTATACCGACTGGAAAACCACTGAGACAACAGCAAACGAAGGAACAACCAAGATCTAAACGACGAGACTAATGAGACAACGATTAAATCCCTGGGCAGTGGTACTTACTGCTGCCCTTACTTTCGGGAGCCTGATGGCTTTCGTAGGCCCCCGGTCGGCAGGATATCACTATTGGGGACACCGTGGTTATTATGGCCACTCGTATGGGTATCACCACGGTGGCTGTGATGGGGCGTATCAAGACAAACACCACAGGGCAACCGAAAAGGCCGATACCGACACGAGTTTACGGCAATAATCGGCCGTTGGAATGGATTGACTAGTGAACGATTGGTAATGAAAAGGTAATCCAGCTTGGGTTACCTTTTTCTGTTTTTAGCCGTTATTCGCACCCTGTTCTTGCAAGAATAATCGGCAGAGTTAAAGTAGCTCTGCTGTCACGTTCACTTTTCAATTAGATTATTGCTTAACGATGTCCATGAACTCTATTGGTAAAGCTACTTTTCTGATCGTTACCATGACCCTATTAGGGCCACTATTTGGAATGGCGCAATCCAAACTTTCACTGTCCAACTACACCTATACACCGTCGCAATTGACCGTCGGTACTATACAAACAGCAGAGCCTGTCAAACGTATCACCTTGAAAGGCCCTAACGCAAAGCTCTTTTCGCTGGATAAAACCAATCAACTCGCTATAAAACCCGAAGCCGCTTCGGCCGATAGACCCTGGTATGATGTGGTGGTTGAAGGGACAGGAGCAAAAGGCGTTGTACGCGATACGTTCCGATTGGTGAAAGATACGTTTATTCGGAACCAGGTGATTGCCCACCGGGGTGCCTGGAAGCAGGCAGGTACAACCGAAAATTCAATCAAATCGCTCCAGAACGCCATTAACTTAGGGTGTATGGGTAGTGAATTCGATGTCCATATGTCGTCGGATTCGGTCTTGTTTGTGAATCACGACCATGTCGTGCAGGGGATTGATATCGAAAAAACACCGGCTGCCGAACTCGAAAAGGTCAGACTGAGCAACGGCGAATCGCTGCCGAAACTTTGGGCTTACCTAACCGAAGGGATGAAGCAGACGAAAACCAAGCTGGTTCTGGAAATCAAAACATCACGACTTGGTAAGGAGCGGTCGCTGGCATTGACCGAGCACGTGGTGCAACTAGTTCATCAGATGAAGGCTCAGGCCTGGGTCGATTACATTGCCTTCGATTACGATGTCTGCAAAAAAGTGAAAGCGCTAAACCCCAACGCGAAGGTGTCGTATCTGAACGGCGATAAAACACCGGAGCAGCTAGCGGCCGATCGTCTGGATGGCTTTGACTATCATCAGAGTGTAATTAAGAAAAACGAAGCCTGGATTCAGGACGCCCGCCAACGCAAACTGACCACCAATGTCTGGACGGTAAATGATAAGACTGATTTAAGCTGGTTACTGAACCAGCAGGTCGATTACATTACCACCAATGAGCCGGAATTGCTTCTGTCGATGATACAGAAGTAGTTGGGGTAGCGAATAGTTTGTCATTCCGACGAAGGAGGAATCTCAAGTTTGACTAACGAGAAAGTTGAGATTCCTCCTTCGACTACGCATCCCGGTCGGAAAGACAAACAGTAGAAAGTTTACCGCACCTTCGGCTCTATCCATAAAGCGGTAAAGCAAATCAGTAACAGAATCAGCCAGGTTGAGTTGGGTAACGAAGCCGTTTGGGTTTGTTCGATGGTACTGTGCGCCAACTGCGCCTGTTCGTGCGCCAGCATGAATTGCCGAACTACCTGCCGGTCGCGCAACTGATCACGCGTTTGAGTGCTGGTTGGCCCATTCACATAGAGGGCAAGTGAATCTTGTACCGATTGCCAGCCCGCCTGATTAAACGATGACTGACCGGTAGCCGAGCGTTCGTTCAGGGGCGAATCCACCAATCGGAGTGTGTCCTGACCAACTCGTAACGTCGAAAGGCGATTCGTTGGATTATTGACCGAAATAGCTTGCCGGATGTGGCTATAAATTGGCGCATCGACCTGAACGGTATTCTGGTTCGTAGCTGACAAACGGGCCAGAATCGCCGTCCAGATGCGGCTGTAGGCTACACTATCACCACTTAACGAAAGCGGATAGGTTTCCGATAATAGACTGACACCAACACGGCCAATCGTCCGCTGAACAGCTACCGGATACCCGGAAACCGCAAACTGCGTTGGTTGATCGGCAAAACGATAGGGGAGGGCAGTCAACCCATTGCCAACCGGAACCTGTGGTTCATTGGAGAACTTACGCACCTGCCAGCGACCGCCCAACGCCTGATTGATCGCCCGACTGTCGGTTTCGGGATTCGTCAGGTTGATAAACAGAACAGCTTTTCCATCGGCAACGGCTTTGCGAAGGGTTGGGTTGGCGGCATTGGTCGGTTCGGTAATGATCAGATCGGGTGTTGTTTTGACCGTTGATTTCCCCGACTGGTTAATGGTTAAATTGCTGCCAATGTTTTTAGACAAGGTAGCCGAAACCGAAACTGTATGCCCATGCTTACCCAGCCAATCGGCCAGAGTTTTGCTTTCAAAATCAGGGCTATTCAGCAGAAACTGGACCTTAAGCGGTTCGGTAGGCCGGGTATAAAAGCGAAGCGTATCGAGTGTTGTTGTACTTCGTGCCGTGCCGCCCAGCACCAGCTCAATCTGGCTGTGGCCGTTTCCGAATGCCGGAAACTGGAAGGTAAATGGGTTTGGCCCTTCATGCAGCAACAGACTATCGAGTGTTTTACTGCCGAACCGGAGCCGCAGCCACTGCTCTTTGGAAGAGGCCAGCAA
Organism: Spirosoma gilvum; assembly: GCF_054776815.1. Lineage (NCBI taxonomy): Bacteria > Pseudomonadati > Bacteroidota > Cytophagia > Cytophagales > Cytophagaceae > Spirosoma > Spirosoma gilvum. Next base: position 523,875 of record NZ_BAAHBH010000005.1, on the reverse strand, counting down.
CCCCGTTACGCGCTGGATTTCGCCCTGCCGCACCATGCCTTTCCAATGAATGGCCTGAAGTTCGTCGGGAGCATTGTACGGAACCCACCGAAGGTTGGTACCGCTTAGCTGAGTGAGTAGTTCGACTGGGAACTGTTGGCCTACCAGCGTTACCGAATCATATTTTGGTTTGAAATTTCGACTCGTAAAACTCTTCGGAATGTGCAGGCTGTCGGTTATCTGTCGGGCAAAGGCCGCAGGAACTTCATCGCCCATGAGTAGCGCATGAGTACTAGCCCGGTCGATAGACCATTGAATGTTGAGGAAATAACCAACCAGTAACAGCCAAAGCGCTCCGTTCAGACTACCCCGAATCCATTTTCGGACCGTGGACAATGATGTATTACGGACAATAAGCCAGACTTGAACCAACAGCAATACCAATAGGGCCAGAACAATAAGCCAGCAAATCGGTGAAGTCCAGTTTACGGTTGTATGCATTTAACTAGTGGTAAAGCGGGTGGAAACCCGCTATTGGGTTTTCTAGCGGGTTTCCACCCGCTTTACTTCAAATGTTGCCAGAAAGCTTGCTGCAATTTTCGATCACTGACGTAAGCGGAGCCAGTTCGTTCGGATGCGCCCGAAAAGGCATAAAGCCTGGTTTTTAGACTGGTTTTTTCGGGATCTGACAAGGGTTTTCCAGTCGCTAATTTTTGTAAGGTGGCCAGCACCGACCAGTTCGATAAGCCGCTATTGACAACCTGTTCGGCCAGAGCATTTCCGAGTTGCTGGGTCGTTTGTTTCTGTTGGCTATTTAGTTGGACAAGGTCCAGGTACCCCAGCACATCCGCTACCAACGCTTCAATTCGCTGCTGACTGTAGCGACGGTCCTGCCGGAGGGCATCGGTAACGTTCTTGAACTCGCCCGTCAGACGGGTTTCTTTTTCTTTGGTTTGTGGTGGGTCGAAGCCGGTTTTCTTTACGTATGAGCGGGCCTTTTGCTGCGACAGCTTCAGGTATTTCAGAGCTTCCTGCTCGTAAGGCAGGGCCTTTTCGGGTTCGTAGAGTCGCAAATGCAACTCCGACTGCCACATATTTTCCAGGGCCATCTTTAGCAGCGAGCGGGTCGACTGCTCATGGAATGTATTGGTTTCGGCATCGTCGTGGTTATGCACATATTGTTCCATCAGGGCAGCCAGTGGGTCTTTATCATCGCTGGTACCTCCGCCATGATTGTGGTCGTGTCCATGTTCATCGTCATCATCGTGATGGGCCTGAGCAGGGCCGGAATGGTCGCCTTCGCCTTCATCGTGCTTATGCATATAGGCTTCCACAGCAGCCATCCCCGATACCGGAGCCGCATCGGGCGGAGGGCCACCGCCACCAATTGATTTCTCAAACTCTTCGCCCAAAAACTGGCCGTAGCGCAATCGAAGGGCTTTTTGGTCAAAACCGATTTCGTTCGATTGGCTCTTAAAAGGCTTGTCGGCCATTTTTTTTCGACCGGCAATCAGTTTTTCGGTATCGATAATAATTTGCCGTTGGCTGCGGAAATACTCGGGCATTATGTTGACGGCCATGGTCGCCAGTTCACTCTCTTCAGCTTTAGTGGTGTCTTTGTAAACCACAAAATAGGTGTCTGATTTGGTGAAGTTTGGTTCAGGCTGGCGATTGTCGAAAGCGGCCCAGTAGTAATAGAGTTCGTCGCCGGGGGCAAAGTTCAGGGCTTTCAGGTCGATGGTTTTGGTAAGCCGGGAGTCTTTAAAATTGGTTGGGCTTAACGGCATTTTAACTTCCCGAAACTTCACATTTTCGCCCGATCCCCGCGCCACGGTTGCCACAATAAAGGTCTGCGTAACGCTGAAATCATCTGAAATCCGCGCCCCGATGTTCAGCATTTTTGGGTCTTTCAGGTAATGATACCGATACAATTCTTTCGAGTCAGGTTCAATTTTAGGAGCCAGGTCTGGACGGGCTTCCAATCGGTAAAAGTCTGATTGATAAATGAGCGAATCGCGGTTGTTTTCAGTATGCCAGTAGGCTTTTATGGCATATAGACCGGAATTAATCAGCCGATCCTGATACACAAACTCATCGCCCGATAGCTTGAACGGTACTTCTTGTCCTTTGCTACCGACCAATTTTACAGCCAAATGGTCGGAACCACTGAATTGAACCCGCCAGGTCAGCGTTGCCCCGACTATCGACGAGGCATTTAGGTTCGAGGAATTGGTTTCGGGCAAGCGCGTGTAAGCGGGTGGTTGTATACGCAAACGGGCTGACTCAAATGTGGGAGCAGTGGGTTTCTGTTCCGGCAAAATGTTCGAAAGGAAACTCTTCTTTTTCGGATTGGCCGGTGATGAGGCCGTTTGCAAACGCGGATAGCCTATATAGACACCCAGAGCCAGTAGCAGAAATACACCATACAAGCCAGCTTTCGATAGCACAACAACGGGCATTTGTACCTGCTGCACCTGTTGATTGAGCCGGTCAAGCTGGAGCTGTTCGGCCAGATTTAACTGGGGTTTGGTTAGCAAAGGCAGACTGTATTCAGCATCGCCCACCGTCTGGTGAATCAGCCGTATAGCCTGTGGCTTTTTGTCCTGATAGAGTTTGTTGACAAAAGCACAGGCTCCAAATCCAGACAAACCCGCCAGTAACGACCAAATGAGAGAACCTGTAAAAGTAATCGACACCAAATAAACCGCAACGGCTACCAGCAAGCATCGTAGCAGCACATTGGCATAAAGCTGATAAGTTACTGACGATATAAGACGTTTGAGCTCGTTCATGCATTTTTGGTTAAAGCCAGCCAACGTTCGACTCCTATAATAACGAGTACCAGCAGAAAAAGGGCATTTTGGAGCCCGGCCTGTTGTTCGGTCTGGGGTTTCGTTGTAGGAATAAACAAGGCAGTCAAATCCTGATGACTCAATGGTTGCGTAGTCGATGCCAGCCCGTAGTGCCGAACCAGTAGCTCGCCCAACCACTCCGGCAATTGCCCATTTTCAACCCGCCCCGACGTCTGAGGAGTCAGCACGTCATCCGTTGTAATGACGTTATCAAGGGCCGGACGTTGCACCGTTCCCGACATTGTATATAACGTTTTGGGCGATGGGTTTAAGGGTACCTGGTCGGTCAATACCCAGTCATACGTTTGTCCCGATACACTTTTTTCGTCTACTCGTAAATCCAGTCCATATACGTCGGTCAAAGCCGCCAGCGACGCTTTTACGGTTTGCTGTTCACGGACATTTTTGTAAGCCAGTAGGGTTCGGATTGGCCCCGAATGCACAGGTTCAGGCTGGTATTTCAGAGCGGGGTCGAGTGTTGGACTACTGACCAGCCGGCCTGCCCGATTCACAAACAATTTACGGTCGTTTTTAACTGTCAGGTATGGGCGAGGCTGACGGGTCGAATCAACAACGCTATGGAGTTTGAACCGAGCGGGTACGGTTATGGCTGGTACATCAGTTAGAGCTTGATTGCTGCCGATATACAAATGGAGTTCGGTATTGGGTTTAGTTGCCTGATTGATGGCCGTCTGCAAGTCCAATGGCCCAAATGACTCCGATGATTGAGGCAATTTCAAATCGGTCTCGACTGATTCCAGTGTAGGGTTGGCCCAGATCACCCGTTCTCCTTTTCTTAGTGCTTCGGCCAGTTCAAAACGAAAGTTATCGGTTATTGCTGGACTTGGTTGTACCAGATGGGTTTTGGTAATGGTTGGCTTTTGGGATGCCCAGTTTACAATGGGTTGGGCCAGCAGAACCGCCAGCAGAATAACCAGTATACAGCGCACGATCAGTAGCAACAGATTGTCAAGCCGAAGACCGCGACTCTGCTGTTGCTGCTTTTCGAGTAGCCATTGGGTAGCCGCCCAGGGCAATAATTTCCCCTGCTTCTGATGCCAGAAGTGAATGGCGATCGGCACAGCAACCGCCAACGTTCCCCACAAAATAACAGGTTCTATAAATGTCATAATCAATGTTGTAGAGACCGGTCTGCCGTTGCGGCAATCCGTTGCGTCTCCTATGCGTCAGCCATAAACCATCCGGTCAGGAGACGCCATTAGGATAATAAAAACTGTTTCAAAACCAGCGCAATCGGGTCGCTCAGTCGCACTCGGATCAGCCGGACATGCGGAATGCGTAGGCTTTCTTCCAGACTGCTTAGGTAAGCCGAAGACCGCTGCCGGACAATATCCTGAATCGCATCGGCCTGTAATTCAATTTCCCGACCCGTTTCCAGGTCCTGAAATCGGTAAAACCCACTCATCGAAAAATCCATTTCCTGATCGCCCAGCAACTGGAAAATGATGATTTCCCGACGTGGTCCCGCTACTTTCTGGATTAGGTTCACCCATTCGTCGTTGACCTGTAAAAAGTCGGATACCAGAATGAGCATCTCGCTTTGCTTCCGGCTGAATTCTGGAAACGAACTCGCCTGTGTGGCCCACGGTCCGGATGCCTTCGCAGCTTCGAGCGTAGCCACAATTTTCAGAAAAGCTTGTTTCCCCGCCGGAACCAGTGTTTGAATAGCCCCATCGTGCAGGCTGTACAGGCTTATCTGATCGCTTTGGCGGTTGGCCAGGTAAGCCAGTGATGCCAGCAGAATTTTCGCGTATTGTAGGCGACTAACACCCGCTTCGGCATAATTCATCGACCCCGACAAATCGATCACAAACCGAATCTGCTGGTTACTCTCCGTAGCCGACTCGCGTACCAGATACTGATTCGATTTGGCGAACAGTTTCCAGTCGATGCGCTTCGGATCATCGCCGGGGGTATAGTGCCTGAACTGCTCGAACTCCGTCCCAATCCCCGACCGCTGACTCGCCTGAATACCCAACAACGATTCATCACTGACCAGTTTTCCAGCCAGTTGCAGATTATTGAGTTTAATCAGATCGGTAGTAAGCATGATGGTGCGGTTTACGCCAGCCTGAGTTCACTCAACAACTGTTTAATAACCTTATCGGTGGTAATACCTTCGGCTTCGGCCCGGAAGTTGAGGGCGATACGGTGGCGAAGGATTGGGTAGGCCAGCGTCTGAATATCATCGGGGATCACCGAGAATCGCTCATTCAACACCGCACGCGCTTTGGCGCACAGCACCAATGCCTGACCAGCCCGTGGACCCGCTCCCCATTGGCACCATTGTTTGACAAACGACGAAGGCGAACCATCGGGGCGGGTGGCCCGGACGAGTTTATTGATGTAGTCGATCAACTCATCGCTGATATGTACCTGACGCGTCAGCTTCTGCAACTCAATGATTTCCTGGTCCGACAGTACCGTTTGTAGTTCGGGGCGGGCCGTACCCGTTGTGCTTTTCAGAACGTTCAGCTCTTCGTGCTCGGCGGGGTAGCTAAGCTTGATGTAGAGCAGAAAACGGTCGAGCTGCGCTTCAGGAAGGGGATAGGTTCCGGCCTGCTCAATGGGGTTTTGGGTCGCAATGATCAGGAATGGCTTCGGCAGTGGGTAGTCTTTTCCGCCATAGGTAACCTTATATTCCTGCATGGCTTCGAGCATGGCGGCCTGCGTTTTGGGGGGCGTCCGGTTGATCTCATCGGCCAAGACAACGTTGGCAAAAATAGGCCCCTGATTGAACACAAACACCTTGTGGCCCGTTTCGTGGTCGTCTTCCAGAATTTCGGTACCGACAATATCGCCCGGCATGAGGTCGGGCGTAAACTGGATGCGTTTGAACCGCATAGCCAGCGCGTCCGACATGGTTTTCACCATCAGGGTTTTGGCTAGTCCCGGTACCCCTTCGAGCAGGCAATGGCCACCTGCCAGTAAGGCAATCAATACCTCGCTGATGGCTTCCTGCTGACCGATAATTACCTTGCCAATTTCGTTGCGTAGCTGGGGTAATTTGGCCACCAGCTTTTTGTAGTGAGTTAAGTCTGTTGATTCCAATGTATTATCTATCAGGCTGTTTTAAAGAAAATGGATAATGAATAATGAAAAATGGATGGTGTGTTTTGCTGGTAATCAAACCATTAAAACTATTCATTTTACATTGTACATTATTCATTCCTTATATCATACATATACCATGGCGTAGGTGATAATATTGACGCCAAACTTAGTATTGTCTTCGGCCAGAAAGCGTTTATTACGGAAGTCGTAATCCCACTCGCAGCCATAATCTTTGTTGCTGTACAACACTCCAATGCGCCCGTTTATGGTAATGGCTTTCAGGTAATCATGCACCAGGTCGTCACCCCAGCCGTTCAGCTCGAACGACGTGGTTGGCGGACCATCGTCAAACTTAAAGAAACAGGTGTAAATGGGGTGTGTATTCGGAATTTTCTGCAAGGCTTTCGGGCCGAAGGTTCGGGCCATTTCCTGCTCGAATGATTTGGCAAACAGGCCATCGACATCATGGTTACAATCGTCGACGAAGACGAAGCCGCCATTTTGCACATACCGTTTGAAATGATCGCGCTCCTGAGCCGAAAACTCCACTAGTTTATGACCGCTGAGGTAACAGAACGGACTTTTAAACAAGTCGGGACTGCTCAGTTGCACCACCCGCTCCTTCTGATCGACCGGCAGGGTTGTATACTCGACCAATGAATGCATCAAATTAGACGGCATTCGCTGGTCAGTATCCCAGTCACCAGAGGTATACTGAATGCGGGTGAAAAAGAATGGTTTCAAACTTGTTTGTTGAGAAGTAGTATCAACCTCAATTCCAGTGGAATTTACAGAATAATACTATTGGGTGTTAATATTATATTCATCTTAGAATCGGTCAGTCAACTCAGAGCAACTGGCTGGATTCCTCAATTTCAATCCTAAAAATACATTTTCTGCGGCTAAATCGCTAGATGTCCAAAGAGGATTTTGCAAAAATCAGTAGAGGATTTACAAATGAGATGAAGAAGGGGTTAGGTAGAGGTTCTTGCAAAAGTCCTATAACGGTTTTTCCATGACAAAATCTTCCATCAGAAATCCGTCGCCAATGTCGATGTCTTCCTGTCCGACGATGGCGAAACCGACCCGTTCGTAGAATTGAATGGCTTTGTTGTTCCGATTGACATTTAGCCCTAATCGGTCGTTGTTGTTTGCCTTGGCTACTTCGGCCACTGTATCGATCAGCAAACGGCCCACGCCCTTACCCTGGCTAGCCGGGAGGAGGTAAATTTTGTGAATCTTGGTTAGCGATTGGCCTTTATAATTGAACTCATACGAACAGTATCCCAGGTATTCCTGGCTAGTATCGTCTTTAGCCAACAAGAAGACATGCTGCTTGTCGTTGGTCTGGCTTTTGAGTGAATCCAGACTGTACATCATATCGAGCATGTAGCTAATCTGGTCAGGTGATAGAATTTCGCCAAATGTATTAGGCCAGGTTCGATTGGCGATGTCCTGAATGATCGGTAAGTCTTGTTCGGTGGCTTGGGTAATAGTAATCATAAAAGATATAGCAGCTTTAACCAACTAGGCATAGGAATTCGTAGACACGGATTGAACGCAATTATTGTATGGCTTACGGAGTGATGAAGTTACGAAAGAAGTAGTGAAACGTCCGATATGGCTAAGGGGCGACACCGGGCTTGGTCCAGGCCATGAGCAGGCTGTCTTCGTAAGTACCATCCTGATTTCGGGTTTTGTTTTTCATACGCCCTTCCAGCACAAAGCCCAGGCTTTGATATAAGCCAATCGATTTCTGGTTCGAGGCTCTGGATTCGAGTTCTACCCGGCTTACCTCTGGAAATACCTTCTGAACATCATTAAGGAACGCCTGAAACAGTTTTTTGCCGACGCCTTTACCCTGATAAGCTGGATGTACGGCAATGGTTAAACCTGTCAGGATGTGGTCAAAAATACGCAGGCCGTATTTGGATGCGTGAATTTCGGCAACAACCGCGTCCGATTCGTTGATGGCAACCAGCATAAGACCATACTGGGCGGTTGTTTGAAAAAGGTTTTCGATATAGATCTTCGTAATTTCCGACTCAGTGCGGGCGATGCCCTGACTAATCCGGGCGACTTCCCGGTGAAGGGCAAGGATAGCGTCTTTGTCAAAGGGTGTTGCGTTTCGGATATGAACCATATAACTAAAAATTGGTCGACTAGCCTCCACTACAAATTAGATCATATCCGACAGGCTGATGAATGCTTGTTAGATTATTTGTTAAATGGATTTATGATGACAACCTGTTGATCTAATCCCACAAAGTCATCGACATTTTGAGTGATTAGGTGGCAATCGTTTTCGCGGGCAGTTGCTAAAATGATGGCATCAGGAAGCTTAATTTTACGAAGCTTTCGATACGTAATAACTCGGTCGGCTATGGCTTGATTGATAGAGAGGAGTTCTAATGAACTGAATAGCTTACGAGTAAATGACTCCTCGATTGCATCGGCAAATGGATAGCCAATAGCTTATCAACGAAACACATAATGTATCACCTGATTGGGCAAAATCGCTAACTGCCAGAGTCCCTTTTGATACATAAATAGCAATATTACTATCTAACAAGAGCTTATTCCCATTCATCGCGAAGTTGCTTTTGCCACGTCGATGGGTCTTCAATTTGTTTGAAGAAATCAGGAGATGCCTGATCCTTAAGAAGTTGATGGATGGTATCGAAGTTTGATGCCTGATCGGCAGGCGTTAACTCTCGAATAATGACTTCAACGTCCTTTCTAAAAGATCATCTACGTTTGGCAATTGAATGGTAGCACTTTCAAGGTGGATGTGATATGTGTGCGAAACCATGGTTAATAAGGTTTGTGACCCTGTAAAAATAACCTAAAAACAACAGAACCGCTATAATGCGGTTCTGTTGTTAAAATCCAGGGTGCTGGCATTACACCGCGTCTGATAAACTCGTAAACGTAAACTCCCGAATTTTCATGGGCGGAATCAGGTAGTTTTGGTCGGTTTCGGTACTGACAACGCGCTCCGGCTTGCCCAGCGATTCCAGGTTGTTGAGCATAATGATCGGACTTTCGTTGAAGCGGAAGTTTTTGACCGGGTGTTTGATCTTACCATTTTCAATGTAGAATGTCCCGTCACGGGTGAGGCCGGTAAGCAGGATAGTCTGTGGATCGACGGTGCGAATGTACCAGAGCTTCGTGACCAGAATACCACGCTGGGTGCTCTTGATCATCTCGTCCATCGACGCGTTTCCACCCATCATAATCAGGTTTCCGGGGAAGGGAATTGCTTTTTTACCTGTTTTCTGTGCCCAGAAGCGCGAGTATGACAGGTTTTTGACCACCCCTTTCTCGATCCACATGGTTTTTTCCTGAGGTCGCCCATCGCCCGACCAGGGCGATGCCGGTAGTTCAGGATGGGTGGGATCGGAGTAAATCGTAACGCGTTCATCGACAATCTTATCGCCCAACCGTGATTTACCACCTGCTTTGCTGAAGTACGACCGTCCTTCATCGGCCGACCGGGCATCCAGATTGAAGTAGATGTTTTCCAGTAGAACGGCAGCGGCTGTCGGCTCCAGAATAACGGTGTATTTGCCGGGTTCGATGGCGCGTGCTTCGGCCGAACCCTGCCCTTTTTGAATCGCTATTTTGGTGGCGGCTTCGGTATCCAGTTTATTGAAGTCGCTATACCCACGCGCCACGTAGCCAGAGCCTTTGCCATCTTCGGTCCGAACGGTCAGCGAAAAGTTGACGTTGGTGCTGGGGTAGTAGGCAAACAGCCCTTTCGAGTTCATCATGGCCGTGTAGCCATATTGGTCCTGTAAAAAGCCAGCCGCTACCAGTTTCTGATCGCGAGCCAACTTCAAGCTTTTGGCCACGGCATCGGCTCGGGTATCGGGGGTGATTTTGGCGGTAGAGTCGAAAAAACCGGCTGATTTGATATATTGTTGCGGCCCCAGAACGCCCACATATTCAGGGTTTTCGGGTGCCAGTCGGGCCAACTCTTCGGAGCGCCGAACTACTTTTTCGATGGATGCATCATCGAACTCATCGATGGTAGCTACGCCCACTTTTTTGCCAAAAGCAGACTGAACCACCAGATTTTTATTAATGAGCGAGCCGCTCGTCGATACTTCATTGCGGGCATAGCGCAGGTTACCCCGCTCTTCGCCCAGCAGATTGACCTCGCACTCGTCGGCTTTTGAATAGCTCAATACTTTTTGCAGCAGAGCCTTCGCTTCGGATTCTGTAAGTATGATTGCCATGTTTTTAGGTAGGAGCGAGGAGTTAGGAGCGAGGAGTGAGGAGCGAGAATGGCTGACGCATATTCTTTTGGCTTGCGCCAGCATTCTCGCTCCTCGCTCCTCACTCCTAACTCCTGTTTTTTATATTTTCCGGGCTGTATTGATCACATTAACACCATTGAAACGGGCGGTCGAACTACCGTGCGAAACGGCACTCGATTGGGGTGGCTGGCCTTTGCCGTCGAAAAATGAACCGCCTAAGCGGTAATCTTTTTCATCGCAAACGGCTACGCAGGAGTTCCAGAATTCCTGCGTGTTCGACTGATAGGCAACGTCTTTGAGCATACCCGCAATTTGACCGTCTTTGATTTCGTAATAGAGCTGGCCCCCAAACTGGAAGTTATAGCGCTGTTGATCAATTGAAAACGAGCCATCACCGATGATGTAAATCCCTTTCTTCACATCCTTGATCATCTCCTGAACCGACAGGGGTGTTTTGCCAGCCGCCAGCGACACGTTGGCCATCCGCTGAAACTGCACCGAACTCCAACTGTCGGCGTAGCAGCAACCCTGCGATTCCTTCTCGCCAATAATATGCACCTGATCCCGTATGGCCTGGTAATTGACTAGTGTACCATCCTTGACTAGATCCCATTTTTTGGTCTGAACGCCTTCGTCGTCATAGCCAACAGCGCCCAGCGAGCCAACCTGCGTTTTATCGGCAAAGAAATTGACCTGTTTGCTGCCGTAGTTGAAGTTTTTCGACTGCCATTTATCGAGCGTGGCGAAACTGGTTCCGGCAAAGTTAGCTTCGTAGCCCAGCACACGGTCGAGTTCGAGGGGGTGGCCGACAGATTCGTGAATGGTTAGCCACAGGTGTGAGGGGTCGAGTACCAGATCGTACTTACCCGCTTCGACCGATTTGGCGGTATGTTTGGCCTTCGCCTGCTGAGCAGCCGCAATGACATCTTCCAGCATGTCGTAGCCTTTGTTGTAACGGGTGGTGATGCCCGTAACTTTATCGGCTGGGTTGGTTTGCAGGTATTCGTAGCCCATACCGACGGGAGCGCTTAAGGCGTTACGGGTTTCAAATTTACCCGATTTGGCATCAATGGACGTAACGTTGAAAATGGGCCAGATCCGGTGAATGTCCTGATCGGCGTAGGTGCCATCGGTGGAGGCAAAATACTTTTGCTCGTTCACCATAAACAGCACCGAGTTGATGAAGTTGGCGCCATTTTTCATCGCTGCGCTGTTGACGCCCATCAACAGGTCCACTTTTTCTTTGATGGGGACTTCAAACGCATTTTTCGTAATGGGCGCTTTCCAGCTTACCTCACCGTAGCCTTTTTGCGGAGCTAACTGAACCGGCTGCTTCATCAGCTTTGCGTTGGCCTTGGCAATGGCAACGGCTTTTTCGGCCGCTTTGGCGGTATCGGCCTCACTTTTGGCATCGACTACAGCGGCAAAACCCCAGCAACCGTCGGCAATAACCCGAACCCCAACCCCGTACGATTCGGTGTTGACGATGTTCTGAACTTTGTCTTCGCGGGTAACCACAAATTGATTCAGGTAGCGACCTATCCTAACGTCGGTGTACGAAGCCCCTTTGCTCTTGGCAGCATTCATGGCTGCATCGGCCAGGCGTTTTTTGGTGGATACGTCCAGACCGGGTTCCAGTAACATTTCGGGGCTGACCGGTCGGGAAAAGGCAGGAAGCGAGGGCAGCAGGATACCAGCGGCTCCGATGCCCAGCAGTTGGTTGAAATCTCGACGATTCAAGGTTTGGTTCTCCTATTTTATTGAATGAATGAAGTGTAGTTAACACTAGGGCAAGTTACGGATTGAACATTAAAATCTGGAATTTTACCATAGTCACTACGCCAATTGCCAATGTTTGTTGGCTTTTTGCGAATAAAAGCCAAATGAGTAAAAAATGCTCCTGTTTACTGTTTGGATGGTAAAAGAGCCGTTTGAACGGTAAGTAGACAGTAGCCCGACCGGTCAGATTATTGAAAAATATAAAGGAGCTGTACAGCAAATACAGCTCCTTATGAATTAGGTTGAAATTGGTCTTTATACGGCGTCAGACAAGCTGGTAAACGTGAAATCCCGAATCTTCATCGGCGGAATCAGGTTGCCACCTGCCCGAACGGGTTTACCCAGGGCTTCGACATTGTTGAGCATGATAACCGGGCTTTCGTTGAATCGGAAGTTTTTAACCGGAAATTTGATCTGACCGTTTTCGATGTAGAATGTGCCGTCGCGGGTCAAGCCTGTGTAGAGCTGCGTTTGAGGGTCAACAGCGCGGATGTACCAGAAACGAGTGACCAGAATGCCCTTGTCGGTGCTTTTGATCAGATCGGCCAGCGATTGGGTTCCACCCATCATAATAAAACCACTTGGTCCTGGAACCGGCTTAACGCCTTTTTTCTCAGCCCAGTAGCGCGAATACGCCATATTCTTAACAACTCCGTTCTCGATCCAGGTACGTTTCTCCTGAGGGATGCCTTCGCCACCTCCTCCACCGAAGCGACCAGCACCACCGCCACCCCCTCCTCCGCCAAATGGCGATAGAGGTAGTTCGGCATTCATCGGGTCGGTAATAATGGTGACGCGTTCATCGAAGAGTTTTTCGCCTAAACGGGTGCCGCCCCCTTTCTTGCTCAGGAATGAGCGCCCTTCATCGGCACTGCGGGCGTCGATGCTACGCATCATGTTTTGCAGCAGTTCGACCGAAGCTGTTGGCTCCAGGATAACGGTATATTTCCCTGGCTCTAATGCTTTAGCGTTGACTGATGCCAACGCTTTTTGCATGGCAATTTCAGTAGATGCTTTGGTGCTGAGCTTACTAATGTCGGTTACGTCTGGATTAGCATAGCCAGAGCCGGTACCATCGGCGGTACGAACGGTGATCGAGAAATCAACGTTTGTCGATTTGTTATAGCCGAACAGTCCCTTGCTATTGCCAATGGCGGCAAAGCCGGTAGTATCTTCCATGTACCCCGCAGCCGTCAGGTTCTTTTTCTTGCAGGGGTCGATGCTGTCGAAAGCAGCCTGTGCCCGGAATTCAGGATTGATTTTGGCGGTGCTTTCGGCGTAAGTAGCTGTTTCCAGATACGTTTGCGGACCCAGCATAGGCATGTATTCCGGGTTTTCGGGGGCCAGTCGGGCTATTTCCTCAGCCCGCCGAACGGTTTTTTCCAGCGAGGCATCATCAAACTCGTTGATGGTGGCCGTACCTGAACGCTTGCCGAAAACGGCCGTTACCGACAGCCCCAGGTTGTCAGATTCACCGCTAGTAGACACCGAGTTTCGGGCATAGCGGATGTTGCCAGTTCGGCTTCCATTCAGCCCTACGCTCATTTCGTCCGCCTTCGAGTAAGACAGGACTTTATCTATTATCTTCTTTGCTTCGTCTTTACTTAAGATAGCCATGTCTTTCGATAGGAGTTAGGAGCGAGGAGTGAGGAGCGAGAATGGCTGACGCAACCCAATGGTTGCCGGATGGATTCTCACTCCTCGCTCCTCACTCCTAACTCCTGTTTTTTATATTTTCCGGGCTGTATTGATCACATTGACACCATTGAAACGGGCAGTTGCACTGCCGTGCGAAACGGCGCTCGATTGTGGCGGCTGGCCTTTCCCATCGTTGAAGGCACCGCCAAGCCGGTAGTCACGCTCATCGCAGACGGCTACGCAGGAGTTCCAGAATTCGCGGGTGTTGGCCTGGTAAGCCACGTCTTTCAGCATACCAACGATCTGACCATCTTTGATTTCGTAGAACAACTGGCCGCCAAACTGGAAGTTATAGCGCTGCTGATCGATGGAGAACGAGCCATCGCCGATAATGTAGATGCCTTTCTTCACATCCTTAATCATCTGATCGACGGTCAGCGGGGTTTTGCCTGGCGCCAGCGACACATTGGCCATGCGCTGGAACTGTACCGAGCTCCAGTTGTCGGCGTAGCAGCAACCTTGTGATTCTTTCTCACCAATGATGTGCACCTGATCCCGAATGGCCTGGTAGTTGACCAGGATACCATCCTTTACCAAATCCCAGCGTTTGGTTTTTACGCCTTCATCATCCCAACCAACAGCCCCTAACGAACCCGGCTGGATTTTATCCGCAAAGAAGTTGACCTCTTTGCTGCCGTAGTTGAAATTCTTGGTTTGCCATTTGTCGAGCGTAGCGAACGACGTACCGGCATAGTTGGCTTCGTAACCCAGTACCCGGTCGAGTTCGAGCGGGTGGCCCACCGATTCGTGGATGGTCAGCCACATGTGCGACGGGTCGAGAATCAGGTCATACTTACCCGCTTCGACCGATTTCGCCGACACTTTCTCTTTGGCCTGTTTGGCGGCTGCGACAATGTCTTCCATCATGTCGTAACCTTTGTTGTAGCGGGTCGTAACGCCCGTAACTTTATCGGCCGGGTTAGTTTGCAGGTAATCATACCCCATACCCATCGGCGCACTCAGGGAGTTGCGCGTGGAGAAGCGTCCGTTGGCAGGATCAATAGCGGTAACCGTGAAATTCGGTCCGATACGATGGATATCCTGATCGGCGTAGGTGCCATCAGTGGAGGCAAAATACTTCTGCTCGTTGATCTGGAACAGGACATTGTTGACGAAGTTGGCACCGTTTTGCATCGCAGCCGCGTTGGCCGCCAGCAGCAAGTCCACTTTTTCCTTAACGGGTACTTCAAAGGCGTTCCGTTTGATGGGTGCTTTCCAGCTTACTTCACCAAAGCCTTTCTGAGGAGCCAGTTGGACTGGTTCGGTCAGGAGCCGGGCGTTGGCTTTGGCAATGTTGACAGCGGTTTCGGCGGCCCTGGCAACAACCGACTCATCACGGGCGTCACCTACTGAGGCAAAGCCCCAGCAGCCGTTGGCAATGACGCGTACACCCACACCATACGATTCGGCGTTGATGATACCCTGTACCTTGTTTTCGCGGGTGAGCACAAACTGGTTCAGGTAGCGGCCAATGCGTACATCGGCATAGGTAGCCCCTTTCGACTTGGCGGCATTCAGCGCGGCATCGGCCAGGCGTTTCTTTTTTGAAACATCCATACCGGGTTCCAGTAGGGCTTCGGCAGGGACGTTACGGGAAAAAGCAGGCAAGCTGGGCATGATGATTCCAGCAGCACCCATGCCTAAAAGTTGGTTAAAATCTCGGCGGTTCAAGTTTGTTATTTAGTTAAGTAGATGATAGTCATTCAATGGCCTTTTTTAGTCATGGATTGTTTCAGCAACAAATGACAATTGAATGACCGTATTTTATACTGCGTCTGACAAGCTTGTGAAGGTAAAGTCTCTGATTTTGAGGGGTGGAACCAAGTTGCCACCGATACGGACGGGTTTCCCCATAGCTTCCAGGTTATTGAGCATGATAACCGGACTTTCGTTGAATCGGAAGTTTTTGACCGGAAACTTGATCTGACCGTTTTCGATGTAGAATGTGCCATCGCGGGTCAGGCCTGTATAAAGCAGCGTTTGCGGATCGACGGGGCGGATGTACCAAAGCCGGGTGACCAGGATGCCTTTCTCAGTGCCTTTGATCATGTCGGCCAGCGACTGCGTACCGCCTTCCATGATGAAGTTTCCGCCGGGAGGAGTTGCATGAACACCTTTCTTTTCGGCCCAGTAACGCGAATAAGGCATGTTTTTGACCACTCCTTTTTCAATCCAGGTTACTTTTTCCTGGGGCCGCCCATCGCCACTAAACGCACCACTGGGTACCTCTAAATTGGTTGGATCGGAGTAGATAGTGACGCGCTCATCGAAGAGTTTTTCACCCAGACGCGTACCGCCCCCTTTCTTACTCAGGAACGAACGACCTTCGTCGGCATTACGAGCGTCCATCGACCGGACCAGCGCCACCATAAGCGACGCATCGACGTTGGATACCAAAGCTGCTGGTTCCAGAATAACGGTGTATTTACCGGGTTCCAGCGCACGAGCGTTCACTGAGGCCATGGCTTTTTGCATGGCAACTTCAGTCATGTTTTTTGTGCTCAGTTTCGAGACATCCGTCACGTCCTGCGTGGCATAGCCAGAACCTAATCCATCGGCCGTTCGAACGGTAATCGAGAATTCGACGGAGGTTTCCCGGTTATAAGCCGATAGGCCTTTGCTGTTCCCGATGGCATTGAACCGGGTCGAATCTTCCATATACCCGGCAGCTACCAGATTCTTTTTGCGGCAGGGATCAAGGCTGTCGAACGTAGCCTGTGCGCGATAGGCCGGGTCCATCTTAGCCGTATTTTCGGAATACGGGTCTGTCGATAGATAGGTTTGTGGACCGAGGGCGGGCATGTACTCCGGATTTTCAGGCGCCAGCCGGGCAATTTCTTCAGCCCGCCGAACAGTTTTTTCCAACGACGCGTCGTCAAACTCGTTGACGGTGGCCGTACCGCTCTTTTTGCCAAAAACCGCCGTTACGCCCAGCGATAGATTCGTGCCTTCGCCACTGGTCGATACCGAGTTACGAGCATAGCGAATGTTGCCCGTCCGACCGCCCGACAGGTTGACGCTCATCTCGTCGGCTTTCGAGTACGAGAGAACTTTGTCGATTATTTTCTTTGCTTCTTCTTTACTTAAGATGATTGCCATGTTTTTGGATAGGAGTTAGTATGTAGGAGCGAGGAGTGAGAATGCTGACGCAAGCCAAAGAGAGTGTGCGTCAGCATTCTCACTCCTAATACTCGCTCCTCACTCCTGTTTTTTATATTTTCCGACCAGTATTGATTACGTTGACTCCGTTGAAGCGTGTGGTCGGGCATCCGTGCGAAACGGCGCTAACCTGCGAAGGCTGGCCCTTACCATCGAAGAACGACCCGAATGTTCGGTAATCGTCTTTGTCGCAAAGCTGGGCGCAGGAGTTCCAAAATTCCTGCGTGTTGGATTGGTAAGCTACATCATCGAGCATCCCGACGATTTCGCCATTCTTGATTTCGTAGAAGAGCTGGCCGCCAAACTGGAAGTTATACCGTTGCTGGTCAATGGAATACGAACCACGTCCGATGATGTAAATCCCTTTGTCGACACCCTTGATCATATCGGAAACCGAGCGTTTTTCAGTGCCGGGTTGCAGGGATACGTTCGGCATCCGCTGGAATTGTACCGAGTCCCAGTTATCGGCGTAGCAGCAGCCGTTTGACTCTTTTTCGCCCAGGATAGCTACCTGATCCCGAATGGCTTGGTAGTTGACCAGAATGCCATCTTTGATCAGATCCCATTTTTTGCAGGGAACGCCTTCGTCGTCGTAGCCAACGGTGCCAAGGGTGTTCGGCTGCGTTTTGTCGGCCACAATATTTACCAGTTTACTGCCGTAGTTGAACGACTTACTTTTCCATTTATCAAGCGTAGCAAAACTGGTTCCGGCGTAGTTGGCTTCATAACCTAGCACTCGGTCAAGTTCGGTCGGGTGGCCGACGGATTCGTGGATGGTCAGGCCGAGGTGGTTGGGGTCCAGAACGAGGTCGTACTTGCCGGGCTGAACGGTTTTGGCGGTCAGTTTTTCTTTCGCTTGTTTAGCAGCCAGCATGGCGTCTTCCACCATGTCGTACGAATTGCGGTAACCGATCAGGCCATTGGGAGCCGCAATTTTTTCAGAAGCCAACCCGTCGAGGTATTCATAGCCCATACCCATCGGCGAGCTGAGGGCATCTCGGGTTTTGAATTTACCGGCTGCCCGGTCTACGACCGAAACGGTGAATGTGGGCCAGATCCGGTGAACATCCTGGTCGATATACGACCCATCCGTAGAGGCAAAATACTTTTGTTCATTGATGAAAAACAGGTTTGAGGTCATGAAAGCTGCCCCGTTTTTCATGGCTTCCCCGTTTACCTTCATGAGCAGGTCGATTTTCTCCTGAACCGGAATTTCGAAGGCGTTTTTCTTGATGGGCGTTTTCCAGCTTACCTCGCCCACACCCTTCTGCGGAGCCAGTTGAACGGGTTCGGTCTGGAGTTTCGAGTTCGCTTTGGCAATTGCTACGGCGGTTTCGGCAGCTTTGGCAATTCCGTCGGGGGTTACGTTGCTGGTAGCGGCAAAGCCCCAGGTTCCGTTGGCGATTACCCGAATTCCTACCCCAAACGACTCGGCGTTGACGATGTTCTGCACTTTCATTTCGCGGGTGAACATGAACTGTTGCAGATAGCGTCCAATACGGACATCGGTGTAGGTGGCACCTTTACTTTTGGCTGCGTTAAGGGCAATATCAGCCAGGCGTTTCTTGGTGGCGTTGTCGATGCCTACACCCCGGCCACTGGCTTCCAGCAGGTATTCGGACGACACAGAGTTGCCCAATACCGGCACTCCAGTTGTCAGCAGGCTACCAATGCCTAATCCAGACAACTGGATAAAATTTCGTCTTTGCATGTAGAAAATGAAAACTTAAAGGGGTTACTTGTTGATGACTAAGCGGGTAATCCCGTAAAAAGCTACGAATATGGCTAAAAATGCTGAAGAGATAGTAATTGAAAAGCTATTTTATGAAGAATGGTAATTGTAAGTGCCGTGCTTTACCTAATATTATTCGGTAAAAATACTTATTGGCAACACATTTTATAGAAGGTAAAAAACGAATCCAACAACCATACAGGCTATGCAGGCGCAACAATGGGAAGAGTTTATTCAGGATGTGCTGATTTCCATTCATGCCAATATCCGTGACCTTGAAGAAAAACGAGGCTTTGCGGATCCTATAGAATACGATTATATTGATGGAAGGCTCTTTAGCTATGTCGAAATGCTGGCCATTCTGCGTGCATCGGCCCGCGATACCGGTATTGATCCAAGGTCGATTGGTTTGTAGTTTAAAGTTTCAGGTTGGCTGACGCATCAATTAACCCTGCGTCAGCCAACCTGAAACTTTAAACTATTTTTACAACCGCACGAGCGTTCGGGTGGCGGTGGCTGGCTGATTAAAGCCAAGTTCAAAAAAGTTCTCGATTTTTAGTTTACCACCCTGTAGCTCAATCTGGTAACCCGTTCGTTTCGAAGAGCTGGATAGCATATTCTGGACCAGAATTGTATTGCCCTGAACTTCATACTGATAAATACCACTGCCTATTTTCGGTAGAAGATACCCGCCGGAATTGACCTCTTTGCCCCGGTTCACCTGTAGGCTATTGGGCAGTGGAACCCCGTTGAATGTTGGATTAAAAATGAGCGTGTCTTTACGAGCCGAGCTTTCGATCCAAGTGCCTGTTAATGTCTCAGGGGAAACCGTATCAGATTGCTTACAAGCCAGAAAGCCAACACTGAGTAGCAGAAGAGAGCAGATAGAGCGTGTACGCATAGGAAGGTTTTTGTAGTATAGACTCAACTTAGAGAAGCAGGGTTGGAAAGAGGCTGAAAATTGTAGAGGATGGGTTAACGAGTTAAACGGGTTTTCATACCACTTACTAACTCAAAAGTACCTATCAGTAAGTTGGGCTTTATAAGTCGGTGTGTTTCTGTTCATTTTGTGATTGGTTGCTAGATAGTAGTCCGTAACGATACTGAACCCTACTCACCTTCACGAAATGTTTGGCTTTATTTTCTTCTTTCTGACAGCCTGTTTTTATATAGGACTGGCCATGATTACTGCCTCTAAACCGAACCTTACTGGCGAAAACGCCATGGGCTACGGACTGGGATTATTCTTTATTGGGGCCGGATTTACACTGACCAGCCTGGCACTTTCGATCACTATTCGCATAACGGGTGGTTTTGACTGGATTTCACAGGATACCGGTACCCGTACGCTGGTTGTATTGTTGACCTGGTTGGTTGTGGCCGTAACCACTGTCTTTTGCGCCATATTCAAATGGGAGTGGTATAATGATACCCTTTACCCAGAGTTTTTACGTTGGCTGGCCGTTCGCAATGGGCAGATCTGGCTGTCGTTACCCTGGTTAGTAACCTGTGCGCTTTCGATTAATACGAACTGGCAAGCTTCGGTTTCGCCCTATGCGTTAAAAATGCCTTTCTGGTTTGCTCTTGGTGTAGGCGTCGTATATAGTGGAGGGTTATTGTTTGGCTATCTGCGTGAATCGGCAAAGTCAATCGAGATTCGAACGGCAGAAGATCAAGAGCAGCGAGACCGATGGCATCAGCAAACGTTAGATGAGATTGCTGTCCAAAAACCAACCGATCCCATTATTAATCTGTTGAGCCACTCGAATCGCTTTCGGGATGACGATGTGCGGGAAGCTGCCCTCGCTAAGATACAAGCGCACCCAAATTGGGAAGCAGAAATCCTTGAGTTATTGAAAGACAAACGAAGCTATCGGGAAGTGTACTATTTTCTGGATGGTAATCAGGTGGAGCATCCCGATCAGTTTTTAGAGCCACTTAACCAGAGTATTTTGTGGCTGGCCGAAACCATAAAAGGAGATATTGTAGACAGCAACAACCTTCAGCACTGGAGTTTCGATATGTATGGGATCGACCGAGTACTGAGAGCCATCGACGAACAGTTTATCAATCGGGGAGTTGATTTTTATCCAAGCGTAGTCAAACTGAAACAAGCACTGGATACGCCACCTCCCGAGCGATTCAAAGATGTCCGATTTTCGATAACCGGAGAAGTTGATAGGTGGCTGAAAAGCCACAGGAAGTGAGTAGGCTGTTACTTCCTGTTAAGTAACTTCCCGAAAGCTTTGAGCTTTCGGGAAGTTAAAAACGGCCGTTATTTTTTTGCCTTTTTAGGCTTGGTTTCTTTCGCTTCAGCCTTTTTCTCTGGCTCTGGTGCCGATTTGGCCTTTGATTCTTTGGTCGCTTTAGGGGCTGTGGTTGGTGTTGCTTCCGCGCCCATAACCGAACCACGAACAAACGTTCCCCAGGTTAAATTGTCGCCCCCTTTCTGCGCTTTTTTCGCCCGATCGATGGCCATATTAGCAGCCGCTTCTACCACCCAGTCGAAGTTTTCCTGGCCTACCGAATGCACATCTGCATCGGGAGCGGGGTTGCAAAAGTCAATAGCGATGGGGATACCGTCGCGTACGGCAAATTCGACCGTATTGAAGTCGTAGCCCAGGCCATGATTGAGTTTTAATACATAGTCGGTCATGGTAGCCAGTAGCTTTTTGCCTGCATCGCCAGTGGTTTTCATTTGGGCTGCGTACCGTAGGTGGTGCGGATTGCGGGGTTCATATGGCATAATCCGAACATCTTTTCCACCAATGCAATAGCACCGGAAATAGTCGGTAAAGTCGATCGCTTCCTGATAGAGCATTACCAACTGACCCGTTTCGTCATAGGCTTTAAACATCTGATCTGGATTGTCAACTTTATACACGCTTTTCCAGCCACCACCCGCATGAGGTTTCATAAAGGCCGGAAAACCGATGTGGTTAAAAATGCCCTCCCAGTCCATATGCCGCAGATTTCGGAATGAGTTATGATTCGTATCGTCTGGGCGCTCTTTAGAAGGCAGTAAGATAGTTTTTGGAACAGGAACGCCTAACTGGACGGCCAGGGCATTATTGAAAAATTTCTCATCGGCACTCCACCAGAACGGGTTATTAACAACGGCGGTACCGGTTAGGGCTGCATTTTTCAGAAAAGCCTTATAGAAAGGCACATCCTGCGAAATCCGATCGATAATAACGGCATAGTCGGTAGGGACACTTTGCTCAACCTGTTCGATGGAAACAAATTCGGCCGGAAACCCACTTTGCTTTTCGTTTACGCGGTCGACAAATGCCTGAGGAAAGGTATTTTCCTGCCCAAACAGGATGCCTATTTTGGTTTTCTTGTTCATAATGAAAGGGTCAATTGCTGACTAAAGTGATAACAAAGAACCTGAGTATCTGTTCAGTTGAGGTGGCAAGTTGCGGTTGTTTTCGATGAAAAACAAAAAAGCTCAACGTTGAGAATGTTGAGCTTTTTGTAGCGGTATAACTAATATTTAATTATAGAATACTGAACAAACGTATTTACTTAATACCAGGCCATCATCGTTATATTGTTGAATATAAAGATGTAAGCCTTGATCGGTGAGCCGAAAATTTGGTTTGACAAAATCGAATGTTAACATAAGTCAAGTGAGGTAAATAGTGTTATTAGGACACTAATGTGCAACTATTGTGCTAGATTAGTATTTTTCTGTAGAAATTTTTATATCCTTCTTAGTGTAATGTATATATAATTTTATATTAATGTTTTCAGGTGATGCTCCATATGGGAGACATAATCCTCAAATAGCCACCCTAGCGTTAATTTTTCAATAGTATTGTTAACTTGGTTGGAATAGGGAAGTTGAATAGGTAGTGCTAATACTTCGAAAGGAAGATTGTCGATTACGTATACGATCTGTGTATTCAGACTGCCCCAAAGCAGCAGTAAGTGGGGCAAAGGCAGCATCTGATAGTGATTGACAGCTACCAATTTATTCTGGTCATAGCGCTGTACCGGGTAGGGCTCTTCGGCAAATTGAGCATCAGTAAATCGTTTCAGATTATTGATGGCCGAATCAATCAGATGGCCCAGTATTTCTTTACGCGACCATTTGCCAGGAGTATTCAGTGTAAGCTCCTGCTCCGATAGGGCATTGAGTGCAGCAGGAACGTCGATAATGTACGTACGGAGCCGATCCAGAGCGTTCATAAAAAAAGTGACTGGAATAGTGCTACTACAAGATGAATAAAAAAGCGGCTTTCCAGCCGCCTTACTCAGATCATACTTAAATATCTCGGGAACTGATCTTTCCAGACAGGCCAGTCGTGGTTGCCCCAGGGAGTTACATCCAACCGATGTCGGATGCCTTTTCGGCTCAAAATACCCGACATATGGTAGTTATCGTCTTTGCAAAAATCGTATTCCGACGTGCCTAGCACAATATTCATGTGGTAGAACTCATCATTATGGGCGTTGGGCAGAAAGTCGGGTGGGTTGTTGTAATAAACGTTATCGTCGTAGTAGCCACTCAGAAACGATCTGATGTCGAAAGCGGCTCCCATGGTGAACAGATGACCCACTTGTTCGGGATGACGGAAGGCAAAATTCAACGCATGATACCCACCAAACGAAGCCCCTGAAACACCCACTTTTTGGACATTACATTCGCGCTGTATGCCAGGTACCAGTTCTTCGTGCAGAAAACGGTCGTAGAGCACGTGGTTCCAGATACGGGTGCCGGGATGGAGGTGTTTGGCATACCAACTATCGCGGTCTATACTGTCGATGCAAAACAATTTGACTTTCCCGGTTTCAACGAACCAACGAGCCGTTTCGGTCAGACCAAAGTTTTTATATTCATAATAACGTCCCATCGAAGTGGGAAACAGCAAGACAGGGTATCCCCAGTTGCCATAAACCAGCATGTCAATATCACGGCCAAGGTGATGCGAATACCATCTGCGATAATCTTCCTGCACGTTGTTAGTGGGTTGATGAGAATCGATAAAATTTGGTTGAAAATAGGATAAATCGCGGTCTCAGACAAAAACAAAGCCATCGGTGTCAAAAAAATTAGCTACTTTGTGAATTGTGATCACTACGCTTCTAGCTTTTTTTGTGCTTATGGCTGACTTTGTACCGGCCCCTTCTTACGCTGAACCACCCACCGTAACGGTTCAGCGCGATGATTCATTACACTCTGTACCGCTTAATCGGACGGTCCATCTGGACATTGTGCTCCCGCCCGGTTACGAGACTTCTCAAAAACAATATCCAGTGTTGTATCTGAATGATGGTCAGGATTTAGAACGGCTCAGAATGAAGACTGTTCTGGAGTCGCTGTATCAGAAACAGACAATTCGGCCTTTTGTGCTGGTTGCCATTCATGCTGGTGACCGCATTCAGGAGTATGGAACAGCGGCTCAGGCCGATTATATGCAACGAGGGAGTAAGGCAGGTCTGTACACTGATTTTGTATTGACCGAATTGCTTCCCTATATCAAGAAACATTATCGGGTTCGTGCCGATCCGGCAGACGCTGTATTTGCTGGCTTCTCATTAGGTGGTCTATCCGCGTTTGATATTGTGTTTCATCATCCCGATCATTTTTCGAAAGCAGGGGTATTCTCCGGCTCGTTCTGGTGGCGTAGTAAAAGTACGGCCGACGGCTACCGCGACGAAACCGACCGAATCATGCACGACCTGGTCAGGAAAGGTTCTTACCACAAATCGCTCAAATTCTGGTTTGAAACCGGCACAGAAGACGAATCCAGCGACCGGAATAACAACGGCGTAATCGATTCCATCGACGATACACTCGATCTGATGAGCGAGTTGGTCAAAAAAGGATATACCTATTCGGCAGGGTCGCCATCGTCCGACATCCGGTATGTCGAAATTAAAGGTGGTAAGCACAATCAGGATACCTGGAGCGAAATTATGCCTGACTTCCTGACGTGGGCCTTTTCTAACGAGTGAAAAGATGGAAAACAGAGTGACCGCACTAGGTTTACTCATAATCAATAGTTTCCTACTACTGCTATAGGCTCAGTTTGCATAGACAATGCGGAGCTTCTGGTTATGCCTACTCCTTTTTACCTGCATTCGCCCTGTTGTATGTATTTTGTGTAACTGGATTTACACAAAAGCGCAACTTAAAGATAGGCAGATAGTTATATTTTGAAATTAGTTAGATTTCTTAAGTAATTAATTGGGCGTTATCGATAAGATCGCGTACTTTTCAGGAATAAGTAACCCCTCACGTACTCAACGGCCAGTACTCTATAAGTTTAAGAGTAACGGACTCTCCAGTGTCTGCGCCCCGACAGACACTATGAGTCAATTCTGATCACTATTTAAGGCTTAACTAGCGAAGTACTGGTGACGTTTTCTGACCCACCGAAACATACTATTACCTCAAACCAACTAAGATGAACTACAGGAAATCAGTACTCCAGTCGGAGAAGCACCAGTTTGTTCAGCAACTACGTAACGAAAACCACCCAATTCATCCAGCCGCCGTAAAAACCTCCTTTTCAAGAGAAGCTATGGCAGGCCTTGAAGAAAGGGTAAAGGGACGTATCGTCTGGCCCTGGTCGCCAAGTTATAACCAGGATCGTCAGGAATTTGATAATATCTATCCGGCCTATCCGCTGGTTATTATTTACGCAGTCACTTATTCTGATGTACGAATTAGCTTAGAATTTGCTCATAAATATAGCCTCCATACGGCTATCCGTTCGGGTGGACACAGCTTTGCTGGCTATTCGGTCTGTGATGGATTGGTAATTGATGTAAGCGGACTCAATAATATATATGTAGATGTAGCTAACCAGACCGCCTGGATTGAAACAGGCTGCAATTTCGAAAAAATCTGTCCGACTTTGGAGCTTTATCATCTACACATACCAAGTGGGGGCTGTCCTACGGTTTGCATTGGGGGGTATATGCAGGGTGGAGGCTATGGTATGACATCGCGGATGTATGGAATGAATTGTGACAATGTGCTGGCGTGTACAGTTATGCTTGCCGATGGTCGTATTGTGGTTGCAAGCGATACACAAAACGAGGATTTGTTTTGGGCCATCCGAGGAGGAACAGGTGGTAATTTCGGAGTTCTGCTCAGTATTAAATACAAGCTGCACCGGCTAGGTAAAATCTATGGATTACAATTGAAATGGCCAATTGAGCCGGCTATTGATATTGCAGCCGAAGTATTGTACACCATACAGGAAAAGTATTTGCAGCCTGATGCTTTTCCTAACCTCGGTATTGAAACCATACTGACATCCGACCCCAATGATACAAAAAGCATATTTTTCTGTGCAACATGGATTGGCGACCAGGATGCGTTTATGGAAGTATTACAACCGCTACTCCATCTCGGAATGCCCGAAGCGTTACCAATAAAATTTGACAACTATTCCGTTATAAACGAATATGTTTTGCAAGACACGCCGAATACTCCCGACGATGTGGAAGCCTACTCACGAAGCACCATTATTGAGCGTTCGCTGAGTTGTTCGGAGTGGAAAGATATTCTGCAATTCTTTCTGACTGCCCCTAATCAGTACACCATGATAGACCTTGAGTGTTATGGGGGGCAAATCAACAAAATCCCGGAAGGTACCAATGCGTTCATCCATCGCACTGCCAAAATGGATTTTTTCTGCCTTTCTTTTTTCGACGCTAAAACAAACGATCAAAAGGAGTGCGAAGAATGGATGGAAGCTTACTATCGGTTTATGGCAACCTATAGTAATGGGCACTCCTATCAGAACTATCCTGACCGCAATCAGAAAGATTTTAGGTGGGCCTACTGGGGTACTTATTACAACCAATTGGTAGCAATCAAGAACAAGTACGATCCGACTAATTTTTTTCATTATCAGCAGTCTATTGGGCCGGGCCTTCTCGAAGACAATAACCAGATACTCTTATTTATACCGAAAGAAATTATCTATGAAACCTATTAGTTGGGTACTACTGATTTTTTTGGTTTGTAGGGGTGGATATGGATTAGGGCAAACACCCGTATTGGTTAATTCGAACGAACGGTTAATGATAGGGCAGGAGATCGACTATTTGATCGATTCCAGCAGAAGTTTGACGATCGATGATGTACTCCGAAAACCTTTTCAAAAGGGCAAGGCTGAAATTCTGAACTTAGGTACAATCCCGGATAATGTATGGATTCGATTTTCCGTAGCCAGCAAAACCGAGAAGGAGCTTTATCTTGAAATTGTAGCACCGCTCATTGATACGCTTCAGCTAGTTGAGATTCAAAACGGATCGCCTAAAGTGCTGTTTGAAGGGGGTATGGGTAAACCGTTCAGGGAGCGGCCCATTCGTTCAGAGAATTGGCTCTTCAACCTTAATCTGAACGATGGAGCTATGCATACCTATTACCTGAAAGTGCATAGTTTGTTTCCATTTCAGATGCCCATTGCTGTTTCTGCAAAAAACAAATATGCCGAGTACAATCAAGGGTATCACCTGTTCTGGGGGCTTTACATTGGCTTCATCCTGTTCGCTTTCATTTATAACTTTTTTATCTACCTGGTGGTCAGGGAAAGACGATATCTTTATTATATTTTATATATTCTGTTTTCGCTTACATTTTATCTGGGCCTCCAGGGCTACGACTTTCAGTTTTTATGGCCCGATTATCCTTATCTGAATTATCTGTTACCCGTTGCCATTTGCATTAACAATGTTCTGGTGACGCTATTCACGATGGATTTTCTGGATATTACCCGTAACCAAAAACTTGAATATTACTTCAGTCTTGCCCTGATCGCCAGCTTTTCAGGAGTAGCACTCATTAACCTGGCGGGTGGTATCGCTATAGCCGTAGGGCTTGGACAGTTGCTGAGCCTGGTTGCTTGTCTATTCTACATCGTGGCCGCCGTTCATAGTTATCGGCGTCGGGTGCCGGGTGCCCGGTACTTTCTGGTGGCCTGGACCATCTTCCTGGTACTTGTTTTCATTTACATTCTGGGTTTGAATAATGCGGTTCCCGTTAATTTTTTCACTTCGCATTGCATCTTCTTTGGGCATATGACAGAGGTGGGATTACTCTCCTTTGCACTGGCTAGTCGGATTAACTGGCTTAAATTGGAGAATGAGCGAAAACAAAAAGAGATTATCTATCAATTGCGACTGAATGAGGAAATTCAGTTGGAAGCTAACCGTGTACTCGAACAAAAAGTAATTGAACGGACCGCCGAGTTAAAAGCGTCGCAGGCTTTACTGATCCAAAAAGAAAAACTGGCTAGTTTGGGCGAGCTGACGGCTGGCATTGCCCACGAGGTACAGAATCCGCTCAATTTTGTCAACAATTTTTCGCAGGTATGTGTAGAGCTTGTCGATGAGATAAATGGGGAAATTCAGGAAGGTCGTATAGACGAGGTGCGGCTAATTACGGGTGACTTACGTCAGAATCTGGAAAAAATTACTCACCACGGCAATAGGGCCAGTAATATTGTCAAAGGTATGCTGGAACACTCCCGCATAGGCCCTGGAGAGATACAGCCGACTAATCTGAATGTACTAGCTAATGAATATCTACGGATAGCTTATCATGGGCAGCAAGCTAAAGACAAAACGTTTACTGTGTCGCTCAGAACCGAATTTGATGCGAAACTGCCTATCCTCAATCTTGGTCCACAGGAGATTGGTCAGGTGTTGTTAAACCTCTATAATAATGCTTTCTACGCCGTTTGGCAACGGTCCAAAAGCTCCCAGCCTGGAGGTACCTATGAACCAACTATCTGGGTAAGTACGCACGCAACGCCAGGAATGGTCCATATACAGGTTCGAGACAACGGCCCTGGCATTGCCGACAGCATTAAAGCAAAGATTTTTCATCCTTTTTTTACGACCAAACCAACTGGTGAGGGCACAGGGCTAGGTCTTTCGTTGAGCTATGATATTGTTACGAAAGGATATGGGGGCGAATTGTGGGTAGTGAGTTCTGAAGGAGAAGGGGCAGAGTTTAACATTAAATTACCCGTTTAGCCGACGCATTAATTTTTATGTATTAATCAAGGCAGAAATGAGCTGGTTTCTGATAGAGACGAAAGCTCAGCATAAGCACAACGAAAAGTGTGGCTGAATGGTAAGCTGCTGAGAAAAGCAGAAGCATGTCGATTAATTAACCAAGCTACCTATAACCTAAACCCAATGAGTCTATTTGATTTTCCCAGAGTTCATTTCAGTGGCAACGTCGATATCAATGTTCCCACTATGAACAATGCTTTTTACTTTCCACTGGCCTTATACGATCAGACAAAATCCGTTGCGTTTATACCGCCCCGGCTCTACTTTTCAAAAAAAGAGATTATCCAGGGCGTAACGCCACCAATACCCAACTTGCCAATCTATTTCGACGAACTAAACCAGTATTATTATATTGAAATAGAGCCAATCAATACAATTCAACTCTTGCGGACCTGGTGTATGACACCCTTAGGCTCGCCAGAGTTACCCGATGTGGCGTATAAACCTTATTACGAGGCCGCCAACCTAGATTTGGCAACGCTGGAAGGTTGTAATCCCATTACTGGACAGTGCCCAGGTTACTGGAATATGTATGGCGATATGAGCGTTGCGTTAAGCGACGTTAGTGTAACTGGCGTGCAAACGTTTGACGGTAGCCAAATAAACACCTGGACAAAAGAAACGCCCAACCTTCCAGATTCAATCAGCACATTATTACAGGCAAGTTTGGACTTTGATTCAGTACCCGGCAACGGTACCACTACCGCCTGTATGGTAGAGACCATATCCAGTCAATCCATTTATGCCAATATATTTTGTGATACAGTGAATCTGTTTGACAGCAGTTCGGGCGAGGTTTATTTTTCGGGTGGTCCACTGAGGTTTGGCGCACTTATCTACAGTGGTTTCCGGGTCGTGAACTGGATGCCACCGATGGCAGGATCGGGACGCTTTTGTTCTGCCGTCTTACTGGATGAATTGGATACCTCTCAGAAAATGGCATTGATCCAGTTCTTTACTAATAACAAAGACTATGACAACCGACCTTTAAAAGGCGTTTTTGTAACCTTTGCCATACTTGAAGTTTTTGAAAACCGTTTCGATCAGAATTATTACAGCAAGAATGGCACAAAGTCGAATCCGGCACAGGCAACTATAGTTGGCAGCCTTACACCCTGGTATGAAGGGGATATGTATTCCGGCGTGATAGGTCGGAACCTCACCGCCTTTCAACCCGGTATAAAACCCATTTATCAAAATAGTACTGTTGGGCCAGTCGATATGGCGCCCGTAACAGCTTCCCTAAGAGAAATCGATGGAGGTAAGGCCATCTTCTCGCTAGATATGGGTAACTCCTGGCCAGAGATGATGTCTAGTGCCATGAGCCAGCCTGCACACCGGGGCGATGCTACCTTTGAATCAGCCTGTCTGGGCGTGTTGCAGGTCTGTTGCAGCAACAATCCAGCTACTATCCTTGCCACCATCCCGATCAACCCTGCTGATAATTCGAGGGCATCGGTATTTACAACAGGTTGCCTGTTCGATTTTGTGCTCAATGACCCATCGGTAATAGAAGCGGCCAGATGCAATCTCATTAATGTCTATCTGCAAACATCTCCGTCTGATCAGCCTCTTCCTATTCTACAGGAGTCGGACTATATGATCTGCCTTGATCAGAAAGGTTTATATGCTGAGCAAGGTGATTTGCCTTCTGGCGGTTACCGGGTTAACTCCAGTAATCGGGAGCCTTGCACCATCCGTATCTTTCAGAAGGGCTTACCTGTAACAACGCCTATAACACTGATCGTAGGTGAGTTTGCTGTACCCGAGGCAGGTAATGACCCTATGGGGGCTCCCGGTCAGGTAAAATCACTGCAACTGGCCGATATGAGTACGGTCGATCTATCGGTTTTTCAATCGCCCCTAAGTTATAGTGCGGTTTATTATTTTACCTATCCCGGTCAGTATAACAACAATACTATCCCGGTTTTTGCACCCAGCGGTTACACAGTGATGGACACGGGAAGTTTTCTCTGTTTAAGAGTACTTCCAGCAAAGGACTATAGTCAATACCTCGACGCTGCCCATCCTAACTATACACCCCCAGATTTTACCGTTGTGTACAACGAGATTTTCCAGCTCTACGATGTTAATTATCCTGTTATGGCTGAAGTCCAGCCATTTACAGCTCAGGTCTGGGAAACGCCATTAATGGCTGAGTTAGTAGGGAAATACACCAGTCCTGATTTCTGGAACCAGATAGCTTACATGCCCAGATCGAGAGAGTTAAGTGCCTGTCAGTACGACCTGTTGCAGGCCTGGATCAAGAAAGTAAAAGGAACAACCATTAACTAGTCAGCACAATGCGTTTAAATTTATTCGCAGGCGTTTCATGCTTGTTGTCAATAGCCCTATTGCATATAGGTAACCCTGGCAACTATGGCCGATTGAATCCATCCTTCCAGAATACCCGCACTGCACCATCGTTTATGGTGGCGCTGAAGCCAGTTTCTCTAAAAAAGGCTATCCCGTTTTTGCAATCCTGCGCATGGGCAAGAATGGGCGACAAGGTTTTGCTGATTGGCGGGCGTATAGAAGGCTTTCATGGATTATCGGCTTTATCCTCACCATTCAATAGCAAAAAAGCCAATACGTCTGTATGGGTCTTAAACCTTATTAATTTTTCGGCTCATGAAATGCCTTTGAACCAGAACGATCCAGCTATGCTTCAATTCTTTTCAACGAATATGGAGTTTTATCAGGACAAGGATACGCTGTATCTGGCTGGTGGCTTTGGTATTCGAAACCCCGGAGAGCAACGGAGTAACCATACATTTAATCGAATGGTAGCTATCCAGGTTTCGAAACTGATCCGGGAAGTAGAAACGAAGGGGTCTATCCGCAAAGCCATTTTACGTACAACCTCTTCCCCTTATGTACAAGTGACGGGCGGTGAACTGAAAAAAGTAGGTAATGTATTTTACCTCATGTTTGGTCAGAAATATGATACACAGTATGATGAACAGACAACGGGAATATATACCAGTGCATTGAGGAAATTTCGATGGGACGGGGGAGCTATTACCGACACAAGCTCTTATATAAGTCCAATCATGCATCGACGGGACCTGACATTAGCTACCCTCATTCGGAAATCGGGAAATTTTTATATGGCTTTTGGCGGAGTGTTTACCCCCGATGGAGATGGCTATCAAAATCCTATCCTTATTGATCCAAACGGCCTTACGGTTAAAATGGATACCTTGAAACAGATTACCAGCCAGTACGATTGTGCTTATGCTTCTTTGTATGACCCTTTGAGCGACACAAATATTATTCTACTGCTGGGGGGCATTGGTATGAATCAATATCATCCTGTTACTAAAAGTTGGGAACATGGTGATAAGAAGGAGTTACTGCCGTTTGTCAAGTCGATAACACAGATAAAAGTACAAAATGGAAAGTTATCGCAACATGTTCAGCTTCCACCCAACGAAGCTGAAATGCCTGGCTTTATTGGGGCGAATGCTATTTTCTTTCCTCATTCCAGACTGTATTACAGCAATGGTATAATTGACTATAGTAAACTGAAAGGCGATTCTACGTCTATTGGTTATGTATATGGAGGCATTCAATCCAGTTTTCCAAGTTCTGATCTTACCCCAACGTCAATCAATAAGACACTCTATGAAGTAGTCCTTTATAAAAAGAGATAAGGGTAAACAGCATCAGTGGTTATTGCCAAACAGTCATTCAAAAATGATCATGGAATTGCCTGGTAACCTGCCTTCTGCTCTGGGGATTTCTACAGTAGTAAAAGACCGGATAAATTTGGTAGTTTGCGGTCACTATGAAAACGTTACTGATAACAAACTTTCTGGTGCTTGCGGCTTCGCTGGCTTTCAGGAGTCCCGATGTGTCCATCCCGACCAAACATTCTATTGGTTCTGAAAACTATAAACTTGTCTGGTCGGACGAATTTACTGAGCCAGGTCTACCCGATTCGACCAAATGGAGCTATGAAGTAGGTGGGAATGGCTGGGGAAATAACGAACTCCAATACTATACCGCCCGACGTCCGGAAAATGCCCGTATCGAAAAAGACAAACTCATCATCGAAGCCCGAAAGGAAGCCTGGGAAGGTAAAAGCTATACCTCCGCCCGACTCGTTACGAAAGGTAAAGTAGAGTGGAAGCATGGCCGTATAGAAGCGCTGGCTAAGCTTCCTGCCGGTCGGGGTACCTGGCCCGCCGTCTGGATGCTCGGATCTGATATTTCAAAAGTAGGCTGGCCCCGTTCGGGTGAAATCGACATTATGGAACATGTTGGGTTCGATCCGGGAGTTGTTCACGGAACCATACATACCGAAGCGTACAACCACGGCAAAAAGACCCAGAAAGGTCAGCAGGTGGCGGTGAAAAATGTAAGCACTGATTTTCACCTCTACGCCATTGAATGGACGGCCGACAAAATCGATTTCTTCGTCGATAGCCAGAAATACTATACGGTGGAGAAAGCCGTGCTAGGCAAAGAAGTAACCCAGTGGCCTTTTGAACAACCTTTTTTCCTGATTCTGAATATGGCCGTCGGCGGCAACTGGGGTGGTCAGAAAGGTGTTGACGAAAGCATCTGGCCCCAACGCATGGAAGTCGACTACGTACGGGTGTATCAGTAGGAAGAATTGAAGGGAAAAAAGAAGAAGGGGATAGCCAATGATAGGTTATCCCTTTTTGCTTTACAGCAAATTTTCTAAAGAATTTTTAGCGCTGGTGTTTCCCTGAAAAAAGCTGTTGACGACTAAACTAATAACCAACTCGATTTCATTTGACGAGCTTTTATTCACACCACACCTTCCTTTTACACTAAAATGTCTGAGGAAGTCGGGCTGGAAAAGGAGAGGGAATACCTGCGAATGGTCTATGGCTGACCCCAACAGGAAATTCTCATGAAATAGCCGCTTCGCGTACGGGGCGGCTATTTACTTTGATTTAAGTGGATTTCGGAGAAGGTATATTTGTAAGCACACCGAATTTCACTACAAACTGTGTACGCTTCACTTGTGTCTGATTCTTTAAAAGAAATCGCTGATTGCTTCCTTTATTTTATTGGTTGAAACAATAAACGGCTTTTTAGTAATGGTTACCGTAATAGGCGTTTTAGGGCCTATTGGCGAACCGATTACTTCATAAGTGCCTTCAACGGCACCAATGGCCGTTTTGATGTGGAAACTACCCTTCGAATCGTTACCTTCGAAGGTGCCCCCTTTATCCTGAATAGCGCTACCGGCCTTAGCTGTAAATTGGCTGGGTGTTCCTGGGAAATCGATCTGGAAAGTACTCATGTCTTTGTTTGTAAATGATTAGGGCTGACTCGGCTACTGTATTGAATAAAATCCAGTATTGAGACGAAATTGTTTGCGGAAGTAATGGCCAACTCAATTTTCAAAATAACTTCCCCGGCTTTCTGACCGGGTTTAATAGCTCACTGGTAAAAGGTAGCATTCAATTGGTAGAAATTTGCTTAAGCTTGCCAATTTTGTATCTTACTTGCTGATAATCAACCTGAACTGCTTCATGAATAAGTTGCTACTTCTTTGCTTCGGGCTAGTTACAACGGTCGCTCAAGC
The DNA here is from genome assembly GCF_054776815.1 of Spirosoma gilvum. Lineage (NCBI taxonomy): Bacteria > Pseudomonadati > Bacteroidota > Cytophagia > Cytophagales > Cytophagaceae > Spirosoma > Spirosoma gilvum. The sequence goes on along the minus strand of NZ_BAAHBH010000005.1, from coordinate 489,726 downwards.
CCAGACTACTTTTTCTGTTTCATTCGCGGCTTCGCAAAGCCAACAGCCACTCGATGGACGGATTTTGCTCATGATTGCAAAAACCAATAAGACAGAGCCCCGTTTTCAGGTTAGCGACGGTGTGGCTACGGCACAACTGTTTGGCATTGATGTGAATGGGCTGAAACCTGGTCAGGTCGCCACGATTGATGCCAGTGTGTTTGGCTATCCGAAGCCAAGCCTGAAAGATCTGCCGTCAGGCGATTATTATATACAGGCTGTATTGCATAAATACGAAACCTTTAAACGGAAAGATGGGCATGTGGTCAAGCTGCCGATGGATCGTGGAGAAGGCCAAAACTGGCGCGTCGCTCCCGGTAATCTGTTCAGTAAGCCGCAGAAAATCAGTTTAAAAACGGGTACTAAGCAAACCATAGCTGTGGTCATGGATCAGGTAAACCCGCCCCTGGTGGAACCGAAAGATACCAGATTTGTGAAGCACATTAAGATTCAGAGTAAGCGGCTGACCGAATTCTGGGGGCGACCGATGTATCTGGGCGCACACGTCCTGCTTCCGGCTGGTTTTGATGAACATCCTGAAGCGCGTTACCCTCTTTGTATCTTTCACGGCCATTTTCCTGCCGATTTTGCGGGCTTCAGCGAAACACCACCTCCTGCCAATATGGACACGACTGATTATATCGAGCGCTTTCATATTTATGGTTATAAAAAAATTGTAGCGCAGGAAGCCTATGATTTTTATAAGAAATGGACGAGCAAAGACTTTCCTCGAATGCTGATCATTGAAATTCAACATGCCAATCAGTATTACGACGACTCATACGCGGTGAACTCCGAAAACCTTGGCCCGTATGGTGATGCCATTATGTATGAACTATTGCCCGAAATTGAAAAACGGTTCCGAGGCATTAGTCAGGGATGGGCACGGTTTACGTATGGCGGAAGTACCGGCGGCTGGGAGGCACTGGCGGCTCAGGTATTTTATCCCGATGAGTTTAACGGTTGCTTCGCTGCCTGCCCTGACCCGATTAGTTTCGATGCCTATACGGTTTTTAATCTGTATAAAGAGAAAAATGCGTATTATCAGGAAGGACCCTTTCGGCGAACACCTCGCCCTGGTCAGCGGAATTATCTAGGGCAAGTGCAATGGACAATGGAAGAAACCAATCACCGCGAGCTGGTTATCGGTACGCATACCCGCTCAGGCGATCAGTTCGATATATGGGAGGCCGTGTTCTCACCCGTAGGGCCGGATGGCTACCCGAAGCGAGTATGGAATAAAATGACGGGCGAAATTGACCAGTCGGTAACCACTTACTGGCGGGAACATTACGATTTACTGCATATTCTGAAACGAGACTGGAAAACGATCGGCCCTAAGGTTACCGGAAAAATCCATATCTACTGTGGCGACATGGACAATTACTACCTTAACAATGCCGTCTATCTGATGGAAGATTTTTTGAAAAGCGTAAAAAATCCGCCTGCCTACAGTGAAGTGGCGTATGGCGATCGGGCTGAACACTGCTGGAATGGTGACCCAACGCAACCCAACTACATTAGCCGACTGCGCTATAATTTGATGTACGTTGACAAGATACTAAAACGTATTGAAGCTAACCATCCAGCAGGTGCTGACCTGACAAGCTGGAAATATTAATTATGAATGATAAATGATGAATTATGAATGAAAGAGGTCAGAAAGATTCTATTCATATATCTATTTTTTATCATTCATAATTCATCATTTATAATTGAGATAAGAAGGCCATTGTATCAATGCCGTCGGCGTAGTCGGTGAGGGTTGGGCACTGGGTTTGGCCGAAAGGAACGCTTCCTGGCCGCCACCCCTGTGCCGAGGAGACTACCTGGATTTGATCTGTATGGTCTGTCAGCCAGTTAGTAACGTCATCCTGCGTTTGGTAAGTCTGGTAGTAAATGACCGAAATAGGGGAGACCAGACCGTCATTTTTCGTGACCAGCAGGTACCCATTGTCAAGGTGGGGAATGGCGTTGATCAGGTAGACGGATTTGTTGTAATCGTAGTTGTTCTGATACTTGTGGTTATCCAGATAAAGCCTGGCCTGTGGCTCCAGCGCACGCAGTAGGGGGGTAAAATCGTACGGTTCGCCATTGCGACCTTCCGGTACAAGCAGCGTCGATACATTCCGGCAACCTAGTCCATAATAATCCGAAATGTCATGGCCAAGTTTTAAAAATTCATCGTCCGATTCTTCACCTATTAATAAACCTACCGAAGTCCGATTTTTTCGGATTATATGAGGCTTTTTCGCAAAATAGTATTCAAAGTAACGAGAGGTATTGTTGCTGCCCGTAGCGATGTAGGCGTCGGCTGCATTCAGGCGTTCTGCTTCTTCGATCCACTCTGAGATAGCTGGATTGATCTCCTTTAATTTTTGTATTAAATAATGGATAAGTACAAAATCCTGGGTGCTGAGCTTGGCTAATAATTTATGCCCGCTCATTAGTACACAAAGCAAATCGTGAAAGCCAACGGCTGGAATATTGCCTGCCATCACAACCCCAACAACTTTGGGTGTCTGGGGCTCAACGGCATATTGACTGGTCCAGGCAGTGAGTTTATTTGCAGTCAGAAACTGATCGGCAATAGCCCGTAATGCATTTTGTGAGTTAGTGGGTGTGAACCAGTTATTTTTGTGGTAGGCTCGCTGGGCAATTTCGTCCAGTTCGGGCTGAGCGTCGGCCGACCGAAGGAAGTCGCCCAGGGCCACGAACGTTTGTAGGCGTTCAGAGTGAAGCATGTAATAAATAAACAAATGGAATACACCATCAACTAATGTAATGAAATTTTAGTTTGCGGTCAACCTTTAAATAGTTATATTTGTTGTTCAATTCAGAGAGATAAATATTTACGTTATATAAATTAAGTACTACTCATGGCAATCATGATCACCGACGAGTGCATCAACTGTGGTGCCTGCGAACCTGAATGCCCTAATACAGCGATCTACGAAGGTGGCGTCGAATGGACCTGGGGTGGAGGAACCGAATTATCCGAAGTTGATTTCGGTGATGGCACGGTAGTGGGCGGCAAAGATCCACAAGCCCCCGTTTCCGACGAGTTCTACTATATTGTAGCTGATAAGTGTACGGAGTGTATGGGCTTCCATGAAGAGCCACAATGTGCCGCCGTTTGCCCGGTCGACTGTTGTGTGCCCGACCCGGATCACGAAGAGGATGAAGAGACACTTTTAGCGAAAAAAGCCTGGCTTCATGCCGAAGCGTAAGGCAAGCTAAGATTTTAATTTTTTCCAGAAAGGCCTGCTCAGTGCACTGAGCAGGCCTTTCTGTTTTTTGTTCCGAACAAACGGGCTGACGAAAATAGATATCAACCCAGAAAACATAATTTTTTTGAAAAAATAATATTTGGCAAATAGATCAATAAGCCAAATATAGTCTCAATGAAGATTTTTTCTTATTTTTCAGTATTTAGGCTAGAATAAGTAGCATAATTTAAATAAAATTGACTAAAAAACACAAAACAGCTTAATTTTTTTGCACTATTGCTTGCGTAGAATAATTTATGTGACAAAATTTGCTTCGAAATAAGACCACAGTTACTACTCTACGCAACCAAATTTATAGTATGAAAAAAGCAATTTTACTTCTTAGTTCTTTGTTTTTAGGTTACGGTGTTCAGGCACAGGATACAACTGCTGTTGCACCCGGAAAATTTACGTTCTCGGGCTATCTGGACACCTATTACTTCGGTAATTTCAACAATCCGAAGAGTCAGTCAAATTTGGGTTTAAACGGTAGTGGGGTTGGGAATGCGCGTGCTTTTGACCAGAAGGCTGGCCAGTTCGGAATAGGATTGGTTCAGGCCAAAGCGGCTTACTCGTCTACACATGTGGATGCCGTTATGGACTTAACATTTGGCACCTTCTCAGACCTTGGGAACTATGGTAACAATTACGGTCTGCTAGGTACACCTGGTTCGACAGCTTTAGCCATTAAGCAAGCCTATGTTACACTGAAAGCATCTGACAAGCTGTCGTTTACGGCTGGTCAGTTTGGAACGCACATTGGGTATGAAGTGATCGACGCTCCGGTAAACTACAACTACTCGCTGTCGAACCTCTTCAACAACGGTCCTTTCTATCACATCGGTCTGAAAGCACAATATGCCTTCAGCGATCGGGCTTCGTTGATGCTGGGTATTGTGAACAACGTGGATAACCTGTTCGATAACAACAAAAAGAAAGGCTTTATCGGTCAGTTCTTTTTCTCGCCGGTTTCGGGCTGGAACGTGTATTTGAACGCCATCATGTCGAACGAAGCATCGAAAGATGTGCTGAATACACCGAGCAACACCGTTGCAGTTAGTGCGGACAACGCCATGTATCAACTCTTCGACCTGACGACAACCTACCAAATCACCTCGAAATTCTTCCTGGGACTGAATGCGGCTGCCGGGTCGCAGAAAGGTGATTACCAGGGCGCAGGTGGTCCTGTTGTGTCAAAAAACTGGGGTGGTGTCGCTGTGTATACGAACTATGCCTTCTCGGATAAATTTGGTTTAGGTGCTCGTTACGAGACGTTTGATAACAAAGGCGGTGCTCGTGCGCTGACGGATGCTGCCGGAAACGGTGCCAGCGTAAATTCGATCACCATCACAGGTAATATCACCACCGGCGATGGCCACGTATTGTTGAAGCCTGAATTGCGGATTGACAGCTATTCAGCCAACAAGTTTGAAAAGAACGATGGCTCGTTGACGACTTCTCAGACGACACTGGGTATGGCTGCCATCTTCAAGTTCTAGTCAGTATCTCCGTTTTCTTAACCTAGTTTTCAATTAACCAGTACAACAAAAAACCTCAATTATCATGCAAAAGCCCAATTACATTCCTCTGGTTTTGCTGTTGGTATTCGCCATTCTGGGCATAATACCCGGCTTTAATGGCGTACCAACGCAGATTGTGACCGAAGGCATCAACTCAGGTGATACGGCCTGGATGCTGGTGGCTACAGCCCTTGTTCTTCTGATGACTCCTGGTCTGGCGTATTTCTACGGCGGTATGGTGAACAATAAAAACGTGATTTCGACCATGTTGCAGAGCTTTATTGCCATGGGTGTGATCAGCGTATTGTGGGTGATCGTTGGTTTCAGCCTGGCATTTGGTTCCGACATTGGTGGATTTATCGGTAACCCAATGGATCACTTCATGTTCAAAGGTGTTCTGGACGGTAAGCCCTGGTCGCTGGCGGCTTCAATCCCACTGGTTGTATTTGCTTTCTTCCAACTGAAGTTTGCGGTTATTACGCCTGCTCTGGTAACGGGTTCGATGGCTGAGCGTGTCAATTTCCGCTCGTATGTCCTGTTCATGATCCTGTTCAGTGTGTTCGTATATGCTCCGCTGGCACACATGACCTGGCACCCAGAAGGTATCCTGTTTAAGCGTGGTGTACTCGATTTTGCAGGTGGTACGGTTGTTCACATGTCGGCTGGTTGGGCTGCTCTGGCTGGTGCTTTATACCTGAAGCGTCGTAAGTCGCATGTAGAAGCTAGCTATTTCCCACCTGCCAACATCCCATTCGTTCTGTTGGGTACAGGTCTGCTGTGGTTTGGCTGGTTCGGTTTCAACGCTGGTTCGGCAGTTGCTGCTTCGCCATTGGCTGCTTCAGCTTTCGCAACGACCAACACGGCTGCTGCTGCCGCTGGTCTGGGCTGGGTATTGTTCGATGCTGCTAAAGGCAAAAAAGTATCAGCTCTTGGTTTCTGTATCGGCGCTGTAGTAGGTCTGGTTGCTATTACGCCAGCCGCTGGTTTCGTAACGGTTCCAACCGCTATTTTCATCGGTACGGTAGCGGCCATTATCTCGAACTATGTGGCTCATCTGCGCTCGAAATCAACGCTGGACGACACGCTGGACGTATTCCCCTGCCATGGTGTAGGCGGTATGGTTGGTATGGTGATGACGGGTATTTTCGCTAGCAAAGGCGTGAACTCAGCCGTAGCCATTGAAGGTTTGGCTTTCGGTGAAACAGGTCTGTTCATCGAACACATGATTGCCCTGATCGGTGTATCTGTTTTCGCTTTTGGTATGTCGTTCGTACTGCTGAAAGTTACGGATCTGATCCTTCCGCTGCGCGTAACGGAGGAAGACGAGAAAGTTGGTCTGGACGTAAGCCAGCACGACGAGTTCCTCATCGAAGCTTAGAAGAATGTATGGTGTATGATATAGGATGGATTTTTTGACCTATATCATACACCATACCCCATACATAATTTATAGTAATTGATCATACATAGTAATCATACACAGTATACACTACTATAATGTATTAAAAAACGGCAGAGCCACAGGCACCCTGTCTGGCCATAATGTCTGGCAGTTTTATCTGTGGTTTTGTTGTACTCATGGAGCCGCTCCCACTTGGGGGCGGTTTCCTGTTTTTATAGACATAGTCAGGAATGGTCAAATGTGGTCAGAGATTGTCAAGTATGGTCAAACACCGTCTTACAACCCTTGACCATTCTTGACAATCTCTGACCATTTTTAAGCCAGCAGCATAACCAGTAAGGCTATAATGGCAGGCATGGCCTGAACCCAGAAGATGGATTTTTGCGCTGTTATGGCTCCGAAAATTCCAGCCACAATGACGCAACCAAGGAAAAAAACGGCGACATTTATGCGCCAGACGGGGTCCTGAATCAGTAATGACCAGATCAATCCAGCCGCCAGAAAACCATTATACAGTCCCTGATTGGCGGCCAGCGATTTCGTTGGCTCAAACAACTCAGCGGGAAACGATCGGAAGGTTTTACGGCCACGGGTAGTCCAGGCAAACATCTCCAGCCACAAAATGTAAATATGTTCGACGGCAACAAGTCCGATCAGGATTTTGGCAAGTAGGGTCATAGGCGGAGTAACTATTAGGTGAGACGATTTGCCAAATATCCAGAAACATTAACACATTGGCAATCAGTTCGCCAATTGAGTCAGGAGCATACCGAGCCTGCTCCGGCAACCCGATGTTTTCTGGTCGCGAATTTTGAGACTAATTAACGCATGACTATAAACCAGGGGGAACCATCAGCCGTCTGGTCAAGACGTGGCTAGCACAATCAATAGTAGAGCTAAGTTTTTTCGCCTACTAACTAATGAAGTAAGGCTGTATCAGCATCCTGCTGAACCTCAACCTGAGAAGTTATCTGCCTTCGGCCCGTTAACAATACCAATAGCGCGATAATTGATGAACCTGCCATCCCTAGTACCATCGGAATAGCCGAAGGTAACTCGAACAGACTGATAAATACGGATATCAACGTGCCCATACCCATTTGAAGTGCGCCCATCAAGGCCGAGGCACTACCAGCGTTTTTGGCAAATGGAGCCAACGATAACGCAGCTGCATTGGGGTTGGTAAAACCAATACAGCAGAGAAAAATGAACAGAAAAATAATTGTGATCGGAAGCGTCAGCCAACCCAATAACGCTACTGTCAGAAAAATTGATCCAATGAGTACCTGACCTACCAACGCCATGTTGATAATCTGCTCGCTCTTGTAGCTGCGCAGCAGTAAGGTATTTACCTGACTGGAGCCTATAAAACCAACCGACAGAAAAGCGAAGATCCATCCGTATACTTTTTCATCGGTATGGAACACGTCCATAAACAAAATCGGTGAGCCCGAAACATAGGCAAACAGGCCAGAGAAGGCGATGGCGCTGGTGAAGGCATAGGTGTAAAATTGAGGTTCCCGCAACACCTGCCAGAAATTAAGTAAAATTGGTTTTGGCTTCAACGAAATTGCCTCATCTGGTTTATAAGTAGATGGTAACCAGAAGTAGACGGCAATAAAAATAGCGATGCCCAGCCCCATCAGAATGAAAAACACCGTTTGCCAGCCCAGGGCTGAGGTCACATAACCACCAATGGTTGGGGCAATCATGGGCGAAGCACCCACCACCAGCAGTAAAAGGGAAAATACTTTAGCATTATCCTTTACCGGAAACAAATCACGCACCATGGCAACCGACGAAACCGCTGCTGCGCAACTTCCAATCGCCTGTATAACACGCATGACGATTAATCCGTCGATACTCGTCGTAAAAGCGCAGCCTGCTGAAGCCAGTATATAAACGATCAGTCCGATGTACAATGGCTTTTTTCGACCAAACCGGTCGAGCAGGGGGCCGTACAGAAGCTGGCCTACTGAAATACCAATGAAAAACCCGGATAAGGAGAGGGAAACTTTGGCTGGGGTGGTGTGTAGATCTTTGGCAATAGCAGGGAAACCCGGTAGATACATGTCAATAGAAAAGGGCCCCAGTGCGGTTAAACTACCTAAGATCAGAATCAGAAAGAAATATGTCTTTTTGGACATTGGAAATTAATCAGGTGATAGGAAAGCGATTGAGATAGTCTCTCCGACGAACTAGGGCTGTGAGTTATCCGGTGATTACCCAACACATGGTGTAGCAGATAACCACCGGATAACTCACATGGTTAAATTCGATCGGCAACATAAGCCGCTACTTCAGCTAACCGGTTTGAGAAACCCCATTCATTATCGTACCAGGAAGCAACCGATAGCAAATTTCCCTCTTTGGCCGTTAGGGGTAGATCAATCAGTGAGGAATGAGGATCGGCCACAATGCGAGACGATGCCCATTCGCCTTCCAATACGGCCATAACCCCTTTCAGAGGCCCTTCGGCGGCAGCCTTGCGGAATGCATCGTTGACTTCCTGTACAGTACAGGATTTTTCAGTGATCAGGTTCAACTCCGCAATACTACCTGTACGCGTGGGAACCCGGTAGGCCTTGCCCGTAATCTTAAGATCCGGCCAAATGAACTGCAAGGCCCGCGCAGCGCCTGACGAAGAAGGAATGATATTCTCAGCGGCAGCCCAGGAATCACGTCGGTCTTTCATTGGCTGATCGGTCAGCGATTGCGTGTTGGTATAGGAGTGTACAGTTGAAAAAAGGCCGTACTGGATACCGAAATTTTCTTTAATCACTTTGATGGGAGATGCCAGACCATTGGTGGTACAGCTGGCCATACTGATAATCTTGTGCTTTTGAGGGTCGAAGTCGTCCAGGTTGATTCCTTTCAGGAGTACCGCATCACAATCAGCCAACGTCTTACTTGGGGCACTAACGAGTACATAACTGGCTCCCCGATCGATGTGGGCCTGAGCCCCGGCCCGGTTGGTTGCCCGACCTGTGCAATCAACGACCAGATCAACCCCGAGGGCGGCCCAGTCCGGAATTTCTTTTGACGAATTGATGTATTCAATTTTCTGATCCCCAATAATAAGCGAGCCTTCATTTCCAGAAACGGGCTGCTGCCAACGACCATAATTGGTATCTACTTCAAACAAAGCGGCCAGGGTTGGCTCATCCCGAATATCCGAAATAGATCTCGGTACAAACAAGTTCTTACCAAGACCAACTCGAAGAAATTGCCGCCCGATACGGCCGAATCCATGCAAGGCAATGGGTTTCATACTGATTGTGATTAGATGAAAAAAGGTTTGCTGTACATGCATAAGTCAAAAACAAACGGCTTGGTTCGTTTCTGGTATGGGCTGTTGATAGAATAGAATTGAGGCTAATCGGGGAGCCGTTGAATGGTTTGTAGGAGTTTGCGGAAGGCAATGGGTAATACTGTAGGACGGCGGGTCGTGCGATCCACGTACACATGAACGAAGTGTCCCTGGGCAGCGGCCTGCGGCTCATCATTCTTAAAAACACCCAGTTCATAGCGTACGCTGGAGTTGCCCAGGTGAGTAACGGCCAGGCCCACAGTTATACTGTCGGGAAACGAAACCGGGCTGAAATAAGCGCACTGCGTTTCGACGACCAACCCAATGATGGGGCTGGTCTGGATATCCAACGCATTGTGCAGGATCAAATACTGATTGACAACCGTATCAAACCAACTGTAATACACTACATTATTCACATGGCCATAGCAATCATTGTCCATCCAGCGGGTGGTTAGGGTTTGGAAGTACCCAAAATCGGACCGTGTTTTAGCTGTTACCCGCATCAGGTTAGTAGATATAAGAAAGGATCGGCAGACCTAAGGGATTGGTAGTTCTGACGGGAAGTTAGGCCAATAATTTTCAAAATCTTATTGCTGTGTCGAAGCCGTTATCGGCTGATTTAAACAGCTAATATATACTGGCCTTTTTCACCAATGCGTTGCCGCGTCTCTTCGGTGATGTATCGGCTTTGGTCGATTTGCTGCGGCTGGTCTCTGTGGCAGAAATAGCTGTGAATACTGCGTCGGTCTTTATCGGTCAGGTTGGTGGTGCCACCGTGCCAAACGTGTGAGTTAAAAATAAACACCGTACCAGCGGGCGCAATGATCCGAATTTCGTCCGGGTGTTTATCGCTTGGGTCGGCCATGTCCTGATCGGGTAAACGGTTCAGTTTATGCGTTTTCGGTACGATGCGGGTAGACCCGTTGGTTTCGGTAAAATCGTCTAACAACCAGATACTGTTGCAGACCTGGTAGGCGCCGTTGACCACTGTATTTTTCCAATCAACATGAAGTTTTTGATGCCCTTTGCCCGGTTTGGCGGCCCGATAGTTCAGCGACGACAGCTTGTATTGAGATCCCAGAACGGCTTCAATACCCGCCAACGCGCGTGGGTGGGTGTAAAATACATCGAATACCTGCCCTTTATTGACCAAATCGGCCAATCGGTCAGCCCCTTCTTCTTTAGGGTGACGAATGTATTTGGATTGGGCCAGTTCATGGCCAGCCTCTTCGCCTTCCAACGTCATTAATTGGGCTAAGCGGTCATTTATTTGGGCCACCCGTTCGGGAGACAGAAGTTGCCCTAAATTTAGATAGCCATACGTTTCTAAAAACTCGGTTTCTTCCAGGGTAAGCATGGCAACGTCGTTTAATGATCGGATTTTGTCACAAAAGTATCAAGGCCATAAAAAAGGTGCAATAGCGACTGGTAGTGAAGAGTAAAGCCGTTGAAAGCAACCGTTCGAATTCTTAGATGCGAGATACTTTTCGTGAACGCTTTCTGGGTTCAAAATCCACTAATCGAATTGTTTCTTTCCGAAAGTTTACTTTTTATCATTATTTCAACCGATAATGCTGTCTTTGCCACAGTCAGAAGGAGGGTAGCAACCGAAATGCCTGATTGGACAACTTGATCAAATTTGGATTTTACCTAGCAAACGGACGATGAAACGTGTTACGATTAAAGAGATTGCTCAGGAATTAAATTTGTCGATCTCTACGGTTTCCCGAGCCTTGCGCAATAGTTGGGAAATCAATCCAGAAACCAAACAGAGGGTCCTGGAGCTGGCCCAGCGACTCGACTATAATCCTAATCCGATCGCCTTAAGTTTACTGAGTAGTCAAAGCCGCGATCTCGGAGTTATTGTCCCTGAGATCGCCAATCCTTTCTTTGCAGTCGTGATTGCGGGTATTGAGGAAGTTGCCTTTGCTCAGGGGTACCAGGTGGTTATTTACCAAAGTCATGAAGATTATGAACGGGAAGTAGCGAACGTAAAGCACATAAATAACCGGCGGAAAGATGGCCTGCTGGTGTCAATGGCCACCTCCACGAAGGACTATGCCCACTTCAGAAATCTTCACGATCGTGGTTTCCCTATTGTCTTTTTTGATCGGGTTTGTGAAGAGATTGACACCCACAAAGTGCAGGTAGATGATTTTGAAGGAGCTTACCTGGCTACTGAGCATTTAATTCAGCAAGGCTGTGAGCGGATTGCTCACTTATCGGGACCTGATAATTTATTGACTAGCCGCCGTCGCACACACGGATACCGAGCTGCCTTGCTGGACTATAAACGCCCCATTCGGGGTGAGTGGATTATTAGTTTACCGTTCAATTCAACAGCGTCCCTGGAAGCTACGCGTACCCTGTTGGATCAATCTGAACGCCCTGATGGTATTTTTGCGGGTAGCGATACCATTGCGTTAGGTTGTCATGCGGCCATTAGTGAAGCCGGTTTATCGATGCCAAAGGATGTAGCCCTGGTTGGTTTTGCGAATTTACCGTTTGCTTCCATGTTAAATCCGCCTTTAAGTTCGGTGGCCCAACCTGCCTTCGAGATGGGGCAATCGGCGGCTGCGTTACTGATTGATTTAATTAATAACCCTACCAGTCATTCAACACCAATCAGTAATGTCTTAAAGACTAAGCTAATCATCAGAAAATCCTCTCAACGAACAGTGTAAAATTTATCAGCTAATAGGAGATAAGCTTTATAAGAAAGTACAGCTAGTTGTTGTTACTTATCTGCCGGATAAAATGATTTAGTTTCTTCAATTTTTCCGACAATATTTTGATTGAACTCGTCAAGCTCTTCGGCTGGCACCCAGAGTTCATTATGAATTGGGCCACCTACATTTTGCACGTCAAACTTTTTAAGGTAGTCAATCTTTACCTCAAATTTTGTAACAAATCCAGAGCCTGACGCCGGTACATTCCAGTCTCTGGCGATTTGAATAGCATATTCTTCATTCATGACCGGATAGAATATAGGTTGCTCAGGTAATCTTGGTGGAAACGCTTTCCAGCCCGATTGTTCAATCAAAGCAAGCTCTTTTGGCCCGACTGGACGGAAAAGTGTGGTGGCCATAGTAAAATATTGTTGTACTTATGTTCAATGCTTATCTAAAACAAGCTCAGGTTCTTCGACTTCCATTAAGCCCTCGGCATTTACACCCGTCAAGCGTACGGGAAGCGTTTCGTTGATGAGCAGAGGGTCATATTTGGCAACGACCCGGAGGTAGTTTTCTGTAAAGCCCTGCATCAGGCCATCCTGAACGTCTTCTTCAAAAAGTACAGTAGCGGTTTGGCCAACCTGTTCGTCATAAAAGGCACGACGTTTTTTATCGGACAGAATGTGCAGCATTTTCGACCGCTCGGCCCGTATATGACCCGGCACCACCGGTTTGATGTTTATGGCCGTCGTGTTGGGACGCTCAGAGTAGGTAAACACGTGCAGATACGAAATTGGTAGTTCGTTCAGGAACAGATACGTTTCCTTAAATTCGGTATCCGTTTCGCCGGGATGACCCACAATCACATCCACGCCAATGCAGGCATGCGGCATCAGTTCTTTAATTTTCTGGACCCGATCGACATAGAGTTCGCGCTTGTACCGACGACGCATCAGCCCCAGTACCCGGTTACTACCTGATTGTAATGGGATATGAAAATGCGGTACGAACCGTTTCGACTGAGCCACAAACTGGATGATTTCGTCGGTCAATAGATTTGGCTCGATGCTGGAGATACGGAATCGTTCGATACCTTCAACTTCATCTAATGCCCGAACCAGATCGAAAAAGGTTTCCTGTCGTTGGCCGTTGATCAGCCCAAAATCGCCAATGTTTACGCCTGTCAGCACAATCTCCTTAACGCCACGACCGGCAATTTCCTGAGCTGCTTTGATTACATTGGCAACCGTATCGGAACGGCTTTTGCCCCGCGCCAATGGAATGGTACAATACGCACACGGATAATCACAACCATCCTGCACTTTCAGGAAGGTACGGGTACGGTCGTTGAGCGAGTAGGACGCATGATACTCGATGGCTTCTTCGATGGGTGAGTTGAAAACCTGAGCAGGTTGGCCGGTTGGTACTTTGACAAACGTTGGCATCAACTCATGCAGCCGGAATTTCTCAGATGCTCCCAATACCGCATCGACTCCCGGAATTTCGGAAATCTCCTGTGGTTTCAATTGAGCATAACATCCCAGAATAGCCACATAGCCATCAGGATTAATTTTTTGCGCTTCGCGGACAATTTTCCGGCATTTTTTGTCGGCATTGTCGGTCACGGAGCAGGTGTTGATGATGAAGATGTCGGGTTGCTGGTTGAATTCCACGCGCTTATAGCCATGCTGTTCCATCAGACGGGCCAGTGTGGATGTTTCGGAAAAATTCAGTTTGCAACCGAGTGTATAAAAAGCAACTTTTTTCACAGCAGATGATCTATCTTGCAAAATTACAAAAAAACGGCGGGCTGGGTTCCGTTCGGATTGCAACAGAAGTTGAACCTGTTTAAACTATTCGTTTTGTAGAAAATGTAAGACTCTTTTTTGTCATTCCGACCGGGACGCGTAGTCGCAGGAGGAATCTCAAATCGCTCATTAGTCAAGCTTGAGATTCCTCCTGCGACTACGCGTCCCGGTCGGAATGACAAAAAATCGATCCAGTTACAGCGAAAATTAGAAAGTTTAAACAGGTTAATTGTTTCACGTTACAGGTTTAGCGTTTTAGGTTGGCTGATGCACAGTTGCTTTCGTATCAATCAACCGCTAAGGCCGACCGCCTAAAGCATTAAACGGATTAGCTTTGCAGTATGCATTTATTTTACCAGCCCAATCTGAATTCGATTGATTCGGTTTCCCAACTGACTGAAGATGATTCGCGCCATGCCGTGAAAACTTTACGCCTGAGTGTTGGCGAGGTTATTGCTGTGACGGATGGACAAGGAAATCGGTTTACTGCCGTTATAACTCAGGCCGATGCCAAGCGTTGTGGTTTTCGTATTAAAGACACTCATACGACTCCATCCAGGCCATTTTCGGTTCGGATTTGTGTGGCACCGACCAAAAATCTGGATCGTATCGAATGGTTTGTAGAGAAAGCCGTGGAGGTAGGAATTGAGCGGATCAGCTTTTTTTTCGGGCAGCATTCCGAACGGCGGGTACTCAAACTGGAAAGGTTGGAAAAGATTGCTATTGCGGCTATGAAACAGTCCCTACAGTCGTTTTTACCCCGTCTGGATGAGGCTGTTTCGTTTGGTGAACTGATCAAAACAATCGAGGATGAAGATCGGTTTATTGCACATTTGCCCAGCGAGGATTCGCCTGCTAACGAGCCAGTGATTAACTTAGCAAAAGTGACCGTACCCAACCATCGATATGCCGTGCTGATTGGACCGGAAGGCGATTTTTCGGAAACCGAGTTGCAACTGGCTTTGTCGGCTGGTTTTCAAATGGTAACATTAGGCGCTAATCGACTTCGAACCGAAACCGCTGCCCTTACAGCCTGTCAGCTATTGAATTTTATAAACGCATGAAAAAACTACTGCTCGTCTTCACCATTCTGCTCTCAACATCCTTGATTGCACAGGCGCAATATGCCTATAAAATTGCCAAGCTAAAGTATGGTGGTGGTGGCGACTGGTATGCCAATAAAACCTCATTGCCCAATCTGATCAAGTTTGCGAATGCGAATCTGCGGATGAACATCTTCCCGGAAGAAGACATCGTAGAAGCCGGTAGCCCCGATATTTTTGGGTATCCGTTTGTGCATATGACGGGTCACGGCAACGTTACGTTCAGCGATGCCGAGGTGCAGAATCTTCGCCGGTATCTGATGTCGGGTGGATTTTTACACATCGACGATAACTACGGACTGGATAAGTTTATCCGTCGGGAGATGAAAAAAGTGTTCCCAGAGCTGAACTTCATTGAGTTGCCGTTCAATCATCCGGTGTATCAGCAGAAGTTTAAATTTCCGAATGGACTGCCTAAAGTACACGAGCACGATGGCAAAGCTCCTCAGGGTTTCGGGCTGATTTACCAGGGGCGTCTGGTCTGTTTTTACAGCTATGAGTGTGATTTGGGGAACGGTTGGGAAGACCAGAGTGTGTACAATGATCCCGAGCCCGTACGTCAGCAGGCATTACGGATGGGGGCGAATTTGCTGCAATACGCAACAACTACGAATTAGAGTTCTAGAGTTTCTGCGGCTAAACAATATGCTGGTTGCGTAGAACCAAAAGGAATTGAGGTTTACGGCGAATTAGTAGCATTTGCTCAGACTTAAATTATTTGAGGAAGCTGGGGCTAATCCGATAGGAATTCGTTAGTTTTGTATAAATATTTTTAGTGACTTGTAGTTTCACCCTCTAATTAGTAAAGATTGTGATTGTACTGGCCGCGTTCATTGGGCATTGGTATTTGTCCCTGTTCTGCCAAACATTTTTCTTACACCGCTATTCAGCCCATAAAATGTTCTCGATGAGCAAATTCTGGGAGCGGTTTTTTTACACGCTGACGTACATTTCGCAGGGTTCATCGTACCTGAGCCCACGGGCGTATGCGGTTCTGCACCGGATGCACCATGCGTTTAGCGACACCGAAAAAGATCCTCATTCGCCACATCATACGAAGAACATATTCACGATGATGTGGAAAACGAAAGATATTTACAACGCTGTTCTGCATCGTAAATATGCTGTTGAACGTCAGTTCGACCGCAATTATCCAGAATGGAGTTTTATTGAAAAACTAGGCGATTCGTGGGTGTCGCGGATTGGCTGGGGTGTGCTCTATAGCGTATTCTACATCTTTGCGTTCATTTATCTGGATATGCACTGGGCCTTCTTCTTTTTGTTGCCAGTGCATTTTGTAATGGGACCTGTTCACGGGGCTATCATCAACTGGAGCGGCCATAAGTATGGATACTCGAACTTCGACAACCAGGATAAATCGAAAAATTCGCTGGTTCTGGACGTAGTTATGATGGGCGAGTTGTTCCAGAATAATCACCACAAGCGTCCGAATGCTGCTAATTTCGGGGCGAAATGGTTTGAGTTTGATCCAACCTACCCACTTATCGGTATCCTGAACAAACTTCATATCGTCCGGTTACGACCGTCGGCTGAAGCTAAAAAAGCACAGCAGGAAGTTGGTCACGACCGTCGAGTCGATGCCCAATAGCAATAGAGCCAATATCAACAGGAAAAGCCCTGAATCGATCGATTCAGGGCTTTTCCTGTTTAGGGCACTAACAAGTTGATGTTGACTTACTTGAGCTACAACAGTGCTTTAGCGATGTCTTGCCACGACTTTACGCGCCGAAATTGAGTATCTTCCCTATTATGAAGGGCATCGAAGAGAAGGCCCTCCCCCTGAAATGTGCGGAGGTTTCTCGGTAAGTCATCAATCAGAAAATCTGTATTCAGAATGCTTTTATCGCCCAGAAAAATATAGTTGTGCCAGGTAATAGCCGGGAAATGCAGTTGTAACCAGTCCCACTTCTCACGCAGCGAGTTCGGAAACTCCTGAGCGGCCGAAGCTACGAAAACATCGTATTTCTGCATCAGATCGGCAATTACGTCCTGAGCCCCTTCCATGACCGGAATATCGGCAAAGAAACCCGGCTCATACACCCGTTGCGATAGGGTATAATATTCGTGTTCATCAAACAACTCGTGAAATGACTTCTCTTTCAATTCTTCGAGGGTGTAGCGGGGCATTTCGCCTTCCAGATACAGTTTAACGAATTTAGCGTGTGTGTCGGCCATGACATCATCCATGTCGATGGCAATGCGTTGTTTCATAATTGTCTGATCGGACCGCCGACGCGGCCGGGATTTAGCTGATTTAACTGACCGACTTTGATTTTGCTTTCAAAGAAAGCTAATAGCACAAAATCATAGTCGGTCAGTTAAATCACATAAATCCCGGTTTAAATTGTTCAAGATAATCGGCGACTCGCCGGACAAATTGGCCACCCAATGAACCATCGACAACGCGATGATCGTAGGAGTGAGAGAGGAACATTAACTGACGAATGCCAATGAAATCGCCCTGTGGGGTTTCGATGACAGCCGGTTTTTTGACGATGGCACCAAACGCCATAATGGCTACCTGAGGTTGTACAATGATCGGCGTTCCCATGAGGTTGCCAAACGTCCCGATGTTGGAAATGGTGTACGTACCGCCCGCCAGATCGTCGGCGGTCAGCTTGTTCTCACGGGCTCGTTTGGTTAGATCGTTTACCTTTTTAGTCAGTCCTACCAGGTTATATTGATCCGCATTATGGATAACGGGTACGATCAAATTCCCATTGGGCAAGGCCACGGCCATCCCGATGTTGACCTGCTTTTTGACCAGAATAGTATCATCCTCCACCGATACATTGATCATCGGGAAGTCCTTAATGGCTTTCACAACCGCTTCGACCAGAATTGGTGTATAGGTCAGATTTTCGCCGGTCTGTTGTTTGAAATGGTCTTTTACTTTCGTTCGCCAGTCGACAACCGGAGTCATATCGGCCTCCACGAATGAACTAACATGGGGCGAAATCTGCTTCGACTCAACCATACGCTGAGCGATCATCTTTCGCATCCGATCCATCTGGATAATGTCGGTTTGCCCATTTAGAGAGCGTGGTGCAGCGGGTTGGGGGCTGGGGGCCAGGTGCATGGGGCCGACAGGCCGCACAAGGTTTTCGACACCTTGCTCCTTGCGCCCTGTTGCACGGCCCTCAGCGCGGTCAATTACATAAGCGAGTATGTCCTTTTTAGTAACCCGATTGTCGGCGCCAGAGCCGGGAATACGATCCAGTTCATCACGCGAAACCGCTTCCTCTTTGGCAATATTCAGGACCAATGGCGAGTAAAAACGGTTGGCAAAGACAGGGGCATCACTCGCTACAACTGGCTGGGATGTCGGTGAGGTAGGGCTGGTCTGAGCAGGTCGGCTGCTCATGGCTAAAATACTGGCTTCCAGTTCATGAGCAGATTCGGTTACTTCATGACTTTCGGTCTCAGGCTGGTCATTCGCCAATCCAGGACGGGCAATATCGCCAATCCCTTTTGGCATTTCATCAGCTTCGTCGGGCTGGTCACTGGATGGTTTTGAAGCCTGTTCTGTTGACTCTTTCGCATCGACCTCTATACGAGCGATGGGTGCTCCAATAGCGACCACATCCCCATCTTTTACCAGTAACTCTTTCAAAATACCAGCACGGGGAGCTGGTACTTCGGTGTCAACTTTATCGGTCGCTACCTCCAGTACAGACTCGTCGGCTTCAATACGGTCGCCCGGTTGTTTCAACCAGGTGATAACCGTACATTCCATTATACTTTCGCCCATTTTGGGCATGATCATGTCGATGAGAGCCATATTCGTTAAGGAGCGAGGAGCGAGGAGCGGGGAGTTAGAAGGGCTGACGCATCAATGTCTGAACAACCATTCTCACTTCTCGCTCCTAACTCCTACATACTAGTTCATAATTTCTTCCCGCAGCATGTTCAGCAAGTAGGTGCTGGTGAGCTGGATGTTCTGGTCGCGGTATTGGCCCAGTTTGAGCAGCCGCGTGACCGTACGAGTATCCGTGGCACAGGCAATCCAGATTGTTCCGACGGGTTTATCAGGCGTGCCACCGTCGGGTCCGGCGATTCCGCTGGTCGCGATACCTACGTTTGTTCCCAATGCCGTTCGGACTCCTTCGGCCATCTGCCGTACCGTTTCCTCACTTACCGCGCCAAAGAGTTCCAGCGTTTCAGGCTTTACACCTAATGCCGTCACTTTCACGGCGTTGCTGTAGCTGACAATGCTTCCCCAGAAGTACGCCGATGAGCCGGGCACTTTGGTGATTTGCGACGATACATACCCACCGGTGCAGCTTTCGGCAATTCCCAGCGACAGGTTTTTCTCTTTCAATAACTGACCAACTACTTCTTCGAGTTCGTCGTTATCGTAACCATACACATGCTTACTGATCAGTGGCATTACTTTTTCCACTTGCTCCGCCAATTCCTGATCTAATACCGCCTGATCGTCGCCAGTGGCCGTTAGCCGAAGTTTGACCCCGCCGAAACTAGGTAAGTACGCCAGTTTGATATGATTAGGTAGGGCATCTTCCCAGGCTTCGATCCGCTCGGCCAGGAACGACTCACCAATACCTACCGTCCGAATCATCTTGTGTTTGATGATAGGCGTCTGGAAGTGGCTGGTTAGTTTCGGTAAAATCCGGTTCGTCATGAGGTGCTTCATTTCGAACGGAACACCGGGTAGCGATACATATACCCGCCCTTCGTGTTCAAACCACATACCAGGGGCAGTGCCCCAATCATTCTGGATGTAGACGGCATTGGCGGGCAGATCGGCCTGAGCGCGGTTCAGATCGGTTATTTCCCGGCCTCGCTTGGTGAAAAAACTGGTTACCAATGCCAGCGCATCGGGGTTCCGAACCATGCCGACACCAAAATATGTGCACAGCGTTTTCTTGGTGATGTCATCTTTGGTAGGACCGAGGCCACCGGTAATGATGATGACGTCGGCACGTTGGTGGGCTTCGTGCAGTACCTGCAGGATGACGTCGGCTTGATCGCCTACCGACGATTTACGAACGGTTCGAATGCCGATATTGGTAAGTTCGGTGCCAATCCAGGCCGTATTCGTATCGATAATTTGCCCGAACAATATTTCGTCGCCGATGGTAATTACTTCGGCACGGATGGTGTTAGTCATAGAAATGAATAATGGGAAATGGATAATGTATAATGACTTGCGGACTCCATTCCAGTGATTGAATGAAAAAATATTTTACTGACTATCAGGCCGTTGAAAAATATTTTTCATTATACATTATACATTATGCATTCATCTCTGTCAAAAGTACGAAAAAACGATTTAGCGCCATTGCCAGTTACGAAATAGCAACCTGATAAATAAAATGAAGAATAAAACCATTTTTACGGCCACCTTGCTCGCCTTCGTCATCAATCAAACGAGCTTTGCTCAGGATTCGACTCGTCAGCAGCAATCGTCTGGGAGCGGCATTTTTGGCAAAATCCTCAAAGCCGTTACCGAAACGGCCCCCAGCACGTCGGGTGGTTTGACCAGTACCGATATTGCCTCGGGACTTAAAGAGGCCCTGCGCGTTGGGGTTACCAATGGATCGAATCAGGCATCGAAGCTGGACGGTTACTTTAAGAACCCATTGTTGAAAATTGCGTTCCCGCCCGAAGCACAAAATGTAGCAACGAGACTTCGTCAGTTGGGTTTCAATAAGCAGGTCGACCAGTTTGAGCTATCGATGAACCGGGCGGCTGAAGATGCGGCCAAGAAAGCGGCTCCTGTATTTGTGAAAGCCATCACATCGATGAGTATTCAGGATGCCGTTGGTGTTCTGCGGGGCAATGATGATGCGGCTACACAGTACTTACGCCGAACATCGGGGCAGCAATTGGTGACGGAATTTACACCTATTGTCGATAGTACGCTACGAAAAAACAACGCGACCAAGTATTACGCCGACCTGGCGAATATCTACAACAAAATACCGCTTGTTCAGAAAGTGAACCCGAATCTGACGGAGTATGCGACCAATAAAGCCGTTGACGGTCTGTTTATTCTGGTCGCTCAGGAAGAGAAGAAAATTCGGGAGAATCCGGCCGCCCGCGTAACGGATATACTGAAGAAGGTATTTTCGAAGCAGTAACGTGTAACGCGGGTGGAAACCCGCGATCTATATCAGCCTTAGTGCCTATAGATCGCGGGTTTCCACCCGCGTTACTGTTCCATATACGAGTCGTTATTGATATACTCCAGTTTATTGGCCCATACCAGTGCAATCTGAGTAGCTCGCTGCCGAACCTGCTCGGCGGTTTCGCCGGTAAAGTTTTCAGCCAACGTGGCTGTGAACAATTGAAGCCAACGCTCGAAATGGTCGATAGTAAGCGTATGCTGTTGATTAACAATTAAATGTGGGCGAAATGGATGTCCATCATAGGCATTATTTCCCAGGATAATCGACTCCCAAAAGGCATACATTTTGGGCAGGTGCTTCGACCAATCAACTTGGGCCACATCGGTGAAGACCGGACCGATAAACGGGTCAGCCTGTACTTTCTCATAGAACGAATCGACCAGAAACTTTATGGCTTCCGGCGAATCCAGCGTTTTTCTGGACATATTGCTATTGTGTTTTCGACAGGAATACAGCCGGTCGATGCTAGGCTGTATCCCTGTCGAAATAACCCTGATTCAGGCCGAAAACGTTTCCTTATACTGGTCTTCATTAAAGCCCAGCGCTACAATTTTTCCATCTGCTTCGATTAAGGGCCTACGAATCACCGAAGTTTTATCAAGCATCAGGGCAATGGCTCCTTCTGCATCGGTCGGCTTTTCAGCATCCGGCAGCTTTTTCCAGGTAATACCTGCGCGATTAACCAGTTCTTCCCAAGGTTTCTGAGTAAGCCAATGTTCAATCGTTTTTCGGTCAATGCCCTGCTTCTTGTAATCATGAAATTGGTAATCAACACTGTGGTTGGCCAGCCAGATACGGGCTTTTTTCACAGTGTCGCAGTTAGGAATGGCGTAAAGCGTATACATGAGGTGCTATGGAAATCGAACGAAAGGACGAATGTGCCTTTTGGATGAATGACGAAACAAAATTACCGATCAAACCGAAAAATGTCTGCATCCTGATTTTTCTTTCCCTGCATTAAGTCAGTGATGATTTCGGCGGCTAAAATGCTGAACAAAATGCCATTACCGCCAAAACCGAGGGCAAAATAGGTATTAGGATGATCGCTCACCGAACCGATATAGGGTAAGCCATCTACCGTTTCGGCAAACGTACCACACCATTCGTAGTCGATGTAGAACGGCAGATCGGGGAAAAATCGTCGGGCGGCCTGCTCAAGCTGTCGGCTTTTGTCCGTCAGTAATCTGTCGCGTTTGCGGGCGCTTTGAAACATTTCGTCTTTGCCACCAATCAGCATTCGGTTATCGTCGGTGGTGCGCATATACAGGTAGGGGCGGGCACTCTCCCAGACGAGCGCATTTTCGTACCAGAGCGTAGGCTGGGGCATAGGCTTACTCACCAGTGCATAGGAGGAGTGCAGCCGGACAATTTGTTTGGAGAGGTAGTTCTGCGATTCATACCCGCAGGCAATCACTAGCTTTTGGGCCTTTATCGTATTGCCATGCTCAAGTGTGAGCGTTACGCCCGTAGAATTGTGATGAATATCAGTCACTTCGACAGTATCATACACGCGGGCCCCTTTTTCGATACAGCACTGCAACAGCGCATGGGACAATCGATAAGCATCCACCTGAGCGCCATCGTGCGACAAAATAGCTCCGCTTTTTTTGATACCCGGAAAATGATGCTGTAACGTATCGGCATCCCACCAGTCGACCCGGATACCCTGTTTTTTACGCGCCTGAAATTCGGCTTTCAGCGGCTCCAGATCAGCTTTGGTAGACGCATAATAGACACTTTTCTTCCGGGAGAAATTTGTGTCGACTCCCAGTTGTTGCGTAATGTCCTGCACTTTTTGGATGGCTTCTACGCATAAATGATAGCTACGTACAGCCTGCTTTTCGCCAATCATGGCAATGAGGTCAACCAGCATGGTGTCGATTTCGTACTGCAACAGGGCGGTACTGCCTGATGTGCTCCCCATGCCGATATGCCTTTTTTCGAGTACAATGACCGGAAAGCCTGCTTCTGTAAGGTACCAGGCCATCAAAGCCCCTGTAATGCCACCACCCATGATCACTACTTCTTCTTTTTCATCCCTAAGAAGCGCGGGATATGCATTTAACACGCCATTTTTGTAAAACCAATACGGTTGTCCACTTAGTAAATCCATGAGTTGTTTTCAATAATAGCAGGTAAAACGATTGTGGAAGGCTGGTGTTTGAAGAAAGACCAGCAGATGAGTGGGTTTCCGGCTGCACTCTGTAAATTTGTAATTATGAAAAAATCAGACATCAATTTTTCGGTTGAACTCGACAAGGATAATGTTCCCGAAAAAATCTATTGGGACGCGACCGACAATCCAAACGAAGGGCTTAGCGATACACGGGCAATTGCTATTGCCCTCTGGGACCACTATCATAACAGCACGCTCAAAATCGACCTCTGGACAAAGGAAATGGAGGTAATCGATATGAAGCGCTTCCTGATCGAAATTATGA
Organism: Spirosoma gilvum; assembly: GCF_054776815.1. Taxonomy (NCBI): domain Bacteria; kingdom Pseudomonadati; phylum Bacteroidota; class Cytophagia; order Cytophagales; family Cytophagaceae; genus Spirosoma; species Spirosoma gilvum. The sequence continues at coordinate 465,986 of NZ_BAAHBH010000005.1, read as the reverse complement.
GCGGTATTGCCGATACGGCCGTAAACGCAACAGGCGATCAGCAGATGGCGAACGATATCGAAAAAACCTGCCGCGTGCTCAGCAAACGACTCGAAGAAGAAATTAAACAGCAGCAAAATCAACAGCAATAGGCACGAAGCCAACACATTGGCCGTTAATTTGCTAAGGTCTGTTTAAACATATTTTAAACACATCGGACCGCCGAAGCGGAGGCACAGAGAACACAAAGAGCTACTAATAGATTTTATTCCATTTTCTCTGTGTTCTCCGTGCCTCCGCTTCGGCAGTCCGATGTGTTTAATCCATTTCCATTTTCATGAAAAAAATTCTTCTGCTGCTTCTGGTAGCTCATGTTGCGCTTGCCCAAAAGGGGGGTATTCAGTTTCGGCAAATTCCGGTTGCGGCTGTTTTTCAGGAAGCCCGACGTGCTAACAAACCCGTATTTATCGAAATCTTTTCGCCGACCTGTCACGTTTGTCAGAGCTTTATACCGACCCTGGAAGATGCGCGGGTGGGTAAGGTGTATAACAGCAAGTTCATCAGTACGAAGCTTGATATTAATCAGCCTACCACTCAGCAATTTCTGACTAGTCGGCATCTGTTTGTGCCGTCGCTGCCTTTGTTTCTGTATTTCGACCCCCAGCAGAATATGGTTCACTTCGCTATGAGCAATAACTCAACGGATGAAGTGATTCGGCATGGCAACAATGCTCTGGACCCACAGACGCGTAGCCAGACCATGAAATCGCGGTATCAGCAGGGTGAACGGTCGGCCAATTTCCTGATCGACTACGCCATGTATGCCCGCATCACGCGGGATACGGTGGCAAACATGGCAGCTATGAATGAATACGCTCGTCAGCAGTCGTCGGCTACGTTTGCCAATGCTACCAACTGGGCGGCACTGCAAAAACTCGTGCTGGATTATGAAAATCCAATGTTCCAGTACATGCTGAACCATCTGGATACGTACCGGAAAGCGTATGGCGCTCAGGAGACCCAGCAAGTGGCCGAAAATATTCTGATGTCGTCGTTGTATAGTGGACGGGGAGCACAGTTCCCCATATCGAAGATTCTGGACGTTAAACAGGGGTTGATCAAGATTGGAATTGATCCAAAAGTGTCAGCTAATAGGACGTTACTGCCTGAAGTGAATGCTTATTTCCGTGCTCATCAGACGGCTAAGGCAGTTGAACGAATGGACAATCAGGTGAATTCGAACCAGCTAACCGTGCCAGAGTATATGTACATTACCCGACTATTTAACCGGAGCAGCCCTGACGCCACTGATGTGCCAACCGTTGTGAAATGGATCAATAAAGGCTTAGTCCTAAAACCAGCTCCGAAAGAACAGGCCGACCTATACTATGAACTGGCCGAAGCGTACCGCCGGGGTGGAAAAACTGCTGATGCGCAGAAAGCCGCTCAGAAATCGATGGAGTTGGCTCAGGCCAGTCATATTGATACCCGACGGAATGTTGAACAGATGGGTAAACTGAAGTAGTTCTCGCTAACACAGGATACAAAAACGGGGCACCTTGCAAGGTGCCCCGTTTTTGTTATAACCGTTTAACTAAGGCTTATCGATTAGCCGTATTGGGATGTACATTACTGTTTATACTAACAGCTTTAGCCCCTGTTCCTCCAACAATTCCTTTGGCAACAAATGTGTAGAATCGACCAGCGTAAGGCTGTAGTGTAGCAGTCGTTACTACAGTTGTTGTGCCAGTTAAGCGGAGTTGTATGGGCACAGCCGTTGTACCATAAGCAATCGCCGGGATCGCTACAAATGTGGCAGCGCCTTTAATAGGGGCTACTCCTGTTACAACAACAGTACCACTAACAACCAAATCATAAGTAGCATCGGCGTCAGTTCCCGATACAAAATTGACCAGCCGTACATACGCTTTGGAAGGGTCGGAAGCCGTCAAATTATCGGTTAATGTTAGGGTGCTATAATTTGGCGAGGTACCGTATAAAAATACTGAGTAGTATACATCCGACTGTGTAGTCAGATCGGTTGTCGCAATGGTCGCATCAGACGAAGCCGTTGTACTGGCGGGAATAACGATCTTCACTTTTGATGTACCGGGAGTTAACAATGCATAATCCTGATTCGGAAACGAATTCGTATAGCTCAATGGTGCTGCTACCGCTGGAGGAACCGTATTAACGCCCGAAAACCGCTGATCGTTTACGTAAATGTCAATCCCGCCCAGATCGGGGGCTACATGATAAAACCTGACACGGGCTCCCGTTGCCGGAGCAACCGAGTCCAGAAAATTAGCTTTGTCTCCGCAAGCCAGCAGGAAAAGGCTTAGACAGAGAACGGATATGAGATTTATGATCTGTTTCATAGATGGCATGAGTTGGGGTTCGAGTAGGGCGGGCGGAAACCCGCCACTCTAGTTTGTTAATAGCGGGTTTCCACCCGCCTTACTATTTCTGACTGAACCAGGGCTCAACCGTGTGGTAATCGAGCGCATTGCCGCCGTATTTATCGAGTGATGCCCGGTTCCAGACATACTCTGAATTATACCGAGGGCGGACGCGGTAGGCTACCTTGCCATTGTTGTCTGGGAAAAGTTGAGTGCCACTAGGTGGTGTAAAGCCAATATACACAGCAGGATCATAATGGTACCGACGCAGATCGACCCAGGTTTCGATGATACCATGACCGACCAGCGCCAGATATTTTTGCAGCATAATATCGCTGATCTTAAGCGCACCAGCCGATTGAGCCACGGCCGCACTGGTCAGGTATTTTGCTTTATCGGCAGCCGCTACACCGGCATAATCCATAGCCGCACCGATACCCGCCTGATAAGCTGCCAGGGCCGTCGCTTTATCGCCTTTGATAAAGGCCGCTTCGGCTTTGATGAACTGGATTTCGGTATAGGTCAATAGTGGGAACGGCGCACCATCCCGATAAATGTATTTACCCGGTGTTGTTCCTGAAACGACCAGGTTCGGCAATTCACCCCAGAAAGTAGGAATCCGTTTGGTATTACCATTCACGTTGTTGGGATCGCCCTGCGTTGGCACTACACCCCGATAAACCCCATCAGGAGACGCCGTTGTCAGAATGGGTTGGCGGGGATCGGCAACACCGCCAAATACCCGGCCATCAAGCAGACTAACCAGAAAATCTGTCTGGCGATACGTACCAAGGTTGCTGCGGGTAACACCGAAGAAATTCATCAATGCCGAGTTGCCACCTGCCGTAAACGGAATGTTGAAGTTATCGGCATTGCTGGCCAGCGACTTATTGCAGTAATCGATGACCACATCAGGGTTATAACTGGCCTTATTGCTGGTGTGGTGAGCATTGCGAGCCAGCACGCCATAGGCAAACTTGATCCATTTAGAGCGGTCGCCACCGTAAACCAGATCACCTCGTGCCAGCGAAGCCTGCGAAACGGCTCCATCCGTACGATTGAGGTCGGTAAGCGCATCGTTCGCCAATTGCTTCACGTAGGCATATACTTCCTCCTGCGTATCGTAATCGAACACATACCGGTTCGGTTCAAACGCTTCTTTCAGCACAATTTCGCCGTGATAATCGGTTGTCGTTTGCCAGCTCCAGGCGAAGATCGCTTTCGCCACACCACTGTAATCCCACTTTTGTTTGGCTTTGGCATCGTCGAGCATGAGCTGAATATTTTGACCCAGGTTCCAGTAGTTCATACGCCAGATCATCCCGGCATTATCCGAACCGGCATCGTACCCCATCCGGTCCCAGTTGTTATTGACCGTAGCCTCGCTCCAGTTCTGGACGTATTTGCCAATAAACCGGGAATCGAACTGCTCCCCAAAGGCCATCTGGGCAAACATTGGCGGTAACAGGACATAACCTTCCGCGATCTGCGGGTTGGAAGGGTCGCGGTTTATATCTAAGTATTTATCGCAGCTACTCATCGTGATCAGGCTGAGCAGCAAGGCAAATAAAGTAAGTCGTTTCATTGATATAAAGATGATGTAGGATGTATGAAGTAGGGTATATGATACAGAAACAAGGTCGCCCCAGGAATTATATCATATTACCTATATCATACATCATATATAAGTTTTAGAAGCCTACACGTAAACCGGCCGAGAAACCACGGGGAACAGACAACGTACCGAAGTCGATACCACCAGCTCCTACACCACCCGATGTAGCCGTTGTACCGTTTACGTTCGGGTCGGCTCCGGTATAGTTAGTCACCAGAAACAGATCCGTTCCGTTAACGAAAACACTGGCCTGCTTGAACACTTTCGACTTGTTCAACATGGCTGTTGGCAGTACATAACTCAGCGTTACGTCGCGCAGACGTAGCCAGTTGATGTCTTTTTCGACAAACTCCGATTCTGGAATCGAACTGTAATAGTCGGTTGACCGGAGCGTTGGAATGATCTGGATCGTATTGGGCGTGGGCGTGCCGGTATCTTCTTTACCATCGCGCAGAACCCCTTTGAACACCACCGGCGTATCGCGGTCGAGCGTCTTTTTGCTCAGACCTGTACGCCAGAGGTACATCGCCGTTCCGTTGAACACATCGCCCCCTTTGCGAATGTCGAGCAGGAACGACAGACTCAGCGACTTATACCGAAACGAGTTCGTCAGACCAATCGTGAAATCAGGATTGCGGTCACCGATGGGCAGAAAGTTGGCATTGGTAATGGGCAGACCTGTGCTTGGGTTGATCAGAATATCGCCGTTTTTATTGCGGGCGTAGCTATACCCACCAATGGCCGTAGCCGAGCCGCTGCCGCGCTGGTAATAGTTGAAATTATAGCTCCGATAAGCTACGTTGTCGCTTGGGAAGTACGATTGCAGATTGTTTACGAACGCACTGGATCGGGCGTTACCATAAAGCCAGGTGTCGGAGTTGTAATATTCCGGTACATCGGCTGGTAGGTTCTTCACGTCTGTTTTCAACTTCGAGAAGTTCAGAATCACATCCCAGCCAAAATCCGCTTTTTTCACCGGCGAACCTTTCAGTTGCAGTTCTACACCCCGGTTGTTGAAGGTACCGCCGTTCAGCAGACCAAAAATAAAGCCCGTTGCGTAGCTAAGCCGTTGAGTTACGATTTGTTGCGAAAGCGTTTTGTTGTAGTAGGCAAAGTCGAGGCCAAGGCGTCCGCCAAAAAACATCAACTCCGTACCTAGCTCATAGCTTTCGCCCCGCTCGGGTTTCAGGTCGGGGTTGCTGCCGTAGAAATCATAGGCAAAACCGCCACCCGTAGACGTCTGAGGAATCAGCGTAGCCGCCACTTTATACGGTGGAGCGTCACGGCCGGTCTGTCCATAACTGGCCCGGAGTTTACCATAGTAGAAGGTATTGCCACGAGCTTTCAGTGCCGGTAGATCCGAGAAGTTGAACGCCAGCGAAGCGGCTGGGTAGAAGAAGCTCCGGTTGGCGGCCGGGAGGGTCGATGACCAGTCATTTCGGCCGGTAATGGTCAGAATTAGCAGTTCATCATAATTCAACGTCAGGCTTCCCAGTACGCTTTGCAGCCGCTGTTGCGTCTGTGTGTATTTGTTGCGTTGCGTAGTTGGGTCGGTGTTGTTCGTCGAATTGAAATCGGGCAGGTAAAGCCGTTCGCCATAGGCTGTCGTCACCTTGTAGTTACGATCGTCGATGGTTGTTCCGAGCAGGAGGGAGGTACTTAGCTTACCAAAGTTCTTCTTGAGCGTCGCCAGCAAGTTTCCATTGAGCAATTGGCTGTTCTCCAGTGCATTTTCAACCGAACCTTTTGTGGAGTAGCCACCCAGGGTTACGTCGGTTCCCTGCCAGGATTCGGGGCTTAGGAAGAGATTACTCTGGGTTGAGTACAAGTCAGCACCAAAACGACCCGTCAGGTTCAGCCAGGGAGTTGGGTTGTAGTTCAACTGGAAGTTGGCAATAGTCCGGTTGGTTACGTCGCCACTCTTGTTTTTATTGACCGAGAAAAATGGGTTATCCGTTTCGCCCTGGTTGATGCTGCCGCCCAGAATTCGACGTGTGCCGTCTGGATTCAGGTAATTACGAACATCGTCATTGGCTGGCCAGGCAAGCAGACTGATCAAAAAGCCGTTATTGCCCCGAATAGCCTTCGTTACCTGTGAATTCACATAGTTCAACGACGTCATCACATCCAACTTCGGACTGAGTCGAGCCGTACCCGTAAGCCGCACCGATAGCCGTTTGTATCCCGTTGTCGGTACAACCCCTGTCTGATTCGTGTAGTTAGTCGATAAGCGGTAGGTCGCTACATCACTCCCCCCTTCAAAGCCCAGATTATGAACCTGCGTGAAGCCCTTTTGGAAAAAGCTGCGAACGTTGTCATAAATCGGTGCGTCCGATGCGTATTTAGGCCCAAAATAGGATGGGATAGTAGCCGCACTGGGGTTTGCATAGCCCTGCGTACCCCGGCCATACACCGTCTGCGTTTCAGGAAAACGATATACCTCCGTCGTTTGAAAGCGATTGTCGTACGTTACCCGGCCACCGCCTTTCGAACCTTTTTTGGTCGTAATTACGATAGCGCCCGATGAAGCATCGATACCGTACAGAGCAGCCGCTTCGGGTCCTTTCAAAACCGTAATGCTCTCGATGTCATTCGGGTTAATGTCGGCGGCCCGGTTCAGGTAGTCGTTATCCCGGTTGGGGCGGTTGGATACCAGCGCGACCTGGTTGAACGTCCGGTTGTCGATGGGTAAGCCGTCGACCACAAACAGGGGCTGGTTATTGCCACCGATTGAACTGGCTCCGCGTAACTGAATCATGGCCGAAGAGCCAGGCGTACCTGATGTGGTGGTCATGGTCAATCCGGCCACACGTCCCTGCATCCCGACCAGGAAATTGTCGCGCTGGGCATTGGCAATGTCCTGCCCTTTGACCAGGCCGACCGAATAACCCAGCGAGCGTTGTTCCTGTTTGATACCGAGTGCCGTTACGACGACTTCGTTCAGTTCTGATTCCGATTCAGCCAGATTTACATTTATCTGACTTTGCGACCCTACCTCAATCGTTTGGGCGACCATCCCAATGAGGCTGAAGACGAGCGTTGCGTTAGAGCCAACAATGAGTTTGTAATTACCAGCGCCATCGGTTGTTGTGCCTCGGGTAGTTCCTTTGATCTGCACGTTTGCACCGGGTAGTGGACTGCCATCTTTGGACGATGTGACTTTACCCGTGATCGTTCGATCCTGGGCATGAACTTCTGTCAGCATGACCAGACTCAGTAGCAGTACACAAATACTGCGTATAAGTGCTTCCATAAGCAGATAGTTAAGATAAGTTGATGAAAAAACCGATTAAAATTGAATTAACAGAGCAAAGAAACAAAAATATAAGTTCAGTAGAGTAAGGAAATGGGTTTAAATGATACCTATAAAATCCATGCTAAGCGGTATGGCCTATTAATTGCCTTGATAATCAGTTTTGTGGAATTATGTGTAGACACTTTAAATATCAACACAAATAATATGTTGAAAATGGCCGTTCCTTAGCGGTCTGCAGTATAGAATGTACGGCTTCATTTACTGGATTGTCGTAAACAAAAAACGTAACTTTGTCGATTAAATGATTTTGTGAATGATTCGTTGCCACACCGTAATGTACTGCTTAATTGCCCTAATTAGTAGTGCCTCCTCACTGTTTGCCCAGAATAATACAGTACGTATTCGTCTACAGGAATCCAGCCAACGTGCCGTAGTGGGTGCAACCCTTCAGCTAACCGATCGGGCTGATTCAACTCGTAAATTATACACCTTAAGCGATACGGCCGGTCTGGCTACGTTTGCCCTAACCTCCGGACATACCTACCGGCTACTGGTGACCTCAGTAGGCTTTAAACCGCTGAGAAAAGAGCCTGTATCAGCCTCTAATCAGGCCCTGTTGACGTTGACCATGACGCCCGATAATGTGCAGCTACAGGCAGTATCGGTAACGGCAGCTAAGCCACTGGTCCGGCAGGAGGATGACAAGACGATTGTGGACCCGGAACCCGTGGCGGCTACGAGTACTAGTGCGTATGAACTGTTGGAAAAAACACCGGGGCTTTTTCTGGACCCGGATGGGAACGTCTATTTGAGCAGCACAACACCAGCTACGATTTACATCAATGGTCGGGAGCAGAAAATGAGTGCTGCCGATATTGCCTCCATTCTGAAGAGCCTGCCACCGAATAGCATTGCTCGCATGGAGATTTTACGGACTCCGTCGGCGCGTTATGATGCAAGCAGTAGTGGCGGAATTGTCAATATTATCCTGAAGAAAGGAATTAGCCTTGGGCTAACGGGCTCCGTCAATGCGGGTTTTAACCAGGGTCGATTTGGGAATCAGTTTGTTGGTGTGAATCTGAACAACAACCGGGGTGGGCGAACAGCCTATCTGAATATGAATTATACCCATCGTAATTCGTATGAGCAGATTCAGACAAACCGAACCTTTTCGCCTGACTCAATACTGCGGCAGGACGCCTATACAACCTATCCGGCGCATGTTTTTTATACCGGTTACGGATTGGGTTTTGAACTCTCCCGAAAATGGGACCTCAATCTGGATGGACGCTTTTCCTGGAACGAATCGTCTTCATCGGCCAGCAATCGCAATCAGATCAACCAGCTTAGTCTGAACCGGCTGGTGTCGGATAACCAGAATTTGACCGATGCCACAAATCGGATGATTTCCATCAGTCAGGGAGCTACCACCAAATACAAGATCGATACCCTGGGCTCCGAATGGATCACCGATGTGTCGTATAACTTTACGGGTAATCGAGGTGATCAGGCTTTTGCGACGCAATACATTCAGCCTGAACGCACAGGCACGAATGGCGATGGGAATTTCGATTCACAGCGGCACCTGATTGCCCTGCAAACTGACCTGAAATACAAGCTAACCAAGACGATTACGGTCGAAACAGGAGCGAAACTAACCTGGCAGCAATTCACCAGCCGGCAGGATTATTTTAACCTGATCAACAATCAGCGGCTACCAAACGTGAGTCGGACGAATACGTTTGATTACCGGGAAAATATCAATTCAGCGTATGTTCAGGCGTCTAAAACCTTTGGTCCGTTTATATTAAAAGCTGGCCTTCGTTTGGAGAATACCAATATGAATGGGCATCAGCGAATCCCGACGGATACCACGTTTAAGATTAATCGGACTGATTTATTTCCGTATGTATTTCTGAGTCGTCGTGTGGCCAAAATTGCGGGTTATGAACTACGGAGTTATCTGGTGTACCGACGCTCGATCACTCGTCCGGCCTACGATTATCTGAACCCAGCGGCCCGATATGTAGACCAATACCTGTATGATCGGGGGAATCCAGCATTGCGGCCGCAGTTTACCGAAAACTACGAGGTGAATGTTAGTGTGGAAGACCGGCCTTTGTTTGCCATCGGTCAGAACAATACCCGGGATATTTTTACGAATGTTGTGTATCAGGACCCGGCCAATCGGAGTATCGCTTATCGAACGTATGATAATCTGGGAACAAATAAGGAAACGTATTTTCGGGTATTGGCGGGTATTCCGCCCATCAAGCGTTACTTCTTCGTGGTCGGAGCGCAGTTCAACTACAATGAGTACTCGGGTATTTACGAAAATCGTCCGTTGAATTTTAAGCGGGGTAGCTGGTCATTCTTTACCTATCACTCGCTCAAAATAGATACGCGGTCAACACTGACCCTCAACGGATTTATCCGTACGAAAGGGCAACTCCAGTTTTATGAATTAAGCAATTTCGGGGCGCTGAACATGAGCCTGAACCGGAAATTCATGCAGGACAAATTGATGGTGACCCTGACGGCCAATGACATCTTTTTTACGAACTTCTACGATTTTACGCTACAGCAAGGGTCGGTGTCGGCCAACGGATTCCGCCGAAATGATACCCGCCGGTTCGGCCTGACGCTACGGTATAATTTCGGTATCCGCAAAAAAGAAGAACGGGTCAATATGTTCAATATCGACCCCCAATCGCCGAATTAATTAAGTTCAATATGATTAAACTTAGCCCCTCTCCTGTTTTAGGAGAGGGGTTGGGGTGAGGTAAAAGTTTATTTCCCTTGATAGACAGGCCGGGTAAACGGCGGTTGAAGAAGCAGATGAAACGAGTTCTCATCGCCCAGCATAACAGCCCGACGAAGGTCGTTTTCGGCCTGAGGTAGTTGCCGAAGCTGAATCCGGGCCAGCGCCCGCCAACGATAAGCATCAGGCTGCTCATCGTGGTAGTACCAGACGGCTTTGTCGAACTCACGAAAAGCTAATGGAAACTCAGCCGTGTGGTAATAGGCAACGCCACGGTCCAGATAACATTCGGCCAGGGTATTATCCCGGCTAATCGCTTCGGTCAGGTCGTAAATGGCTGAGTAGTAATTCTCCTGAGTAAGCTGACACTTGCCCCGGTATGCATACGCAATGGCCGACTTAGGATACTGTCGAACAGCATTGTCGAAGTACGAATAAGCTTCTGAAATATTCCGTTGCTGAACCAGATCGATGCCTTTTCGGAATCGTTTCCGGTCTTTATCAGAAACAGTGTCATGGTCAACCAGGAAATACCGGATGGTCAGATATATTCCAAAAAGCAGACATAACAGCGTAACTTCCATATCCCTTCTGGTTTTCCTAATTCTGCGAATTTAGCGATTCAGGGCCGATTGAACAAGCAACTGGCTCAGTTTAATCCAGCCTGAACGGCTTTGGGTAAACTTTTTCGAACGAGCTCATACGAATGGTCGATCCACTCCTGAAGCTCGGTTGTTCGTACTGATCCGTTAACCGTTATCGTATTCCAATGCGTCTTATTCATGTGAAAACCTGGTGCTACGGCCGGGTGTTCGTCCCGAAGCTGAACGGCACGTTCAGGATCACATTTCAGATTCAACGTGGTGGGCTGACTTTCCGTTGCCAGCAAGGCAAACATTTTTCCGCCTACCTTAAAAACGAGTGCATCACCACCGAACGGGAATGATTCTGTAACGCCCGGTTTGGTAATGCAGTACTCACGTATCGTTTCAATATTCATCGGGTGCAGTGACGAACCGTATAGACAATTATGGCAATCAAAAACATGACGATCGAAACCCGGTTGATGCCGTGCATCATACGCAGGTTCACGCTGGTCGGCTGGTTGGGGTCTGGCTTGCGGAAAACCCGGATGAAATAGGCGAAAACCGGCCCTATCTTTAGATAATCAAGGAGTTTGTTCACGAAAATTAATGGATGATGAATAATGTAAAATGGACAATGCGACTGCTTATTAGGTAACAAATAGGAGAGTAGGAATATTACCGTAACTCCCAATTATTCATTATTCATTTTTCATTATTCATGAACCAGGCTTGGTTCAATCCATCGGTCATCCTCGCGGATTAGCTCGATCAACTCATCGACGGCCCGGTCGGCAGGTACCGATTTTTTAATGACCTGCTGCCCTCGGTACAGGGAAATTTTGTCACGACCGATGCCTACGTAGCCATAGTCAGCGTCGGCCATTTCGCCTGGGCCATTGACGATGCAACCCATAATCCCGATTTTAACGCCTTTCAGGTGGTCGGTCCGCTGGCGAATCATAGCCGTAGTTTCCTGTAAATCAAATAAGGTACGACCGCAGGAAGGGCAGGAAATGTATTCGGTTTTGGTGATGCGCGTACGGGCTGCCTGCAGAATTCCAAACGACAGATTGTTAAGGCTTTTTAACTGCTCTGGTTCGGGTTGTCTACCTACTTGTGGTGTCGGGTTCTCAAACCCGACATTTTGCGACAGCATAATACCGTCGCCCAATCCATCGATCAGCAATCCACCTACGTCGGTAGCCGCATACAGCGGAACATCTTCAGTTGGAATGGCCGAATAACCGCGTTGAACGACTACGGGCAGGGTGATTCCCTGGTTGATCAACTCAATAAACAGCCGACGCAGCTCGGGCATCGCATGGGCATTGTCGGTTGTGATGATTAATAGTACCGTGGGGTCATTACCCAGTTCTGTCAGTAGCTCGGCCGACAAGTCACGAAGTGAAAGCCGGACAAAATTCAGGCGTTGCTGTAACGCTGTTTTTCCCAAACGAGCCTGTTTGTACTCGCTGGCGGTTAGCAGCGGGAACGTATTGGTCTGATCGGCAGTGGTTTGCCAAATAGTATAGTCTACGATTTGCTTCAAACCATTGGGAAGCATAAACGCGGCTGGCTGCGAACCAGTGTAGATGTAATCGGCACCCAGGTCGTTCATCCGCCATTTGTCGGGCTCAGGGAGGTAGAAATGGCCAATCGGCTTTAAATCCTCATGCTGCTGAACGGGAGTCTGGCTAAAATCAGCGATAACACGTGGCACATTCTGACCGCCGAAATTGGCCACCTCATGCGTTGTTCTACGCGTATACTGAAATGGATTGATCGGATAAGTCGTAACGGCCGGAATGAATTTGCTCTCAGCCGCCCGATTGATATAGCGATCAATGAGCGCCTGGGCTACAGGTGCTTCGCGTTCAGGTTCTTCGGTGAGTGATACCCGAACCGTATCGCCAATGCCATCTTCGAGCAACGTACCTATGCCCAGTGCCGATTTGATGCGTCCATCTTCAGCTTCACCCGCTTCGGTGACACCGAGATGGAGCGGATAGGGCTTTAAGCCTTCTTCGTCCAGTCGCTGTACCAGCAATCGATACGCCTGCACCATCACCTGCGGATTGCTCGACTTCATCGACAGTACGATGTTGTAATAGTTCTCATCCTCGCAAATTCGCAGAAACTCCAGCGCCGATTCCACCATGCCAACTGGGGTGTCGCCATACCGACTCAGAATCCGGTCGGAGAGGGAGCCGTGGTTCGTACCGATCCGCATGGCCGTACCGTATTCCTTACAGATGCGTACCAGCGGCAGAAATTTATCCCGAATCCGCTCCAACTCCGAGGCATAAGCGGCATCGGTATAGTCGATAAACTCAAAGCGTTTGCGGTCGGCGTAGTTGCCCGGATTGATGCGGACTTTCTCAACAATACGAGCGGCTAGTTCGGCGGCATTGGGTGTAAAATGAATATCGGCGACGAGCGGAGTCGTATAGCCACGCGCCCGGAGTTCCTTACGGATGTTTTCCAGGTTCTGCGCTTCTTTCACGCTGGGGGCAGTAATCCGCACATACTCGCAACCAGCCTCAATCATCCGAATGGTCTGCTCCACCGAACCGAGCGTGTCCATGGTATCCACCGTTGTCATCGACTGAACCCGGATCGGATAATCGGAGCCCAGCGGCACATCGCCAATGTTGACCGTGATCGTTTTTCGGCGAATGTACTGGGTCAGTGAAGGGGTATAGAGAACAGGTGAACCAGATAAAATGGCTGATTGTGAAGGGGTAATCAACGAGTCGAGCATACAGATAGCGGCAGTGCCGTTTGACCACACAAAGGTACGGAAAAACCGCGTTTTCAGTTTCGTGTCGGTTATCTGGAAAACGTTTGGACTAGTCTAAACGTTCGTTGAGGAACGTATGAACAGCCGCAAAAACGTTCTGTAGTCCTCCTGCCTGACAGTATCCTGACTATTTATTCTTCCGTGCTCCACAAACTCGTATTTGGAAACAAAAGTAGCCTGATGTAGTTGATTAGGTATTGACACTAAGGTCGTTTTGAAACGGCATAGATGAAACAGTACAACCGAATCGTTAACTCAAAACGTTATGAAAACGAAACTATTCAGTGCATTTGCACTAGCCTTTATGATTAGCCTGGGAGCTTACGCGCAGGATGCGTCAGCCACTATGACGAAACAGGAACGGAAAGAAATGCGTAAGCAGGAGAAAGCCGAACGGAAAGCTCGTATGAAGGAGGATTTGAAGAATACGGGTCGGGCTATTGGCGAAACCGCCGATGAAGCCGCTCAGGGTGCAAAAAGTAAAGCCAAAGTTGCCGGAGAAGCGATCGATAGTGCCGCTACCAAAACAGGCCGGGCTGTCGACAAAGGGTTAGATAAAGCTGAAGGAGCCATTATTAACGAACGTGACCGCGTGAGAGCCAAACGCGATTCGTCGCGAGCCGAAAAAGCCCGTCGCGATTCCCTGTAGAGCCGCAACGTTGCGGCTCATGACCGGATGGTTTTTAAAAGCCGGAAGGTTTATGGGCCTATACTCGAGATTATTTTGCTGACGCACAGGAGACGCCAGGGATGGCGTCTCTACGTTAGCTTCGCTTCGATTTTCGCATATTTGCCACGCCAGTGTTTCCAGCGTTTATGTGACCAGAGCCAATCGGAAGGATGTTTACAGATACTTTCCTGTAATTGATCTCTATAGGTTTCGAGAATGGCGCCTTCAGGCAAATTTTTGTAGGGTGGGGCTGCAATGAGCTTGAATGTGCCTTCATAATAGCCTCTGCGGACGCGAATTAATTCCAGAAAGAAGACCGGTAAATCTTTACTGCGAGCCAGCCGTTCAGTACCTGGATAAAACGGCGTATCCCGGTGCAAAAAATCCATCCAATAGCCTTGCTCCGGTACATTGGGAACCTGATCGGCCACGAGGGCAATGACACGGGGAATCCCTTTTCGGGCTACCATCTGGCGAGGCAGTAAATTCATGGGCGTTGGCACCGCGCCATGACTAGCCCGAAGCTCCTGCATGAACTTTTCCATGTCTGGGTTGGTCAGCGGCTTATAAACGCTATCGACCGGGATATCAATGACTACCGCTGCCGAAGGAACCCACTCCCAATTACACTGATGCGACCCTGTGCAGATGACTGTCTGGCCTGCTGATAAATAGTCCTTAATTAATTCAGGGTTTGTGTATCGAAAGCGTTTTTTTAGCTCACATGACGTAACATCTGATAATTTTATCGTTTCGACGAGTATATCAGATAGGTTACGATAAAAATCGTTGGCTATTAACCGAATAGCCTCCGGTGATTTTTCGGGAAACGATAGCCGTAGATTTTCCAGAATAACCTGCTGCCGGTAACGAATTACGTAAGCAAGCACAATATATAACACATCCGAAATGCCATACAAAACAGTGAAGGGCAGACGGGCTAAAAGACGCAAAAAGATCATTCAAATGTACAGTACGATAAGCACGTAAAATCGTAAATAGATCTAAAGGTAGAAAATAGTAGACTATTTAACGAAAAAATATGTAAGTATTCCTGTAAGGGTTACATTTTCTGGCTGAAAAACAGATAGAAGGCTAATCGTGGAGGGGTCAATTCAGCTTCGCTTCAATTTTCGGGTATTTGTCTCGCCAGTGTTTCCATCGGCGATGAGACCACAGCCAATCGGAAGGATAGTTACGGATGGTGGCCTCAAGTAGATCTCTGTAACGTTCCAGCAAAGTGCCAGTGGGTAAATCAGTGTAGGGCGGTTGGCCAACCGGAAAGAAGGTTGCTTCGTAATAGCCACGACGTACCCGAACTAATTCTGTATAAAAAACGGGTAGATTTCGACTACGGGCCAGTCGTTCCGTGCCTGGATAAAAAGGGGTGTCGTGGTGTAAAAAATTTGTCCAATATGCCTGCTCAGGTACATTCGGAACCTGGTCGGCCACAAGGGCTATAATTCGGGGAACATTCTTTTGAGAAGCCATTCGGCGAGGTAAATTGTTCATCGTAACGGGTACAGCGCCGAAACTTGACCGAATGTACTGCATCATTTTTTCGGAAAATTCACTGGTCAGCGGTTTGTAGATACTATCCACAGGCATTCCATTCAAGACGGAAGCCGACGGGAGCCACTCCCAGTTACTTTGGTGTGACGCCATACCGATAACAGGCTGGCCAGCCTGTAAGCAGGATTTTACAATATCGGCATTGGTAAATCGAACCCGCTCGTTGAGTTCGTCAGGTGACAGGTCGGGTAGCTTGACAGTCTCAACCAGTAAGTCGGACAGATTACGGTAAAAACCCCTGGCAATCCGGTTGATTTCGGCAGTCGATTTCTCTGGGAATGACTGAGTTAAATTCTCTAAAATTACCTTTCGGCGGTAGCGAATAACATGGGTGAGTAAAAAAGCTAATATATCAGAAATACCATAAAGGATACTCAGGGGTAAGCGGGATAAAAGTCGAAAAAATGTCATTGGATGAACCTAAACCGAATCAAAGATAAAAGTGGTGCCTGGTCCGGAAATTAAAAAAATACTAAAATTAGTTGGTGGTATTGATTTTTTGCTTTACTTGTGAACGGATACATGAGTGATAATTGGAAACAGACCCGTTAACGCCTGACTCTACCGCTTTACTAATTGAGTTACATTATCTGCCCTGCCTGGATTACTTGTCGGGGCTACTGAAATTCGGAAAAGTTTGGCTGGAAGCTCAGGAGCATTACCAGAAGCAAAGTTACAGAAATCGTTGCTACGTTCAGACGGCTAACAAAGTAGATAGCCTTACAGTGCCCGTGCAACAGGGAACCCGCCATTTGCCTGTTCGGGATCTTCGGGTGGCTACTGATCAGAACTGGCAGATGCATCACTGGCGATGTCTTCAGGCTGCTTATGGGAAAGCCCCATTTTTCGACTACTATGCGCCCGATTTTGAGCCGGTCTATCGAAAAAACTGGACGTTTTTATTCGATTTGAATTATGAGTTGCTGACAATTTGTCTGAAATTAATGCAGGTGCGTATCGAGTTGAACCTGACAAAATGGTACGATAAAACACCCCCAATCGGTTTAGTTGACGCCCGATCCTGCATAAATCCAGCCAATAAGCCAGAATCGTACGTATTCCATCATCCAGTGGCCTATCCACAGAATTTTGGACCTGAATTTGTACCTAATTTGAGTGTCATAGACCTGTTGTTCTGCCAGGGACCGGCCGCCAAGGACGTGTTGAAGGCCGGCCTTCGGGAGAGTGAACAAATCCTTAAAACTCTTCGTTAGGCCAGTATAGTACGCTTACCTAAGGAGACCCTAAAACGAATGGAAGCAAAATTCTCAAATCGCGTCAAGGAAGTTATCACGCTGAGCCGGGAAGAAGCCTTACGCTTAGGCCACGATTATATTGGCACAGAGCACCTGTTGCTCGGTATGATTCGTGAAGGGGAGGGTGTAGCTGTCGGGTTGCTGAAAAAACTAGGCATCTCGCTCGACGAACTCCGGGTTACCATTGAACAGGCCACGAAAGGGACTGCTACCAACAACGTGAAAAACCTGGCGAATATCCCGCTGACACGTCAGTCGGAAAAAACGCTGAAAATCACCTATTTGGAGGCTAAGATTTTCAAAAGCCCGCTTATCGGAACGGAGCACCTTCTACTATCGATTCTACGTGATGAAGACAATGTCGCCACGCAGATTCTCAATAAGTTTAATATTAATTACGAAGTCATTAAGGAGATGTTGGAATATCAATCATCGGGTAGCCGACCAGTGATGGGCCCCGAAACCGACGATGACGACAACGACCGGGGCATGTTTGGCGGAAGCAGCTCCAGCTCAGGAAAAGATCCGAAAGGGTCTGAAAAATCCCGGACTCCTGTTCTGGATAACTTCGGACGCGATCTGACCAAACTGGCTGAAGTAGGTAAGCTCGACCCTATCGTTGGCCGTGAAAAAGAAATCGAACGCGTAGCCCAGATCCTGAGCCGCCGGAAGAAAAATAACCCAATCCTGATTGGTGAACCGGGCGTAGGTAAAACCGCCATTGCTGAAGGACTTGCCCTGCGTATTGTGCAGAAGAAAGTCTCTCGGGTGCTGTTCGGTAAACGGGTAGTCACACTCGATCTGGCGTCGCTGGTAGCCGGTACCAAATATCGGGGCCAGTTTGAAGAGCGTATGAAGGCCGTGATGAACGAGCTGGAAAAATCGCCAGAAGTCATTCTGTTTATCGATGAGTTGCATACCATCGTTGGAGCAGGTGGTGCTTCAGGTTCGCTCGATGCCTCGAACATGTTCAAACCGGCTCTGGCTCGGGGCGATATTCAATGTATTGGTGCGACTACGCTGGACGAATACCGTCAGTACATTGAGAAAGATGGTGCGTTGGCCCGTCGTTTCCAGATGGTGATGGTCGATGCGACGTCGATTGACGAAACCATCGAAATCCTGAACAACATCAAGGATAAATACGAAGATCACCACCACGTCAATTACACCAAAGAAGCCATTGAGGCTGCGGTGAAACTGTCGGAGCGTTATATCTCTGACCGCTTCCTGCCCGATAAGGCTATCGATGTACTTGACGAAGTAGGTGCTCGTGTTCACATCTCAAACATTACCGTTCCTGAAGATATTCTAAGACTGGAAGAACAGATCGAGAATATCAAGAAAGAGAAAAATCAGGTTGTCAAGAGCCAGAAGTACGAAGAAGCTGCTCAACTCCGCGACAAGGAAAAACGCCTGATCGATCAACTGGAGCGGGCAAAACAAGCCTGGGAAGAAGATACCAAGAAACGTCGCTATACGGTCAACGAAGAAAACGTGGCTGAAGTCGTTGCGATGATGACAGGTATTCCGGTTACGAGCGTCTCGAACGACGAAGGCAAGAAGCTCATTAACATGGGCGAAGAGCTGAAAGGCCGGGTTATCGGACAAAATGCCGCTATCGAGAAGCTGGTGAAAGCCATTCAACGGACGCGCGTTGGTCTGAAAGATCCAAAGAAACCGATCGGCTCGTTTATCTTCCTTGGTCCAACCGGTGTTGGTAAGACCGAATTAGCGAAAGTACTGGCTACTTACCTCTTCGATAAAGACGATGCGCTGGTTCGTATCGACATGTCGGAGTATATGGAGAAATTCAGCGTGAGCCGTCTGGTGGGCGCTCCTCCGGGCTATGTCGGGTACGAAGAAGGTGGTCAGTTGACCGAGAAAATTCGCCGGAAACCTTACAGCGTCGTGCTGCTGGACGAGATCGAGAAAGCACACCCGGATGTATTTAACATCTTGCTGCAAGTGCTGGACGATGGTATCCTGACCGATGGTCTGGGGCGCCGGGTCGATTTCCGCAACACGATCATCATCATGACCTCAAACATCGGAGTGCGTGACCTGAAAGATTTCGGAGCGGGTATAGGTTTCGCTACCAAGCGGAATGCCGAAAGCCAGGATGAACTGATGAAGAGCACGATTCAAAGCGCGCTGCGGAAGGCATTCTCGCCCGAATTCCTCAACCGTCTGGACGATGTGATTGTATTCAACTCGCTGCTGCGGGAAGATATCCACAAAATCATTGACCTGATGCTGGGCAAACTGCTGGGCCGTGTCATCAACCTGGGTTACCGGGTAGAGCTGACCGACAAAGCGAAGGACTTCCTGGCCGAAAAAGGATACGATCAGCAGTATGGTGCTCGTCCATTAAGCCGGGCTATCCAACGCTACCTCGAAGACCCCGTTGCCGAAGAAATCCTGAAAGGAGAACTGAAGGAAGGCGACGTGATCATGGCTGATTACAGTGGTGAAGGCGAAACCCTGACCATCACCGTCAGGAAGCCCGAAGCCGTGGTTGAATAAGATAAGTAAGTAAACAAAAAGGCCTTCCAGCTCTAGAGTTGGGAGGCCTTTTTGTTTTGTAACGCGGCTGGGAAGCCGTGAAGCCGAAGGCTAATTAACCTATTAGCCTTCGGCTTCACGGCTTCCCAGCCGCGTTACTTGTTTAAATATTCTTCTGCTTCACCTGATCGATCAGATACTCTGACGTACGCATCGAAGCGGCCAGGATGGTCCAGGTCACGTTTTTGTCGCCCTGGGAAACGAAGGGAGCAGCATCGACGACAAACAGGTTTTTCACGTCGTGGGCCTGCTGGAACTTGTTCAGGGCCGACTTTTTGGGATCGTTACCCATACGAACCGTACCTACTTCGTGAATGATTCGTCCGGGAGCAGCTAAGCCATACCCATGCCCCGAATCAGGACCAGGTTTCGAGCCGAGCGCAATGCCACCCATCGCATGGATAATTTCTTCAAAGGTATCCTGCATGTGCTTCGCCTGCTTCACTTCGTAGTCCGACCATTTGTAGTGGAAACGAAGTGTCGGAATACCGTATTTATCAACTCGGTTCGGGTCAATTTCGCAGTAGTTGCTTTCGAGAGGGACAGGCTCACCACGGCCCGACATGCTGATATAAGCACCGTAGAATCGACGGTAATCGTCTTTCAGGTCTTTACCGTAACCCCCTGCGGTTTTCATCTTGCCATCCCGGCCGGGAATCCGACCATTTAAGGATTCGATGCCGCCCCCAAAACCGGCGCCCGGCATTCCCATGCCACCGCCGTATTCGATGTGATAGCCACGAGGAAAGTCTAATTTCTTATTGTCGAGCCACCAGGGGGTAAAGACGTGCATACCGCCAACACCATCTTCGTTGTAGCGCTTACGATCCATCAGGGCAGGTACGAAACCAGACCGGCTGGCCCCTGTAGAGTCGTTCAGGTATTTGCCTACTACGCCACTACTATTGGCCAACCCATTTGGGAAACGCGACGATTTTGAGTTTAGAAGTATCCGGGCCGATTCGCAGGTACTGGCTCCCAGCATTACGGCTTTGGCCTTGATCGTTATCTCCTGTAAGGTAGCTTTGTCAACATAACTAACACCCGTTGCCAGGCCGGTCTGAGGATCAGTTAATACTTCACGGGCCATAGCCCCATTGATGAGCGTTACATTACCCGTTTTAACCGCCGGAATACAGAGTACTGATGAGGCCGAAAAATCGGCATAAGCCTGACAACCCCGGTTGCACTGATGGCAGTAAAAACATTGCCCCCGCTCATTATTAATGGGCTTAGTCAGAATACTTAAGCGCGATGGTACTATTGGAACACCTATACTTTTGCCCGCCTTTCGCAGCATCAGTTCGTGCAGTCGAGGCTTGGGAGGAGGCAGGAAATAGCCGTCTGGCTCATTTGGGAAATCAGGCAGATTAGTGCCAAATACGCCAATGAGTTTATCCGTTTTGTCGTAATACGGCTTCATGTCCTCGTAGCCAATAGGCCAGTCGTCGCCGACGCCGGAAATAGAACCCCGCCGGAAATCGTCAGGGCCAAACCGCAGGGAAATACGTCCCCAGTGGTTGGTGCGGCCTCCAAGCATGCGGGAACGGAACCAGCCGAACTCCGTACCGCCAACGGTAGAATACGGTTCCCCTTCGATTTCCCAGCCACCCCAAGCCGCGTCGAAATCACCTCCCGAACGGAATTCGGTAGACGCTCCACGCCGGGGGGATTCCCAGGGCCATTTCAATTGGGTAATGTACTTCGGGTCAGCGGGGTCGTAATAGCCACCTGCTTCGAGCAGAGCGACTTTAGCGCCCGCTTTGGCGAGCGTGTACGCGGCCATACCGCCACCAGCGCCAGAACCGACAATAACGACATCGTATACGGTTGGGGCTTTTTTGAGTTGTGGGACTTCCATATGTTGGGGGCTACAAGAATAGTCTTTCAGTAAATAGTAGCATTAAAAGTTAAAAAGCCGTTAAGTTTACTGATGGAGTATAGAATCACCGCATGGCTTGTACACACTCGGCCACTTTATCGGTGTTGATGACATCAACGCCGAGCTTTTTTAACTGCTTCCAGGCGTTGGATGTATCAGGAATGGCCCAGAAACGGATGGGTTTTTTGTCGTTATGGGCCCGTTTGATAACACGCTTAAGCTTTTCGCGGTCTTGTTCTGAAAGTTCACCATTCCCATCCCAATGCGAATACAACTGAAAATTATCGCTGATGAGCGCAATTCGCTGAAGGGTCTCGTCGTCATACACTTCGCTCGGCCGCCCATCGAACTGGACAAGGGGGTAGTCGAAATAATTGGGGATTTTTGGCCGGTTACCGCTGATAATCACCTGAATTGCTTTAGGGTTGGCGGCCCGATTGAAAACGGGTAAGTTTTGTTCCAGTAGATTTATCAGCAACGGAAGCACTTCGGTTGGATTATCTTTTACATCAACCACCAGATTGAATGTATAGTCTCGATCGGAGCTGGGTTTGTCTTTGAACTGACTAAACAGCCGGACAATCGGTTTCAGATAGAGTGAATCGAGGGTAGGGGCATTAGTGCCTGGTTTGTCGTGTGAAACAACCAGTTTTCCATTCTGAAGCCAAATGTCGGCTTCAATGAAATCGGCGCGTTGCTCGTAGGCATCCGTAAAAGGATGGGCCTTAGCATAGTCGTTATGCGAATGAATTTTCTGGGCAAATGCGATCGAAACCGTTAATTGTATGAGTAGTAAAATGCGTAGCATGGCGAGATTAGTTGAAAGGCTTAACGAATTAGGCTTGATTAAGGAACAGGCTGCACGTAGAGCCGTTCTAATTCCGAAGCAAAGTAAGGGGCTGGTACGGCAATCGCAAATGAATGCACTTGTAGTTCATTAGAAAGTTGCACTTGAATTAATATTGACAAAATTTAATATAATATTGGATAAGTCCATGGGTAAAAGCAATAGATTGCTTCAAGAATGAAAACAAAATTTGTGCGGGCTTTCAAATCCATATCAAGACGATGCTTCACGTTATGAAAAAACTACTTATACTGCTTATTGGGTTGCCCAGTCTGAACGTCGTTTATGCGCAGACCCAGAAAGGAAATGGTATTCTCAGTGGGAGTGTTTCAGCCACCTATGATCGACAAACGCGTCCTTTTTCTACTATTTCCAATGCGGGACCAACGAGTATACTAACGAATTGGGCGCCCGCGCTAACCATCACGGCCGGTCGTTTCTGGAAAGATAATTGGTTGGCAGCTTTGTCGGTGTCAGGTTCTTTAACACAAAACCAACAAAATCAGTCAGATAATCCAGATCGAACCTATCCGAATACATTTTATGCGATCACAGTTACTCCTTTTGTCCGTCGATATTGGCAGGTAGGGGCCGTTTATGTATTTGCAGGAGCCGGGGTTTCCGTTACTACGCATGGAAGTAAGCAATCGTATTTTGATGTTAATGGACAATTAATCGAATCGGGACGAAAAACATCGACAACTAATGTTACTCCACAAGTGGAAGCTGGGGTGAACTATTTGCTAACCAATCGGTTGGGAATACAACTAGTGGCCAGCACCAATTCATTCCCATTGACAACTGCTGGACTGGGTGCCGGATTAGTGTACTGGACTGGGCCCGGACGGACAGCAACTGCTCAGGAACAACGGGAGAATTGGCAAACAGATGCAGGAAGGTGGATTTTGGAGGGTGGGTTTTCGGTAAACCATCAGGGCACCAATCAGGCTGCTGGGGCAGGGCAGATCGCCTATCAGGATAAAAGCTCTGTTTACTCAGTTAGTCCGTCGATCGGTTTTTTTGTCAAAAAGAATAGCTTGTTGGGTGTTAGCATCCCCATCATGTATAGTAGAAGCAATTTTTCCAGTCCTGGCGCTTCGACTACCCAAGATGAAGTATGGACAGTGGGCATTGAGCCTTATTTTCAGCAGTATTGGTTATCGACGCGCTTAACCCCGTACACACGCGTAGGAGCAGGGTACAATCACTATACGTCGGGGGATTATAAAGGATATTTAATTGATGGGAGCATTCGGCTTGGATTGGCTTATATGGCTGGGCAGCGATTTATCATTGAGACATCACTACTAAATGCCTCGGTTTCCTATTTGCCAGCGGGTAGGTCTGAACAACCTGGGGCGATTAAAACATGGAGTGGAAAAATTTCAGCCGGGTTAACAGGGGCTTTTGCACTTCGATATGTATTGCAATAGCCGGGTAATGCCTTGTCATTTACACCCAAACCGCTATTTTTGACACAGTAAAAAAATAAAGAGTGAAAGAGCGAAAGACTGAAAGAGCGAATGAGTAGATAGTGGATACATTACTTGCTCGCTTTTTCACCGCTCCGGCGGTCCGGTCTTTCGCTCTTTCACTCTTTCGCTCTTTATAAAAATGAATTTATTAGCAGGAAAAGTCGCCCTCATTACTGGCGCGTCGCGCGGAATTGGTCGGGCTATGGCCCAGAAATTTGCCCAGGAAGGTGCCACCGTTGCCTTCACCTATTTGTCGAGTGTTGAAAAAGGCCAGGCCTTGGAAGACGAACTTCGGGCTTTTGGCGGGCAGGTAAAAGGCTATCGGTCTGATGCCTCCAATTATCAGGCGGCCGAAGAACTGGTAAGTCAGGTGATTGCTGACTTTGGTAAGCTCGACGTATTGATCAACAATGCCGGTATAACCCGCGATGGATTATTAATGCGGATGTCGGAAGAACAATGGGACACCGTAATTAACGTTAATTTAAAGTCAGTATTTAACCTAACAAAAGCGGCTACCAAGCCGATGATGAAGGCTAAAACGGGTTCGATCATCAATATTACATCGGTAGTCGGTATCCGGGGTAATGCAGGCCAGGCCAACTATGCGGCTTCGAAAGCAGGAATCATCGGATTTACTAAATCGGTAGCCTTGGAATTGGGATCACGGAATATCCGTTCCAATGCCATTGCTCCGGGTTTTATCGAAACCGAAATGACCGGTGAAATCAATGAAAAGGCACTCGAAGACTGGAAGCAACAGATTCCGATGAAGCGAGGAGGCCAACCTGAAGAAGTAGCCGACTGTGCCGTTTTTCTGGCTTCCGACCTCTCCCGCTACATCACCGGGCAGGTGCTGCAAGTGGACGGAGGAATGTTAACCTAGTAGTGAGGAGTGAGTAATAGTATTAGGAGCGAGGAGTGAGAATGCTGACGCAAACCCATGTTACCGGACGGATTCTCACTCCTCGCTCCTAATACTATTACTCACTCCTCGCTCCTCACTCCTAAAAAAATGGATTTTATCTTTCAGTCCTCACCCTGGTGGATTTTTGTTTGTTTGCTTGTTGGGGCCGTGTATGCCTTCGCTATGTACCAGCCGTTGCCGCGTCTGGCAGGTAGTGGGGTAACGGTTGGTGGCTTCGATAAGCGAACTACGTATGGACTAGCCGCTTTGCGCTTCGTGGTGGTTAGTTTTCTGTGCTTTTTGCTCTTAAATCCACTGATCCGGAGCTTGCGTACGCTGACCGAAAAGCCGAAGGTGGTGCTGGCGATCGATAACTCAGAATCCATCGCGGGAGCGGGGCGACCTAATCTGGACAAAGCGCTGGCTGGTTTGCAAACGCTTCGTCAGCAGTTGGCCGATAAAGGGCTCGACGTAACCGTTCGAACACTGGCCGATACGGTCACCGACGGTGATCTGACCCAGATTCCATTCACGCGTCGTACAACCGATCTGTCAGGGTTGCTCTCCAGCATCCGTTCGGATTACGAAGGACGTAACCTGACCGATGTGGTTCTAATAACCGATGGGATTTTTAACCAGGGAGTGTCACCAACGTTTGGACAGTATCCGTTTGCTGTTCAGACGGTGGGACTGGGCGATACCGTTGCCAAAAAAGATATTCAGCTTAAGGGCGTAATTGCCAATCGGATTGCGTATTTAGGTAATCAGTTTCCTGTACAGGCCGAAGTCGTCAGCAATGGGTTTCAGGGCCGAAGCACTACGGTTGTACTGCGTCAGAATGGGAAAGAGCTAGGGCGGCAATCGGTCAACTTTGGCAAGAACGATACCTTCAACCAGGTTAATTTCCAGACTACAGCAACGCAGAAAGGCGTTCAGCATTACGTTGTCGAAGTCTTGCCACAGCCGGGTGAATTCAGTACCCGCAACAACCGGCAGGATGTCTATCTGGATGTGATCGATGGGAAAGAGAAGGTACTTTTACTGGCCTTGGCTCCACACCCGGACGTAAAAGCCATTCGCAATATTCTGGAGCATAACCAGAACTACGAACTGGATATACGTATCCTGACCGGAACAGCTGCCGAAGCTACGCCACCGGCCGATAAAACGTACGATCTGATCATTCTGCACCAGATTCCCGACAATGGGGGAGTGGGTAACCCCTTGCTTCAAAAGTATTTCTCGAAAAATACCCCGGTGTTGTTTGTCCTTGGGAATCAGTCGTCGATGGGGCCATTCAATACCTCCAATTCGGTGGTTCAGGTTTCGGCGCAGCCCAACCAGAGCGACAAAGTGACGGGCGTGTTTAACCCTGAATTTCGACAGTTGAATCTCGATCCATCCCGACTCGAAATTCTGTCCAAGCTACCACCCATGTCGGTTCCCTATGGTGAGTACCGGTTGCAGTCCGGCAGCGAGGTTGTGTTGTGGCAACAGGTAGGAAGTATCAAAACGGCGAAACCATTGCTGGCGCTGAATGTGACTAGCCCTCGCAAAACGGCTGTGCTGGCCGGAGAAGGCCTTTGGTCCTGGCGTCTGGAAGAATATGCCCTGACCGACAAACAGGATGTTGTCGATGAGTTGATTCAGAAAGTAATCCAACTGATTTCGGTGAAAGAAGATCGGCGTAAGCTTCGTGTATATCCGATTCGGAATGAGTTTGTGGTAGGAGATAAAGTCATTTTCGAGACTGAACTCTACAACGATATTTATGAAGAGATTTTTGATAAACCGGTTCGGCTTGAAATTAGCGACGAAAAGGGAATCACTCGATCATTCAATTATACACCGACATCATCTAATCGCCGTTTCGAAATCAGTCGATTGCCAGAAGGAGCGTATCGGTTCCGGGCAACGGTTACCATCAATGAAAAGGCCGAACAATCGTCGGGTCAGTTCGTCGTACGCGATCTGCAACTGGAAGCTCTCAATACCACTGCCGATCATGGCATGTTGCGTCAGTTGTCGCAGCAAACGGGAGGTCAATTTTACGCCGTCAATCGTATGGACGACCTTGTGAAAAACCTGACCGACCGTTCGCACCCGGCCCGACTGACCAGCACGGAAGAAATGAACGAGCTGATTAACTGGAAATGGCTGTTCTTCTTCGTGTTGACGCTGGCTGCCGTCGAATGGGGCCTGCGGAAATTCTACGGCGGGTACTAGGCAGAATCAACGCTAAAAACGACAGCGGTTCACTGAACAAACGTATTGTTTCGGTGAACCGCTGCTATTTTACGTTCAGCTTTTTCAGACTGATAAACTAATTGTTGCGGCTTTTGTGTTTTTAAATGTAATCAGAAACATTCTGAGTGTATATTCGTCTAACTAACAATGACTACAATGGAGACTCCAACTAAGCCCATGACCGCCCGCGAAAAAATCCGAAAGCTGGTGGAAGTAAAAGAGCAGGTGCAGCGGGAAGCCCGGGAGCGCTACCAAAATGACCCGGAGTATCGGGCCATTTTTGAACGATTAGATAAAAAAAATGCCGAACGACGAGCAAATAAGCAGGTATGAATTTGAATTCATTGGTGGTGACCATAACTCATATTCCTTTTCGACATACGATAAAGTAAGGTACGCGATTAAGTTTGTCCCTTCCGATTATTTATTTGTCGATTATATAGAGGGGCGGGTGAATGCGTTCGAAATGGTCATTGCCGTGGCCGATAATCCGACCGGAAAACGCATCCCAGCCGATCCGCTTACAGAGCCAACAATTCTGGCTATTTTCTACGATTTCTTCCGGTCTTTAGAACACGTTATTATTTACATCTGCGATAGTTCGGATGGTCGGGAGAAGGCCCGCTTCCGAAAATTTACCAGTTGGTTTTCCAACAATACGGCGACCGATTTATTCAAAATGGACGCTTGGCTTCCCGATGGTGATCGCCATACAATTCTTTCCGGCATCTTGAGCAGGAAAAATCCTTATTTTAGCCAATTTGTTGAACTCTTCAAAAGCTTAGCTGAAGCTGATAAGTAAGTGTTTTGACATAAACCCTCATAAATTAGGCCGTTGGACTCGTAGTAACTGGCCTGTTATGAGTGGCTCTGACTGCGCCAGACAGTTATGAATACGTTCGGCTAAAGCTGTAAAGTTGGAGTCAAAAGTGCAGATTATTATACCGGCATGATTCGGTTGTTGATTGTGAAGCCGGATAAAATCTTTTCGATTCAAGGTGATCAGGCATCGATATAAGGAAGTGGCTATAGCCAGCACATGATCGTCAGGGACAGCCTGACCGGCTAAATTTAATTCCAAAATAGTTTGTACGTCGTGGCCATATAAGCGGAGTTGTTGAACAACTGGAAAAGGTATGTTTTCATCCGCAAGGAGTTTAGCCATTCTTATTCTTCGTTTTCGGCAATCGATTGGGCTATTTCATCAACGTGACTACGGACGTAGTGCCAGGCATTCGCTAAATCTTCGGCTCGTAATGAAGGGTAGGCTACTAACAAATCGGCTTCTGAACTACCTAATTCACGGGCTTGTTGCAAGACCCAAACAGGAATACGTGTCCGAACAATACATGCGGCTCCGCCCTGAACGCCGGGTTGACGTTCAATTCCAGGGAATGAATCGCCTAAGTCCTGAACGAGCCATTGTAGTAATTGAGCTTTCTCTGCACGCGTTAGGCGACTTAAGAGGGCTTCGGACTCTTGGATAGCTGTACTCATTGTAAAATATAACGACTCAATACGACATAGTTACCAAAGTTATCAAAACTTAATCAACATTACTTACTCCTGCTCAACTTCGCCCAGCTCAGCTCGGATGGCACTGTTGACGAATCGGATTTCGCTGTAAGTGACGCCATTACCGATGCTCTGAATCAGTTCGGTAAACGTAGCCGACGGGGTAGTTTCGAGATGAGTACGGATGAGTTGAATGCGGTCGGAAGGTAATACAGCGTCGACGTTTAACTCACCTCGGTTGATGCACTGCGCCAGATGGCCTTCGATGGTCGAAATAGCAAAGCCCCGTTCGGTAGCGATTTCAGGAATGGTTTTGCCGGTCTGAAAGAGTACGAGCGTTTGTGTAGTCGACGGAATTTTAGGCTCTTTAATCTTCTTCTCTTTTACTTTCGACTCTTTGGTAGCTTTAGGTCGCTCCAGATAGTCTTTAATAATCCGCAATACTTCCTGGCCAAGTTGCTTTACTTTGGTCTTGCCAAAGCCTTTGATCGTCAGGAGTTCTTCCAGCGTAGTTGGGCGGACGCGGGCCAGTTCGGCGATGGTTTTCTGGGGGAGTACCATATAGCCTGAGGTGTCATGTTCACCCGCCAGATCGTCGCGCCATTTTATCAAAGCACCATACAGGCCACCACGCCCTGATTTTTCAGTGCCGACTTCTGGTTGCTGATCAAAGTTTTTGCGTTCGGGCTGGAAATCCAGTTCGGCATGGTTACGAGCCTGTAGGTAAGCCAATGCATCGAAACCGTTATGGCAACTCTCGAAGGCGCGTAGTTTGACAAACAACTCTTTTTCCAGTTCATCCAGTACTTCCAGCAACGACTCACGCACCTGTTTGTTATCACAATCGGTAGGGCAACGGCGAAGTAACGGCAACAACTCATCGCCAAGCAAGGCCCGGAAATAAGTGACCGCCTTGCCGATACGCTCCTGCAAATCGGCGTTCTCCTCCGGTAGACGTTCATCCGCAAAATAGGTCCCTAACTGCTTCTGAAACCGGATACTGATTTCCCGAGCTTTATCACGTAGATTGTCGGTCAGTTGCGTAATGATAGGCCCACATTCCGGATCGACGCTGCTTTTGTGTTCATTGACCACCCGGCGACAACGGTACAGCAACGAATTGGCGCGTTCGAACGAAAACAGATCCAGTAATAACTGCTGCTGATTGGTCCGCTTGGAGTCGTGCAGGTGCTGTTCGGTAGGCGTTTGCTGGATGAGGTCGTCGTGGAAATCTTCCAGTGTCTGCTCGGTTTTGATACTGTGTGACGGGATTCGTGAACGCAATACCAGTCCATCGAGCGTTTTGCAACGGCTCAGCGCCACATACACCTGTCCATGCGCAAAGGCCGCTGAAGCATCAATAATGGCTTTCTCAAACGTAAGGCCCTGACTTTTGTGGATGGTGATGGCCCAGGCAAGTTTAAGCGGAAATTGCCGGAATGTACCAATGGCTTCGGCCTTGATTTCTTTGGTCGTTGGGTCGAGGCTGTACCGGAGGTTAGTCCAGTCGGTAGGGAGCACATCGATTATTTCGTCATCATCGCCACATTTGACGTAAATGATATCGTCATCAATATCGACGATCTGCCCGATTTTGCCATTGTAATAGCGTTTCTCCCGCGAGATGTCATTTTTGATAAACATCACCTGTGCCCCAACTTTCAGGTCAAGATTGGCTTCGGTCGGGTAAATCGTAGCTGGAAAGTCTCCTTCTATCGTAGCATCGAACGTGTGCAGCGCCGTTTTTAGGTTGTTGAGTTTGTTGCTGTTGATCTGCTGGGCCGTTGTGTTATGGGTCGACAACGTAATATAGCCTTCTTCATCACGGGGAGAAAAATCGGGAATATGACGTTGATTAAGCTCGGCAAGCTGGTCGCGGGTAATCGTTTTCTCGCGGATGCTGTTCAGCAAACTGATGAACCGGGCATCGGCTTGTCGATAGATGTGCGTCAGTTCGATCGAGATGTAGGGTGTATGGCTTAAAGCTTTGCTACCGAAAAAATAACCGGTTTCGTAATGCGGTTTCAGCAGTTCCCATTCTTCATCCCGGATGACGGGTGGCAATTGCTGCATATCGCCGATGAGCAGGAGCTGGACACCGCCAAAGGGCTGGCTGTTGTTCCGATACCGGCGTAGTACCTCGTCAATACCATCCAGAATATCGGCCCGAACCATACTGATTTCATCGATAATGAGCAGATCGAGGGTACGGAGGAGCCGGATTTTTTCTTTGTTAAACTTGCGGCTTTCACGTAAAGTAGACCCTGGTACCAATGGACCAAACGGAAGTTGAAACAGAGAATGGATGGTAACACCTCCGGCATTGATGGCCGCTACACCCGTTGGTGCAACCACCGCAAGTCGCTTGGCACTGAGTTGTTTAACCTGGTGCAGAAACGTTGTTTTTCCCGTTCCAGCTTTCCCGGTCAGAAAAATATTTCGATTTGTGTGTAGAACAAATTGATGGGCAAGAGCAAGTCTTTCGTTTACGGGGGCAGGCATACCAACACAGCATTATACGTATACAAAAGTACTCATTTTAGTGCTGTCTTTTTACTTGGATGGCTGTTTAGTTTGGTATTATAAACCACTAAGACGCTATAGACGCGACGTATTTCAAGTCCATAATTATTCGTGGTTTAATTGATTTTATCGCTGGTTCGTCTCAGTCACGGGAGATGGCAATGATGATGGCTCCGACTCCCATAAGCAAGGCACCAGCTATGACCTGCCAGTTGACTTTTTCTTTCAGGAAAATCATCGCCAGAATAACCGAAAAAATCAGTGAGCAGTTGGTAATAGGTGATACCTGAGAAGCATGACCCAGCTTCAACGCCCTAAACGAAAGCAGCGACGACAAGCAGGTGACCACCCCCGCCACAAGCAGATAAATCCAAACCCGGCGCTCAATGCGGGGAATATCGGTCAGAAGGCCCTGCGAAATGACCACGCTCCACGATACGATCAGGATCATTACCGACTGAATAGCAAACGCCAGACTGGAATCAAGATCTTTAATACCCGCTTTTGATAGTGTAACAACAATAGCCGCCGATAAAGCGGCCGACAACGCAAATACAATCCACATAGCCTTTTTGATAGAGTATATCGTATAAATCAGTAGAGAGGCCTAAATGATTAAAAAAAGATAAAATTGCCTTCTCTATAAGGGTTGTACATTTGGGAATGCTCTGCGGAGCCAGATTTCCAGGATAGGTAATCACGATCAACACGAGTAATCTATGGATTCCAGACGCGATTTTCTTAAAAAGGCAGCTCTTCTGTCAACGGTTCTTTCGGGCGGTTTGCCAGAGTCCATCCAACGAGCGTTTGCTATTGATCCACAACCCGGTACAACCTACCTGGACGCCGAGCATGTGGTGATTCTGATGCAGGAAAATCGCTCCTTCGACCATACGTACGGTTCCTTACAGGGCGTTCGGGGGTTCAACGATCCGAGGGCGTTTACGCTGCCGAACAAAAACAAAGTCTGGCTTCAAAGCAACAAGGCTGGGGAAACCTATGCTCCGTTTCGGCTGAATATTAAGGATACTAAAGCGACCTGGATGCACTCACTGCCTCATTCCTGGGAAAACCAGGTCGATGCCCGCAATGGCGGTAAAATGGATAAGTGGCTGGATGCCAAACCGTCGGGTCATAAAGAGTACGCGCATATGCCGCTCACGTTGGGCTATTACAACCGGGAGGACCTTCCATTCTATTACGCCCTAGCCGATGCCTTCACCGTTTGTGATCAGAACTTCTGCTCCTCGCTTACAGGCACTACCCCAAACCGATTGTATTTCTGGACGGGTACCATTCGTGATCCCCGCGACCCAAAGGCGATGGCGAATGTCCGAAACGAAAACGTCGATTACGATGACGAAGTAAGCTGGATGACCTTTCCCGAGCGGCTGGAAGAGGCTGGTATTTCCTGGAAAATTTACCAGAACGAAATTAGTCTGTCGACTGGCCTAAAGGGTGAGGAAGACGGATGGCTGAGCAACTTTACCGATAACCCCATCGAATGGTTTTCGCAGTACCATGTCCGGTTTCACCCGACCTATTATCCTTTTCTGCAACAGGAGGAAAAAGTACTCCCAGAGCGGATCAAATCACTGGAAGTAAAGCTGAAAAGCCTTCCCGAAACGGATAAAGCTCATGCCGAAACACTACGAATGCTGGAACGGCAGCGGGCATGGCAGAAAACGGTACAGACGGATCTGGTAAACTACAGGCCCGAAAAGTTTGCTCAGTTGTCGAAACGAGAGCAGGCTCTATGCCAGAAAGCCTTTACGAGTAATGTAAATGACCCAGACTATCGGCAGTTAGAAACACTGACCTATCAGGATGGAAGTGTGAAGCGAACAATGGAGGTACCGAAGGGCGATGTATTGCATCAGTTTCGAGAGGATGTAAAAGCCCGGAAATTGCCGACCGTATCATGGCTGGTACCGCCCGAAAACTTCTCCGACCATCCGGGAGCGCCCTGGTACGGTGCCTGGTATCTGTCGGAAGTAATAGATATTCTGACGCAGAACCCGGATGTCTGGAAGAAAACGATCTTTATTCTGGCGTACGACGAAAACGACGGCTATTTCGACCACGTCCCGCCCTTTGTTCCGGCCCATCCCGATAAACCTGAAACGGGCCAGAACAGTAAGGGAATTGATGCCCGTCTGGAATTTGTGACACAGGAACAGGAAAGTAAGCGTAAGAACGAGGGTCGTACCGGGCCAATTGGGCTGGGATTCCGAGTGCCTTTGGTCATTGCATCACCCTGGAGCCGGGGAGGATTCGTGTGCTCGGAAGTGTTTGACCATACCTCAACCCTTCAGTTTCTGGAGAATTTTCTGAGCCACAAAACCGGCAAGTCTATCAAAGAATCAAACATTAGCGACTGGCGACGAACGATCTGTGGCGATTTAAGCTCGGCATTTCGACCCTACCATGGCGAAACGATCAAGCTTCCCACCTTTGTTGCGAAACAATCGTTTATGGAGGGAATTCATAAGGCTCAGTTCAAGGATGTTCCCAGTAATTTCAAACAACTGACTAGCGACGAAATCAGCCGAATAAACGCTAATCCACAAGCAGCATCGCATTTACCCCGGCAGGAGGAAGGTATTCGTGCTTCCTGTGCTTTGCCCTACGAACTATACGTGGACGGGCAGGTAGTCAATAACGTTTTTAAATTGACGTTGTCGGCTAAAAATGAGGTATTTGGAAAGAAGGCGTTGGGGGCACCCTTTCAAGTTTGCCAGATGCTGCCAAATGATGTCCATTTTCGGTCATACACGGTATCTGCTGGCGACAGCCTGACCGATAATTGGCCGCTCGATGCTCCCTTGCATCTTTGCGTTCAGGGCCCGAATGGGTTTTACCGGGAATTTAAAGCGACTGCCGGAAATCCGCCCATTACGATTGCCTGCGCTTATGAGCGGGACGCAAAAAATCAGTTTACGGGTAATATATTGGTTAAACTTGCCAATACGGATGCCAGCCGGAGTTATTCCGTTCAGTTCTTGGACAATAGCTATCAGGCTAAAACCCAGACAAAGACCTTAGAGAAGGCAGGGGCGAAAGGCGCACAACAGACTGTGGTGCTGAATCTGAAAACCAGCTACAACTGGTATGATTTTACCATAAAAGTGGCCGATTTTGCTGACTTCGAGCAGCGCTATGCCGGTCGGGTGGAGACCGGAAAAGCCGGTTTCAGCGACCCACTGATGGGTAGAAGTAATAAGGTGTAAAAGCGTTTTTTTGTCATTCCGACGCAGGAGGAACCTCAAACTTAATCAATTAGCCCCATTGAGATTCCTCCTGTGTCGGAATGACAAACAGGAAAAAAGTGTATCTTACCCCACATGACCGACGAATCGCAGGGACTTAAAAAAGCGCTAAAACCTATTCATCTGTGGGCTATAGGGGTTGGCCTGGTTATTTCGGGTGAATATTTTGGCTGGAATTATGGCTGGGGAGTGGCCGGAACCGTTGGGCTACTGATCGCTACCTTACTGATTACGGCGCTTTATTTTACATTTATCTTCAGTTTTACGGAACTGACGACGGCCATTCCGAATGCCGGTGGCCCGTTTGCCTATGCGCTACAAGCTTTTGGTCCTACAGGGGCTCTAATAGCGGGTTATGCAACCCTGATTGAATTTCTGTTTGCCACTCCGGCTATCGCACTGGCCCTGGGCAACTATGTTCATTTCCTATACCCACCCATTCCTGTTTTGGCGATCTCGATAGGAGCGTATATTGTGTTTACCCTTATCAATCTGTTGGGTATTCAGGAGGCTGCCTGGTTTTCGCTGGTTATGACCCTACTGGCTATTGCCGAACTACTACTGTTTATTGGCGTGGTTGCACCGAAGGTTCAATTGGCTACGTTTCTACACAACCCTATGCCCTTTGGCTGGAGTGGCGTGTTTGCTGCTCTGCCGTTTGCAATCTGGCTCTATGTTTGTCTGGAAGGTATAGCGATGGTAGCCGAAGAAGCTCGGGATGAGAACAACGCTATTGCCAAAGGATACATTTCGGCGCTGCTTACGCTTACGATTCTGGCGTTGGCTGTTATGTTTTGCGTGGGCGGCATCGCCGAATGGGAAAAACTGGACCACATCGACTATCCATTGCCTGAATCAATTGCGTTGATTGTCGGGCATGATAATCCGTTGACGAAGGCCTTCGCCAGTGTTGGCCTGTTTGGACTGATCGCTTCGTTTCATGGTATTATTATCAGCTACTCCCGGCAGCTATTTGCGTTGGCTCGTAGTGGCTATTTACCCGCTGGGTTGGCCATCGTAAGCAAAACCCGGCAAGTGCCTTATTGGGCCTTACTGATAGGGGCCGTATTAGGTATTCTGGCGCTGCTTCTGCTGGATACCAGCAAGCTCGTTATTCTGTCGACTATTGGGGCTGTGGTGGTTTATATCATCAGTATGCTGGCCTTATTTAAGCTACGGCAGAGCCAGCCGACGATGCATCGCCCGTTTAAAGCACCGTTTTACCCGGTCTTTCCGGCATTGGCTCTGTTGCTGGCCGTTGTGGCCTTAGCCGCTATGATTTATTTTTATAGCGGGTTGAGTTTACTATTTTTTGTCGGCCTGATTCTGGTCGGCGGCTTGTTTTATGGTTCGGGTTCCTATCGGTTGAAAACATCCCGGCGGGTTTGAATTTCTCGTTAATGGTAGTCATTCGTTGTCATTGGCTGTGCGTCATTACCGGTCATTTATAGTCATTGGTTTTTTTGAATGGCTAAGAATGACCACTTAATGGGCAATGAATGACTATCTATGACCACTGAATGACTAACTACTTATGGCCTATTCGTGTACGATTGGCGGGTTTACCTATCGGTTTGACGGTCTGCGGGAGCTACTGGCTAAAGCGAGTCCATTGCGTTCCGGTGATGGGTTGGCAGGTCTTTGCGCCGACAGTTATGAGGAGCGGGTTGCTGCTCAGATTGCCCTCGCCGATGTTCCGCTGATGGCGTTCCTGAGTGAGGCTGTTATTCCGTACGAAATCGATGAAGTAACCCGACTCATTATCGATACACACGATAAAGCCGCCTTTGCGACGGTTAGTCATTTTACGGTTGGCGACTTGCGTGACTGGCTACTGAGTGATGAAGCCGATACAAGTGCGCTGTTACAGATTGCTTCTGGACTCACGCCCGAAATGGTAGCCGCCGTCTCGAAGCTGATGCGTAATCAGGATTTGATCCTGGTGGCAAAAAAGTGCGAAGTGATCACCCGGTTTCGGAATACGCAGGGATTACGCGGGCATATGTCGGTGCGGCTGCAACCCAATCATCCTACCGACGATGCCAAAGGAATAGCCGCCAGTATAATCGATGGGCTATTGTATGGGAGTGGTGACGCGATGATCGGCATTAATCCGGCTACCGACAGCCCGGCTACCACGTCCCGTCTGCTGTTTATGCTGAACGAACTGCGTGAACGGTTTGCCATTCCAACCCAGAGTTGCGTACTCAGCCATGTAACAACGACCTTACAGTTAATTGAGCAACGAGTGCCGGTCGATCTGGTGTTTCAGTCCATTGCCGGAACCGAAAAGGCCAATGCCAGCTTTGGTATCACGTTGTCGCTGCTTCAGGAAGCCTATGAAGCCGGGTTATCGCTGAAACGAGGGACGATCGGATCGAATCTGATGTACTTCGAAACCGGTCAGGGGAGCGCGTTGTCGTCTGGGGCACATCATGGCGTGGACCAACAGACCTGCGAAGTACGGGCTTATGCCGTAGCCCGACATTACCAACCGTTTCTGGTCAATTCGGTGGTTGGGTTTATTGGACCTGAGTATCTTTTTGATGGAAAACAGATCATTCGAGCGGGTCTGGAAGATCATTTTTGCGGTAAGCTCATGGGCCTGCCGATGGGAATGGATATTTGCTATACGAACCATGCACAGGCCGATCAGGACGATATGGATACCTTGTTGACCTTGTTGGGTGTGGCGGGTATCAACTTTATAATGGGCATCCCCGGTGCCGACGACATCATGCTGAATTACCAATCCACCTCGTTTCATGATGCACTGTATGTACGTCGGGTGCTCGGGCTTCGGCCAGCGCCGGAATTTGAAGACTGGTTGCTTCGGCAGGGCATTATGGATCAGCAGGGCAATCGGTTGTCGAATCAGGCGCAAAAACAGCTTTACGCAGCTTTGGTGGGGTAAGTGGCAGGGTGCCTGGCGCAGGGGGCAGGGAGCTTCGTGCAGGGGTAGAGGGGAGGCTCAGCTGACGGGGGACAATCCATGCGCGAAGTACCCTGCCATCTCTGCCACTTACCCTTCGCGAAGCATCCATGATATAAAACACAATGAGCGAACTCAGAAAAACAGGAATCGAACCCGATGAGTGGGAATCGTTGAAAGCCTATACCAACGCCCGAATTGCATTGGGCAGAACGGGTGTTTCTATTCCGCTCCGTGAATCGTTGCAGTTCAAACTGGCACATGCCCACGCCAAAGACGCGGTATACTCTGCCTTGAATGTAGCGGATTTGCAGGGACAGTTAGCTCCGCTTGGATTGCCGGTCTACTGTGTTCGGAGCTGGGCGATTGATCGGGATATGTTTCTCCAGCGGCCCGATTTTGGCCGACTATTGGATAAGAATTCGGCAGCACAGCTTCAGGGACTCAACAGTCCGGCAGCGGATATTAGTATCATTGTGGCGGATGGTCTTTCGGCTACGGCCATTACCCAGCATGCCGTTTCGGTCGTAAGCGAGTTGGTTGATAAAGTCAGACAGGCTGGCTATTCGTTGGCACCGATTGTACTGGTTGAACAGGGAAGGGTAGCGATTATGGATGCTATTGGCAGTTTGCTCAACGCTCGTCTGTCCATTATTCTCATAGGAGAACGGCCTGGTCTGAGTTCGTTCGACAGCATGGGCGCTTACATTACCTATGCACCCCGCCCCGGCCTGACCGACGAAAGCCGAAATTGTATCTCAAACATTCGCGAGCAGGGATTAGCCCCCGCCTTGGCAGTCGATAAAATTATGGACCTGATTCGGTCGGCTTTCCGGTTGCAACTCACAGGCGTTCAGTTAAAAGAAGATGATGGGGGTAACGCGGACATCCTGTCCGCATAATTTTAAATAAACAGCAGGCTATTCCTGGCTGAAATAACCATTTTTAGAAGCAATTCCTGTTGATATGTGTTATACTTTTGGACACCCAAAGGTTGATAATGTGTCGGCATTCCGAAAGCTTATCAGCAAACGACTAACAACGAGCGACAATCATGAATATTGGTGATAAAGTCCGGTTGCTCCGGGCAAAAGAGCAAGGCGTTGTATCCCGGTTTTTACCCGGCGATATGATCGAAATAGAGATTGAAGATGGCTTTCGCATTCCGGTTATGCGTTCGGAACTGGTACTGGTTTCGCCCCTGGAGGCAGAACGGCTTTTGAAGGCAAACCCATATGACCCCCAGAAAACAATAGCACCTGCTGCTACCACCATTCTGGCCAATCAGGGTATTTATCTGGCGTTTATTCCCATCAACGACCGCGAGTATACATTGCATCTGATCAACAACACCGACTGGGAATTCCCGTATATCATAGGCGAAGAATCGGCGCCTACGGGAGGAGGTGTTCAGTTTAGGGGTTTACAAAG
The DNA here is from genome assembly GCF_054776815.1 of Spirosoma gilvum. Lineage (NCBI taxonomy): Bacteria > Pseudomonadati > Bacteroidota > Cytophagia > Cytophagales > Cytophagaceae > Spirosoma > Spirosoma gilvum. The sequence continues at coordinate 427,498 of NZ_BAAHBH010000005.1, read as the reverse complement.
TGGTGTTCTGAAGCCTAAGTCGCAGCAGAAAATGAACGACCTATATGCCCATGCCCAATTTGAAGCTTGGCCTACGTTTGTGGTGCAGGGACTCTGGTTTCGGGCCGGTAAGTCGTCGTTGCGCCAACCGTTTATGAAACGCTTTAAAGCACGGGCCGCAACACTGTTTAAGGAGAAGATAAAGGCACCTATTCTGAACCAACCCGGTTTCCTGACCCAACTGGATGCCGATTCGGCCGAACCAACACAACCGACCAGCCCATCAAGTAATCGACCTGCACAACCTAAAACAATTCGGCCTGAGGAATTGAAAGCGGAGATGCTGAAACCCAAAGCGGAACAAACCAGCGTCTCAATCGAACGGCCAACATCCATAGTGGATCTGCATGTGGAAGCCCTTTTACCAAAAGGATCGGGTAATCGTACTCCGGCTGATTTGTTGAAACTGCAACTGGAAACGTTTGATAGAGCGCTCGAAAATGCTATTGCCAGTGGCATGAGCGACATAACGTTTATTCACGGTGTAGGCAGTGGCGCATTACGGACAGAGTTGCACAAGCGATTAGGCAAGCATCCGAACGTCCGGTTTTTTGAAGACGCTCAAAAACAGAAGTTCGGCTACGGTGCCACTAAGGTGACGATTAAATGAATAATTGATAATGTATAATAATGGATAATGAAGCGGCCTTTGTTCATTATTCATTGTACATTATCAATAAGCGGTGTATCCAACTCAGCCAGTAATTGACTTGTGGTTAGGTATTTCTGGTAATGCCTAATTTCTTCATTTTCGACTCCAGGGTGGTTGGGATAACGTCTAAAATAGCGGCTGCACCGCTTTTACCACTTACTTTCCAGCGGGTCATTTCCAAAATCGACAGGATGTGTGCCCGTTCGCATTCTTCCAGGGTGATGGGACTTAGCTTTTTATCGAGCGTGCTTCGTCGGCTTAGCCAGTCGCCTAATTCGAGTTTGCGGCCCGGTGAAATGATTAGCGACCGCTCAACAATGTTTTCCAGTTCGCGGATGTTGCCGGGCCAATTATAGGACATTAGGGCATCGATCACATCCTGGCCTATGCTGTCAATCCGACGACCGATGCCGGGACCGTGTTTGGCGCAGAAATGCTGAACCAGCAGGGGAATGTCTTCTTTTCGGTCGCGCAGGGGTAGACTCTGGATCGGAAACACGTTCAGCCGATAGAACAAATCCTCCCGAAAACGGCCCTCCATCACTTCCTTTTCCAGATTTCGGTTCGTGGCCGCGATGACCCGAACGTTTACCTTCAGGGTTTTGCTGCCGCCCACCCGTTCAAATTCGCCTTCCTGCAATACCCGCAGCAACTTGGCTTGTAGCTCAATGGGCATTTCGCCAATCTCGTCTAGAAAAATAGTACCGCCATCGGCCAACTCAAACCGACCGATCTTTTGACCCGTCGCTCCCGTAAATGCCCCTTTTTCGTGACCAAACAATTCGCTTTCAATAAGCGTAGCGGGCAGTACGGCGCAATTGATCTTGACCAGCGACCGGTTTCGCCGACCGCTCAGGTTATGCACGGCCCGCGCCAGCAACTCCTTGCCCGTACCCGATTCGCCCAAAATCAGCACAGTAGTGTTGGTTGGGGCTACCTGCTCCACCTGCCGCAGTATTTTCTGGAACGGTTTACTCTGGGTGACGATCTCTTCAAAATTACTGCTCGATTTAATCTCCTCCCGCAGATAGGTATTCTCGGCCTGAAGCTGATTTTTAAGCTGTTCAACCTCGGCCAGTGCTTTGGAGAGGGCTTCGGTGCGTTCGGTTACGCGTTGCTCAAGGAGTTGGTTAGCTTCCTGCAACTCTAGTCTCAACCGGCGAAGGCTTAAGTGCGTATGGATGCGCGAAAGAACCTCCTGAAGCTGAAAGGGCTTGGTAATGTAATCGACAGCGCCCATGTTAAAGCCATTGACTTTGTCGATGGTTTCGGACAGGGCCGTCATGAAAATAACGGGTACGTCGCGAGTTTGGGGATCAAGTTTAAGCCGTCGGCAGGTTTCAAAGCCATCCATGCCGGGCATCATTACATCCAGCAAGACCAGGTCGGGTCGGGCGTAGCGAATTTGCTCAATGGCACTTTTACCGTCCCGTTCCACCAGCACCTTGTAGCCATGACTGCTCAGGGTTTCGAACAGGATACTGATGTTGTTGGGCGTATCGTCAACAATCAGAATATTGGCTGGTATGTGGTCATTCTCGTTAATCATGGGTTTTTAGGCAGGTTTTAAGGTATTCCCGGATTTGCTTTGTGTCAAACACATTGGCCATCGCTCGCACTTTTTTCGTAAAAAGGCCATAAGCCGGATCGAGCGAGTCGATTTGTTGAAGCTGGGCCAAAATGCCCTGAATATCACCCGTCATCGCCAGTTCATGTAGCGTTTGCAAATATGATAAGGGCGGTAGTTGACCGGGTTCAGCCACTCTGTTCTCATCCGACGCATCGGAGGCAGTTATATCGGTGGTATTGTTCCATTTTCCATTCTCCAGTCCTTCGATACGAGTAATACTCAGGAGCTTATTAATCAGGGTTAGCAGGTTGGCACCACTTTCCTGAATCACCCGAACGCCTTTTTGCTGGGCTTCATTCAGCGATGTATCCTGTTGCAGCAGTTGCGCAAACCCCAGGATTCCATTGAGGGGTGTGCGTAATTCGTGACTCATATTGGCCAGAAATTCGCTTTTAGCCCGGTTGGCCGTCTCGGCGGCTTCTTTGGCCGCTTTCAGCGCAACGGCTTGTTTTTCGAGCGCTTCATTCTGTTGAACCACCTGGACTGTTCGGGCCTGCACCAATAATTCCAGTTTCGTTTTTTCGTTGGTGAGGTGGCGCGTATAGAAACGAATAAGCCCGACAACGCCTAGAGCAATGGCAACGCCATAGACCAGATACGCCAGCCTGGTCTGATACCAGGGGGGGCGCACAACAAACACATAGGCACTTTCCGGGCTGAGTTGCCCGTAGGGATTTCGGGCACGCACGAAAAAGGTGTACATGCCTGCCGGTAGATTGGTGTATTCCTTTTTGGGCTCTTTGGTCCATTTCGACCAGTTCGTATCGTCCATCATCAGGCCGTGCCCCATCAGCCGATATTGAAACTCGTTGCCACCGGTACCCACGAAACTACCGGCGGCAAACTGAAACGCAATAGCCCGGTCGGCATAGGCAAGCTGAACACCAGATTGTTTAGCTGATAAGGGTAGCAGCGAGTCGGACTGCGTAAGGCGAACCCCACGAATGATCGACTTAAACGGTTTTGAAGGCTGTTTATGGGTACCGTCGTAGCGATACAAAGCCTCGTCATTACCCATCCAGACAAGGCCATTGGATTCGGGCAGAATGGCAAATCCACCCCGCTGAATCGGCAACAGGCTCAGGCTGTCGTAGGCAAATGCGCCATTTCCCCGATGCCGCAAAACACCCAGTGGGTTAGCAAACCAGATGGTACGCTGCCTGTCCTGCGCAAAAAAAGGCGAGCCCACTTTGGGGTTTCGGAAAAGAGCGGCAAAGCGGGCATCTTCGTAGAACCGGTCTGTTCGGGTTGAATAACGATATATACGGTTCTTGGTTGTGAAAAATAACCCTTCGGGTGCCGATACTACATAATTCCAGGTTACCTGATTTAAGCCTTTTGACAGCCCATAGTGTCGGATCGTTGGGTTTAACCGAATACCGTCTGACAGGTCGACGTAAAAGAACCCCTGTAGGTGCGTGCCAATCCAGAGATTTCCCTGGGAATCGGGTACAATCGACCAGCACTCGCCCGAAATACCTCGCAGCTTGCCTACCCATTGAAACCTCCCCTGCTGGTAGCGTAGGACGTTGACGCCATCGAACATGGCCGCAAAAACAACCGTGGTATCCACTTTCGATCGCGCCAAAGCATAGGCCATGCCCCCCGGCATGGCTACCGATTGCTGCAATACTCCATCACGAACCCGCAATACAGCATCCATTGATCCCACCAGCAAATCCCGCCCAAACGAGAGCATATCCCAGCAGGGCGACTCCGAGCCGCGAATGGACCGAAACATGCCGGTCTGTTTATCCAGATACGTCAGTCCTGTGTTTGTGCCTACGTAGAGCTGCTGCTGGTGCCGGAATACATCCCATACCGTAGCCCGGATGTTCTGGCTTTCGCCAAAGCGGGTGATAGGGTTATTGATCTCCAGTTTGTCGATTCCATTGGCCAGTCCTGCCCAAAGCGTTTGCTGATGGTCGAGAAACAGGCTATGCACTCGATTTTTCGTCAGGCCATTCTGCTCATCAATACGCTGCACGAGTCGACCGTCGGCTTCCAGAATTCGAATACCTTCGCGCAGGCTTGCAATGGCGTATCGGATTGTTCCGGTAATCGTATCGGGTAGCGCAATGGCCTGAGAAATATCACTTTGCCGAATCCAGTTATCTTCCGACGTGGTCAGCGGAGTGGCGGCTGGCTGAACGGACCGCTGGGGTAAGGTCGCTCCATCGTAAATCCATAGTCCATCCTGTTGTGTAACCAGCAGGAATTTCTGTTGCTGATAGGGTAGAATGGACTGAATAGGCATGGTCGCCAGCGATGCGCCACCGGGTATGAGCGAAAATGTTTCGTTGCTGCCCAGTTGCATCAGGCCAATGCCTTCCTCCTGAACCAGCAGCGTTCGTCGGGCATAATGCGCCAGCCGGAATTGCCGTTTTGGATACCATACCCGCACCGGTTGGTTTGGGCGATAACGGATAATCTTCTCGAACGTGCAGAAATAAACCCCATCGGGTGTGCAATACAGCCGCCAGACGGGTGGAATATGCCGATCCGAAGCCGGTAGTTGATCCGACAGCGATACATAGTGCATATGGCCGGTTGGCGTAGCCTTCAGGTAGCCGAAATCGGTTTGGGTTCCCACGAAAACGGTGCCATTCTGGTCGACGTCCAACGATCTGACCGTCAGACCAGGCACCTCAATAAGCTGCCAGGATGCCCCATCATATTCGAGCAATCCATTGTAATTGCTCACGTAGAGAATGCCCCGGCCATCCTGTACAATGGCTCGGTTTTCGGGGTGTGCCTGATAGTCTTTGGGACTAAAATGCTCCATCAATGGGCTACCTATTTCCTGCCCGATGACAGGCAGGCTGATCAGGAAGCCGACAACATAATGCAGCAAGTTGAATTTCATGATTTGTGGTTGAGTAGGTGTATTTAGGAAGAAGAGGAGGGTAGTTAAGCGGATAAACTGGCTTTCAAATAATCGCGCATTCGCTTCATGTCGAACTGACGGGCCATTCCCCGGATAATTTGAATAAAATCGTCCCACTCCTGGGTTGTCGTAGCCATTGTATCCAGCCGACTGAGTACGCCCTGAATATCGCCCGTTAAGGCGGTGGCATACAGGTCTTCGAGTAAATGAATGGGAGGCAGTTGGGCTATAGCGGCTGGGTAGCCTTGGTTTTGCCCATGTGTCGTCAAACGACCTTCGGCAGTTGTGGCCGGGAAATAGGTCCAGGTTAGTTGTAGCTGAAACTGAATCACACTCAGCAACTCGTCCACATTGACGGGTTTAGGCAGGAAATCGTCGCAACCCGCATCAAGACTGACCTGCTGGCTATTGAGCACACTAGCCGACAGCGCAACAATCTTAACCGTTGAAAAGGTGGCTTCGCGTCGGAACTGCCGAACAGCCTCGAACCCATCCATGAGGGGCATTACCAGATCCATGAGCACCAGATCGGGCCGGTTTTCATGTGCCCGCTTCAGGGCCACGGCTCCATTCTCGGCTTCGATGGTTCGAAAACCCAGGGGTTCCAGCAGGTTTGTCAGCAGCGACCGGTTCTCCCAGTGATCATCCACAATCAGGATGGTTCGCCGACGACCTTCGTAGCCGTTAATTTGCTGCGGTTCACGGCGGTATAAGCCGGATGGACGCGATACGACAATAGCCGGTAACTGAACCGTTACCCGAAATGAACTGCCTTCGCCCGGTTTGCTAATGACCCGGAGCGTACCCTGCATGAGCGTAATAAGCTTTTCGGTTATAGTGAGCCCTAAGCCGGTTCCTTCCACAAATCGACTTTCTTCACGAAGTTGCTGAAAGGGTAGAAAGATCAGGTCTAATTTATCAGGCGGGATGCCAACGCCGGTATCATCGACCTGAAACGTTAGCTGATCGCCAGGCTGCGGAATCACTTTTAGTGAAATGCCCCCCCGGTCGGTAAATTTGACGGCATTGCCCAGTAGATTGATGAGCACCTGCCGCAGTTTTCGCTCGTCGCCCACTACCATTTCGGGAAGGCTGGCCGGAGACTGGAAATAAAACGACAGATTCTTCTGTTCGGCCTTCACCCGGATCAGGCTGACAATGTTGGTTATGAGTTCATTCAGATTGAACGGTTTGTGGTCGACCTCCAGTTTCTGAGCTTCTATTTTCGAGAGGTCCAGCACATCATTGATCAACACCAGCAGATTTTCGGCACAGTTATGAATGATATTGATACCATGCTGCTGATGATCGGTCAGGCTGCGATCGCGCTGAAAAAGCTGTGTATAGCCCAGAATACCATTGAGTGGAGTACGGAGTTCGTGGCTCATATTGGCCAGAAACTCACTTTTGGCCCGGTTGGCCATTTCAGCGGCATCTCGGGCTTTCAGATACTCACGCGTTCGCTCAATAACAGTTGCTTCGAGTTGCTCCTGCGTTTGGCGAAGCTTTTCTTCGGCGACTTTTCGCTCAATTTCGGCACCCGACCGCGACGCAAAAATGCGCAGTACGCTCAGGTATTTCTGCTGGTTCAGCAGGGGCCGATTGTCGCAGATGGCAATATGCCCAATAACCTGCTGCTCCCGGTCGTAAATGGGTACGCCAACGTAAGATTCAATACCCGAGTCCTTGACAAAATTCAGCTCAACATCGTAGGGATAGTAAAAATCCCGGCCCTGCATCACAATACTACAGGGGGTACCGGCCAGGTCGTACTCAATGTTTTCGAGCAGTTGACTGTGCTCGACGTAGGCCAGGGTTCGCACACGTGTTTTTTCGACGTTGGCACATTCGGTAACGAGCGCAAACCGAACCTGAAGCGTAGCCGTGATGTGTTGCACCAGACTTTGGAAAAAATCCATACCCGTTACACCCGCCGTTCCTTCCGAAATGAGCCGTAGTGTTTCGTCCAGTTGGCTACGCTCGGTCACATCGCGCAGAAAGCAGCATAGGTACTGCTCGTCTTCAAAATAAATGAAATTGATGCCGACTTCTGCGTGCAGGATAACGCCATCTTTCCGGCGCATCCGGGTTTCGAACGTCTGGGTCTGTACGTTTTCCAGCGATTGCCACAAGCCAGCAAATTTGTCGGCATCATAGTCGATGCTAAAATCCGGGAAGGAAAGCTCCCTGAGTTCGTCAATCGAATAGTCCAGCAATAGCCCGGCTGCTTTGTTAGTCCTGTGTACCTGACCCTCATGAGCGATGAGCAAAATAGCTTCGAGGGCCTCCTCAACCGTAAAGTGTGAGAGGTGTAAGGTTTTCTCGTCTGTGTTTAAACGGTCTGTCATGACCGGATTGGATTTGGTTTTAGAAATTGACTACAAAAAGTATAGAAACAGTCTTCCGGGAAGTCTCTCAATTTCCGTTCCGGTTCCAGAAATTGCCTCAGTAAGTGGCTTCACAGAGTAAGGCAAGCGTTTCTCTACGAAAAAAGTAAAAAGATTAGTCGGTCATGGACGGGGTGATTCACGAAATATCCGAATAGTTACGAAATATCGTGAAATTCTTGGCTTTACTCCTGAAGAGTTGGTATACAAAACCAACCCTTATGAGAAGGTGTCAGATTACACGCAATTGTCAATCGTCTACCCGTTATTGGTCTGCTCCATGGGCTGGTCCGAATTAATTTTTTCTCCCGATATGCCAAAAACTCCTGAAATATCGGGACTTGATCAACCATTGGCATGGTCTCTTACTCGAATAAAATAGCCTTTTTTAGGTCGTAAAGAGGGATTTTTGCCTTTTCTTTCAACTGGTATGGTGTTGGCATTCTAAAAACCGACGGGCTGCTGAAATACAGTAAGTAGCTAAACGAAAATAAAACGAATGACCCAAACCATGACTACACATACTTACGACATCATTATCATTGGAACCGGCTCCGGGGGTGGGACAATTGCTCAGCGGCTCGCACCATCCGGGAAGCAGATCCTGATTCTGGAACGGGGCGATTTTATACCCAAAGAGAAAGAAAACTGGGATGTTACGGAAGTAGTGGTCAATGGCCGCTACCGCACCGATGAAGTCTGGTTCGATAAAGACGGCCAACCGTTCAAGCCCTTCACGCACTATGTGGTGGGCGGCAACAGTAAGATGTACGGAGCCGCCAGTTTCCGGCTGCGAGAATCCGATTTTCAACAGACACAGCACCAAACCGGCATTTCGCCCGCCTGGCCGCTGACCTACGCCGATTTTGCGCCTTACTACGATCAGGCCGAACAGTTGTACAGCGTTCATGGCATCCGAAGCGTTGACCCTACCGAACCGCCCGCCCGCCAGCCGTACCCGTTTGGTCCGATTACCCCCGAACCTTTTGCCGAAGAATTGTACGAAAACGTTCAGAAAACGGGCCTGAAACCATTCCCGATTCCGATGGCGGTGCGCCTGGCCCAGGACAAACCTGAAAAGCCAGATGCGCCGACCGTACTGGGTAATTTCGACGGCTTTCCTGATCCGTCCGAAGCCAAAGCCGATGCGCATGTAACGGGTGTCCGGGTGGCTTTACAGTATCCAAATGTAACGCTACTGACCAATGCCGTAGCTACCCGACTCATTACGGATGCCGCCGGAAAGCGCATTACGGCGGTGCAGGTGCAGCGAAACGGCCAGACAGAAATCGTTGAGGCCAATCTGGTGATTCTGGCGGCAGGGGCTATCAATTCAGCGGCTTTGCTGCTGCGTTCGGCCAACGAGCAGCATCCCAACGGATTAGCCAATAGCAACGACATGGTAGGCCGAAATTACATGGCGCATATTAACGGCTGCCTGATTGCCTACACGCCCGATAAACTGAATACCGCTGCGTTTCAGAAATATTTCTGCATCGGCGATTATTACGAGGCTACACCCGAAAACCCATCCCCATTGGGCGAAATTCAGTTGATGGGCAAAAACGACCCGCCCACGGTGGTTGATTTAGCCGCCGGGTTTCTGCCCGACAAAGACGCGGCCTGGCTGTCGGCCCACAGCATCGACTTCTGGCTAACCGCCGAAGACCTGCCCGATCCTGAAAACCGAGTAACACTTACCCACGATGGCGCCATTCAGCTCATTTACCATCGCGACCGGAACAACGTGGCGGCTTTTGAAGCCCTGAAACAAAAGCTTAAAGACCTGTTTGTGAAGCTAGGCGACATCGACCCGGCTCTGAAAACTGTCTACTGGGCTGGTTACGACCTGGGCATCAGCGGGGTTTCACACCAGTGTGGTACCCTCCGGTTTGGTGACGACCCAGCCACATCGGTGCTCGATGTGAACTGTAAGGCGCATGAACTCGACAATCTGTATGTAGTCGATGGGAGCTTTTTCCCTTCGTCGGGTGCCTACAACCCCTCTTTAACCACCGTTGCCAATGCCCTGCGCGTCGGCGATCATTTATTGGAAAACGTAATCTAATGAAGAATGTATAATGAATAATGGATAATGCAAAATGACAGCCAGGCACGCCCATTATCCATTCTTCATTATACATTATCAATTACCTACCCCATGCTCTCCCTCTACGTAACGCCACCCGGCCATCACTTAGCCACAGAACCCATCTTTCTGGCGGGAACTCTGAATAGCTGGCAACCTGGCGACGACCGGTTCCGGCTGACGTACGATGAAGCATTGCAGATGTTTGTGATTCAGTTACCTACATCGGGCGAGGGGATTGAGTACAAGTTTACGCGGGGAGCATGGAGCAGTGAAGAGGTTGATCTCTATGGCAATCCAATCAACAACCGGGTTTGAACTGCGGAAGATGGATCTGTCAGTTACCTCCGCATCGAAAACTGGCGCGACCAGGGTGACCAACATACGGTAAAAGGGCAGGTGTTTTGCTGGCAGGATGCGTTCTATATGCCCGAACTGGCTCGGCATCGGCGGATTTGGGTATATCTGCCGCCTACTTACGAGCAGAATCCCGAACAACGCTACCCGGTGCTGTACATGCACGATGCGCAGAATCTGTTTGATGGGACAGAAACGGGTTCCGAAAACTGGCACGTCGACCATGCTCTCAACCGACTCTATGCAAATACGGGCTGGGCGTGTATCGTGGTCGGTATTGAGCATGGCGAAACGTTTCGGTTGGCCGAATATTCAGTCGTGCCCAATCCAGAATATGGCGGTGGGGAGGGAGGTGCGTATCTGTCGTTTCTGACCGGCACCCTAAAGCCGCTCGTCGATGCCACGTTCCGCACCTTACCCGATGCAGCAAACACGGCCATGATTGGCTCATCGATGGGTGGACTGATTTCGGTGTATGCGGCTCTGAATTATGGCGATGTGTTTGGGAAAGTGGCGGCTTTTAGCCCATCGCTGTGGTGGAGCAACGACGTATATAGACTAGCGACAGCCGTTCCTTACAACTTTGTTCATAAGCTCGTACTACTAGGTGGTCAACGCGAAAGCACGTCCATGCTGCCCGATCTACTGGCGCTGTATTACACGCTGGTCGACAATGGCTATTTCGAGCATAAAATCCATCTTGATTTTTATAACGATGGAACTCATGCCGAATGGTTCTGGGGGCGGGAGTTTGAGCGGGCGGTACGCTGGCTTTTCAATGAAGCAATGGCCCCAGCCCTCGAACAGCCTTTTGCGAAGGTTGATGCAGGTAAGCGGAAAATCAGGCTGTTGCAACCGTTCCTAAAAGCCGATCTGCTCAATGGCTACGGTAAAGTGATTTACAGCCTCGACGGTACATCGGGCAACGTACCCGACTCCGAACCAGTGATACGCCTGCAACCCCATTGGCACGGCTTGTTTGCACTCCGGGTCTTGCTGCCCAACCAACGAATCGAACTACAAAAAATCAGTTTGTGAAACTCAGTCTATGAAACTCACCCTACCTAAAACGTACGTTTGGCTTACCTTCCTTTTCCTATGTTCGCAGGCATGGACGGGTCATGCTCAGTCGGTTAGCGAAGTGATCCGGCCGACGGTAACGGTATCAGACCTGGATCGGGTGCTGCCGTTCTATACGCAAACCCTGCCGTTCGAACTGGTTGGTATTCAAACAGTACCCGAATCTGTGATTCGGCAGGTATATGGCCTGAAAGAGCCGGGTATTACGGCCCGAATCGCTACGCTTCGGCTGGGCAGCGAAACCCTCGATCTACTGGATTTTGGCAAGCCCGAAACTGGCCAGACCATACCCGCCGATTCGCGCAGCAACGACCGCTGGTTTCAACACGTGGCCATTGTGGTGAGCGATATAGACAAAGCATATAGCCTGCTCCGTCAGCAAAAAGTAGCGCACGTTTCTTCGTCGCCCCAAACACTACCGTCTTACCTAACAGCCGCTGCGGGTATCCGGGCTTTCTACTTCCGAGACCCCGATGGACACGTACTGGAACTGATCTGGTTTCCAACCGGTAAAGGCAATCCGAAATGGCAACCATCCGCCGACCTACAGACGAACAGACCCCTCTTTCTGGGTATCGACCATACGGCCGTTGGCAGTGCTGATACCGATTCGTCGCTAACGTTTTATCGGGATGCGCTGGGGCTCAAAATTGGCGGTTCGAGCGAAAATTACGGCTCCGAGCAGGAGCATCTGAATCAGGTGTTTGGTGCCCATCTGCTCATTACGGGGCTTACCAGTGGCAAAGGACCGGGTGTTGAACTGCTCAACTACCTCGCTCCGCCGGGTGGCAGACCTTATCCGGCCTCGTCGAAGGTGACCGACCTCTGGCACTGGTACACCGTGCTGCGGGTCAATCGGCTAGACGACGTGTATCGAACCCTTCAACAGAAAAAATACACGCTCATTTCGCCGGGTATCGTACCGATTTCGTACCCAGGCATTCAGGCCAGCCGGGCGGTGCTGGTGCGTGACCCCGATGGCCATGCCATGCTGCTGTGCGAATAGATTCTCTTTACTTAATCAATCCTTCCATTCACAAAAAGTTAGTTTCCATGAAAACAAACCCATTCCTTACACTCGCAACATGCCTGTTGCTGACTGCTCCTGCCTTTGCTCAGGTGCCTACTCGTACGGAGAATAAGTACCTCCAGAATCTCGATGCCAATGGTTGTGCCGCTCAGGGCTACGACTGCGTGGACCTGGTCAATATTTCTGACAAAATCGTCAAGGGCAAAGCCGAATTTGAATCGGTGTATCAGGGGGCCAAGTTCTGGTTTGAGTCGGCGGCCAACAAAGCCACCTTCGATGCTAACCCCGACAAATACGCGCCCTTGTATGGTGGATTCTGCGCCATTGCCGTATCAGAAGGAAATCTCCGGCCCACTCAAATCTGGACGCACGCCCTGACGCCTGACGGCCACCTGACGCTGAACCACAACGCCAAAGCCCTCAAACTCTGGAAAGGCCGACTAACACACAATTATAAAAAAGCGGAGCAGAACTGGCCGACCGTAAGCCAGAAACCTGCCCAGTACGACATTCTGCACAAAGACGAAACCCAGGAATCACTGGCAAAAACTTCCTTTGAAGGACCAGCCATGTAAATATTTTTTTGTCATTCCGACGCAGGAGGAATCTTCGGATATGTATAGTCCTTTCTCCTGCAGCCGAAGATTCCCGCTCCGGCGGCCCGGTCTTTCGTCGGAATGACAAAAAACACTCAAAGACTTTTATTAGGGTGTAACCACCATTCTACTTGAACAACTTATCATGAACTTATTCCGAATAATCCTGTCTGGATTCGCCATTATGCTTATTCCATACGGTGTGCAGGCTCAGGTCAAAACCACCTACACACTCACGCAGGCAAGCTGCAAAAAAATAGCCGCAGCCGCTATTAACTATGCCGTTGACAACGGGGCACCCGGTGGTAGCATTGCCATTGTGGATGCGGGAGGGCATCTGCTCTACCTCGAACGGATGGACAACACCTTTGCCCAGGCTGCCGAAGTGTCGTATCAGAAAGCGCATACGGCCGCCATGTTTCGCAAGGATACCAAAAACTTTGAAGACAACATCAACACAGGCCGGGTGGCCCTCACGACCGTTGGCCCCGTGATGTTGCAGGGCGGTTTGCCCATTCTCTATAAAGGCGACGTGATTGGGGCCATCGGCGTAAGCGGTACCAAAAGCGCCGACCAGGATACCGAAGTAGCCAAGGCCGCCGTAGCCGTCAAACTCGATTAAGCATGAAATCAGTTACCATAAACAAATGGATAATGAATAATGTAGAATGGATAACGGTCAACAGGAATCGCTTGTCCATCAGGTCATTATGCATTTTGCATTGTACATTATTCATTATTCTTCCCTTGCTGGCGCAGGCGCAGGAAATCAGGGAGTTGGCGTGGGGGAATCCGATGACGGTAGTGGATTTACGAACCACGGCGGGTAGTCAGTTGGTAAAGGCAAACTGGCGGAGTCTGAATGCCCAAATCAAACCCGCTTCGTTTAAAGCGCCCGGTCCTTCGGCCACCGGAACGCCGGCCGCGGACAAATTGCCGCTCTATCCAACGGGTAAATCGGTGAGCACCAACACCCTTGAGCCGCGCTTCGGAACGCCCGCTTTTGAGCAGGCTAACTGGGAAACCGTTGCCGCCACCGACCTCGAAGCCCGCCGGGGCAATGGCCTGTTGAGCCACGTCTGGTATCGAACTTCCGTAACGATTCCTGAGCGGGCAGGTGCTGTGTCGGTAGCGGGTACACGGGTGCTGTTTGAGGTAGTAGCCGACGATTACAGCGAGGTTTGGGTAAATGGTCAGCTTCGCAAATCGTTTGGTGCTCGGGCCAACGGGGTTATCAACGGCTACAACGCCCGCCAGCGAGTATGGCTTACCGACCAGGCCAAACCCGGCGAAACCTTCGACCTGGCGATACTGGTTACCAATGGCCCGATTGCCGATTTGCCCAACAATTATGTCTGGATTCGGAGCGCTACCCTCGACTTTTACGCCGAAAAGCCCGTACCTGCCGACTGGAAAAACCTGGGCCAACTAACGATGGTGCAGGACGAACTAAAACAGGTGATAGACCCCTCTGCCCGAATCGAGAAAGTGGCCGATGGTTTTCAGTTTACCGAAGGCCCGGTCTGGCACCCGGACGGCTACCTGCTCTTCAGCGATCCCAATGCTAACGTCATCTACAAATACGACCCCAACATGGGTAACGTAACGGTGTATATGACCAAAACGGGTTACACGGGTTTCGACATTGGCGAGTACCACCAACCCGGCTCCAACGGTCTGGCTATCGACCCATCGGGCCATCTGATTGTGTGCCAGCACGGTAACCGGCGCATCATTCGCGACGAGATCAAAGGGCCGATGACGGTTCTGTCGGATGGTTACGAGGGTAAAAAACTGAATAGCCCCAACGACCTGACCGTGAAGAGCAATGGGGATGTGTACTTCACCGACCCACCTTATGGCTTGCCGAAAGCCTATGACGACCCGCGCAAAGAGCAGCCTCATTCGGGTGTATATCGGATTCACAACGGCAAAACCGAACTGTTGACTACCAGCCTTGGCGGTCCGAACGGCATTGCGTTTTCGCCCGATGAAAAATACCTCTACGTGTCGAACTGGGACATTCGGGACATCCACAACACCAAAACCCTCTGGCGATTTGAAGTCAGCCGTGGCGACGGACCGTCCGGCGGCACACTGTCCAATGGCAAGGTCTTTTTCGACATGAACACCACCGACGATGACGAAGCGCTGGACGGAATTAAGGTGGACACGAAAGGGTACATTTTCGTGTCGGCTCCGGGTGGCATCTGGATTATTTCGCCCGAAGGCAAGTATCTCGGCAAAATCATCGGTCCCGAACGGCCTGCCAACATGGCTTGGGGCGACGATGGCAAAACGCTCTACCTGACAGCGCATACAGGTCTTTACAAAATCAGAACCCTCAACGGCGGAAAGCTCGCAAAACCATCATTTAACTAACCAGTAAGATGTTTCAAAAACCCAACCAACGATTAGTCGGCCAGACGGCCATCATTACCGGAGCCAGTTCGGGCATCGGAAAAGCAACCGCTCTTTCATTGGCAATGGAAGGGGCCAACGTGGTTGTCAACTACATCGGCAACCCAGCCGGAGCCGAAGAAGCTGCTCAACTCATTCGGGAAAATGGCGGTCAGGCCATACTTGCTCAGGCTGATGTGAGTAAAGAAGATCATGTACAGAAAATGTTTGCCGATACGATTGCCGCCTTCGGTACGGTCGATATTCTGGTCGCCAATGCGGGCCTGCAAAAAGATGCCAAGTTTATCGACATGAGTCTGAAAGACTGGCAGTTTGTGCTGGATGTCAACCTGACCGGGCAGTTTTTGTGCGCTCGTGAAGCCGCCCGTGAGTTTCTGCGTCGGGGCCCACGGCCGGAGGTGTCGCAGTCGCTCGGCAAGATTATCTGCATGAGTTCGGTGCATGAAATTATTCCCTGGGCGGGTCACTCCAATTATGCAGCTTCAAAAGGTGGGGTTATGTTGCTGATGAAGTCCATCGCTCAGGAATTGGGCGGTTATAAAATCCGGGTGAACAGTGTAGCTCCGGGTGCCATTCGCACGCCCATCAACCGACCCGCCTGGGAAACCCCACAGGCCCTGTCGAACCTGATGCGTCTCATCCCCTACAAACGCATCGGCGAAACCTCCGACATTGGCTCAACGGTGGCTTGGCTCTGCTCCGACGAAGCCGATTACATTCACGGGCATACGATGGTGGTCGATGGCGGTATGACGCTGTACCCTGGTTTTGAAGATAATGGATAAAACCGTTTACAGTCTTCTGTTTGCTGTTTACAGTTGGCTGACGCTACGGTGGCTAGCGCATAAATAACTGGAGGGTCAAATAGAACAGAAGACTGAGAACTGTAAACAGAAAACTCTTACCCATGAAAACTCAAAAGAAACAACCAAACACTGTGGCCGAACGGGTTCGGTTGCAGGAGCAATACAGTGGTAAACAAGACTGGTTGCACTGGGGGCCTTATTTGTCTGAACGACAGTGGGGAACCGTACGGGAAGACTATAGCCCGTATGGAAATGCCTGGGAGTATTTCTCCCACGATCATTCCCGCTCAAGGGCGTATCGGTGGGGTGAAGACGGCATTGCCGGCATTTCGGACGATAAACAACGGCTTTGCTTCGCTATTGCCCTCTGGAACGGTCAGGACTCCATTTTGAAAGAACGCCTTTTCGGGCTGACGGGTAACGAAGGGAATCACGGCGAAGACGTGAAGGAACTGTACTACTACCTCGACAGTACGCCCACGCATTCGTACATGAAACACCTCTACAAGTATCCGCAACGGGCGTTCCCCTATGCCGACCTGGTAGAAACCAACCGCTCCCGCGACCGCCATCAGCCCGAATATGAGTTGCTGGATACTGGAATTTTTGATAATAACCGATACTTCGACGTATTTACCGAATATGCCAAAGCGTCGGAACAGGATATGCTGATTCGGATTACGGTTCATAATCGAGGACCCGAAGCCGCTCCCGTACACCTGTTGCCAACGCTTTGGTTTCGGAATACCTGGTCGTTTGGGCAGATTCCGGCTAAACCCCGGATTCGGCGCGGTGCCGACACCGAGGGCGCGGGTAGCCTGCTGACCGAACATCCCGGACAAAGTCCCTACACGTTGTATTTTGAGCCGACCCAAACGGTGTTGTTCACTGAAAATGAAACCAATACCGAGCGGATTTTTGGCTACCCGAACGCGCACCCGTTTACCAAAGATGCCTTTCATCGGGCTATTATTGGTAACGAGTTTGACACCCTGAGTCCGCACGTCGAAGGCTCGAAAGCGGCTCCGGTTTATCAGCTTACCATCCCGGCGGGCGAGTCAGTTACGGTCAAACTGCGACTCTCACGCAGTGCCAATAGCAAACCGCTTGGCGCGGAGTTCGACCAGCTATTTGCTCAGCGCCTTCAGGAAGCCGACGAGTTTTATACGGCCATTCAGTCGCCGGAGGCCGATACCGAAACCAAAAACATTCAGCGTCAGGCGTTTGCCGGCATGCTCTGGTCGAAGCAGTTTTATTACCTCGACGTACCCCAATGGCTCGACGGTGACCCCGGCCAACCTGCTCCACCTGCTGAACGCAGACACGGCCGGAACAACCAGTGGCGAACGCTCAACAACGAAGACATTATTTCGATGCCCGACAAGTGGGAGTACCCCTGGTATGCGGCCTGGGATTTGGCGTTCCATTGCGTACCGTTGGCGCGGGTTGACCCCCAGTTTGCCAAAAATCAGCTTATTCTGTTTCTGCGCGAGTGGTATATGCACCCCAATGGTCAGCTACCCGCCTACGAATGGGCCTTTGGCGACGTCAACCCGCCGGTTCATGCGTGGTCGTGTCTGGCGGTGTATAAGCTCGAAGCCGCACAAACGGGCGTGGGCGATGTGGATTTCCTGAAACGGGTTTTCCAGAAACTGCTGCTCAATTTTACATGGTGGGTCAACCGCAAAGATGCCAAAGGAAACAACGTATTTGAAGGCGGATTTTTGGGGCTCGACAACATCGGTGTTTTCGACCGGAGCAACCAGATTCCGGGCGGTGGTCGGCTGGAGCAGGCCGACGGAACGAGCTGGATGGCGCTGTACTGCCTGAATATGCTCGAAATGGCGCTCGAAATAGCCAAAACCGATGTCACTTACGAAGACGTAGCCACCAAGTTTTTTGAGCATTTTGTGTACATCGCCGAATCACTCAACCGCCTGGGCGAAGACTGGGATGGAGCGTGGGACGAAAACGAAGGCTTTTTCTACGACATTCTGGAACTGCCCGGTCAGCAGTACATACCGCTAAAAATCCGGTCGCTGGTAGGGCTTTCGACGCTCTTTGCCGTCCTGAAAATTCCGAGAAGCATCTTTGCGAAACTCCCCGATTTTACGAAACGGATGCGCTGGTTCCAGCAATACCAGAAGCAGGGAAAAATGCACGTCGTTGTTGAAGATATTGACGAAAATCAGGATTTGCTGCTGTCGCTGATTCCACCAGCCCGGCTGGAACGGCTGCTCCACGCCATGCTCGACGAAGGTGAGTTTCTAGCTCCGGGCGGCATCCGGTCTATCTCCAAGATTCACGAACACGGCTACTCGGTACATATCGACGGGCAGGAATTTGGGTTACGCTACGAACCTGGCGAATCGTCGAGTGGGTTGTTTGGAGGGAATTCTAACTGGCGCGGGCCTATCTGGATGCCGATGAATTACCTGCTGGTTTGTGCGCTCCGTACCTACCACAGCTACTATGGCAATCAGGTGCAGGTAGAGTTCCCGACAGGTTCAGGGCAGCAGATTTCGCTGGGCGAAGCGGCTGCTATGCTGGCCGACCGGCTTGTTGGTATTTTCCGGCCCGATGCCAACGGGTATCGTCCGGTCAATGGCAGCGAAAGCCGATATGCCACCGACCCGCATTTCAAAGACCTGGTGTTGTTCTACGAATATTTTCACGGCGACACCTCGCGGGGTGTTGGGGCCAGCCACCAAACCGGCTGGACAGGCGTAGTAGCAGATTTGATTGGATCGTGAACCGAATAACCCAAAGACTATCTTCATGAACCTTACCAATTTTGATGAACTCTCCGACCGCGAATGGCTCGTTACCAACGGGTTGGGTGGATATGCCAGTAGTACGTTGGCGGGTGCCAATTCGCGTCGGTATCATGGATTGCTGGTGGCGGCACACAATCCGCCAACCGACCGGCAAGTGCTGGTATCGAAAGTAGAAGAAACGCTGCTGACCGAACAAGGTGCCGTCGCTTTGTCGAGCAATCGGTATGGCGAGTTTGTGCATCCGCAGGGGTGGCAGCATCTGGTTTCGTTTGAACGATTGCCGTTACCAACCTGGCTTTTTCAGGTTGGCGAACACCAGATTGCCAAAACCGTATGGATGGTTCAGAACGTCAATACTACGCTGGTGTCGTATCAGAACCGGGGCCAAACAGCCGTCACCCTGCAACTGATGCCCCTGTTTGTGCAGCGCGATTACCACAGCCTGTTTCATCAGAACGATTTTTACGACTATTACATCGCCCAGACCAAACCCTACCTGAAGCTCTATGCCCACTATGGTGCCCAACCGGTATATTGGGCCTATTCGGGCGGAACGTTCGTCGAAAGTCGGGCGTGGTATCATCAGTTTACGTATCGGGAAGAGCAGAAACGAGGACTGGATTTTGTAGAGGATGCGTATTCGGTAGGCTATGTGGAGGTACGGCTGGAAGCTGGACAGGAGTGTTTTCTGACGTTTTCGACAGATGAAAATTTGCTGATTCCAAACCCTGTTGATTTGCGGGTATCTGAAATTCAGCGCGTTGCCGAACTGCGGGATACGCAGACGGAGCCGTTTTTGAAAGACCTTGTTCTGTCCGCCAATCAGTTTATTGTACAACGGCAATCGACCGGAAGCGAGACCATTATTGCCGGGTATCACTGGTTTACCGATTGGGGCCGCGATACCATGATTGCCCTGCGGGGGCTATGTATTTCGCTTGGTCATCAGCAAACGGCCAAACGGATTCTGGACACGTTTTTCCGGTATCTGGACGATGGCATGTTACCCAACCGATTCCCCGACAACAGTCAGGACCCGGTTGAATACAACACCATCGACGCGACCCTGTGGCTGTTTGTGGCGCTCTACGAGTACCACCAGCGATTCAACGACCTGGCATTTGTGGAGCAACATTACGAGCAGTTACTGGGCATACTCGACGCGCATCAGAACGGCACCCGCTACGGCATTCATGTCACCGAGGAAGGGCTGCTATACGGCGGCCGAGGCACCGCCCAGCTCACCTGGATGGATGCCCGCGTCGGCGATTATGTGGTAACACCCCGGCATGGCTGCCCGGTGGAAGTGAACGCGCTGTGGTACAATGCCCTCAAAATCACAATTTACTTTGCCCAGCAACTACGTCGAAAACCCGATATGTATGGGCTGATGCTCCGGCGGTTTGAGAAAAGCTTCCGGTCGGCGTTCTGGAATGAAAAAGGCTATCTGAACGATGTAGTTGTTCCCGGCAGCGCACCCGATGCCAGCATCCGGCCCAACCAGATTTATGCCCTCAGCCTGCCCTTTCCGCTGCTGAATAAAACCGATCAGGAGCAGATTCTCAAGATGGTAGAGGCCAATCTGTACACGCCCTATGGCTTGCGCACTCTCTCGTCCGACGACCCTGCTTTTGTCGCTGTGTATGGTGGCGATCCCTGGTTGCGCGATACGGCGTACCATCAGGGAACCGTCTGGCCGTTTTTGCTGGGCGAATACTGGACCGCCTACGTTCGGGTACATGGCGACACGGCCGCTACCCGCAAGCGTATGAATGCCGAACTGGCTACATTGAAACAGCACTTTTACGAAAACGACTGCCTGTGTGGTATCTCCGAAATTTTCGACGGCCTTCACCCGCAACACGGACGCGGCACCGCCAATCAGGCCTGGTCGGTGGGAGCCATTATCAAACTGTTGACGGATTATCCGGCACGGTTGCCTCGCTTAAAGAATGAAAACACTACAAAAAACTGGCCACTGTACTTGATTGAAGCCTGGGCCTTAGGCACGTTTATGGTGTCGGCCTCGCTGGTAGTGATTGCGGTCGAGTATCCGGCGTCGCCTATTCGGCAGGCTATTGATTCATCGATTGTTCGACGGGCCTTAATTGGCGTAACAATGGGACTTACCGCTATTAGCCTGATTTATTCGGGATGGGGTAAACGGTCGGGCGCACACCTGAACCCGGCTGTTACCATTGCCCAATGGCGGCTGAACCGGATTTCGACCGTCGATGCAGTGGCTTATATCATCGCTCAATTTGTGGGTGGTTCGCTGGCTATGGTACTGCTTGCCTGGCTCATACCCACTTATATGGCGCACCCGACGGTCAACTTTGTAACGACGCAACCCGGCCCAACGGGAATTTGGGTAGCGTTGGCCTGTGAGTTTGCGCTAGCCTTTGGAATGCTCACGATGGTATTGGCCCTCAGCAATTCGGTTCGGCTGGCTCCTTACACGGGCTATTTTGTCGGGCTGGTGGTGGCGCTGTATATCACATTTGAAGCGCCGTTTTCGGGTATGAGCATAAACCCCGCCCGTACGGTTAGCTCGGCCTTATCGGCGCAGGTCTGGACAGGATTGTGGCTCTATTTTGTGGGGCCGATAGCTGGTATGTCGCTAGCCGGCTGGCTGTATCGGTGCAATTACCGACGGCGTTATGGCCAGTGCCGCACCATGGCGATGCACCTTTCCGGTCAGAAAAATGGCTGCCAGACGTATGAAGTACTCTGGTGGAGTGAGGATAAGTCATGAAGTCATTTGGTTGTCATTAGTGGTCATTAATAGTCATTGATGGTCATTAGCTGAATGACGACGAATGGCTATCAATGACAACTAAATGACGCGTAGCGAATGACCACCAATGACTAATAATGACTAATTGAATAAACTATGAAAACAATTCTCGTAACCGGAGCTGCCGGTAATCTGGGCAAATCCGTTGTCGAACACCTGCACGAACAAGGGTGTCAGGTGTTGGCTACGTTCAGTTCCGACCGTGACCTTCAATTATATGACCACCTGCCCAATGTTCATTCCTTCGTAGTCAATGTGCTGGATGAAGCTAGTGTCAACGCTTTCATGAGCGATACGTCGGATTTTGATATATGTGCGGCTGTGTTGCTCGTCGGTGGATTTGCGATGGGAGGTATTCAGCAAACCGATGTTCGGTTGCTCGGAAAAATGATTGACCTCAATTTTATGTCGGCTTTCAACCTCGTCAAACCGCTGATGAATCGCTTTGAACAACGGGGAGGAGGCCAGTTTGTGCTGATCGGTTCTCGCCCGACGCTCAACCCCACTGAAGGGAAAGACGTATTTGCCTACGCCATGAGCAAAGCCCTTGTGTTTGAACTAGCCAAGCTCATCAATGCCGAAGGCAAACACACGCATACGACCGCTACCATAGTGGTACCAAGCACCCTCGATACGCCCGCTAACCGGGCCGCCATGCCCGACAGCGACCCGGCCCATTGGGTACCCACCGAACGGATTGCCGACCTGATCACCTTTCTGCTCAGCGACACCGGCCGGATGACGCGCGAAACCATTGTAAAAATCTATAACCGGGCTTAATCCCTACAATCATGATCCAGACACTGGTTATGCTGTTTTATGGCTACGTAGCTATCGGAGTCATTTTTGGGGTGTACTTTGTAGGGTGGGGAGCTACCCGTATTGATCACGAAGCCAAAGACATAAACCTGACTGTTCGGCTGTTGCTGCTGCCCGGCTCTGGTGCCCTTTGGCCGTTGCTTTTGCAAAAACTGCTTCGTCATCGGTCGTCTTCATCTGCCGATGCTAACCCTGTATTACCATGACACCGAAAATTCGACAAACACACCGGGCTATGTGGGGGCTATTAGCTGTCCTATTACCCATCGGGTTTATTTCTACACTGCGCCTGGACAGAGACCCACCTATCCAGCAACAAATCATTGATTTGCCCGTGCCAGACGCCCTTCCTATCGTGGTCAGAACCGTAGAGAAGTCGGGCATACAGGCCACACTTCGCCGTAGTAATCAGTTGAGCGATCCTCAGCTTGAACTCGTCGTTCACCAGCCGTTTGAAGCTCCTTCGGTAGTGGTCAGCGTGGTTACACCCACACGCGAACTAGCCATTGGCTCCGTAGATGTAGCGGGTATCTATCGGTTCGCGTTACCCGATTCAACACTGCACCCAACCATCAGATTGGTGGATGATCTCAAACACAGCGTTCTTCAAACCATTCAATTTTAAGATAGTATGGCGCTAAACTACCTGCCCGTCTCCTGGAATCGCCAGAAAAAACTATACGATTGGACCATTGCAGGGCTTGTAACGGTATATCTGATTATTTTCTGTGGACTTCAGGCTGTTTTGTTTCCTGACGTAACCGCCGAAACGGTCATCATCCGCGCGACCAGTACCCTGGCTTTTCTGATGCTTCACGTTATACTGATTATTGGCCCATTGTGTCGGCTCAGTCCCCGTTTTTTGCCGTTGCTTTATAACCGGCGGCATTTGGGGGTCAGCATGTTTCTGGTGTCTTCGGTGCATGGCATTTTCAGCCTGCTTCAGTTTCATTCAAGGGGCAATGTCGATCCGCTGGTGTCGCTCTTTACGTCTGAACCCGACTATGGGCATTTGTCGCAATTTTCGTTTCAGATTTTGGGCTTTTTCGCACTCCTAATTCTGTTTGTGATGGCCGCTACCAGTCACGATTTCTGGCTCAAAAATCTAAGCCCCCGCGTCTGGAAAACCCTGCACATGGGCGTATATGTTGTGTATGGCCTCATTGTGATGCACGTACTGCTGGGCGTATTGCAGCAGGAAACGGCTACAGTTTATACGATTGTGCTGGGAGTCGGCATGTTCCTTATTGTAGGGCTTCACCTGACGGCAGCGATTATCAGCCAACGGAAGGATATCCGGCCATCGGGTCAGGAAATGGATGGTTTTGTGGAGGTATGCGATGCGGATGAGATTGCCGAAAACCGGGCCAAAACCCTGATGATAAACGGCCAGAACATTGCGTTGTTTCGGTACGATGGTAAGGTGTCGGCCATCAATAACCAGTGCCGCCATCAGAATGGACCGCTGGGCGAAGGCAAGATCATCGACGGGTGTATTACCTGCCCCTGGCATGGTTATCAATACTTGCCCCATAACGGTCAATCGCCCCCGCCATTTACCGAAAAAGTAGAAACCTATGCCGTAAAGTGCATCGGCACGAGGGTCTGGGTCAACCCAACCCCGGCTTCACCTGGCACAACGCAGACACCAGCCGCCATCAACACTTAATCACTCTTTCACTCATTAACTCTTTCGCTCTTTGTATCCCATGAAACAGGAAGATGATTTTTACATTGGCTGGCAGGCCGAAGCACCCGCTTCGTTCCGAAAAACTACTCGCCGAGCCGCCATTGGGCTGGCTGTCGTTGTGGCGCTCCTGGCCGGGCTATTGGTTTGGCAGCAGCGAGGGTTTTCCGGGGCTGTATTCGAATATGGTACGCTGACAACGCTCGAAGGCGAACTGATCCGAACTCCTGTTCCATTTCTGCGGGTTCCTGTGCAACAGACAGCCGCCAATAAACCCCTTTTTGAGCGGGTGTTGCTCATTGGCTTCAACAAACGCGGAGCCGATTCAACCCTAAACCAGTGGGAACGCAAACACGGTTCTTTGGCCAATAAACGGCTAAAAATTCGCGGGACGCTCATTTACCATGATGGAAAAGCTGCCCTTGAACTAACCGAAGAAGCTGATGCTTTAGTGGGTGTTTCAGCTATAAAACCCTCATCCATACCGCCCGTTTCCTCAACGCTGGAGCAGGGTGGTTTGGGCATCGTCAGTTTAACCGGCGAAATCACAGATCCGAAATGTATGCTGGGCGTGATGAAACCCGGCGAAGGCCGACCCCATCGGTCGTGTGCCGTGCGCTGCATTGCCGGTGGCATTCCTCCCTTGCTGGCGGTGCAGAATCGCAGCGATCAGCGTAACTACTATCTGGTGGTTGGGCCGTTGGGGCAACCATTGAATGCCTCCATACTACCCAATGTCGGTCGGTCGGTTGAACTGCGGGGCCGCCTGGAGCAAGCCGATAACTGGCTCATTCTCTATACCGATTCGGTTCGGCCACTGGCTCAGGCTCCCTTGGATCAGTCGATGCAGATAGCCATGTGCTGGTAGTTGTTTGATGAGACGTTCGAGTCAAAAGGAAATAAACTCAACTGTGAGTTTAAGCATGATTACCAAACCCAATCGACCTCATACTGATGAATATGGGTATCTGCAGTAAGAAATAGTAAGCTTTCCGTCATGCTTTGGGCAATTAAAAGCCGGTCAAATGGGTCGCGATGAAGCATAGGCAACGTTAGCAGACAGCGTGTATGGTCAAACGTGACAGGCAGCAACTCGAAACCGTTTTGGTCAAGCAATGCCAGCAGATTATCAAAGCCTGGCTCAAAAGACAAACTGCCCAACCGGATTTTAATGGCCATCTCCCAAAGTGAAGCGATACTTACATACGAGACATTCGCTGAGTCGGTGATAAGTCGCTTAGCTTTTGCTGAAAGGTCTAGTTCATTACCGTTTAGAAACCATATAAGGGTGTGGGTGTCAAGTAATAAGTTCATTATTGATAGTCAGCAAAATCGTCCAGCGGTGCATCAAAATCAGAACTCATTTGAAACTGGCCTTTGGCACTTCCAAATACGGGAGTTTTTCGTTCAAGAGGCTTATTCGTAGTTTTGCGGGTAGCCAAAAAATCAACAAAGTCAGCTACCTCTGCCTGGTAATCAGGTGGTAAAGTCTGGTATTTCTGATACAGTTGGAGGTACGTCATGAGTTTGGTATTAGCTTGACTCATAACAAAGATAATGGGTTTACCCGTTCGCCGTAGCTATCAACTCTGTAGCTTAGTAAGCTGACTCGATTAGCATAAACCCATGTTGGTTTTTGAACAGAGCCAGAAGTAGATAAATGAGAATTGTATTGACCGGAAGTTCAGGGCGAGTTGGGCGGGCTATTTATAACGCTTTAGCAACTGAACACGATGTCGTTGGTATTGATCGAACCGCTTTCTCAACCACACGCATAGTAGCTGATTTTGCTGACAAACATCTTTTGACGGACGTGATGAAAGGGGCTGATGCCGTCATTCATACGGCTGCATTACATGCTCCTCATGTGGGCGTATTCTCCGATGCAGAGTTTATCCGAATAAATGTCGATGGCACCCGTTTGGTCGCAGAAGCGGCTTTGGCCACACAAGTCAGGCGGCTTATCTTTACCAGTACAACCGCTATTTTTGGCAAGAGCATCGAAAATGGTCTTTCTGCGTGGGTGACGGATGAAACAATTCCTCAGCCCCGAAGCATTTATCATCGAACAAAGCTGGAGGCTGAAGCTTTGCTTCGACGTGTAGCCGACGACCGTTTGGCTGTTCGGGTGATTCGTATGTCACGCTGCTTTCCTGAACCGGCCGACCTGATGGCTATTTATCGCCTGGCGCGGGGCATTGATGTGCGCGATGTTGCCAGTGCTCATGTGGCAGCATTAACCAATGAGGGAGAAGCATATCAGGATTTTATCATCTCAGGAGATACCCCTTTTCAGTCAGAAGACTGTGCCGATTTAGCAACCAATCCCGCAATGGTCTTAGCCAAACGAGTACCAGCCTTGCTTGCTGCCTTTAACGAGCGAGGATGGCCGTTGCCAATATCCATTGACCGGGTTTATGCCGGAACCAGAGCAAAAACCGATTTAAATTGGCAACCTCGCTATGGTTTTGAGGAAGTGCTTGCCCAACTGGATCGAGGGAGTTTAGAAGTGCTGCCCGTTGGGGCTGCTATCAATCAACGGGAAGAGTAGTGGTTCCTATTCCTGACAAAGCGCGAACCTCGAACCCAAAAACGTAAAAGAAACGGGTTAAAATAACCAGCTTATTTCGGGCGAAAAAACAAAGCTTCGGGTCAGGCCGTCGGGCCTGACTTCCCGAACAACCAGCGGGGTACCAGCCGTAAAGCCGATACGCGTTTTGGGCGTTAGGTTCCACCAGCCGGCCAGCGTTACGTTGAGTGTTAACCCCTGCGATCCACTGATCGTTGCCGACTTGCCGCTGGCATCGGTATAGGTATCCTCGGCAAGGTGATAGATGCCCAGGAATCCACCGTTCAGACTAATTTTTGGGTTTATCATCCAGGTATAGGCCGCCCGGCCTAGTACATCGGCTTTGCGGGTAAACTGGTTAGACGGCGGGTAAGCGGGTGCTTCGGGCTTGCCGTTCAGGTTAGGCAGAAAAGAGTTGCTATTGGCTCCGGTAAGGGGTTGCTGCCAGCCTGCCGAAAATTGCCATTGGCGATTGCTTACCGAAACGCCCGTAATGAGATCGACCGTACCGAGGCTGCTCTGGTACTGCATTGGCAACGGACGACCGTCAGCTTTCAGGTTGCTATTGCTCAACGGCAGCTTTGTCCCCAGCGTGAGCGACGTTGCCCATTTGGCTTGCGTTGGTAATGTGTAGATTCCCGACAGGAAAACGTCGCCGAGTCCGGCGGTACTTCCTAAATTTCCACTGGCATAATTGGCGGTAAGTTTTGCCTGGATGGCCCACCGGGCCGACAACTGGTTGTCGTATTGTAGGCCCGGTGCAAAAACCAGCACCGCTTCATCACCCAATCCAACGGGAAGCAGGAGGCTGATTTTCTGGCCTTTCGTATCGGCCGTCGCGTGTTGTTTGAGTGCGCCAATGGTGCAAAAGCCAGCATCGCTGCATCCCTGTGCCAGAGTGGGTAACTGGCTGACGGAAAATAGTAGTATTGTCAGAAAAAAAGTCAGACGGTTGTTCATTGGGTATAAGAGCTTATCCTACCGCTCCTTTTGGGTTAAATAGGTAATTGTTGCATTAGATTATTTCAACTCGGCATTCCCGAAATGCACGGCAAATCGCTTGCACCAGATCAGCACAAAACGCTGCTGGCTGGACGCTACGGGGGCAGGTACATCAACAAAAAAGCTGCCAGTGGCTGTCAGTAAACTCACTTCTGTAAAATTGCTGGCTTGTGTGTCAGCGGCTAAATAGATACGCAGATCAGGCCCGGTGTCGCTCCTGAAATTCTCAAAAACCAGCGTCTGTTTGCCGTTGCGCCCGTACAAGCGTACCTGGCCGCTCACGGTATGAACGCCGTTCTGAAAGTTGCCAGAGGCTAGTAACTGCTGACCGGTTGTATCAAAAACCTGTGCAGGATCGACCGTACTGACGGGCATGCCCAAACTTCCCAGCGGAACCAGGTCTTTGTCTTTTACGCATCCACCGATTCCCAGAATCAGCAGTATACACAGCAGATAGACAGACAAAAGAGATTTCATAACTATCGATTTATGGGTTTATGGATTCATAAAGCCAGGTGTAGCTTTCCCGGAAGAAAGCGTCGATACGGTCGTTGGTATGACTGGTCGAAATGGGTAACAAGGCACCTTGCCAGTCGGCTCCTGTGCGCCATTCCCCTGCCGACAGCGTGGGTGCGTTCTGGAAGTTGACAGGCTGGGCGCTGTTGTAGCCAGACAGATAGAAATAGGGTTCAGGACAGATCGAATCCGCTATGGCATAGCCTGTCCAGATAGCCGCCCGTTCGTGTTGTTGCGCATCGGGCAGGCTGTAATAAACGCCCGTGTCGAAGTGGTGAGGCCAGATTCGGACTTCGCTTTGCTGCCCGCTCCACTGGTTTAGAGTTTGAAGGGCTTCATTGGCTACAGTTCGCCACTGGTTCCACGCGCCCAGCGCCGATGGTCGCTGATACAGCGCATCAAGTGCAACGGGTTCGTGATCGAGGTGGTAGTTTAGTGGTCGGATTTCTGTAATTCCCAAGGAGCGCATTTGCTCATTCCACCACATCAGGACATCGGCAGGTGTTTTGCCTTCTGGCGATAACAGGCTCAAAATCCGATTATGGTCGCCAATAAATTGAACTGTAAACGCTTCGGTATCAATCACCAGCCGGAGCTGCTGACCAGCCTGGTCAAACGCTCGTCCTTCCAGCCGGTGCAGCAGTTGATCCCAGACCATGTTGGTCTGACTGTCGTCGGCCTGAAGGGGCAGACATTGCATACCAGTCAGGGCAATCAATTGAGCCAGACTATGCAGCGTTTTATCGGCTTGATTTAGGTCATCCATGTGAGCATGATTAATTAATGAATAATGGATAATGTAAAATGAATAATGGGGGTGGCTATTTCATTATCCATTATCCATTTACTGATCCTCTTCCTGTTTCAATTTGCCTTTCATGGCATGGCGTAGTTTTTCAATCTTCGGCACCGAAACGTGCTGAATATAAGGCTGGTTTGGGTGCAGCTTGCAGTAGTTCTGGTGGTAGTTTTCGGCCGGATAGAATACGCTGAACGGCAACACCTCCGTGACGACCGGATTGGCATAATGCTTCGACGCATTGACCCGCTGAATGGCGGCCATGATCTCCTGCTTTTCGGCCGGAGTCCGGTAAAACGCTACCGACCGATAATCGCGCCCTACGTCGGGTCCCTGCCGGTTCAGGGTCGTCGGATCATGTCCGGCGAAGAACGCATCGAGCAAATCGTGGTAGCTGATGACTTTGGGGTCGTAATACACCTGTACCGACTCGGCATGACCTGTTTCGTCGGTGCCTACCTGCTGATACGTTGGATTAGCCACATGGCCCCCCGAATAACCAGACACGACTTCCCGAACGCCCTTTAGTTGATCGAAGCCTTCTTCCTGCGCCCAGAAGCAGCCGCCCGCAAAGGTGGCAACCGCTTCGCCGGGTTTCAGTGCGGGTAGGCGGGCAGGGGTCGTATCGACCGACTGAGCCTGTGTGCAACTCGCCAATAGCCAGCAACTGGCCAGTAAAAAATGAAATACGTTCATGATAATTTAAGTAATTAAGCGTAAGTAGTTTAGCGTATTCTGCAAGGGTGGTGTTTTTGTCATGCTGACGAAGCCGGGCGGCCGGTGCCGAAGCATCTTCGGAGGTAGGATAAAGGGTCATATCCGAAGATGCTTCGGCACCGGCCGCCCGGCTTCGTCAGCATGACAAAACATAATTAATGGATATTCACTGAGCTACTTAAGCTATTTCGTTTTGATGAATTCCAGCGCCAATCCATTCATGCAGTATCGGAGGCCGGTGGGAGCCGGGCCGTCGTCGAACACATGCCCAAGGTGGGCATCGCATACGGCGCATTGCACTTCGGTCCGAACCATGCCGTGGCTGGAATCGTGGATATCTTTGACCACATTTTTGCGCAGGGGCGCGTAGAAACTAGGCCAGCCCGTTCCCGATTCAAATTTGGTGTCTGAACTAAACAGCGGCTCGTGGCAGCAAACACATCGATAAACACCATGCTCGTGGTTGCTGGCCAGTGGATTACTAAATGGACGTTCGGTACCTTGCCTGCGGGTTACGATAAACTGCTCAGGGGTAAGTGCCAGTTTCCACTCGGCTTCGGTTTTTTCGAGTCGACGGGGTGGCTTTTCGGGATTGGTGTCATTGCTAGATGGACCTGAGAGCAGTACGGCAAAGGCAGGCGACATGATGAGTAAAAGGCTAGTCAGGCTAGCCAAAATAGTGGATCGATTCATAGTTTTAGGCTTGTTAAGCATGCGTGAGAATATTAGAATAAGTGGCTGAAAGGGCCGTATCCGTTTTCGTGACTAATTGCCCAATATGATCAGCGATATCGCAGGCAACGGCCCGTTTGGCTTTAAGGCCAAAGCGATGAATGGCACCGTTGCGGTGAATGAGCGTTATTTGATTAGTATCGTGACCAAAGGCTGCACCCGCGTCGCGTAGTGAATTCAGCACAATCAGGTCCAGGTTTTTGCTTGTCAATTTCGCCTGAGCATTGGCCAGTTCATTGTCAGTTTCGAGCGCGAAGCCAACCATATACTGGTCGGCGCGTTTCTGCTGTCCCAGGCTCGCAGCAATATCGACCGTCCTGACAAGCTCCAGACAAAACGACTCTTCTTTCTTCTTGATTTTCCGATCAGCGACCACCCTTGGGGTATAATCGGCGACGGCAGCAGCCAGTACGGTTAGTGTAGCTTGCGGAAAGTAATGCAGACAGGCACTATACATATCGGCCGCCGACCGAACCGATACGAGATTGATGAATGGATGCTGCACCGTTAGGTTAGTTGGCCCACTCACCAGCGTAACCTGCGCTCCCCGTTCGGCCAGCACCTCTGCCAGCGCATAGCCCATTTTGCCGGTCGAGTGATTACTGATGTACCGAACTGGATCAATGGCTTCCTGCGTAGGGCCAGCAGTTAGCAGTACAGTCAGACCGCTCAGGTTTGTGTCGATGTGAGAAAAAGAGTTATTCATGGCGTAAGCTGTAATTCGGATGGAACAAACTTATTCTACTGTTGAGCATTTGTTTTTCTGTTTTGCTGCGTGCGTTTCCATACCCGAAAAGCTTCCCGGAAAGTCATGTATGGAATGCCCCGGCGGTGGTTTTCGCGACTGATCTGGTAGAGTACCCGCCAATGGTGAAACAGCACCCTATAGCCTTCGCGGAGCGAAAAACCCGGCTGGTAAATATGGGCGGGTTCGGCACCGGCACCGTTCAATTCCATAATCCGAATGTGTTTACCGGCATACAGATCGGCTATGCTCCGGCACCGCAGATCGTAACGACCGAAATAGAACCCGTCAATCGACTGGCTAATTCGATCAAATACACGCGTCAGTTCAGAGGTGATCAGGTGATTGGCATTCAAAAATTTGGTTCCCCGGCAGTGATTTCCTATCGACTCCAGCGTAATGGTTTCGCCAGCAGCCGGTATGTCGTGGAACAGATGGCCGTACCTTTTCGTCAGAGCCGGTAGTTGAAGAATGGCCCGTTCGTTTTGCCGAATCAGATTTTCAATGCAGTCGTGGCCGTTGCCCCGTATGGTCAGAAATTCTTTCTGCACGATCGACGACACAACGCCTTTGGCCTGCCCCGGCATTCGGTAATAAAACACACCTAGTTCAAGCGGTTCGCTGACATACTCCTGAATCAGAAAATCAATCGGTGTGGTAGCGAAGTAGTTCATCAAGGCTTCGCGGCTCTCGATTTTTTCGACTCGCCAGCCCCGCTCGCCCACATTCGGTTTGGCAATAACCGGAAACGTAAGCCCTCGCTCCTGCATCAGACAAAGCACCGTTTCGGAATTGGCCGAAGCCGGTACAAACTGCGTAACGGGCTTATACGCATCGTTGATACGGTCCAGAATATCGGCCTTCGACTCGCCAAACAAACCGCCTGTTTCGATAGACGGATTGGACGCTGAAAAATAAAATAGCGAACGCGCCTTGATCGATTGCCACAAATGAAAAAAGAAAATGGGGAAATAAACCACCTCAAACGGCCAGTATTCCCAATGGCGCAGACGGATTATGAATGGGGACGTCTGGCTAAAACCCATAAGGGATGCCCATACCGTTGCCGGGAGCGAACGGATCGTCTGAGCGAATGTGCTTTCGGAGAGGGTTGCCGAACGGGTTGTGCTAACGGGTTGCATAGATAGGGTCGATAGAGGTCTGGTAAACAGCCGATTGGATGAGGTCTTCGTAAATCATGTTTAATTCGTCAGTGATATAAACGACACTAGTCAGGCTGACGGTGAGCATCACGTTCCGGCGATTCATGCGGAGGCTATTCTCGGCATCGCCATTGCCACCAACCTGATGAAAACGCCGGATAGCTTCTACTGAATAGTCGGGGTGTTGTTGGCACCATTCCCGAAACCAGTTTTCGCGTTGCCGGATAATCTCGGGTGTGTAAAGCGTTGCCGACGACCAGATGTAAGTCTGGCTGGGGTCTTTTTCATCCACAAAAAGTCGGGTGCCATTCCAGCGTAGTTCTGTCAAACGGCCTTCTTCAGCGATCAACAGCGTAAAAGGCTCCAGACCCGCCACGTCATAGGTGCTGATAAACGCATCGACAGTCGGATACGTAAACACCTGCAACGGCACCAGCCCACGACTATGCCGATAGGGTGGTTCGGGCCGATGGGCCGTGAACGCACCATTGAGTAAACACACGGTTACCGGGGATTCATCGTCCCGAAAGCCCGACGCTATCCAGGTTCCTTGCCCCTGCGGGTCCTGCGGAAAGGTGATCGCAACCCCGCCGATGGTTACGGTTCGGGGCGGCCGCGCTACGGGACGTATCGCTTTTTCGTCGCGGCTATGGGTCAGGATGTAGCCGGTTGAACTCGCCGGCAAATAAGTGACAGTACACATGATCAATCCACTTGATTAATCCATGACTGCTCAATGTCCATACCAATTTATTAAAATACTGATTTTCAGTTAATTAATTGTGAAAATGAATAGGTGACGGTTAAAGGTTTCACGAAATAGCGTGAGTGTCTTGGTAAATCGTGACAGTTTGAGAGCCGATGGCTGTCAATCAGGACGGAGCCAACGTCGGCGAAAGAATTTTGCTGGCTGGGTTAATCAGGTGAGTTTGCGGATTAATCAGATCGTGATTTTCTACGGGTATTTCGGGACGCTTACGAAATATCAGGAATTTTTCTTGTGTTCTGTCCTGACTTCTCTCCGGCTTTTACGTGCGTTTTGCTCGTTTCCAGCGCGTAATGGCCGTTTTTTCTTTTTTTAGTGCATCTGGAATGGTATTTGGCAATTGTATTAGCGAAACGTTGGTACGGCTGCGTTGGCCGAGTTTACACCAGCTTGAAAACACAATTGCAAGTAACCCATTCAGACAAGCCATCTAATGAAAACGCTTTCGTTCCTGTTTATTACCTTGTTTTTCACCTACTGGACACCGGCTTCAGCCCAAACTAATTCAGTTGCAGCCCGCAAGCAGCAATTCAACCTCGAAAATGGCCTGGCCATACAGGGCTACGATGCCGTAGCCTATTTCACCCAGAACAAAGCCGTAAAAGGCTCGGCCACCAATAGCTATACGTACAAAAATGTTACCTACCGATTTGCAACACCCGCCAATCTGAAAGCCTTTCAGGAAAACCCGGATCGTTATGAACCGCAGTACGGTGGCTGGTGCGCCTATGCGATGGGAGCCACGGGCGAGAAGGTAGAGATAGACCCCGAAACGTTTAAGGTCAAAGATGGCAAGCTGTATCTGTTCTACCATTCCTTTATCAACAATACACTGCCCAAGTGGAATAAAGACGAGGTGAATCTGCATAAGCAAGCCGACGCGAACTGGGGCAAATTCATTCAATCGTAAGTGAGTCATTCCTATAAGCCCGACCGCAATCATGAACAAAACAACGACCTACATTCTCTGGGCTGCTCGCTTACTGGCAGCCATCATTCTGCTTCAGACCTTGTATTTCAAGTTTCTGGCCCAACCTGAATCGGTTTATATTTTCTCGACGCTGGGCGTTGAACCCTGGGGCCGGATTGGTTCTGGCATTGTCGAGCTGATAGCCTCCGTACTTATTCTGATGCCACGAACAAGCTGGCTAGGGGCTGCATTGGGCATGGGTGTAATGGCCGGCGCTATTGTGTCGCACCTGACCATCCTGGGGATTTCGGTGCAGGACGATGGTGGTTATTTATTCTTTCTGGCTCTGGTTGTGGCGGTAAGTTGTGCGACCATTCTGGCGCTTACCCGCACGCAGTGGATGCCGGTTCTGTCGGATATACTGGGCCAGAAGAAAGTCCATACAAATGCCTGATTCTTCACTCATTAACGGTTATTAACACGATGTCACTTAAATCTGCCAGTACTGATATCCTGATGCAACTTGCCGAAGTGATCGGTCAGCTAACCGACGCTGATTATGCCCGACCGCTGTCGGTTCTTTCGGGCAATACCATCGGCAAACATGTCCGGCACATTCTCGAATTTTATGAATTGCTCGTCGCCAGTGTCCAAATGGGGCAACTCAACTACGACCGGCGCCAACGCGACCTTCGTCTGGAAGTTGACACGGATGAAGCCCTTCGCCGGATCGGAGCTGTTGACCGAACGATTCACCGGATCGATCTGAATCAGCCGCTGACTTTAACGGCTGACCTATCGGTTAAAGGCAATGAAGCCGTGCAGATCCCATCCTCCATAGCGCGGGAATTGCTGTACAATATCGAACATGCCATTCACCACATGGCGCTTATCCAGATTGCTATCCAGAACGATTTTCCGGCCGTGGACCTACCGATGCATTTTGGCGTGGCGTATTCAACGGTTCAGCATCAGTCGAAGTAAATCGCCATCTGGATTCCGTAACTCTCTACCAGCGAATCGTATGCTTCTGCTTTTCTGTATTGTCTGCCTCATCAGCTTTCTAGGGTCCATTCATCCCGGCACTGTCAATCTGGCTGTTATGCAAACGACGCTTAGCCATAATAAACAGGCCGGAATCTGGCTGGCGTTGGGTGGCAGTCTGCCAGAGATTGCCTACAGCAGTCTGGCGGCCGGTGGGTTAATGCTCATACCAGCCAATTCGCACTGGATGGATCTGCTGACGGTTGCGCCCATTCCAGTACTGCTGGGGGCCGGACTCGTAGCCTTTCGGCAAAAACCGGTTGAACTTAATGAGGTAGTCGACCCAAAGCCAGCATTACCCTTCTGGAAAGGGTTTTTATTAGGCAGTACGAATCCACAGTTACTACCATTCTGGTCGGCCGTATGGCTATATCTGAGTCGGGTTCCTATAGGCGCTCATACACTGATTCCCGTCAATCAGCCCGCCAGTCCGTGGGTGTTTGCGCTAGGCACCGCAACCGGGGCGTTTGGGCTGCTGATTCTGGTCGTTTGGCTAACCGACCGCTTGCGCCAACGAATTGTTCAGTACCTGAATGGGCGGTGGGTTAATCGACTGACTGGCATCCTGTTTATTGGCATGGCCCTTTGGCAAAGTATACAGGTATTGGCCTGACGGTTGAGACTAGCCAACTCATACCGTCGGCCAATATCCTGGTCAATAACCCCTCTCGAATGATACGGTTTCTACGTGGATGGACTTCTGTGGCTCGCTGGCGCATCGGGCTACTGCTGCTGGTGTTTATTATTGTTATGCTGCCCCAGTGCGTTTCCATTCGAATGTCGGATAAAGCCATCGCCCAGTACTTTGCGAATCGCAGCCTAAAGCCCACGTTTGGGACCGTCAAGTCTAACGAGCATACGGTTCATTTTGCCCATATCGGGGCCGACTCCTTACCGACTGTATTGTTCATTCATGGCTCGCCGGGTTCCTGGGATGCCTTCATCGATTTTTTTACGGATTCATCCCTCTACAACCATGCCCAATTGATTTCGGTGGACCGACCGGGTTTTGGTAAGTCGGAATTGGGGCGACCGGAACCTTCTTTGCAAGCCCAGGTGGCCGCAATAGCCCCATTGCTCCGTCAGAAACCGGCAACGCATAAACCCATTGTCGTTGGTCATTCGCTGGGCGGGCCGGTAGCTGTTCGACTGGCGATGGATTTCCCGGAGCAAGTAGGCGGTCTGGTTCTGGTTGCTCCGTCCATCGACCCCGATCTGGAGCGGGGAGAATGGTATCGGCCAATTGGAGCCGCTTTTCCGGTTCGGTACTTACTGCCCACTGAACTAGATGTTAGTAACCGGGAGATTATGCCCTTAAAAGCTGAGCTTCAGAGGATGCTTCCGCTTTGGTCTGCCATTCGTATTCCCGTAACCGTCATCCAGGGTACGGAGGATGAGCTGGTACCTCCCGGAAATGCGGATTTTGCCAGAAGAATGCTCACAAATGCGCCCGTAACCATTCAGATGATTCCTAGCATGAATCATTTTATTCCCTGGCGTCGGCCCGATTTGATCCACGCTGCCATTCGCCAACAACTGTCAACGAATCAATCCAATTTTTCAACCAATAAACATCCATGAAACGACTCTTTTTTTATCTGTTGATTATCATTTTCGCATCGATTACCACTGTCCGGGCGCAGCAATCGCCCGTTTTTGCACCTGGCGGAAAAGCGTTGAGAGGGTATGATCCAGTAGCTTATTTTATCGAAGGGAAGCCTGTGATGGGTGATTCTGCTATTTCATATGCCTATCAGGGGGCAAACTGGTATTTCGCCAGTGCCCAGAATCGGGATACGTTTAAAGCTGATCCCGAAAAATATACTCCTCAATATGGCGGCTATTGCGCCTACGGTACATCGCAGGGCCATAAAGCCCCAACAGAACCCGACGCCTGGACAATTGAGAATGGGAAGCTCTACTTCAACTATAATAAAAAAGTACAAACACTCTGGAATAAAGACCGCCCTGACCACATTCGGAAAGCAGATACGAATTGGCCTTTACTAAAAGACAAGGATAGCCACTAACTGAAATAAAAGTTTAAACAGGTTTTAAATCTTGGCGGTGCTATTCAATCGTTTTTCCAGACCGTGTGCGAAACAAAAGAGTAGGCCGCCAGATTTTATATACGTCGCGGACTTCGTCGGGAATGGGAACCCAGATGGCGGTGGTAACTTCCTGTTTGATTAACTCCATCGGGAACAGCGGAGCCAGCATCTCAGGGCCTTTCGGTTCGTGTGTGCCTGTGTGAAGCGGGAGAGTGGCTTATTCGGCATGTGGGCTACGATGTTGTCCCAGCTCTCGGGAATATCCATTTCTGATAAAAGAATTTTTGGCTCTGTATTATGTCAATCAGACGTTCTGGCGAGCTGGGGTTTGGGAAACGACAATTATGTTAAAGCGCAGATTGGTTATCAATAAACGAGTAATGAAATGTGAAAAGCAACCAATTGATGTAATTTAGCCGCTAAATCAGCTACCTATTATGAATGGTAAGTATGTGGCCCGTCTGTTCATTCTCTGGTTATTGGCCATTGTAATGAGTTGCCAGACCGCCCAAAAACGTCTGAATCCGAAAGCGCCTAAAGAAGCCTATAACACCACCGAAATGGAAGTCCGTAATGAACGTTTTTTATCCACAGTTCATGTACCTGTATCCATTGCTATGAGCGATGTGGAGCGGCAAATTAATGCACAGGTCAATGGACTGATTTACGAGGATAATAGCCTGGACGATAATAACAACGACCAGTTTATGACAAAGGTCTGGAAGCGGGGAACCATTATGGTGTCGGCGCAGGACAGTTTGTTTCAGTTTACGGTTCCGTTGCGAATTTGGGCCAAAGCCGGGGTTTCTGTTCTGGGATTCATGCAATATAAGGAAACAGAATTTGAAATCGATTTGCGCTTCAAATCCAGATTTGACCTCGATCCCGACTGGTCTGTACATACCCAAACGCAGGCCGATGGCTACGGCTGGGTTCGGAAGCCAACCGTAAGTGTGGTGGGCGTAAATATTCCGATTACGAATATCGTCTCCCGACTGATCGACAAGAATCTGGGCACGATCACCAAAACGCTCGATCAGCAGATACGCCGGAATGTAGATTTGCGTACCCCTGTTCTGAAAGCCTGGAATACCCTGCGTGAACCATACCTACTTTCTGAGAAATATCGAACCTATTTGCAGGTCGTGCCCAAACGTGTACTGATTACGCCCCTACGTTTTGAAGGACGACTCATCCGGGCAACCATTGGTATTGAAGCATACACACTCACCTCCACAGGGACTAAGCCAGACGTACATCCGGCCGTATCGCTGCCTAACCTTACCGTGGTATCGCAGGTGAAGGACGATTTTCAGATCGGTCTTCTCAGCGAGGCCAGCTACCCCGAAGTGGCCCGGATTGCGGCTGAAGAGTTTGTGGGTAAGTCGTTTTCGTTTAACAACGACAATTACCACATCACCATCACAAGCATGGACCTGTACGGGCAGAACGAGAGCCTGATCATTAAAGCCGGTCTGAAAGGAACCATCAATGGCGACATCTATCTCCGTGGTCGGCCGTATTATGATCCCAAAGACCAGACTATTTCGCTCAAAGACCTGGTGTACGACCTGGATACCAAAAATGTGCTGGCCCGGTCGGCGAGTTGGCTGCTGAAGGGAACGTTTGCCCGAACACTTGAAAAGCAACTGACCATTCCGGTCGGTTCGCAGTTGGCCGATATGCAGAAACTGTTGCAGCAGCGGCTTTCCAATACGCAGTTGGCAAAAGGTGTGGTAATCAATGGCCATATTGATGAAATCAAACCCGATCAGGTGTACCTGACGCCCACTGCCCTGTTAGCCGTTGTAAATGCTCGGGGCCGTATCGATATTAAAGTCGACGGCTTGCAATAGCGCCGAATCTTCTCTATTTATTTACCCGTTTTTCAGCCAGGCCTTCCTCTTGCTCAAACCAGAGGAAGGCCTTTGTGTTGATAGAGCGCTCATTTACAGCAGCCAACCGTCGACAGCAAATTAGATTATCCGTATATACTTAAGTAATTAGGTGGGCGTGTAAGGCATCGGGAAGTTAGATAATGCACCATATTTAATATTAGTATTAATTGCATGAGTAATTTATTGTTGCTTAATAATGGATATATGTAAAATTATTAGCTAAAATATAAATATAATACAATTTATTCTTTGGTTGAATATGTTAATCTATTATTTATTAAGTATTTATACTTATTATATCTCTTCTTATTAGTTGCCTATGGCTTGCTCAAAAATTGTATTTATCGATTATTTTTTTATACAAAAATGTCTAAATCCGTTTGGTAACAATACTGGTACAATAGGAAAATAGAAAGATTAATTATGCTATTTCTGGCTTTTAATCTATTTTTTATATTTTTGATAAGAAAAATTACAGAATTATATTTTGAATAATATTAAATATGCTAAAATAAAAGTTTGTATAATTTTTTCAATACGAAACTTTGAACTGAATTTCCCGAAATATACTTTTGTAGAAGTGCTTCTTGCTTAACTTCACTAATCGTACTTGTTTATGGGAAAAAAGTTACTGTTGAGCTTTCTCTTTGCTTGCTCAATCTGCGTCGTCACGTGGGCTCAGGATCGTAAAATTACGGGTAAGGTTACTATGGCCGACGATGGCAGTTCCTTACCGGGCGTGTCAGTCGTTGTGAAAGGAACGACTGTGGGTACCGTTACCGATAGCGAAGGTGGCTATTCGCTGGCCGTACCGGCTAAAGGAACATTAATCTTCTCCTTCATCGGCATGATGACCAAAGAGGTCGAATTGGGAACCTCGACGGTCGTAAACGCGAAACTAACCAGCGACACCAAACAACTCGCTGAAATTGTTGTAACCGGAACCGGGGTCGCTACCGACAAACGTAAACTGGCTATATCCGTTGAATCGGTTTCGGCGAAAGATCTACCACAAGCGCCTTCGGCATCGATCGACCAGGCTTTAATTGGGAAGATTCCGGGCGCGCAAATCACCAGCCGGAGTGGTACACCCGGTGCCGACGTAAATATTCTGCTGCGTGGTATCAACACCATCAACCGGGGTACGTCGCCCATGATCCTGATCGACGGGATTCAGATGGGGGCTACCAGCCTGCAAACTATTGATCTGAACTCGATCGAACGCGTTGAGGTCGTACAGGGCGCTGCTGCGGCTACCATTTATGGGGCACAGGGCGCAAACGGGGTTATTCAACTGTTCACCAAAAAAGGGAAAAACGGTCAGCTGAACATCGACATCTCGTCGAGCATTGCTCAAAATACCTACCTGAATAACGGAGGGGTAAGCAAGGCGATGTATCATGCCTTTGCGACCGATGCCAGCAACAACATCATTGGCTCATCGGGCAAACCGATTGTATACGATGCGACGAATGGTATTTATTCAGAAAACGTACAGTATAACTCGACGGACCCAACGGCTACCAACAGCAAGCCCTATAACGCGAACCTGCTGTACCACGACCACTTCGATTATTTCTTCAAGCCTGCCAATACGACCAATAATAGCATTGCGATCTCGGGCGGAAGTCAGAAGGCTGACTTTAGCCTGTCGGCTTCCAATAGTCATCAGGAAAGTAATATTCGCGATAATGGCGCCTATGATCGGAGCAATATATCGGCCAATATTGGGGCACAGTTGGCAAAAGGGCTTACCCTTCGGTCGATCACGCAATTGGCGTATACCAAAAGCACGCTGAAAACCAGCGACCGGACCATCTTGTACGGTATGCTGAATGCCTATCCGTTAGCCGATTTTTCGCTGACAACCACCGATGGGTCTATCCCGCTTAATATGAACCAGACCATCGGTATCAATGCATCGAACCCATCATATCGGCAGGCATATACCCGGAACAATGATAATAAGATAGACATTATCCAGAACGTCAATCTGAATTACAAATTTCCGAAGTTCGTTGAACTGGACGCTAAGTATGGCTTGAATTTTCAGACCCAGAATCGTGATCTGGAATTCTATAACCAGTCGAACAATGCGAACGTCAAATACTGGGTAACGCAGGGGTCGCAAAACTTCATTTCAAACTACAATACGGCCAATACGGGGGATCTGACGAAGTACACGAACAGTAAAATGTTTCAGAACTTCCTGGCTACGGCAACGGCTGTGTTTGACCTGAAAGAAGATTTTGGCTCAAGTATCCCGCTGAAGTCGGTTACGCAGGCTTTGTTCGATTACCGCAACAGCATGGTGAAAGAATACACCAGTGCCGCTATTGGTTTGCCAGCCGCTTATGCCCCTTACAATGCCGCCAACACGACTTCCTGGCGTGTATACCGCGATTATCAGGAGCCATTTATCACCTACGGTTATTTGATCAACCAACGGTTTGAATACGGCGATTTCGCTGGTATTTCGGGCGGTTTCCGGAGTGATTACTCATCCGCATTTGGTCAGGGTTCCAAGCCCTTCACCTTCCCACGAGGTGATGCCTTCGTACGGCTGTCGGCACTGCCTTTCTGGCAAAATAGCTCTGTAAATGGATTCCTGCCCGAGCTGAAACTGCGTGCTGCCTATGGCCAGGCCGGTATCCAGCCCAAGCCCTTCGACCGGTACGTGACGATCACACCAACTACGGTAGGAACGACTACCGCTTTCTACTACGCGAATGGTCAGGCAAACCCAGCGCTGGGTGTCGAAGTGTCGCAGGAAATCGAAGTAGGAACCGACATGGTTTTCAGCTTATTTAAAGGATCGAGCTGGCTGAATGGCATCGCCCTGGCCGCTACTTACTGGGATCGACAAACGAAAGATGCGATCTATTCCGTTGACGTAGCCCCTTCGGTTGGTCTGGGTACGCTGATTGACAATGCCTTTACGCTGGGCTCCAATGGTTTACAGTTCTCGTTGAACTCGACGGCTTACAACGGGTCGAGCCTGAAATGGAACACGACGGTCAACTTCGGTAAGCAAAGTTCGAAGATCATTTCGGTTCGGGGCGATGCGCCGGTTGTTGTTACGTCCAACGCCGGAAGCACCAACTATGTGCTGAAAGCAGGTGAAAAAATCGGTCAGCTCTACGGCTATAAACTGATCCACAGTGTCGATGCGAAAGATCCGAACGGGAACTTCTTTATCCCACAGGCCGATCAGGAAGCCTACACATTGGCCAGCAATGGAATCGTGGTGAACAAAGCGACCAAGCAGCCGTATTTCACCGCCGACAAATACAGCTTTGGCGATCCAAACCCGAAGTTCAACATGTCGTTCATCAATGATTTTAGCTACAAGAACTTCCTGACGTTTGGTTTCCAGCTCGACTGGGTAGCCGGTAATCACCTGTACAACCAAACGAAAGAATGGATGTACCGCGATGGTATCCACAGCGAGTATGCGAATCCATTTACGATTGATGGTCAAACGGGTGCCTGGACGGCTTTCTATCGGGGGGTCTACGCACAGCGGACAGCTAACGGTACGAAAGATTACTTCTATGAAGACGCTTCGTTCCTGCGTCTGCGGAACATTCAGGTGGGCATTGATTTTGCCCGGTGGTTTAAAATCCCGGCTACCAAGAAACTTCAGCTTGTGTTAGCAGGCCGTAACCTCTGGACGGCAACCAAATACACCGGTTTCGATCCAGAAATCAGCTCCGGAACGTCGAACTCGGCTTGGGACCGTGGTACTGACCACAGCACGATGCCGAACTTCAAGTCGTATCAGGCTACGTTGAACATTGGATTTTAAGTAACCCACTCAAAAAACTTGAACTGATGAATAAATTAAAACTATATGCATTGACGCTGGTTTTTTCGGGGTTTATGGCTTCCTGCAAAGAGCAATTGCAGGTCGAAAACCCCAACCAGCCTTCTTCTCCGGCCTTGAAAACCGAGACTGGACTCGTTTCGTTTGGCGAAGGCTTTTACATCACCGGTTTTAAAGATGTAAAATACTATGACGGCGTTCCGGGGTATTTCTGGTCAGGCGCTATCGGTAACCACGAACTGATGGGCGATGTGATCGGAACCGATATTGCCAACGTGTTTATCAACCAGATTGGCTGCCCCAACCAGGTCACGCTCGATGATGGGACCGTTCTGCCGAATCCCAATTCACCTAGTAAGCAGATTGATTTCATTCGGATTACAGCCAACGTTAACTCGACTGGTTTTCAAAACTCAACCTACTACGAGTGGGCCTATATGTACAACCTGAACAATGCCGCCAACACCTTGCTGGCCAATATTGATGGGGTTACATTCACCGGTGAGGCTGACACGAAGAAAGGTGTG
Organism: Spirosoma gilvum; assembly: GCF_054776815.1. Classification (NCBI taxonomy): domain Bacteria; kingdom Pseudomonadati; phylum Bacteroidota; class Cytophagia; order Cytophagales; family Cytophagaceae; genus Spirosoma; species Spirosoma gilvum. The sequence continues at coordinate 384,179 of NZ_BAAHBH010000005.1, read as the reverse complement.
CTCAAAGCCTGGGCGTATTGGTGGAAAGGCTATGCCTACTCGCGTATCGGTTCCATCTATTATGCGGGTATCATCAACGATAAAGCAAACGGTGAGGTGCTGAACGGGACCAACGGCAACTACGTAACCAAAGAAGCGATCATTGCTGAAGCCAATAAAAACTTCGATGCCGCTGCCAAGATTCTGGGTGGTTTAACGGCCAGTGCCGACTATACCGCGACGATGCAGGGGCTGATTCCAAGCTTCAACCGGGTGGGTAAAGGCGGTGTACTGACCCCGGCGATGTGGGTTCGGAACATCAACACTATGAAAGCGCGGAATATTCTGGTCAATACCCGTGTTGCGGATATGACCGCAGCGCAATGGGCTGATATTCTGACGCTGACCAACAGCGGTATTCAGGCAGCCGATTTTGTCTTTACCGGTCGCTCGAATACGAACGGTGATTTTCTGTCGCCGACTACCGGAACGGTATCGGGGAAAACTACGGGTGCCAACAATACCTATAAAATTACGGAACGTCTGATTCAGGATTTCAAAACGGGTGACCTTCGCCTGTCGAATAATTTCCAGCAACGAAGCTCAGCTTACATTGGAGAGACCTCGCGGGGCAACTCATTCTTCACCCGCTGGAACCTGATCAACCGGGGAGCGGCTGGCTCGGAAGGAAGTGCGTCGGTTATTACGTACTCGAATACCAACGCCGGTGGTTATGAATTGTACATGGCCAGCTCGTACGAAGAGAACCAGCTGATGAAAGCCGAAGCGTCGATTTACACGGGTAAAATAGAAGATGGTCTGGCCCTGATCGACGAAGTTCGGAAAACGCAGGGGGCTGGCTTAGCTGCAGTAGCCGGTACAGGTCTTACGCTGGATGCTGCGAAGGAAGAACTCCGTCGTGAGCGCCGGGTCGGTTTGCTGTTCCGGGCGTTAGCTTTCTACGACGCTCGTCGCTGGGGTTTGCTGGAATCGGGTCGTAAAAATGCTGTTGCGCTGAGCCGAACAGGTGTTGTGAGCACAAAAGCTACCATCACCTACGGGTATCTGGATTATTGGGATGTACCCGATAACGAACTGGCGTACAACCCGGCAGTCAGTGGTAGTGCAGCTACAAAAAATCCGAAATAATAGAACCTGAACTACTAATTGAGCGGATCGTGATTGAGCGAATAAAGTCTGCTTAGTCATAGCTTGATTAAGAAAACTAAACTCCCGGTTGACCGTAGCCTCGCTACCAATACCGGGAGTTTTTTATGGGTACAGAGAGGTATGACCCCGCTGGGGTCGAATGTTTATAGTCAAGAAGCCCCTCTATAGACATTTGACCCCATCGGGGTCATACTTTTAGAATTATGAATAGCCAACGAAATACAGAGAAAGGATAAGAGCGAAGAATTGAAAAACCAACGCTTAAAAACGTACCTTTGTAGCCCCAAACAATCCAGGCTGGCTTATCGCGTCTGTGAAAGCAGATGAGGAAAGTCCGGGCAGCATAGAGCACCCTACTTCCTAACAGGAAGGCGGGCGGCTGGGAACGGCCGTTCGACAGACAGGACAACAGAAAATATACCGCCCGGGTTAATGATTGAATGATAGAATTTTGAATGATTGAATAGGCTTGCGCCAGCTTTTTTATTCAATCATTCAAAATTCTATCATTCAATCATTAACCTAGGTAAGGGCGAACCGGTGGGGTAAGAGCCTACCGCCCGCTGGGTGACCAGCGGGGCACGGCAACCCTTAGGGGCTGAAAGACCAAATAAGCATCGGATGTGCGGCTGCTCGTCGCCAGACGCTCGAAAGGGCTAAACCGATGCGGGTAGGTCGAACGAGGTGTCGGGTGACCGGCATCCCAGATAAATGATAAGCCATTCCGATCAGGAAGGACAGAACCCGGCTTATAGGCCTGGGTTGAATGGGGATTTTTTTACGGCGTTGACTAACCTTAAGGGGTAAGTGTCACGGCCTTTGTGCCGGTAACATGAATGCCAAGTTGAGTGAGCGTTTCTACTTTTTTCGGATTGTCGGTCAGCATCCGAATCGATTTTACCGCTAATGTTTTCAGGATTTCGGCGGCAGGAGTGTAGTCTCGGGCGTCTTTTTTAAAGCCTACGGCTTCGTAGGCGTCAGCCTGGGCGAATCCTTTGCGTTTGTATTCTACACTTTTCAACAAGGCGAAATGACCATTGCCTTTTCCTTCCTGGTCCAGCCAGATAATGATTCCCCGGCCAGCCTGTTGAATCAACTGCTGTGAAATTTCCATTTGCTCCCGACAATCACACTCGATACTGTTGAAGACATGACCGAACAGACAGGAAGAATGCACCCGGCACAGCACATCATCGACGCCAGTGATGTCGCCCATAATTAAGGCAATTGCTTCCTTTTGGCCGTTATAGAAGAGAATTTCATGGAATTCGCCAAACTTCGTTTTTAAATCGCCTTCGGCAAGTTTTACAATCATAAGCTTTTGAGTTTAAGTATTCAAGCATAAGTAATTTAGAGTATGCTATAAGAGCGTTTTTTGTCATGCTGACAAAGGAAGCATCTTCGGATTAAAACTGATTTGTTATTAGCGAAGATGCTTCCTTCGTCAGCATGACAAAAGTATTTTCAATGAGTAACTTAGATAGTCGCGTTCTCATTTTCGGGATTGCCCACAGGTCAAGGTAATCGATAAAATGTACATGTTGCAACGTTCAAAGGTAGGCAGAGCCCACAGTCTGATTGCTAACGGGAAAGTGAAATAGTTGCGAATGATGCAAAGAAATCAGATAGAGATAGAATATATAAACGTTTTTTTCGTACCTTTGCGGCCACGTTTTACGGGGAGGTGCGTCCTCCATCAAAACCAAACAAGCACAAATGGCTGTTAAAATTCGTTTAGCGCGTCGTGGACGCAAGAAAATGGCGATGTACGACATCGTAGTAGCAGAGTCAACCTCTCCACGCGATGGCCGGTTTATCGAAAAAATCGGTACGTACAACCCCAATACCGACCCTTCGACGGTCGTATTGAAGTCGGAACGGGCTCTTCATTGGCTCCTGGTTGGTGCTCAGCCAACGGATACCGCTCGTTCGGTATTGTCGCACGAAGGCCTTATGTTTCGTAAACACCTGCAGGTAGGTGTAAACAAAGGCGCTATTTCACAGGACCAGGCCGACGAGAAATTCGAAAGCTGGAAAGGCGATAAAGAAACTCGTAAAGCAGGTGCTGCTGATACCAAAGCTCAGACCAAAGAACAGGCTCGTGCTGCTCGTCTGGAAGCTGAGAAGAAAGTAAATGAAGCGCGTGCCGAAGCGATTGCTAAGAAAAACAAAGTAGAAGAGCCTGCAGTGGAGGCTGCTGCCCCGGAGGTTGCTGCTGAGACCGCTGAAGAAGCACCGGTTGCAGAAGCACCAGCCGCTGATGAAACTCCTGCTGCGGAATAGTTTTTCCGGAAATCATGTTACAAAAGAGCCTGCTCAGCAATGAACAGGCTCTTTTTATAAATAACGCGGCTGGAAAGCCGTGCATTTGGGTTTAAAAGCGGCTTTCCAGCCGCGTTACCTATGACCAAAGACGATTGTTATCAGGTAGGCCATATTACCAAAACACACGGTGTGAGTGGGGAACTGGTCCTTTTTCTGGATGTTGACCAGCCCGACGAGTATGCCGATCTGGAATCGGTATTGCTGGACGTAAAGGGAGAGTTGATTCCGTATTTCATCGAATCAATCGCTATCGTGAAAGGAAGCCGGGCGATTGTTGCTTTCGAAGATGTGGATACCATTGAGCAGGCCGAGCGGTTAATAAACTGCGGTGCTTACCTGCCCCTTAGTGAACTGGAAGCTATCACCGACGAAAACCGATTCTACTTCCATGAGATTGTCGGGTATCAGATAGTCGACGCCGAGGCAGGCGAATTGGGCATTGTGCGGGGCGTGTATGCTATGAATGCCCAGGACCTGATTGCCATGGATTATCAGGGTAAAGAGGTCCTAATTCCGATCAATAGCGACATCGTTCGGACGGTAGACCGGGCAAAGCACAAGCTGAATGTGGTATTGCCCGAAGGCTTGCTGGCTATTTATATGGAAGATAATTCAAAGGATGAACCGGAAACCTCCGGCGACCAAGACGATACCGATGAGGATTGATATTATCACCTGCCTGCCTAAGCTGCTGGAAAGTTTCTTCGCTCACTCGATTCTACAACGGGCGCAGGCAGGTGGTTATGTAGAGGTCGTGGTGCATGACCTGCGCGACTATACCCTCGATAAGCATCGTCGGGTCGACGATTATGCGTTTGGGGGAGGAGCGGGCATGGTCATGCAGATTGAACCAATAGCTCGCTGTATCCGCTCCTTACAGGCAGCTCGCCATTACGACGAGGTTATTTATATGACACCTGATGGCGAACGGTTGAATCAGCAGACGACGAACCGGCTTTCGTTGCATCAAAATCTGATCATCCTGTGTGGGCACTACAAAGGTGTCGATGAGCGCGTTCGGGAGCTATTCATCACGAAGGAAATCAGTATTGGCGATTATGTCCTGTCGGGTGGTGAGTTGGCTGCCTGCGTTTTATCAGATGCCATTATTCGTCTATTGCCCGGCGTATTGAACGACGAAACCTCTGCGCTGACCGACTCCTTTCAGGATAACCTGCTGGCTCCGCCCGTCTATACGCGTCCGGCCGAATTTGAAGGCCATCGCGTACCGGATATTCTGCTCTCGGGCCACGAAGCCAAAATTGACGAATGGCGTTACGAACAGGCGTTGGAACGTACTCGCGCCCGTCGACCTGATCTGCTGGAATCTTAAAAGTAAACGAATACTGTATAAACTGAATGGCTGATTTTGCGTTATAACTACCAGAATCAGTCATTTTATATGCAGGTATTAGTCGTGGGGGCCACAGGTGGAACCGGAAAGCAGGCAGTGGAGCAGGCCCTTCAGCGCGGACATTATGTAACAGCCTTTGTTCGCGATTCGTCAAAATTAGGTATTCAACACCCCAATCTAACCATTCTTACGGGCGATGTATTGAACCCGGAAACGCTATTGCCGGCCGTTCGTCGTCAGGAGGTTGTGCTTTGTGCATTGGGTAGCCGGCCCGGTCAGAAAGACGAGACGGTAGCGCAAGGGACAATCAATCTGATGGATGTCATGAAACGCTGTCGCGTTCAGCGACTGCTGGTCGTTTCCTCGTTAGGCGTTGGTACGAGCTATGAAGAGGCCCCCTTGCCAAGTAAGTTGATTATCAAAACGCTCCTGAAGGGTGCTATTGATGAAAAGGAAAAACAGGAGAAAGCCATCCGGGAAAGTGATCTCGACTGGATAATCGCTCGGCCAACTCGTCTGACCGATGGGCCGTTGACCGGCCAGTATCGGCTGGGTGAACATTTACCATTTTCGACTTTTTCCCTGCCCAGTATCAACCGGGCCGATGTAGCCGCGTTTCTGCTGGATCAGCTCGAAAATGATACGTATCTGCGTAAAGCCGTTACCATCACCGGCAAATAAGTCGATTAGTGCGGATGTGAACTGACGACCTGACAATCGCAGCGTTTGGTCTTGGCAGGTAGCGTGACAGGTTTATCAAATATGCTGTTGGGTGGGAGCATTCTGGAGAAAGTCGTGTACTTTTCTTTCACCAGATTGCCCGCTTCATCGTAGGCTCTAATCTTAACGGATATATCACTGTGTGAGCGGGATGAATGATTTTGAACCGCCACGTTGACCGACGATGTAACCAGCACATTATCGACATCGGAGCAGTCTACGCTCAGATCAATGGTATTGGGTGAAAGGGATGTATGATTTCGCTGTGAAATAACGATAGCAATAACGCCACCGATAACAAGAAGAACCAAAACGATTCGAACGAGTGATTTCATGGAGTAACGCGGACATCCTGTCCACTTGGTATCTTTAAACAATGCGGACAGGATGTCCGCGTTACGGAATATTGCCTTCTTCCTGTAATCGTTTCGCTTCTTTTTCCCGACGTTTTTGTTCGCGTCGTTCCTGCCGAAGCTGTTTTCGTGTTTTGACAGTATCGGTTGTCGCTACTTCAGTTGCCGCTGTTTCAGTACGTTCAGGCTGGGCCGTTGACTTTGGCTCATCGTCCGCTTTTTTCTCGTCGGCCTTCTTACCCCTGAACAACCGACGGAAGAAATTACCGATACCCGTTCCGCTTTCTTCTTCATCGTCATCAAGTTCGTTCCCTTCCTGATTGGGCAGGAAGTCTTCCATCTGAAGCGTATCGACAGGAGCCACTTCGCGACGAAGACCTTCACGGAGCCGGACACCATAGAATCCGTAAGCGCCCGAGTCAGGAGCGGTCAGGCCACGACGAGCCATGATCCGGCCAATAAGGCGGAAATAACCGCGTACGTTCCGGGCTTGTAGCGTGCCGTCGGGTACAAACCAGTCGAGCGCCCGTTTCGGACGAGGTACCACGAAGGCCAGGAAAATGCTTTCCCCTAGATTTAGGTCGGATGGTCGTTTGGCGAAATAATACCGGGCCGCTTCGCCAATGCCGTAGATATTCCGACCCCATTCGATGATGTTCAGGTATACCTCGTACATCCGTTCTTTCGGAATGATGTGCTGATTTTCGATCAACCAGACGATCAGGATTTCTTCGACTTTACGGGATAGGGTCTTGTTCCGATTGAGAAATACATTTTTGACCAACTGCATCGAAATCGTACTGGCTCCTCGTTTGAAGGACTTCTCCTTGAAGTTGGTGGCAATCGATACCCGAAACGCTTTTTCGTTAAACCCTTTGTGCGTGAAAAAATTGTAATCCTCCGAGGTCAGCAGCGCATTGCGCAGGTCAGGTGAAATCTCGTTGATTGGGGTATAATCTGGATTGCTGGGGCCAACGACAATATCGCGAACGGGTTTACCTTTTTCGTAAGGGGTGTAGACAAACGGGTGATTGATTTCTGCAAAATCCGTTTGCCCCATTTTCAGGATCTTCAACCCTTCAGCAGTCATACCCGAATTGAATTGTACGGAATCGGGTAGGGAGGTGTCCAGTCGGAAAGTGGCGTCGTATTTAAGTTTACCGCTCACTTGCATACCTTCGAGCGACTCGAATAGTCCCTGTGGAAAGGAGTTGAACAGCGCCTGAGCGTCCATCTGGCCAGTATGAAGCTCCAATTCGTAGATTTTTCCCGGTTCGGAAACTTCCTCTTCCTCCGACGACGTATGACGAACCCGCTTCACACTGGATTGCCCCGACGACTCTGGCAGAGTGTATTTGAGGAAAGGATGGGCACTGACTTCGCCCAGATGAAGGGTCGATGAGCTATCGACACCTACATAATTTTCGCCCACAAACAGGTGCGCGTCCATGGCTGCTCGTGGCACCAGAACATCCGTTCGGGCAATAGCCGGATGGTTGATCCGTAGATTGCGTACCGAGCCAGCCCCTTCCAGCCGAAACTCACTACCCGACCGATCCACATCGTGCAGTTCAGCCCGTAGGGTATCTGCCTGTACTTTCAGATTGTACTTTTTCTGGATGTAGGGAATTTCGATCGGCTTACCATCGGCATAGAGGGCCAGGTTATATTCCCGGCCAGCCGGATCGGCGGTTCCGGCGACGTGCCAGGTGGCTTCATGTCCGTTGAGGAGGATGGTTGAACGAACTTCTTCATTCTGAATGACAGCGGTTTTCGTCAGCAGATTCAGCGTGTCGTTGTCGTCCATTACCCGAAATTCCAGATTGTTGACATTCAGGTCGTCTGGGATTTTGGAGAGGATATTGTCGATCAGATTTTCGGCTACCTCTGATAAATCGGTCCGGCGGGTTGTTTCTCTGGGCGTCTCCTCTACGGCTGTTGAGTCTCGTTTTTTGTGGAGTAGAAAATCGATGTTCGACAGGGAATCCCGTTTAACCACCTGAACGAAACCATTATCGAGCAACATACCCGAGAGGCCAATCTTACCGGCCAGTAAGGGCCAGAATCGAACGGCTACTTCTACCTGCTGGATGTGGGCCAGGCTATCACGGTTTTCGGGTACAACCGAAATGTCCTGGAACGCCACCGAACTCAGGCCGGTAAACTTAGCTGAACCAATGTGAACATCCAGTTTGTAGTCTCGTTTGGCTTTACGGATTGCCCGTTCAAGTGTAGACTGTAAAAGACTCTCCCGTTTGGAGTAGGCAATGCCAGCTCCCACACAGGCCAATAAAAAAATACTTAAAAATACCCACCCCGCAATTCGGAGGGCCTTTTGTTGACGATACGTCATGCTCGGTCACAATTCGCGAGCTGCAAAGATAGGGAATTATGGGATAGTAATAGGAGCGAGGAGTTAGGAGTGAGAATGGCTGACGCACGAAACTTACTGATGCGCCAGCCATTCTCACTCCTAACTCCTCGCTCCTAACTACTGGTTTAAAAATCCAGGTGGCAATTGGTCCAGCCGTCATCGAAGCGGGTGCCGAACTGTTTATAGAAACCGATGGCGGGTTCATTCCAGTCGAGTACCTGCCACATCATACCGGTGCAATTGGTTTCGCGGGCTGTATCGATGGTAGCATCCAGCAGTAATTTACCGACTCCGTAGCCCCGGAACGATTCGGTCACAATAATGTCTTCCAGGTATAGGCGTTTCCCTTTCCAGGTGGAGTATCGATAGAAATACAAAGCCATTCCCACAATTTTCTTTGTGTCGGAATCTTCGGCCATAATCATTCCGAAGAGTGGATTAGGCCCAAAGCCATCCAGAGCCATTTGTTCAACGGTGTTGGTTACCTCATTGGCCGCTCGTTCGTAAACAGCCAATTCCATAACTAATTCAAATGCTTCAGGTATATCTTCAAGGGTGCCGGGACGAATTGAAATCATTAGGAGTGATGAATGATGAATGATAAATGTGTTTCTAGTGCTTACGCAACGTATTGGTTGGTTGGTTTCTTTAAAATGCTGATAAAGTGGAATGACGCGTACTGAAAACAGAAAACTCGTATCAGCCGCAATATTATCTTTTTTCGTTGTACAAGTTAATCTATCTACACGAAATTCATCACTCATCATTCATCATTAACTTTCGCCATTTATCCAGAGCCGCCTGAAAATCGTCGGGTAAGGACGAATCGAACTGGAGCCACTGGCGGGTACGGGGGTGGGTGAAGCCCAACGATTTGGCGTGAAGAGCCTGGCGGGGCAGTAATTTGAAGGCATTGTCGACAAAGGCTTTATAACTGCCAACAGGATTGCCTCGTAGGATACGGTCACCCCCATACATGGCGTCGTTGAAAAGTGGGTGGCCGATGTGCTTCAGATGCGCCCGGATCTGGTGCGTTCGTCCGGTTTCCAGATTGCACTGCACCAGGGCTACATAGCGTAGTGGCTCCAGCGTTTTATAATGAGTAACGGCCCATTTGCCTTTGGTTTCATCGTCGTAAATGGCCTGTACTTTACGGTCGCGTACGGAGCGGCCAATATAGCCCGTAATGGTGCCGTCGGGCGGATTGGGTATTCCCCACACCAGCGCGTTGTAAGTCCGTTCAATAGTGTGCTCGAAAAATTGCCGGGCCAGGTGTGTCATGGCATATTCAGTCTTGGCAATCACCATCAGGCCCGAGGTGTCTTTATCGATCCGGTGTACGAGCCCAGGCCGGATTTCACCGTTTCGGGAGGTGGGTAGGTTCTGGAAATGATAGACCAGGCCGTTCACAAGTGTACCATCCCAGTTGCCATGCGCCGGATGGACTACCATACCGGCGGGTTTATTGAGCACCAGTACGTCTTCATCTTCGTAGACAATATTGAGCGGAATATTTTCGGGCTTAATATCAGTGTCGCGGGGTGGGTGCGCCAGCGAAATCGTAATTACATCGGCTGGTTTAACTTTATAACTGGCTTTGGTGAGGTTGCCATTGACCCGAACGGATTCGGCATCGATAGCCGCCTGAATTTTGGTTCGGGTGGCATTCTGTAGTCGATCCATCAGAAAACGGTCGATACGTAGCAGACTCTGCCCTTTATCGACGACAATCCGGTGGTGTTCGTATAATTCTTCCTCTTCCGAAAATTCTTCAGCTATGTCGGTCATAATGGTGTTCTCTCAAAAGTTTGGCAAATTTACGGTGTAACGCGGACATCTTGTCCGCTCAGTCCATTACAAAGCGGACAGGATGTCCGCGTTACGTTATAATGCTTTCTCCACTTCAACTCCTCGATAACCCATTTCCTGAACCCGTCAATATCCGGTTGCTGATCAAGCGTGACGATCTGTTGCATCCACACATATCGGGCAATAAATGGCGGAAATTGAAATACAACCTGCTGGCCGCTCGCGAACAGGGCTTCGATACGTTGCTGACATTTGGTGGCGCTTATTCCAATCATCTGTACGCTACGGCGGCTGCGGGACAGGAATTTGGTTTTCGAACCATTGGAATTGTCCGGGGAGAGGAGCTTGCTCATGCACCCCGTAACAACACCTTACAGGCTTGCGAAACCTATGGGATGACACTTCATTTTGTCAGTCGTACCGACTATCGGCAGAAGGAAGAGGCTGCTTTTCAGGCTGGTTTGTTCGCGAAGTTTGGCCCTTGTTATATCTTGCCCGAAGGAGGTACCAATGAATTGGCCATTCAGGGAACTGCCGAAATTATTCCTGAAATCATTGCTCAATTGGGCAGCACTCCCGATTATGTCTGTTGCCCGGTTGGTACGGGAGGGACAGTTGCGGGACTAGCTCAATCAGCGCCGTTTGGAACACAGATAATGGGATTTGTTGTGTTGAAGGGAGTTGCCTGGGCCAGTCTCCAGATTGACCCGCTTCAAAACCAGTCGGGCCAATCTGGAGACTGGCCTGAACTTATTCACGATTATCACTTTGGTGGGTATGCCAAAACGACCCCTGACTTAATCCAGTTCATCCGGGGGTTCGAGCAGCGAACCGGTGTTTTGTTGGATCAGGTATATACCGGTAAAATGATGTATGGCATCTACGACCTGGCTCGGCGCGGCTATTTTAGGGCGGGAGCTACTGTCGTGGCGATTCATACGGGTGGATTGCAGGGTAGGAGTGAGGAGTTGATGATGGGGATTCCATGAAAAATCTACTAATTTCCCGCATGGAAACCATTTTCACTACCGAACGCGTCCGGCCGTTGCTGGCGCGGGTCCGCGAGTTTGTCGAAACCGAACTAATACCGCTCGAAGCCAATTTTTCGCACCATAATCTGAAAGCGATTATTCCGATTCTCGATCAGAAACGGGAACAGGTCAAAGCAGCCGGTTTATGGGGTCTGGCGCTTTCTGAAGAAGCAGGAGGGCATGGCTTGACACTTTGTGAGTTTGGGCAGATCAGCGAAGTACTGGCCTATGCGCCTTTCTTCGGGCATTATGTGTTTGGCTGCCAGGCTCCCGACATCGGCAATGTTGAACTCCTGCACAAATTCGCGTCGCCCGAATTGAAGGAACGGTATCTGAAGCCATTGATGGCGGGTGAAATTCGCTCCTGCTTTTCCATGACCGAGCCCGATTTTGCCGGTTCGAACCCGACTCGTATGGCAACGATGGCCGTTCGAGAGGGTGATGAATATGTCATAAACGGCCGAAAATGGTTTACGTCGTCGGCCGATGGCGCTGCGTTTGCGGTGGTCATGGCCGTGACCAATCCAGAGGCCGCACCCCATCAGCGAGCCAGTATGATTATTGTGCCGACCGATACCCCCGGATTTATCATCGAACGGAATATCCCGGTATTTGGCGAAGCGGGCGAGGGGTGGTTTAGCCATGCCGAAGTGACCTATGCGAATTGCCGGGTACCCGCGTCGAACGTGATTGCAGGCGAGGGAATGGGGTTCCGACTGGCACAGGAACGGCTAGGGCCGGGACGCGTGCATCATTGCATGCGCTGGGTTGGTAATGCCGAAAAAGCGCTCGATTTGATGTGCAAACGGGCGGCTACCCGTGAGATCGAGGATGAGGTGATGCTAGGCGAAAAGCAGTTTATTCAGGATTTTATTGCCGAAAGCCGTGCAGAGATCGATGCCTGTCGGCTATATGTACTCAATACGGCCTATATGATCGATACCGTAGGAGTCAGTAATGTACGTGAAGCAGTATCGGCCATTAAGTTCTACGTGGCCAACGCCTTCCTGCGCGTACTCGATCGGGCCATCCAAGTGCATGGCGCATTGGGAGTTACAGATGATACGGTACTGTCGGCTATGTATCGACACGAACGGGGCGCCCGTATTTGGGATGGTGCCGACGAAGTGCATAAGCAAAATTTAGCCATTAGCATCCTTAAAAAGTACGGCTTAGATATTAAGCAAAAGACGAAGGAGTTGCGACAGTTCCGTAAACTGATGGCGGCTGAACAGGGATAACTGCTTATATAGGGGTTACTTCGCGTTAAAAGCAGGAAACGTATGCCTCTACGGCTGATTATAGCGGATAATCATCCCCTACTGGTTGATGGAGTCCGGTCGGTGCTCGACGAGATGGACGATGTGGAGGTACTGGAGCCGGTCACGAATGGTCGTCTTTACCAGCTATGATCAGCCAAAGCTGATTAAAGAAATGAGAACTCTGGGGGCCGAAGGGTACTTACTAAAACCAGTAACTCAGCTACACTGAAACAGGCTATTAGGTAAGTGGCTGCCGGTGATACCTGGTTTCCTGAAACGAACCCGACGATCAACTCATCGGATCGATTGGTCGATGACTTCACCGTAAAATACCAGATTACAAAACGGAAGGTTGAAACCATTCGGCTCGTTGTGCAGGGGTATTCCACCCGTCAGATTGGTGAACAGCTGTTTATCAGCGAGTTTACTGTCAATGCCCATCGGCGGAATATAGCCCACAAACTGGGCATCGACACGCCCATTGGCTTGCTCAACTTTGCGAAAGAGCAGGGGCTGGTTTGAGTGGACCAGGTGCTGTAAGGTTATAAACGCAGAGACTGAGTACTGATGATTGATAAGTGTAAAGTATGATAGAGACTTTAATAGCTTTACGTCCTACATCCAACTCTATACATCACAAATGATTGCTCCTGATATGCCCCGGTCGGTTCGGGTAGGCGAGGAATTAGATCGGGTCCGTTTGAATGCGTATCTGCATGAGCAGGTCCCCGACATGGGTGAGGTTGTAGATGTACAGCAGTTTCCGGGTGGTTTTTCAAATCTGACCTACTGGCTCAAAACAGCTCATGACGAATACGTACTCCGTCGGCCACCCGTAGGAGCTAATATCAAAGGTGGGCACGATATGGGCCGGGAGTTTCGGGTACTTTCGCTGCTGAAAGGACAGTACGACAAAATACCGGAACCGATCGTTTACTGCGAATCGTCTGATGTACTTGGTGCGCCTTTTTACATCATGAAGCGCGTTCAGGGTATCATTCTACGGGCAACGATGGCGCCATCATTGGGCCTCGCTCCCGAACGAATGCGTCAACTCTCCGAAGCATTGGTCGATAACCTGGTGGCCATTCATCAACTGGATATTGTGGCCACAGGCCTGATTCAATTGGGTAAGCCAGATGGGTATGTACAACGGCAAGTAGAGGGCTGGATCAAGCGGTATCGACAGGCGGAGACCGATAAAATCCCAGCGATGGACCAGGTCGGCGACTGGCTTCAACACCACTATCCCCGCGAACAACCACCCGCTTTTTTGCATAACGATTATAAGTACGACAACGTCATCCTGGCTCCCGACGAAACCACAGGCGAGCCAACGGCAGTAATCAAAGGGGTGCTGGATTGGGAGATGGCAACCGTCGGTGATCCGCTCATGGATTTGGGGGCAACACTCGCCTATTGGTCTGAAGCCGGGGATAGTACAGCCTACCGGAATTTCAATCTGACCTGGCTTCCGGGAAACCTTACGCGTCGGGAAGTCGTAGCTCGTTATGAACAGCAAAGCGGCCGTGATTTGACCGATATCTTATTCTACTACGTATTTGGGCTTTACAAAAATGCGGTGATAGCGCAGCAGATCTACGCTCGCTGGAAGCAAGGTTATAGTCAGGATGCTCGTTTCGGGCATTTACTACCGATGATTATTGAACTGGCCACTAAAGCGGCTGGGGCTATTGAGCAGGAAGCGATTTAATGTGCGCTCGCCCGACGCAACCGGTCGTTCATGGCCCAGCCTAATCCCTGATTGGGTAACGGCTCAGCGTAAATTACATCGACAGTAAGATTATCCAGGGCTCGGAGGTGAGCGAATAGATTTTTGGCTGCTTCGTTTAGGTCGCCAGTAGGGGAGAGAATGCGTTGGTTATCAGTGGGTATTCCGCCAAATGGTTCCCGGAAAGCTAATGCGCCTACCCGCTCGCCCGGTTGCGGACTTTCGCCCGGTGCCAGTAGGATCAGTGGTTTGCGAGGGGCATAATGGCTGCTCAGCATACCCGGCGCTTTAGGATTTGAGGTTGAGTGGGTACGTACTGAAACGGAGCCAATCACCTGCTCGATCTGTTCGAGGGCTAATCCTCCCAGCCGAAACACCGTAGGCTGATTATCCTCAAAGCCAATAATCGTCGATTCCAAACCCACTCCCGCTGAGCCGCCATCCAGAATGTACGGCACCTGATCGCCAAGCTGGTCGGCTACGTGTTGAGCCGTTGTGGGACTGATATAGCCGAATGGATTTGCGCTTGGTGCAGCCAAAGGGAAATCCAGCGAACGAAGGAGTTCGAGGGGCAGCGGGTGATTGGGAATCCGTACGGCCACACGCGCTAAGCCTGACGTAACAAGATCGGGAATAATGTCCTGCTTAGGTAGAAGCAGCGTAAGTGGACCTGGCCAGAACATAGCAGCGAGTTTTTGAGCTACATCCGGTATCTCCGTAACGAACCGACTCAATTTGTCTAACGAATCGGTATGAATAATAAGTGGATCGAAGGAGGGACGTTTTTTAACCCGAAAAATAGTCAAAACAGCATCAGGATTGAGCGCATTACCAGCTAATCCATAGACCGTTTCGGTCGGAATCCCTACTACATTTCCTGCTTCTAAAAACTTTTTGGCTGCCTGTATGTCGGTTCCTATCTGTGACATAAGGGCAAAGATAAGCAGGAAGGGGAGAAAAGGGACGAGAGGGAAGAAAGGGACGAGAAGGACTTTCTGATTTCCCCTTTTTCCCTCTCGTCCCCCTCTGCCCTTACCCCAATGCCCTCTGCTTTTTAGTGATGCCCTCCGGGGCCGTGTACATGACCGTGGGCCAATTCGTCGGCACTGGCGTCGCGAACCTCTATCACTTCGACATCAAAATGTAAATTCTGGTCAGCTAATGGATGGTTGGCATCGACCGTAATGGTATCGGGTTCAACTTTAGTAACCGTAATGACTTGTCCATCGTTGGTTTGGAATTGCATACCAACTTCGACATTCTGACCGCCAAACGCTTGAAGAGGGACTGCCTCAACCAGCTTTGGATCGCGCTTGCCATAGCCTTTTTCGGGGGCAACGTCAATCTGAAAATGATCGCCTGTTGTGCGGCCTTCCAATCCTTCTTCCATGCCCGGAATCAGGTTCTGAGCCCCGTGCAGGTAATACAATGGGTCGCGGCCCTGGCTCGAATCCAAAATGTTGCCCTGGTCGTCGCGTAGGGTATAATGGATAGCGGCTACCTTGTTTTTTGTAATGTTCATGATTGATTTTTTTTCAGTACTACCTCCTCTGGCAGCTTCTTCACGTATGTACAACAAGTGAGTGGGCAAAGTTGCTTTTTTTCGATGAATAAAATGGGCCTGGGCTTTAAAACTTATTAGCTTGCCCAGCGTAAAAAAAATTTAGCTTGTCTGTCCGATTTATAGACACTCGTTCGTCTTAGTGACGAAAACAAATCAATAACCTCCAAAACAATCAAATCGTATGGACAAATTTATGCTCGTCTTCCACTCGCCCTATTCCCAGGAAACCGCATTTATGGAGCTGTCGCCCGAAGCCATTCAGGCCGAAATTCAGAAATGGAATACCTGGATCGGTGGAATTGCAGCACAGGGAAAACTGATCGGTACGGATGCACTGACTCCTACTGGAAAAACAATGACTAAAGGCGGACAAGTTATTACAGATGGGCCGTTTACCGAAGGGAAAGAGATTGTCGGAGGGTACATGTTGCTAACGGCCGCCAACCTGGACGAGGCCGTCGAATTGGCAAAAGGTTGCCCTATGTTCGATTCGGATGGTACGGTGGAAGTCCGCCCGATCATCAACTTTGAGTAATCAGTAGTTGGGGCTACTGAATTACTGATTACAAAGGGTCGATACTGGCCCGAACTTCCCGAAAGTTTTAAGCTTTCGGGAAGTTACCCACATTCTATAGACAACTCCTATTTACCCACTTTTCACATGGACATATCAACCCTCAATTGGGGAGCTATTCTGGTAGCTACCCTCGCTAATTTTTTAATAGGTGGCTTATGGTATTCATCGCTGCTCTTTGGGAAAGCCTGGATGGCTGAAAATAACTTCACAGAAGCAGCGCTGCGACAAAGTAATATGCCGAAGATTTTTGGCCTGACGTTCCTGTTCTCCTTTGTGATGGCATTTAACCTGGCCATGTTCCTGAACGACAGCAAAACAACGACCAGTTGGGGCGCTATAGCTGGTTTTCTGGCTGGATTTGGCTGGGTTGCTATGTCAATTTTTGTGATTGGGCAGTTTGAGCGTAAAACGACCCAATATATGCTGATTCACGGTGGCTATGTGACGATTAGTTTTATCGTGATGGGACTTATAGTAGGAGTCTGGCGGTAATCCTGCTGGTCCATAAGCTTAATCGCGGACAAGCAGAAGTATCAGTTTAGTGAAGCAAATGCCCGATACAACAGTAATCTCAACCGAATCCAATCAACTGGTGGCGCACCTGTTTCGGCACGAAGCAGGCCGAATGGCGTCGGTACTAACCTGTATGCTTGGTTTCGACCGGATTGATTTGGCGGAGGATATTGTGCAGGATACGATGGTACAGGCGTTGCAAAGCTGGCGATTTCAGGGCATTCCCGATAATCCACGAGCCTGGCTGTATCGGGTAGCCCGCAACAAAGCGCTGGATGTTGTCCGTCGTGACAATCGGTTTCGGGAAATACGGGCAGAAGCGGAGTATTTGGGCCAACAGGAAACCGCTGATACCATGCAGGATCGCTATTTCTTCGATGAGGAAATCACCGATAGTCAGTTGCGGATGCTGTTTGCGATCTGCCATCCGGCTATTGGCATAGAGTCTCAGATGGCGATGTGCCTGAAAATTCTGTGTGGGCTGAGCGTTCGGGAAATTGCCGGAGCATTTCTGACCACTGAAGAAACGATAGCGAAACGTATTTACCGGGCCAAAGAAAAAATACGTCAGGATGGGATTCAACTAGAAGTTCCGGCCGGTTCTCAATTGCTGGTTCGGCTGGATACGGTTCTGAAAAGTATTTATCTGCTGTTCAATGAAGGGTATAATTCGTCGCATCCTGATCAACTGATCCGGCAGGATTTATGCGAAGAGGCCATGCGGCTGTGCCTGCTACTGGCCCAAACCCCACGTACGAAGCAGCCAACGGTTGATGCATTATTGGCGCTTATGTGTTTTCAGACCGCCCGTTTTGATGCCCGTGTGGATGCCAATGGAGCCATCATTTTATTGGGCGAGCAGGACCGGAGCCGCTGGAATCAGGCACTCATTCAGCAAGGCCATTTTTACCTGAATCGTTCGGCCGAGGGGGCTGCCCCCAGTGAATACCACCTTGAAGCGGGCATTGCCATGTTGCATTGTATTGCACCCACCTACGAAGCGACCGACTGGCCAACGGTGTTGCTGTATTATGATTTGTTGCTAGCCTTGAAACCATCACCCGTTGTGGCCTTGCATCGGGCCGTTGCACTGGCAAACGTAGATGGGCCACAAAAAGCCTTGATCGAAGTGGCAAACATTTCAGGGTTGGATTCGATGCATCATTACCACGCTATTTTGGGCGATTTGTACGAGCAGAATGGTCAAACCGAACCGGCCCATATTCACTACCAGCGAGCCATTCAGCTTACGAATTCAACGGCTGAAAAGGAATTGCTGAGGAGGAAAATAGAAAAGGGATAAGGGAGGGGAGAGAGGAAAAGGGAGAAAGGAAAAGGGAATAAAGGCAGTAAGCTATATAGCCCCTTCTCTCTTTTCCTTTCTCCTTTTTCCCTTCTCCTCTTACCTTACATCAACGCTGCGCCGAAAACCCCCGCGCTATCACCCAACTTTGGTTTAAGAAAAAGTGTATTCAGCCGACCATCGTTGAAGACATATTTTTTGGCGCGTTCAACGCCTTCGGTGTAAAGTAAATCCACGTTGCCAACGCCCCCGCCCAGGACAATCGCATCGGGGTCGAGCATGTTGACAATGGTCGAAATGGCCCGCCCAAAATACTCCAGCATCCGATCGACAGTAGCTTCGGCATAGGGATCAATGCGTTGATGGTAGCGATCGAGAATTTCTTTCAGATTGCGGTTTTCGCCACTTTGTTCGAGGTAGAACCGTTGCAGAGCCGGGCCGGAAATCACCTGCTCGTTGCAGCCGCGTTTGCCACAGTAGCAGGCATAGCCGTTTTCTTCCAGAATGTTATGGCCCCATTCTCCCCCGATTCCCTGACGACCGGCCTGTACGACAGCCTGTCCATCCAGCCCCCGAAACACAACGCCCCCGCCAACACCGGTGCCGAGAATGACGCCAAATACCATGCGATAGTCGGGAATTACATCCTGTACAATACCCATAGTGGCTTCGGAAAGCGCAAAGCAATTGGCATCGTTGGTGGTGGTAACCGGTACGCCGAGAGCCCGAATGAGATCATCGCGGAAGGGCATTCCGTTGATGCAGGTCATGTTCGAGTTTTTCATGGTCCCCAGGCCAGGGTCCAGCGTGCCGGGCGTACAAAAACCGATTTTGTCAGGAGTGATTCCTGTTTCGGCTTTGAGCAGATTGATGAGCTTAACGATCTGATTGATGATGTGATCGTAGCCGTAATGAGCTTCGGTGTCGATGCGTTTGCGGATCAGGACCGCATTGGGCGATGGAGCCGTTAATACAACCCCTTCGATCTTGGTGCCTCCCAGGTCAACACCCCAGTAAGTTTGCATTCGTTCAGGTTTCAGGGTTAATGTTTCAAGTTTCAAATTCGTTGTTTACATCGAAAGAATCAGAAACGTTAACCCTGAAACCTGAAACCGTTTAGCGAAGTTCGGTAATTGGGCTGAAATCCATGTCGCCATAGTCGAGGTTTTCGCCCGCCATACCCCAGATAAAGGTATAATTGGAGGTCCCGGCTCCAGAGTGAATTGACCAGTTGGGCGAGATAACGGCCTGCTCATTTTGCATCCAGATATGGCGAGTTTCCTGCGGTTGGCCCATGAAATGACAAACACTCTGCCCTTCTGGAACTTCAAAATAGAAATACACTTCCATCCGTCGGTCGTGGGTGTGGGCGGGCATGGTGTTCCAGATGCTTCCAGCTTTCAGTTCCGTCATGCCCATTTGCAATTGGCAAGTGGGTAACACACTGTTGACCAGCAGCTTGTTGATTGTCCGGTGATTGGCCGTTTCTAGGCTACCCAGCGTTACGACATCGGCTTCGGCCCGCGATACTTTCCGGGTCGGGTAGTTGCGGTGAGCCGGTGTCGAATTCAGATAAAATTTAGCGGGTTTAGCTTCGTCGTGCGACAGAAATTGCACATCCTGAGTTCCCTGACCGATGTAGAGTGCTTCTTTGTATTCCAGATCATAGGGAACACCGCCAGCAATCACACGCCCTGGGCCGCCTACATTGATGATTCCCAGTTCACGTCGTTCCAGAAAGTACGTCGCCTTGAGCTGATCGGGGGCTTCCAGGGTAAGGGTTCCGGCTACGGGCATAATGCCACCCGTCAGGTAGCGGTCGAAAAACGACAGTACCCAGCGGAATTGATCGGCAACGAAGATCGTTTCGATCAGAAAACTCTGCCGAAGTTGCTCCGTATTCATGCCTTTTACTTCATTCGGTGAAGACGCGTACCGGCTTTCAAAAACTACTTCCTGTTCGGCGCGGTTATTGGCCACAGTGGTCAATTCAGTTTGCATATAAATTCGGTTGCCTGCTGATGGCAGGACGTTTAGGCGTATTTGGTAAACCCAGCGAGAAATAGTTGTTCGTTGGCGATCCGCTATTTCGGCGCTACTATAATGAAATAGTTGCTAAAGGGCCTATAATACTCCCCTACTGGTTGAATATTTTCGGTTTGATATCAAACTATCTGACTTTAGAAAATTTAGCCCCAAACAGGAAAATAACAGCATAGCAGATGATCGGCAAATAATAAGCCGAGGCAATATCTTTATCGGCAATTTGGCCCATGAGGGGTGGGAAAAGGGCTCCGCCCACAACGCCCATCACAATATAGGACGAAGCCTGTTGCGTATGCTTGCCTAATCCTTTCAGGCCCAGACTGAAAATGGTGGGGAACATGATGCTGAAGAAGAAATTGAGCATAATGAGCGCTACAAACGATGTCCAGCCCCAGCTTTGTGCAATCAGCAAACACATGGTAATGCTACCCAGGGCAAAACCGGCCAGCAGTTTATTCGGGGCAATGAAGCGCATCAGATAGGTCCCAACGAACCGACCAATCATCATCATGACCATGCTGAACGAGAAGTAATACGACGCTTTTTCGGCGGGGAAGCCCATTTTTTCGACGCCATAGTTGATGAAAAACGCCCAGGTTCCGCCCTGTGCCGCTACGTTAAACAACTGTGCAATGGCGGCCCAGATAAAATGCGGGTGCTGGAAGAGCGTTTTAGGGGCTTTTAAATCAGCAGGATCGGTCGGGACGGCATAGGCATCAGCCTCGGCTTCGAGGGAGTGGGCGTCCTGAACGGGAGGGACTTTCACAAACGAGAACGCAACCGCAATGCTCAGGATAACAGCGCCAATGATAACATACAGCATCTTGACGGATTCCAGATCGTTGGAATGTTCCTGTCCACCCCGTAAAATGAAATAACCTCCCAGCAGTGGCCCAATTACAGCCCCCAACCCATTGAACGATTGCGCAAAATTGATACGCTGATCGCTGGTGCGCTGGTCGCCCAGACCGGCTACAAAGGGGTGCGCAACGGTTTCCAGCGTAGCCAGTCCGCAGGCCAGTATGAACAGCGCTCCCCGGAAAAAGCCAAACGATTCGGCATTGGCTGCCGGAACAAACAGAAAAGCGCCGATTGCATACAGCCCCAGTCCCAGTAAAACGCCATTTTTATACCCAAAGCGTTTCATGAACAGACCCGCCGGTATACCCATCACGGCATATGCGCCAAAAATAGAAAACTGAACCAGACCCGATTCCGCCTTCGATACGTGCAGTACATTCTGAAAATGCCGGTTCAAGACATCCCCCATCGTGATGGCAATGCCCCAAAGCATGAACAGAGAGGTGACGAATACGAGCGTAACAAGATACTTGTTTTCGGTAAAAGCGGCCGATTTCGATTTGTCCGCGATGGGTGTTGCCTGCATGAGAGTTGGTAATTTTTGAGTCTTTCCACTGGGTAAAGACCTATTTTTAGGTTAGAATGCGTTTCCGTTGTGAAAAAGTATCCTGCCTGTGTAAAATACCCTTTTAAATTGGATTTGTAGAGACCGTTGCGCCGTTACGCCGATACCTCGCGTCTCTTATGTACGCTTAGTAACCCTATCAGACGAAACCAGCCGCATAAAAGCATGAAAGCTGACCCGCCAGATTTTCGGTCTGAGCCACTCCTTTGTCAGCTTCACCAACGTACAGCCAGCAAAATCTTCGCTCCTGCGTATCTTGGGTCATGAATGTTCGTTTGTCGTGGCGACAGATTGCCGGCGTGGCGTCGCTGATTATCGGGGTACTGGTGAACCTGCCGTTGTTGCGATTAACGGCCAAGGCGCGTTTGTCTTTTTTGCCGGGAGCCCCCGACGTAGGACCAGGGCTGGCTGTAAGTCGACTGATTTTTCATGTTCTCTTTGCGTTCTTCATTATCGAACTCAACCGGTATGTTCTCGGTCGAAAGCTTTACCGCACCCGTTTGGGTCTACTTGGATGGTATGGAATCAACTTCCTCTTTTACGTTTTTTTAACGGGCGCGTTTGCGGTTTTGCTGGTGGTCTGGTATCCAGATCGGCCCATGCTGGTAGTTATAACATCCTTCTTTCGAAGTTTTTTCGTTTGGGTAACCGCCCTGCCAATTGGTTATTTCCTGACCGTTCTTCAGGAGAACCGGGCTATGCAAGCCGAAAATGAGCAGTTGAAGCAGCAGAGCCTGCAAGCTCAGCTTGACGCATTGCGAGCTCAGCTTAATCCGCATTTTCTGTTCAACTCGCTCAACGCCCTGAGCTCACTCATTCGCGAAGGGGGACCGAGAAGTCAGCAGTATCTGGCCAGACTATCGCAGGTGTTACGGTACTCGCTACAGGTACAGCAACAGACGCTGGTCCCATTTGCCGACGAAATGCAGTTTACAGCCGCCTATTCGTATCTGCTAAGTATTCGGTTTGGCGATAATCTGTGCATCGAAAATGCGCTGCCAGCCCAGGCGTCCTGGCAGATTCCGCCGATGGCGCTGCAATTACTGATCGAAAATGCCGTCAAACACAACGTTGTCTCGAACGCTCGCCCACTCACCATCCGTCTGACAGTGGATACTACCAATGAATGTATTGTTGTTAGCAACGTCAATCAACCCAAATCGGAACCAATTGATGGTATGGGGAGTGGACTGTCGAATCTGGATAGTCGGTATCGGCTGCTGACCGGCAAATCAATTCAGATTGTTCGTACCAAAGATGAATTTGCGGTGCTTTTGCCAATAATTCCGCTCACGTCCGAGCAGCCAGTAAATCGCCTATCGTAACCGAAATCTATAAACCGTCATGCGTGTATTGATTATTGAAGATGAGCAAACGGCCGCCAGCCATATCATAGCCTTGCTTCGCGAAATAGAGCCAGAGCTTCAGGTCGTCGGTGTGATCGATAGCGTAGAAGACGGGCGGGCACAGTGGCCAACGTTGCCGACAATCGATCTTATTTTTTCCGATATTCAACTGGCCGATGGACTGTCGTTTTCACTGCTCGAAACCGTGACGGTGCCCTGCCCGATTATTTTCACGACAGCCTACGATGAATACGCCATTCGGGCGTTTAAGCACAACAGTATCGATTACCTGCTGAAACCCATCGACCGGGAGTCGCTGGAAGCGAGTCTGCATAAATACAGAACGCTAGCCCGACCGGCGACCGATGATCTGATTCGGCAGATGCAGACCTTGCTAAGTGGGCGAGCCTTCCTGACGCAGACATATCGGCAAAGTTTCTTACTACAGTTTCGGGATAAGTTACTGCCCATTAAAGTAGCTGACGTGGCCTATTTCGCCATTGAAGGGGGATTGGTATCGGCAACCCTCTTTGATCGGGATACCGAACGCCGATTGTCGGAACGGGCCATCAGCTACCCTGTCGATCTGAATCTGGAAGAGCTGGAAACTCAACTCGATCCGCAACAATTTTTTCGGGCCAATCGGCAATTTATCGTGGCCCGCAGCAGCATTCGGGAAGCCGAACTGTATTTCAACGGGCGGCTCCAGCTTCGACTTCAACCCGAGGCTAGTGTTCAGGTGCTGATCAGCAAAGACCGGGTGAGTCAGTTCAAAAAATGGATGGAAGCGTTTTAGACGTTACGATCGATCAGCATGAAAAACAACCTTTTTTTAGTCGTTACCTTACTGATGGCACAAATCGCGCTGGCCCAGCAGGGGAGGTTCATGCGACAGATGATGGAACGGAATTTCGACCGAAATGCGGCTCCCACAACTGGCCCGTCACCGGATTATAGCAACCTGTATTACTGGGCCGCTTCACCCCACAAGCATGACGTATCGGATAGTATTCCGGCTTTTCTGAAAGCCGAACAACGCGATACGCTGGCCGATGTATTTTTTATTCACCCAACAACCTTCGGAACGGGAATTCATTCGGAAGTCGATGCGTCTGCCCCGACTCAACAACGGACTAATCTGCTGGCTGAGCTACGAAACTCGGCCTGGAATGCCGACCTGAGCGATACGGCACTCAATCGCACGACCGACCTGCGACCTATCTTATACCAGGCATCGGTTTTTAATGGGAGTTGCCGGGTGTTTGCGCCACGGTATCGACAAGCTAGCCTGAAAGCATTTTTTGTTCGGAACTCACCCCGTGCGCAACAGGCATTCGATCTGGCGTACAGCGACATCAAAAAGGCGTTTCAATACTACCTCGATCACGACAATCACGGCCGACCGATTGTGATTGCGTCGCACAGTCAGGGAAGTTTACATGCGATTCGGCTGTTGCAGGAGTTTTTTGATGGGAAACCGCTTCAACAGCAACTGGTCTGCGCCTATGTAGTAGGCTATCAGATTGAGAAACGGGCGTTTAAACAGTTGCCCTGTGGGGATTCGCCCAGCGCAACAGGCTGCGTCGTTGGCTGGCGTTCGTATCAGAAAGGCGAGATTCCCCGGATCATTGAGGAAGAAAATGGGAATTCGCTCTGTGTCAATCCACTGACCTGGACAAGCTCAGCCCAATGGGCATCCAACGACCAGCACAGGGGGGCGCTGCGAGGTTTCAATGAGCTGCTGTCGCATACCGTCGGGGCTGGTATTGAACCCCAGTCGGCTATTTTGTGGGTTAGTTTACCCAACGGCATCGACGATCGATTAAAACGGATGAAAAACCTGCATGTGCTGGATTACAACCTGTTCTGGATGGACATTCGGGAGAATGTCCGGCAGCGGGTTCAGGCATTCGTAGAGAGGCATAAACGGTAAGAATGGGTAAATCCCAAGTGGTAACAGA
The DNA here is from genome assembly GCF_054776815.1 of Spirosoma gilvum. Taxonomy (NCBI): domain Bacteria; kingdom Pseudomonadati; phylum Bacteroidota; class Cytophagia; order Cytophagales; family Cytophagaceae; genus Spirosoma; species Spirosoma gilvum. The sequence continues at coordinate 359,334 of NZ_BAAHBH010000005.1, read as the reverse complement.
TATGAAATGAGTTTTATTTGTATACTTACATATCCTTCCCGAAAGTAGTTACCTCTTTTTACTGAAAACGGCCCGATGGCAGCACTATCCAAAGAAACGCGTAAGCAAATGGCTCATGTCCTGGCGGGCGTCGTCATTATGATTAAAGGCGTCGATAAAATTGACCACCATCACCCGGCAACTGGCTGGACGCTTATTGTCATCGGTCTGGGTGTCTTTAGTCTTACGCTCCTGCACCATCGATTGGCCAGACACATTAAAAGTTTCGACGGACTGGTGTTTTTTATCGAGGCCATTGTGCTGGGGATAGTCAGTGCCATGTATTTTCAGGATGGCAAGAAAGCCCTGCCCTTCGCCTACCTGATTGCCAGCATTGCCTACCTTTTTGCTGCCTATCGCATGTACCAGCGCGATCAAAAAACGGTGCCTCATCACTGAGTAATATCCAAACAGCTTCTTACTAGCTTTCGATTGGCCTTCCGGTCAGTTGACCAGTCAATCTGTCGCCTTCACCTGAGTTTTTTCAGCTGTTGTTTTCGGGAATAAGTAGGTTTGTATCGTCAACTAATGCAGGCTCGCCCGCGACTGCATCGCGGATGCCGAGATTCGCGTCTGTGACGCTTTTGAGTAGTAGCTAATTTTTCCCTTTCGCGTCGCAGACGCGGACCTCAGGCATCCGCGAGCTTAATCGCGGACGAACGCTCGAAGAAACGAGCGGTTTGGTTTACAGTAGGTTCGCCAAACGATTTTAGTGAACAACCAATCAATTAATTTTTATGAAAAACAACCTGTTGATTACCATTTTATCGGTTTTGTTTGTCCTGTTTTCATTTGTGTCGTTTGCTCAGCAACGGCAGATGGGAACCCCCGAAGAACGCGCCAGCCGCCAGACTGCCCGTATGAAGGAAGTACTCAAACTGTCGACAGAGCAGGAAACGTCGGTGGCCGACATCAATCTGAAATACGCCAAACAGGTTCAGTCGCTGATGGAAACCGGCGGACGCAACCTCAAGACTATGCGCGAAGCCCGGTCGATTATGAAAAGTAAGGATAAAGAGATGAAAGACGTGCTGAATAAAGAGCAGTACAAGCAATATGAAGCGCTGCGGGACGAAATGCGGAGTGCCATGCGCGAACGCCGTCGGCAGTGATCGGGAGTTCCGCTACCGGTTGTTAGTGAGTACTCTCCAGTAGTCCTATTTGGGCTGTAGATTTTGTTTTCGATAAGAAATCGAGAATAGAGTTGGCTACTGGCAAAGGTTGTTCTTCCTGAGGGAAATGCCCACTTGTTTCAAGTTCAATTTTTGTTGAATTGGGAAACCCGGACATAAACTTGGTAAGGTTTTGGGGTTTGATTACGGGGTCTTTCATACCCCAGATAAACAGCGTTGGCTTAGATGAAATGGCCTGCCTTCGACTCCATAGCTCCTCAAACCAATCCTGATCGGTCAATAACGATTTGGCGAATGCCAGAGGGCCATTTCGTTGCGCCTTGTTGGCAAACGGCCTTGTATATTGACGGACTAAATGCCGGGGTAGTTTATGATCGCCAAATGAGTTGGGTAAAATATATCGGGCCGAAAAGTTGAGGTAACGATATAAAAAGGGTAACAGCGGGCTTTTCAGCAGTTTGCTAAATCGGATAAAATCGGGGTCTTCGTTGCTGCTCCATAACCAGGAATTAAGGACCACCAGATTTTTAACCAGATAAGGATGCTTTATGGCAAAGTTTAAGCCTATAGGGCCTCCAAAATCATGAACAACCAACGTAATGTTCTCCAATTTTTGTTCGAATACAAAACGCTCGAGCGTCCTGCTATGATTCTGGGTTGAGTAATCGTAATCGGCGGGTTTGTCGGATAGCCCAAAACCAATGTGGTCAATGGCAACACAGCGAAAATTGACTGATAGTGCTTTGATGATGTTGCGAAAATCGAAACTCCAGGAGGGAGTACCATGCACAAATAGGATGGTGTTGCCCTTTCCTTCGTCAACGAAGTGCAACTGCTGCCCGTTGATCGTCATGAAGTGTGATGTAAACGGGTATTCGGCGGTGTTGAGCCAGTGTTTTGTCATTTGCTGTTTTTTCGACAAAGTTCTCCGGCATTCAGAACATAAATCTTGGTCTATACCAACATCAGAACTTCACGTTGTTGAACAGCTTGCTAAAATTGGTAGGATCGATGCCCAGGTAAGAAGCAATGTATTTGTGGGGAACCAGTTGCAGCAAATGGGGACTTCGTTGGCAAAACAGTTTGTATCGTATGTCAATCGTTGTGGAATGCAGCTCAATATGGCGGTTAATCATGCCTGCCAGAATATATTCGGTTAGTTTTCGAAACAGGCGTTCTATAGGATGCGATTGATCAAACAGTTTCTGTAAATCTTCAAACGTGATGTAATCCAATTCGCTGTCTGTCAGGCAGGAAAGGTAATAGCGTGAAGGGGCCTGAAACGAAAATGATTCCGGAATGGCGCACAAGTTTGGCGAGTAGGTGAAGGCAATAACGTGTGTTTTGATTTCGGTGTCGACATAGGACATCTGCACACCACTTTTTACAAAATAAAGCTCTCGCTGAACCTGCCCCGGAACAACTATGAATTCCCCTTTCTTAAACGACCGGGTCCTGAGTTTATCGGCCAGCAGCGTAAAATCTGCCGGGCTTATATCGTGAAAGCGGTTTAAATAATCGTGTAATTCCATGGCAGGTTGATCGCCTATTTTCGTATCTCATAATAAAGTTCAACCATGCCGCTTTTATAAGCTCGAACATCGCGTAGATGCAGCGCCTGTTCCTGCCCGAATTGGTCAAAAAATAAAAGGCCATCGCCCAGAATAACCGGCAGAATGGACAAGCGTATCTCATCGGCCAGTTTCAATCGAATGAACTCTTTAGCCAGCTCGGCTCCCCCGACTACCCAAACGGTTTTGTAGGCTGGTTTTAGGCGTTCGTTCACCAGTATGCTCAAATCGCCCGAATAGCGTTCAATATTGGGCCGCTCGATGGGCAACTCCCGATTTGTGACAACAATGGTTGGTACATCGCCATAGGCCCAGCCATACGATTTCGATAGTTCCAGCGCGTGCTCGTAGGTACGGGCGCCCATTACATAGCAATCGATGGTTTTTAGAAAATCTGCGGTGGCTTGTTCGGTCAGTTCAATGCCTTTCTCGTAGTGGTCCGACGTTTCGAACCAGGAAACGCTATTGTCCTTTTTGGCAATCTTCCCATCCAGGCTCGACACCATATGAATCGTTAGGTTGAATGCGTCTGTTGTCATGTAAGTACTCAAGCACAAATAGTTTAGAGTATTCTGCATATGCGTTTTTTGTCATGCTGACGAAGGAATCGGACCGCCGAAGCGGCATCTTCGGTAGGCAGCTTTAAGATGTCGCTTCGGCGGTCCGATTCCTTCGTCAGCATGACAAAAAATAATCTAATGTATTTTCAATGACCTACTTATGAGAGTAGTAATACCGTTTCCAACCGCGATTTAGTTTAAAATCGCGGGTTCTACGGCATCGGCCGACCGTCCGTGCTACTATAAGTCACTTACTTTCGATTTTCCCGTTCGAGCTTGATGTCTTTACGTCGTTGATTGGCAATGTAAAGCGTGGCGAAGAAGAAAACAGGCACTTTAAAGAACAAAAGAAAAAAAGCAATTTTTGGCACGAAAAAACTTAAGATAACACACACTAATCCATTGGCCATATCCAGATTGAACATGATGCGAAACCGGCCCCGCTCTTCGCCCGACAGTTTTTGTGTATCAATAAAGTCATTCTTGAAATCAGAACTGTCCCAGATGAAATTTTGAAAAATAGATAGCGCGAAAATATTCAGGCTGTATAAGAAAATAGCGGCCGAATCGCCAAAATGCGTGCTCAGTACGCTGGTAGCAAAGGGCAGGGTAACAATAAAAAATAACCAGCCGATGTTGTAACTCATGGTGCGCTCATTCATCTTATGGATGTACGTGTACATCTGATGATGGGTGCGCCAGAAACTGGCTATGTTGATAAACGAAAGAAAAAACGCCAGATAGTTTTTCCAGGGCAGTAGTAAATCCGGAAACGTCAGATGATGGCCTTCGGGAAGTTCGAGTTTTAAATCCAACGCCAACAACGTAATAGCAATAGCCACGATGGCATCGCTAAAAAACAACATCCGCTCATAAGGAATCTCCCGTTCTTTACTCTCGCTCATGTTTGTATGGTTATTTATTAGCGAAAACGGTTATGATAAATTTACCTACCTGTCTTCTAGAAATACCAAGTTAGCGATTAGCTTTTTCTAATTTTTTGTGTATCAAAGAAATCGTTGTCATAATGTCCAATGCTTCGTCTTCTGTAATATTCCACACGACTTTTGGAGTATGAGCTATTGTATTTCTAAACATACCAAAAACGCCTTTTATTAAATTAACTAAACCTTTTTGTTCGCTTTTTTCTGTTTCAGTTGCTAAGCTATTTATTTTTAGTAGTGGATTATTTACCGACAGAGCTTGTTCTACAAGTTCTGAACCGTCTGTTGTTAAACTTATTTTTAATCTGATTTCTTCTGCGATGCTTTTTACTGCTTCAAAAACTGAATGGAAATAATTTTCGTTAATAAGCTCTGTATTACAGTAATTGTAGATTTTTGTATATATACTTCTACTCTCAAGTTTAGACCTAAAGCGATTAACCCGTATTTCAGCTTCTGTAATTGTTTTAGATTTTTCAATAGGGTTGAAAATAGCTGATTCATTTAAAATTAATCCAATAAATGACAGCCTTTTGTTTAACTCAGTTCTAATAAAATCGAACTTTTCTTTTTGCCCAATAAAGCGAGAAGGCTTCATTGCTATATTTATGAATTTTAAAATATTGTTGGATGTTTGTGTCCTGTTCTGAAAGTCAACAAAACTATTGTAAAGCCTTTTCCATTTAGTGTTCGTAGGATCTATATCCATTAAGACCGCTTCAGAGATGAATTTGGAAAGCTCTGCCCCTGTCAAACCGTAATCTGTATGAGCTAAAATTTTAGCTATTCCTTCTAACGTTCCTCCGTCAATAGGGTCAAATATTTTGCTTGCCATTGGTAGTTGTAAAATTCCTATTAACCAAATATATGTGAAAATTCCTATTTAATTTTTTAGCAAATGCACTGACAAACGTGAGTATTTACTAAAGTTAAATGAGCGGATAACCTAAAAACTTCCCGAAAGCTCGAAGCTTTCGGGAAGGTAAAAAATAAGCATCAATCTTCGCGGCCTTCTTTTCGGTTGGCGTCGGCCATGCGGACGATTTTGGGGGTGAACTTCGCCAATACGGATACCAGGTCGTGCTGGGCGCCGATGACGGTTTCGATGTTTTTGTAAACCATCGGGGCTTCGTCGAGGTCACCACCAATCAACTGCACATCAGCCGCTTCCAGGGCTTTCTTCAACTGCGAGTTCGTAATGTTGTTGAACGCCTGCGTCCGCGACATCAGTCGCCCGGCCCCGTGCGAGGCTGAGTTGAGCGATTCGGCGTCACCGCGTCCTCGTACCACAAAGCCGGGCTGGGTCATCGAGCCGGGGATGATCCCCAGCACATCCGGTCCGGCGGGGGTTGCTCCCTTTCGGTGGACAATCACCTCGCGGCCATCCGGCATTTGCTCCTTCCAGGCAAAATTGTGGTGGTTTTCGATCATCACCAGCGGTTTTTCGCCCAACGCTTTGGCCAGCTTGTTATGGATTTCGTGGTGGTTGGCCGACGCATACTCACCCGCCAGATTCATCGCAATCCAGTATTCCTGCCCTGCTTCGGTGTTGAGGTCGAGCCAGGCCAGTTGCGCTGCCTGCTTGGGCAGTTTCGTTTTCAGCATGGCCAGTTTGGAGTAATACGTTGCCACGTTACCCCCAAACCCGCGCGAACCCGAGTGTGACAACAAAGCCAGATACTCGCCTGGAGGCAGGTTCAGGCCGGTCGTTTCGGGGGCGTCTGTCTGTTCGTAGACCTCAACAATACCCCATTCTACAAAGTGGTTGCCCGTTCCCGAGCTTCCGAGTTGGCGGTAGGCTTTATCTTTCAGGTCGCGAATCACTTTCGTGGCCGTCCATTCGGGCAAGTCCATCACCGATTCGTCGAACTTCTGCCGTGTTTCGCCACCGATGCCAAACTTGGTTTGCTCCACCAGCGACTTTTTCAACAGATGTGGTTCCCGTTTCAAATAAGCGGGTGGTAAGTCGAAGATGGACAGGCACATCCTGCAGGCAATATCGACCCCAACGGCAAACGGAATCACCGTATTCGCATCCGTGGCCAATACACCACCAATGGGCAGGCCGTACCCCTGGTGGGCATCCGGCATCAGCGCACCCGCTACCGAAATAGGTAGGCTGGCGGCTGTTTCCATCTGCTTCAAAGCGCCGTCTTCGATATTTTCCCGGCCAAACACAGCATATGGCAATGGCCCGGTACGCAGGTCGAACGTTTGTTCAGTTTGCGTACCGCTCGCGTTTAGGGCGTACGGTGCCGGTTCGGGCGGAAGGTACGTAGCTCCCGCTTCGCTCAGCGGTACGGCAATACCCTGTTTGTTCAGGTCATAAATGGCCCGAGCCAGATTGGTTACCTTGTTTTTCGAGTAGGCGAATTTTTTTGGATTTTGGAGCATCTGCGCCAGCAACCCCATCACTTTCTCCTTCGGGTAATTGGCCCGTTGAACCAGCCCGTTGGCTACCCGAAGAAAGGTGTTGTGCAACGACTCAGGAATAGGCCCGAGCGTTAAAATATCCTCGATTGAAATTGGTATTTCCATGGTGTAACGCGGACATCCTGTCCGCATAATATTAAAGTAGTCAGTATTTGTTTGATAACTAAGAATAGTTCTGGCAGTAATCACATTGTCAGAACTATTCTCAAATTACACCATGCGGACAAGATGTCCGCGTTACGTTCTGCGGACGAAAATCTGTTTTAATTGATCGACCATAGAGCCGTCGTTCGATACGGAAATCGAACTGATCTTATCCGCAATTTTCTCGACGTACTCCATCTCTTTCAACTTCCAGAGCATATCGTTGTCCTCCATCAGCTTGGCCGTGTTCAGCAAACTTCGGGTCGAAGCGGTTTCTTCCCGTCGCATGATGCTGTTGGCCTGGGCTTTCTTTTCGGCCATCAGCACCTGGTTCATGATGTCGCGCATGTCGCCTGGCAGGATAATGTCGCGTACTCCACCGTTCCGCAAGTCGACACCCAGTTCAGCGGCTTTGCCCGCCGTGGCTTCCAGTACAAAAGGAGCAAGCTCTCCTTTTTTATCCAGCAACTCATCGAGCGTCTGACCACCGATATACTCACGCAGAGCCAACTGAATTGCCACATATACCTGTTTATCGTAATCCTTGTTCTCGACCAGTGCTTTGATCACATCCTGCACCTGAAACTGAACATAAAAACTCAGACGTAGTGAGGCTTTGTCTTTGGTCAGAATTTCCTGACCCGACACTTCCATCTGTTGCTGGCGTGTATCCACTTTCAGTACATGAACGGGCGTATTGTTTTTCCACCAGTAATAAACTCCCGGCTTGAGCACTCGCTCGAATGTCCAGTCGATGAACAGAACGCCCTGCTCATGCGCTTCTACGGTGTACGTGCGTACATAGGCTGACAAGGGCGTTGGCATCAGTGACGCAAGGTCAATAGACGCTGGAATATCGAGCTGACTTAAGTCCGCTTTTAGGTAGTCGTACTGTTTTATACCTTTCCAATAAGCCCAGCGGCCTTTGGGCAGGATGGATTGGAAAAGCCCTTTTTCGTATTGCAGCGCAATTTCATGATCGTTCACCTCAACCACATCGAGCGCGGCAGCTACCTCCGGATACGATAGTAAGACGTCCAGATCGCAGGGGGGATTCTGTAACCGCTCTCCCTTGTTGTAGACATAGACGGTCTCATTCGGCCATACCCAATGGGCTCCTTCCGAAAGCAGTTTTTTATACCCGCCCTGTTTGAACAAAAGCCCGATTTGCCAGGCCTGGATGCGTACAGTTTTCATAGTTATATGGTGTTTGTAAATGGTTGCTACACGAATAACCAGGTCAGAGCTATCGATTTAGCCTTGGCGGAAGCCGGTTGGCGATTGTGTTGGTACGAAGATTTGGCGAACGAGTCGGGTCGAAAGTTGATTGGTTAAAGAACGGTTGTTCTTTAGGTGGCAACGATTCGACCAGTCTGTATTCGGCAAAGCAGCGTACACCGACAAACGTGGCATCGGCCTGCTGGCCCAGACTAAATGGTTACCCGCCCGGCGAACCGATGGCGTAACCCGATAGCTCCTGGCTGATTATGGACTATAGTGGCCTTTTTAGAAGTGGCCGTCTTCCCAACCAATGGATCAACTTCCCTTAAGTTGACTGCAGGATTCGAACCTGCATATAGAGACAGAACGCATCTATACCCAACAGCATATCGGTATCAGCCAGTGGCTGCGATACTATGGGGCTATACAGAAACCCACATCTGGTTTGAGTATCGACGTTTCCGTCGCAACGGCGAACCGTCGTTGCAAAGGTTTTAGGCTACTGCGCAGTCTTTTTGCGCAGTTCAGAAATTTTTTTCATTTTTCTCAAAAAATTTGGCTAAAGATGAACAACTATTGCCTATAGCTAATAATCAACCACCATGCCTGCCAACCGAAATGCTCTGATTCGCTATAAAACACTGGATGCCTGCCTGCGCAATCGGCAGCGCAAATGGACGCTGGACGCCCTGATTGAAAAGGTGTCGGAAGCACTCTATGAGTACGAAGGCATCGACAAAGGCATTAGCCGCCGGACTATTCAGGCCGATTTGCAGATGATGCGGAGCGATAAGCTGGGCTATTTCGCACCCATCGTTGTCATCGACAAAAAATACTATACCTACGACGACCCGGTCTATAGTATTACAAACATTCCGTTGTCGGACGGGGACTTGCTTCGGATGAATGAAGCGGTTGAGGTCTTGAAGCAGTTTAAAGGCTTTTCGCACTTTACGGCCCTGAACGAGGTGGTACAGAAACTGGAGGATTATGTGTATTCGACGGCTCAAAAGTCCGTTCCTGTCATTGATTTTGAGAAAAATGAGGGACTGAAAGGGCTTCATTTCCTGGACGTACTGTATCAGGTAGTTATTCAAAAGCAGGCTGTCGCTATCGAATATCAGTCGTTTTCGGCCCGGTTGCCGCAGACGTTTACATTCCATGTATGGTGGCTGAAAGAGTTTAAAAACCGTTGGTTTGCCGTGGGCGTGCGGGACGGGAAAGGACAAATTATGAACCTGGCTCTAGACCGTATGCTGTCGGTAACTCCGGTTGCTGAAGTCGATTATGCTGTCAGTCATATCGATCCTGAACTCTACTACCGGGATGTCATCGGCGTGTCGGTCAGCGATAATATGCGGCCGATCAGGGTGAAGCTGTTTGTTACGGACCGCCATGCGCCTTATGTAGAGACCAAGCCACTTCATCACTCGCAGGAGGTGTTGGAGCGTACCAGTGAAGGAATCGTAATCCGGTTATGTGTGCAGCATAATTTTGAATTGGAAAAAGAAATCCTGGGCTTTGGAGAAGGGATGGTTGTTCTTGAACCCGAACGACTCCGCCGGTCGATCCAGAAGCGACTTCAGCTAGCTGCCGATGCCTATGTTGACCATGGGCGAAAAAGTATTGTTACCACTAATTCGCATTCCGATACAGTTGATTCCGATTCGATACATTCCTGACTATAGTTTGAGTAATGGATATTGTTTGTATATAAAAATGGCTGTTTAGTTATCAAAATTGCCTGTGTGCTTACCAAATGAATACGAGTAGTAAATATACTTACTAAAAAGTGCCTTTTTGTGTCCAATAGCTCGCTTTGGGTGTAGCTTTGTCATCGAACTAACCTGATTAATGAACGAATGCTGATTGCCCCATTACTGCCTGATGAATCGAATCGAATTGATGCGTTAAGAAGTTACAATATCCTCGATACATTGCCAGAACAGGACTATGATGATATCACTACGTTAGCGTCTGAAATCTGTCAAACACCTATTTCGCTGATTAGTCTTATTGATGATCAGCGACAGTGGTTTAAATCCAACCATGGGCTGGACACGCGCGAAACACCGCGTGAGTATTCCTTCTGTGCCCATAGCATTATTGACCCAACCGAAATATTTATTGTCCCCGATTCCCGGCAGGATGCCCGCTTTGCCGACAATCCACTGGTGACAGGTGACCCACATGTTGTATTTTATGCGGGTGTTCCGCTGGTCAATGAAGAGGGCTTCCCACTGGGCTCTTTGTGCGTGATCGACCATGTCCCGAAGCAGCTCAATGAGTCGCAGTTGAAATCATTACGAGTGCTGGGTAAGCAGGTTGTCAATTTGCTCGAACTCCGGCGCTCCAACAAGGCCCTCAGCACCATAAAAAATCTGTTGGAACAACGGAATGCGGAACTAGAGAAGATTGCCGCCATTGCCAGAGAGGAAGTCAGGCCCGAAGTGCTGCAACTTCATCAGACCATTGTGGAATTGATTACCGAAGCCATCAATCCGGACTACGAAACCATTAAATCATTACTTAATGAAGCGATCAGCAGACTACGGGTCGTTGAGGGCGGTTTGAATCGGATACAGTTACTCGATTGATTCGCTTAGGCAATGGGTATTAGCCAATCTGTTGGCTGTCAGTGGTGAGGTTCGATGTGAATCAATACGTTATACACGGCGGGTTTTTCGGCCATGATGGCTCGTTTGACCGCATGGGCAATGTCGTGCCCCTGTTTTACGGTCAGCTTGGCCGGAACCTGTACGTGCATATCCACAAAATATTCGAAACCGGCTTTGCGAACAAAGCATTTCTCCACTCGTTTCACATTTGGAATCGTCAGGGCAATGGCTTCGATTTCAGCTTTCCAGTCGCCCGCCGGTGATTCATCCATAATTTCGCCAAACGACGGCCGGAAAATGTGGTAGGCGTTGAAAACAATGAAACCAGAAGCTAGTAGAGCTGCCCAATCGTCGGCGCTTTCGTAGCCAGGACCACCAATCAACGCAATGCTGATACCCACAAAGGCGGTCAGCGAGGTAATGGCGTCGCTTCGGTGGTGCCAGGCATCGGCTTTTACGGCACTGCTTTCGGTTTCGGTGCCCACCTGAATAATACGCCGGAACAGGACCTCTTTGACGATAACAACTCCCGCCAGAACAGCCAGCGTAAACGGTGCCGGGACCTCGTGGGGCACCTGTATGTTATGAATACTTTCGACCGCAATAAAGATAGCCGCGCCCAACAAGGCCATCGATACGACAATGGCGGCCAGTGGCTCTGCTTTCCCGTGGCCATAGGGGTGGTTTTCGTCGGGTTTACGAGCGGCAACCCGTAGCCCAAACCAGACAAACGTTGAGGTAATGACATCGGTACCCGATTCGATGGCGTCGGCAATCAGCGCGTAAGAATGCCCCAGCCACCCGGCCGTTCCTTTGACGACCAGCAACACGATACTGACAGCGATGCCAATGAGTGTTGTTTTCTGACCCCGCTCAGCCTGATGGGGTTTAATCGGTTGCTCCATGAATATAGGCTTGGTTGTGAAGCGATTCAGTAGTTAGTGGGTGTTTAGTTGATTAACAACTTAGACGAGCAAATGGCTGTTAAAAAATGTTTAAGGAGGAACCTGTTTACACGTATGTTTCAATAGGTTTTGTCATCCCGAGGAATGAGGGATCTCAAGCGTCAGGGAATTCGAGATCCCACGTTCCTTGGGATGACAAAGTACTCCTACATCGCTTGATTGGGGCGCGTTCAAACAAGTTTGCTATTTAGCCAGCTAGTTTGGCTCACTGTAAACTGGCCAAAATGGATAGGGATTCAATGGGCAAAAAGCTATTCTGACGCCATTTTGCCCGTTGAATCCCTAATAAAGCTCATTGATCTGTTGTAAACTGGCAGGAGATATGGGCGTAAAGGTAATGTCTGACTAATATAGTTGTGGTATATATAATAAAAATACAATATATCAAGATAAATCGGAGATTGCTCGCCGAACTGTGGCACAGCTAATTCCATAGTTGCTAATCAGACGCTTGTATCAGCCGTGCCACAGTTTAAAAGGCACTCTCATAAATCGGCTTGGGCTTTGGGTCAGAAAGTAGGCTTATACGTTGCATTTTGGCTGTTTGCCGCTCGTCCTCTAAGCTCAATATGCCAAACATTCCCAGTAACTGAAGGTTGTACAATGTATTCTCAACGATATTTATTATGAAAACTTTTTCGAAAACAACTCTAATTTTAGCTAGTCTCTGTAGTGCGACCCTGGCGTTGGGTCAGCAGTACAATTCGTATGACGACCGGTATAATGATCGTTCGGATCGTAGTCGGGATCAACGTCGTTATGATCGGCAAAGTGACCGCGACCGTGAGCGGGTGATTGACGAACGCAGGGATTACAACCGCCGAAGCGACGAAAGTCCACGATATGATAACCGGTATGAAGACCGTTACGATAACAATCGTCGGTTTAGCGAAGAAGATTTGAGCAAAGCGTATGACGAAGGGTTTGAAGATGGCATGCGCAATCAGGAAGTAAGCGAACGTCAGGAGCGCCGGGAAAAGTACAAGCATTTTACGTTTGGTATCTATGCCGGGGCTAATTCAACTCGTTTTGAAGGTGAAAGTGTGGATAGCAAAAAGCTAACCGGTCGCCTGGGCTATCAGTTAGGGTTTTTTGTGCGGGGTGGCGGTCGTGTGTATGGGCAGATTGGTGCCGAATACCTGACATCGAGTTCGGAGTTTTATCGGGCTGGCGATGGGCAGGCGGGTAGTGTAGGTGATATTACGGCCAATATCGATCAGCGGTATCTGCATGTTCCGGCCTATATTGGTGTTAAGCTGGCTCAGTCAGACCGAGGGGTATCGGCGGTTCGTTTGGCCGTTGGGGCTGAGTATGCTACGCCACTGAGTACCGACAAAAATGATTTTAATCTCGGCAATGCAGACTTTCAGGCAGCGACCATCAACGGATTAGTAAACCTTGGCTTCGATGCGGGCCCAATCATGCTAAGCTTTGTTTATCACTACGGCTTTGCGGATGTCCTGAGCAGTGGCAACAGCCAACGGCGGATACTGGGCGTCAATCTGGGCGTTAAGTTTTAATAGATATTAGGATCAAATTGGCGGTTTTAAGTGGTTTATTAATAGGCTATTATGCCTATTTTGTCATCCCGACGCAGGAGAGATCTCGAATCGCCTGACGCTTGAGTTCCCTCCTGCGTCGGGATGACAAAATCTAGTAATCAGAATTTACTCTACTTGATTAACCTCATAAACCATACGAAAAAGGGACAGCTACAATAGGCTGTCCCTTTTTGATTGATATAGAATTCAATTTTACTTTTTGTCGCTGAGGGCGTCCGTTACATCATCGACGAGCTTGTTGGTCTCTTTCTTTAATTTGTCGAAATCGTCCTCACTCGACCGCTGCACTTTGTAATAGGCATACGATAAACGGCTGCGTTTTTCTTCCAGATCCCGAACGTGATCTTCTCGTTTATTACGCTCTTTACGGCTTTCATTTTTCACGTCAGCCTTAGTTTCATCGATTTTCTGGTCAAGCTTGTCCATCTGTTCAGCCATGCGATCCATTAAATCACGTTGGTCGCGGTTCATCGGCCGATCGCGCATTGAATCGGAGGTGCGCCCACCACCCATCGTATTCGATCGGTTCATGTCGGAATCATTGCCACGGCTATCGTTATTTCTCCGATTGTCCATATCGTCGGAGCGTTGCCGATTCATCGACGAGTTCATGTTTTGGCCATCGTTCCGGTCGTCGTTAGTATTCCGACGATTATCGTTCATCGAATTCATATCGCGGCCGTCATTATCTATTCGTCGGTCATCGTACTGACGGTCGCGGTCCGTATTGTATCGGTCGTTATTGGTAGAGCGATCATTATAACTCATCCGGTTATCAGACGGGTTTCGGTCATCGTTACGACGGTCGTTATAAGTATCTGAGTTGTCGCGCCGATCCCGGTTTGAGTCAGAGCGATTATCATACGAGTCATTACGGTTGCGATCATAATCGGAACGGCCATTGTAGGAATCCCGATCTCGGTCGTTGTAACGACGGTCGTACGATTGGCGAGCATACGAATCATCCCGCCGATTATACGAGCGATCATTGTTTGAATCACGCCTGGAATCATTCCGATCATCGTAGTCCCGATCATCATAGTCGCGATCACGATAGGAGTTATTATACGAGCGGTTATCTGATCTACGATCCGACCGATAGGAGCGGTCGTTGTCTGAGCGATAGGGATTTCGGTAGGTACCCGTGTATTGATCATTGTAGTCATCGTCGTCCATTCGGCGATCACGATTGCGACGGCTACTAAATAGTGATTCATTGTTGTCTCGATCCCGGTCCGACCGCCGATCCCGATCGCGCATTGTACTCGTTGTTCGTTGGGGCGCAATGTCCTGTCGACTATTGCTTGAATTGCCATAAACCCAGCGCTCCGTGGCCGCACAGGATGATAGACCTACGACAGCCGCTAACATGGCTGCTACGGTTAGTATGTTCCTTTTCATAACGTTGTTGTGTATTGATTTAATTATTGAGAACGCCATTCTAAATGGCCATGCACATTGCGCTTGCTACCGGGTCAGCTTTACGCCCCGATTGTTTACCTGGCCGAAATAATAATTGACGCCCAGCTTGATTCGATTACCCTTTCCCCGGCTGACCGTTGGGTCGAGTTTGTTATAGAAATTACTCTCGTACGAGAGTTCGGCCCCTAACCGATGGAGAATCCAGGCCATAACCCCAACCTCCAGCCCAACGCTGGTATATTTAGCTTTTGTCTCGGGAGATAGATTATCGGAAAATTCCCGCCCACTGTTCAGGCTGGCGCCAAGAAAACTACTTATCCGGGTTCGAAAGGGATAATAGCGGGCAAAAGCGCCTATTTGCCGGGAGTTGTATTTGTTTCCGACGAGTCTGTCGGTATCGAAGCGCAGACCCGCTGTAAAGCCCGGCTGGAAGAAATAACCGACTCGGGTGTTCAATGCTAAATAAGCCTGCCCATTGGCCGAGCCCATCCCTAGTCCACCGCCCACAAAGAGGTTGCCCGGCTGGAACCAGCTAAGCTGATTGCGTTGCTGATAGGAAATCGATTGATCGATCGTTTCATCTAATTTTTCGGCTGCCTGCGTGCTTTTCTGATTGATGTTCTGCCGGGTTTCCTCCGAAAGGATTGGCCTCTGTCTGCTTGTTGAATCGGACCTACTCTGAGCCTGAACGGTTAGCGTAAAGGCAACAAGCAGCGTTGTTGTCGTAATAAGTTTTTTCATCGCTGTTGAGTTGATGGTTTCACTATTTAGTTAACCATAAATCCCGCCTATGGTTAACATATGGCCTATACACAGCAATTTTATTCCTATATGGTACGTAAGGAATCGGTACATTGATAATGCCGGAACTGATCAGAAGCGGAAAATACTTACATAGTCCAGGCCGTATCGCGGTATTGGCCCGGAGGAATGCCAAACCGCCGTTTGAATAATCGGGAGAAATAATAAATACTGGGAATACCGACCGACTCAGCGACTGCTTTTAATGCCATTGAGGAAGTGGTCATGAGCAGTTGAGCGCGTTCCAGTCGTTTATTAATGATATAGTCCATCGGACGGATGCCCACAATGGTTAAAAATAAGCGGGAAAAATAGTCAACATTCAGGTGGACCTTTGCGGCCAGTTGCTCCACCGTCAGCTTATCCTGCAAATGGCTGTCGATGTATTGTAAAACCGATGCCAGTTGATGGATGCCTTTCGCCCGTTGCCGGTCATCATCATTCTCAGCACCCAGAAAGCGGGAAAAAAGTTGGAGTAAAATCCCATTCGTTTCGACAAACTGGCTCAATGACTGACTCGGTTTGGGCTGATTAAAACTGAGTACTTCGGGCCGGTTGTCATATTCTTTCGGATTGGGCTGCTGGATTGTCCGGCCAGGGTTTTGCGTGAGCAGGCGCTCCATCAAATTATAATCGACAGGCTCTGCTTTTACTTCGTAAAGCGTTGAGGTAAGGTCGTAAACAGATAACCCTTCCGGCATTTCGTCGAAAAAACTGATGTAATATTGTTCCAGAAACTGGTCGCAGTGATAGCGGCTGTAGGTAAAACTGGGTATCAGGTAGAGGTAGCCAGGTTTTAGTATAAACTTTTGACCGTTGTGCCATACCCAGCCTTCGCCGTCGGTAATCAGGTATAAACGCGAAAAGGGGCTAATCACATGGTCGTACTGCCAGCGCGAATCAAGTTGGATAAACCCCATATGCAACAAGCTCAGTCGCAGGCTTTTGATAACATCGAACATAAGTCGCCAGAAAGCGTAAAGTCGGATTCCGACAAAACAAAGCCGCTATTGTGGATTTACTAATCAGTACAGAACACGGATTTTTATGATCGCTATGATGGGTTATGATCTTTTTAATCATAACCCATCATAGCGATCATAAAAATCTGCGTTCTATTAAAGCTATATGAAATATCTATATTCTCTGCTTGTTCTTCTATGGTGGCAATCGGGTTTTGGTCAACCACCCTCTAGTGATGCCAACAACGTAGTCTGGACTAGTCAGAGCCGGAATTCGTCGGAATCGATGCCGTGTGGTGGGGGCGATATTGGCCTGAACGTTTGGGTCGAAAAAGGCGATGTGTTGGTTTATCTGGCCAGGAGCGGCACATTCGATGAGAACAACGCCATGCTGAAACTCGGCCGGGTTCGGCTAAAACTTTCGCCCAATCCGTTTCAGGGTTCCGATTTCCGACAGGAATTGCACCTGGCCGACGGGGGAGTGACCATCAGTGGCGGTAATGTGCAGGTATCGCTCTGGGTTGATGTGTTCCGGCCCGTAGTGCATGTGGATGTCCAAAGCGCCAAACCGGTTAGTGTGACGGCTTCGTATGAATCCTGGCGTTACAATGACCATCTGGTTCAGGGTGCTGAATACCGGGCAAATTCATACAAGGCATCGCCCAAATTCGACGTCATTACCCGCAAGGATGAAACCAGTTTTCAGGGTAACGATATTCTGTTTTACCACCGCAATCGCAGCGATGTCGAATCGATTTTTGATTATACCGTGCGTATAGAAGGAATGTCTTCAGTAAAAGACAGTCTGTTCAATCCGCTCAAAGACAATACATTCGGTGGGCTTATGCGGGGAGCAGGTATGAAACCCGCTGGCATCGATTCGGGTACGTACGTTAGCGCGAAATACAAATCCTGGTCGATAGCCAGCCAGAAACCGACCCGTTCGCAACAACTAGAGATCGCCCTTACGGCCGCACAAACCGTCACCCTCGATGACTGGAAAACGGAGCTAACAACCACCGTAAGCCAGGCGGAGCAAAATCGCAAAACGGCTCGACAGAGAACCCTGGACTGGTGGCGGCAATTCTGGAATCGTAGTTATATCGCTATCGATAGTAAAGACACGGCTGTAACTGCCGTTTCCCGAAACTACCAGCTATTTCGCTATCAATTGGGTTGCAATGCCTACGGAAAATGGCCGACGAAGTTCAACGGGGGCCTGTTTACCTTCGACCCAGAGTATGCCGATAAAAAGTATGCGTACTCGCCCGATTTCCGGCTTTGGGGTGGAGGCACGATGACGGCACAGAATCAGCGGCTGGTTTATTTCCCGCTCTTCAAAACCGGCGATTTCGACATGCTGAAACCCCAGTTCGATTTTTATCTGCGGTCACTACGGAATGCCGAGCTGCGGAGTAAAGTCTACTGGGGGCATAATGGCGCTTGTTTTACCGAGCAGATTGAAAATTTTGGCCTGCCCAACATCATGGAATATGGCCTGAAACGTCCCGAAGGTTATGACCCCGGCATGGAATACAATGCCTGGCTCGAATACGAATGGGAAACCGTGTTTGAGTTCTGCCTGATGATGCTGGATACCGAGCGCTATGAAGGGCGCGACATCAGCGAGTACATTCCGTTTATTGAAAGTTGCCTGACGTTCTACGACGAACATTATCAGTTTTTGGCAAAACAACGGGGTAGCAAGCCATTCGATGGACAGGGACAGTACATTTTCTATCCCAGTTCGGCCGCTGAGACCTATAAGATGACCTACAATTCGACGACCGTTATTTCGGCGCTGACCGTGATTCTGGACCGGATGCTTGAGTTACCACAAACGTATCTGCCTGCAAAAAGCCGGGAAAAATGGACGACCATGCGGAAGCGGGTTCCGTCCCTTCCGTTTGGCGAGTACGCTGGTCATAAGACGTTGGCACCAGCACTGGCCTGGGCGCGAATCCAGAATACCGAAGCGCCACAACTGTATCCGGTTTACCCGTGGGGGCTGTACGGCGTTGGAAAACCCGGTCTGGAAATCGCAAAAAACACCTGGACGTACGATACACTGGTGGTTAAATACCGAAGCCACATTGGCTGGCGACAGCACAACATCTTTGCCGCCCGGCTTGGCCTTACCGATGAAGCCGCCCGATTAACTACCCTCAAACTTCAAAACGGCCCGCACCGGTTTCCAACGTTTTGGGGGCCCGGCTTCGACTGGACACCCGACCATAATTGGGGTGGCTCGGGCATGATTGGTCTACAGGAAATGCTGATGCAAACTGATGGCAAAACGATTCGGTTACTCCCCGCCTGGCCAAAAACCTGGAATGCCACCTTTAAACTCCATGCACCTTACAATACAGTCGTGGAGGGCAGAGTCGTAGATGGACAGGTACGCGACCTGAAAGTAACCCCACAGGAACGAGCGAAGGATGTGATTTTGCCCTAAGGGTTTCAGTAACATGTATTTCATTAAGAATGAGTCTGCCAATCAGTTGAACTATTAGCTGTTAGATAATTGATGTCCCAACCTTTTAGAACTGATTAGGGTCCTTTAAGAAAAAATAGGCTATCGGTTTATACCATGAAACGTTTACTTCTCTGGTCGATTGTATTTACGTTCCTGAACGCTTGCACGAAGGATGCGGATGTAGTTGATCCTGCCAAGCGAGTAAGACCTGTTTATTTGCAGATTTCTCTAAGCGGTACCGATTATAAAC
Source organism: Spirosoma gilvum (assembly GCF_054776815.1). Taxonomy (NCBI): domain Bacteria; kingdom Pseudomonadati; phylum Bacteroidota; class Cytophagia; order Cytophagales; family Cytophagaceae; genus Spirosoma; species Spirosoma gilvum. The sequence goes on along the minus strand of NZ_BAAHBH010000005.1, from coordinate 340,233 downwards.
TCAGTTGGCAGGAAGTTCGTATCGTTTGTGTGACGGCACCCTGCCCCGATGTTGCAGATGTAGAAGCCGAAGCCTATGACGTACAAATTGCCTCTGATGAATTAGGGCCGTTTCGCACGTATCAAACGATCAGTGCTGACAATAAATCAATTAGTATTCCTGTGGCTCAGGGTGGGGAGCAATTGGTTGCCCGCATCGTATCGAAAAATAAGAGTGCTCCACCGGCGAATTCCAATACGGTTATGGCCTCCACCGGGTTTCTATCCCAATCGCTTTACTACCCAGGATTCGGGTTTGGTGCTTCAACGAATGTTATAGGAGGAGATGTAACACCGGATGGCGCAAAGGTAACCTATTCGGTATTGGTTGAAGAAGGGGCAGGCCAGTATGTGAATCAACTGTATGTGGCCAATCTGCAAAATGAACAGCCTGTTTCGACAAAGCTCGTAACCCGGCAGGGGACGATAGGCTCGTTTTCGCCGGATGGGAAGCAGCTTGCTTATCCTTCCAGAACAGAAAATGGAATTAGTATTTATGACATATCATCTGAGCAGACGCGAACGCTTCCGGTGGCGAGTGCGGCCTGGATACAAGGGGTAGACTGGTCGCCGGATGGGAAATGGCTGGCGTTCTCGACGGTTTCCAATGAAGAATCCCGACTTTGGAAAATAGCCGTATCGGGTGGTTCCGCGATTCCATTGACACCCGTTTTGCCCATTAGCGGATCAAATTCTATTCGACAAACCGACATTGACTGGTCGCCGGATGGTCAGTATATTGCCGTGTCACGCGTTCGAAGTGAGAGTACCGACAATAAACAGTGGCGTTCTGTTATTTCGCTTTTTTCGCCCGAAGGAAGTGGTGAAATAAAGTATTTTGACTCGCAACCCGGCTGGATTGACACGGCTCCGTCGTTTTCGCCCGACGGAAAACAGCTTATTTTTCTGAGTACACGAACCGACCCTACGCCAAATTCCTACAGTCTGTGGGTTCGGAATTTGGCAACCAATAAGGTGCGTCAGATCAAATTGCTGCCTGGCCTGATTCCCTCGGCTGACTATGCACCACGCTGGCTTGGCAATGAACGAGTACTATTTATGGGTACTCAGCAAGGAAAGCAAGGCTATTTTTCCGTATTTCTGTAAGAACTACACGTTGTGATGTCGGTTATAAGTAACCGACATCACAGGTAGAGCGGATTACCGGAATGGGGTAGAATTAGCGGTTGTAGATCATCAATTAATACTGATCGAGTAAGTACTTAATCAGATCGGTGGTCGTAACAATACCAACCAGTTTATTCTCCTCATCGACAACGGGTAGGGCATGGAATTCTTCTTCAGCAAACACTTCGGCTACCTCCCGAATGGTCATACCGACGGGAATCGTCCGGGGTTTATGGGTCATGACCTGGTCAATCGATAGAATCTGTAAAACCGCTTCATCAGCATCCTCCTGGCCTTCGAATAGTGAACTGAAGGTTAGTCGGTTGACGTCCGTTTTGCTGATCATACCAACGATTTCATTGGCATCAACGACAGGCACATGTCTGATTTTGTGATGATTGATGAGGTCAATAACCTGATGAAGATCGTCGTTGAGATTGACGGTGAAGACCGTGCGGGTCATAATATTCGAAACAGGCTCTCTGTGCTTCATAATGCATTTGTTTGATTGGCTCAAAGGTCAATCAACCTGTTTACCTGCGAAATGACTTACCTCAAGACCGTTCCTGCTTTTGGTCAAATGGTTTGACAAGGCAAGCCTATGTTACTTAGACTGTATAAATTCGAACGATGGGAGGTCGATGGGAGTAAGTTTGCAGACAGTACCTTCTTTTTTATAAATGAGACCTAAGCATGTTTCGCCACCTTCCAGTCGATGGGTTTGAGCTAACTGGTACATTTCCTTCAGCTTACGTTGTTCAAGCAAGACTCGAAGCGTATCATCTTTCATGACGATTTCATGACCAGGGGTAAGTTGTTGGGCAGGTGAATTCTTTCGGATAATGGTTAGTTGAGACGTACTAACTGGACTAATTTTCTCCACCTGCTCATAATACAGTTTATGCACTTTATCCCAGAGATATATTCGTTCAGTAGAGGTTCGTGGGTCTGTGAAAATGAGCAGGTATAGCAATTCGTTCTTTGCCAGATCGACACCTGTTTGCCATTGATAATCCTGTAAGACAGATTGGAGACTATCTATCTTTTCCCTTTGTAAAGTATACGAGCTTCCCTTAAGGCGAGAAACGCGAACAGAAGCTTTACCATGCGGAATTATAGCATCGGGCTTGGCTTCTTTTGCATACCTGCTGGCCCAGAATAAACGATATTGTTGAATAAAATCCTGCGTTCGTCCTGCGAACGGTGCTAGCCAAAAGATTAGGCAAAATCCGATCAGTTTCATTAACGGGTAGCAAAAGCCAAGATTCTGCCGGATAACGGTCTAAGCTATTTTTGTAGTATCTGAATGGTATGCATAAATAGAGTTTTTACTTACAAAACAAAGCAGCTGGTGTTTAATACCCTGTTAAGATGATGACTTATTAAGAGTCTAAACCCGCTCCAGTTTGATTGGATACGTTCGGTTGGCGTTCCATTGGCAGACGTACAGATTATGATCTTCGTCAACGCATACGTCGTGGCCGTGGTAGAAGGTGTTGCCATCCTGAAAGAGTTGCTGGAGCACGCCGTTTTTGTATTCAGGCTGCGTACCTCCCGGATTTGAAACCACCCGGTTGTTCTTGTCCAGAATCGTCACAAAGCCTGAATTGTCGAACCGCTTGCCCGTTTCCCGCGATTTTGACCAGCACACACCCGCATAAATGTTCTCGCCATTGATAACAGGACGACAAACGTAAGCACCCGGCAACTGGACCGTTTCGAGGTATTTTCCGTCGAGGGTGAAGAATTTGAAGGCGTTGTCTTCCCGTGAGGTGCAGATCAGTCTGGGGTTGTTGGGCTGGCGCAGGTCGACCGCTACACCGTGGGCGTTGTTGAGGTTATGGTCGGGGTTGGCGTTGGTATGGCCTCCGAAATGACGGATGTATTGTCCTTGGTGATTGTATTGGATGATGTAGTCGGAGCCGTAGCCATCGGCCACGTAAAAGTCACCGTTGGGTGCTACGGCCACTTCGGTGGGCATGAATTTCTGATCGGGTTTATAGACACCAATGGTCGATGGGTGGCCAATGCTGAAGATCAGACTGCCATCAAGGGTGGTCTTGAATATTCCACCCGATTGTGCATGCCACTTATTGTCCCGCCCGAAGAAATACCCGCAGTCGGTAATGAACAGAACGTCGTCACCGCCTTCGCTGGCCAGTGTGAGCCCATGTCCGCCGGGGTAGCGGGTGCCCCACGAATCGAGTAGTTTACCCGATTTGTCATAGACCAGAATGTTATTTTTGACCTCGTCGTTGATCATAATCAGCCGCCCTTTCGAGTCTTTGACCATTTCGTGGCAGTTGAACACGGGCGTTTTGGCTGGGTCGAGCACTCCCCACTCTTTATTGACCCGGTATTTATAAGCGCCATGGCCAATTACATCAAGTTCAGGATTACGGGCATAGCCAACCAGATTGATGGCTAATGAACTGGCAACAGCGGCTGTCGACTGTTTAAGAAAGGTTCGGCGGGTTTGTGAGTGATTCATTGGTTATGCTGAGGGTAAGACTGTTGCTTGATTACGTTCAACCGTGGCCTGTGTCCTCACAGGTCACTTTGCCAGATGGACACGCCCGGCTGGCGCATGGGTGATCTGTGAGGACACAGACCACGGGGCAGATTAGGATTGATCAGGCTAAAATTCCTTTCACGAGTTTGCCTTCCACATCCGTAAGACGGAAGCGACGGCCCTGAAATTCGTAGGTTAGTTTTTCGTGATCGATCCCCATCAGATGGAGCAGGGTTGCCTGAAAATCATGTACATGCACCGGGTTGCGAGCGATGTTATAGCCGAATTCATCCGTTTCTCCATACGTAATACCGGATTTGACGCCACCCCCAGCCATCCAGATCGTAAAACAGCGAGGATGATGATCGCGTCCGTAATTGTCCTTCGTTAGTTTACCCTGCGAATAGTTGGTACGGCCAAATTCTCCACCCCAGATAACGATGGTATCATCCAACAAACCTCGTTGTTTCAGATCCTGTACCAAAGCGGCCGATGGCTGATCAGTCGCTTTACATTGACGGCTAATTCCTTTGGGCAGATCACCGTGTTGATCCCAGCCCTGATGATATAGTTGAACAAACTTTACATCCCGTTCCAGCAATCGACGGGCCATGAGGCAGTTAGCAGCAAACGTACCCGGATTGCGGGCTTCAGGACCGTATAGGTCGAATACCCAGTCGGGCTCATCCGATAGGTCGTTGACTTCGGGAACGGAGGTTTGCATCCGAAACGCCATTTCGTACTGGGCAATGTGGTTGGCTACTTCCGGGTCGCCATAGAGCTCTTCCTGCACCTGGTTGAGGTCTTTGAGGGCATCGAGCATATAGCGCCTATCCGTCGTGCTATAGCCAGACGGGTTGTTCAGATACAGCACCGGGTCGGCACCTGAGCGGAACTGTACTCCCTGATGTTTGGACGGTAAAAACCCATTACCCCATAGTCGGGCGTAAAGAGGTTGATCCTGTGGGGCATTTTTCGAAACAAGTACGATGAACGCCGGTAAGTTTTCATTCGCCGACCCTAGCCCATAACTGATCCATGACCCGATGCTAGGTCGGCCGGCCAGTTGGTTGCCCGTCTGGAAGAATGTCAGCGCCGGGTCGTGGTTGATTTGCTCCGTAAACATCGACTTGATGAAACAAAGGTCATCGGCTACCCGACTAGTGTGGGGCATCAACTCGCTAACCCAGGCGCCACTTTGGCCATGCTGAGCAAACGCATAAGGCGACCGAACCAGCGGCAATGAGGATTGCTGCGCGCTCATGCTGGTCAAACGCTGCCCTTTTCGAACCGATGCGGGTAAGTCTTTGCCATGCATCTTTTCCAGAAATGGCTTATAGTCGAATAGTTCGAGTTGGGATGGCCCACCGCTCTGGCATAAATACACGATCCGTTTCGCTTTCGGGGCTCGGTGCGGAACGAGAGGGGTCGATGACGTTGGGGATGGCGTTGAAAAAAGATTTCCGGGCAACAACGACCCTAATGCCAGTGACCCCAGGCCAATACTAGCCTTTGTCAGAAACGACCGCCGGTTGAAGGTATCGGCCAGAGTTTGTGTGAGTTTGTCAGTCATGGTCATTTAATGGTCAATGATTGTCATCGGTGGTATCCTATTCCGAGGTCTGTGTCTTCACAGACCACTCATGCGTCAGCTAAACCATCCGGTCGATGGTCTGTGTCCTCACAGACCTCGGGAACGGAACTTTCGGGAAGCTGGTCAGACCAGCTTCAGTGTTTGGTAATAAAGGCTTCTGAGTTCATAACCGTGCTGGCAACAACGGCTCCAGCGGCTAGTGCTGGCTTATCCGACATGCCCGTCAGTTTATACTCGCCTGCCTGTAACCAGCCGTTCATTTTGGCCGGATTGTTCCTGAATTTCTGGTATTCCTGCTCATATAATCGGGTCAGGATAGTCATTTCTTTGGGGATCGGTTTACGGCTTGTTAACAGACGAAATAGATTGGTAAGCCGTTCCGAAGGCGTTGGATACCGTATAAACGACCGTTCGGCAACGACTTTGGCCGCTTCGACAAACTGGGGGTCGTTGAGCAGGACCAGCGCTTGCAAGGGCGTACTGGTTTTTTGTCGCTGCACCACGCAATAGCTACGAGAAGGCGCATCGAAGGTGTTCATCGATGGGGGCGGGTTGGTTCGACGCCAGAAGGTATACAAGCTCCGTCGGTACAGACTTTCACCCTTATCCTGCACATACGTCGTATTGTTAACCGCCCACAAGCCCTCCGGTTGATACGGTTTCACGCTCGGTCCACCAATCTTAGCCGAGAGTAATCCGCTCGCAGCCAGGGCATTGTCCCGAACCATCTCGGCCGTTAAGCGCGACATTGGCCCCCGCGATAGCCACACATTCTCTGGATCTTGTCGAAGACTTTCTTTCGTTGCTCGGGACGACTGCCGATAGGTAGCCGACATAACGATCAGCTTCTGCATGGCTTTCATATTCCAGTTTGATTCCCGGAAATTAATCGCCAGCCAGTCGAGGAGTTCGGGGTGGGAGGGAAGACCGCCCTGGTTGCCAAAATTGTTGGACGATTTTTGAAGACCTGTGCCAAAATAGGTTTGCCAATAGCGATTCACTACCACGCGGGCCGTCAGTGGATTGTCGGGGTGCAGCAGCCACTGGGCCAGTCCAAGTCGATTGCGCGGAAGGCTGGCCGGAAAAGGTAAAATACTAGCCGGTACATCGGGTCGAACGCGTTCGCCGTGAGCGTCGTATACTCCACGTTTGAGCAGGTACGTTGGGCGTGGGGTTTTCATTTCCTCCATCACCATGATTTCCGGTATGTCTTCAGCTTGCCGGTTACGCTCTGTACGTACCTGTTGGAGCGCATCGCGCTGGCGCTGATAAGGGGTAGATACATTGGCCAGATAATAGGTCAACAACGCTTTTGAATCGGACAGGGTAGTAGCTATAGGATTGGTACTTCCCGTTGACTGAGCCAGCAAAGCAACTTCAGGGGCCGTCAGCTCTCGGCTATACACGACCAGTTCATCGACAAGCCCATTTTTGATACCCGTGCCCCGCATATCGGCTCCTACCTGCAAACCGGGTTGTTCTTTGCCAATGTATTTGGAGAAGATGATGTCTTTATACAGATTATCCCGTTCCGTTGCCATCGCCATCTCCCGGCCATCCAGATACAGCTTGAACCCATTGGCTTTGCTCGACCCGTCGTAGGTCATGGTCAGGTGAATCCATTTTTGTTTGGGGAGGGGTTGCCGACTCACCCGGTTGATGCTGTTATACGGCCAGGTGTGCGCCATCCGAAGCTCGGCTTTCCCGTCGCGTAGATTCAGAAAATACCCCCGGAAATTGTACAGAATATCACCCTGACCTTTGTGCAGAATGACCCCTTTGTTCAACTCGTTGGGCAGGTTGACCCATACGCCAATCGAAAAGGGTTGCGCCCGGTGAAAGATGCCTACTTTGCCCAAACTTAAAATATCGTCACCATTGGATTGAAACGCCTGTCCGAACTTCCCGGCTGCGAGTACCGGGTCGACTACGGTGCCTTTGTCGGCAGGTAACACGTCACTGATAAACTGGTTCTTAACCAGCTTGTCGAAGGTGAACCGAGCCTGTAATCTTTTCTTTGGGTCGAATGTGACGGTGTTATGATTGCTGGTTCGCCACTGCGTAAAGGCCTGCTGTTCAGTCAATGCCGTTTGCGCTAATGACTGTTCGGTCGTTTTGATGCGTGTGTTAATAAACGCCAGCAGGCTATCCTGTTTCTGATCCGAAAGTAGCATAGTTGGAACAGGCATGGCATCATCCCAGGAGATTTGCCCGATCTCATCGACATTGTTGAAAAAGGCAAACAGGCTGTAATAGTCCTTCTGCGAAATAGGATCGAACTTGTGATCATGGCAGCGGGCGCATTCGACCGTAAGGCCCAACATGGCCGTCCCCAGCGTGTTGGTTCGGTCAGCAACGTATTCGACCCGGAATTCTTCGTTGATGATTCCCCCCTCCATGTTCTGCGAATGATTGCGGTTGAAGGCCGTAGCCAGCCGTTGTTCGCGGGTAGTCGGGTCACCAGTACGATGGGGAAGTAAATCACCCGCCAATTGCCAGGTCAGAAACTGGCTGAACGGCTGATTTCTATTGAAGGCCTGAATGACCCAATCACGCCAGGGCCACATCGGTCGATAGCGATCGACAGTATAGCCATGCGTATCGGCATAGCGGGCCAGATCGAGCCAGTCGACGGCCATTTTCTCGCCATAGTGGGGCGATTGCAGCAGTCGGTTCACTACTTTCTCGTAAGCGTTGGGCGAGTTGTCGGCCAGAAACGCGTCGATTTCGTCGAGGGTAGGCGGTAAACCCGTCAGGTCGAGCGTTACCCGGCGAAGGAGTGTTTCTTTATCGGCTTCGGGCGATGGTTTTAGCCCCTTCTCTTCCAGTTTGTGCAGGACGAACTGATCGATCGGATTTTTGGGCCAGTGGGTATCGGCTACAGTAGGCAATTCCGACTTTTGGGGTTTGATCAGCGCCCAGTGCGGTTTGTATTCAGCGCCCTGTTCAATCCATTTAACGAGGATAGCTTTTTCGTAGTCCGACAGAACCCGGTTCGAGGCTTTGGGGGGCATCATGTCATGCTCGTCGGTTGTGATGATCCGGTGGTAGACTTCGCTATTGGCTAAATCGCCAGGAACGATAGCGTGTTTGCCTTTCGCTTTTTTCAGGGCTGCCAGAGCGCCTTCACGAGTTGCCAGTTCCAGACCCGCTTTCTGGCTATTCTTATCAGGTCCATGACAGAAAAAGCATTTATCGGACAAAATTGGCTTGACGTGCAGGTTGTAATCGACGGTTTCGGGTAGCTTATCGGCCAACTGTAAAATAGCCACAGGTTTATCGACGTGGCTACAGCTTTGCAGGAAACCGACAGCACAAAAAACAAGCAGACTTGCCAGTACTAACAGGTATTTATGGGTAAACGGTATCAGTGATAATCGTTGCATAAGCTCCTGAATAAATAGTTGACGAACAGCTAATCAGCAAGGTATCTGAAAAAAGCAGTTGGTCAGGCAGTCAAAGTGTATTGACTAATCAGGAGCAAAAATAGGATTTTAGTCAGCGAGGATAAATGCACAAATAAGAGGTTGTTTTGCACAAATCCGACGTGGAGAGGATCAAAGAGCGAAAGCGTGAATGAGTGAAAGAGCGAAGCCATCCGGCAGGTTATTCGCTCTTTCACTCATTCACGCTTTCGCTCTTTGATTTACGCAAACGCCTGTGTGCGTAGGGTTGATTTCATGGTTCCCAGCGCCCGGTACAGGAAATTGGCGACTGTCTGGCGCTCCACGTCCATCATCTGAGCAATGGTTTCGTTTGATAAGCCTTTGTAGAATTTTAGGAAAATGACTTCCTGTTGTCGGGCAGGGAGTTGGTCGATAAGTTGGCGAAGTCGGCTTTCTTTTTCCGAAGAGAACTCGTCACGGATCAGGTTGCTTTCGTGTGTCTGGCCATCGGTTAGTAAAGCACCTGTAGTTTCCCAATCATCGAGAAGCATCTCCCGACCCGTTTCTTTTTTGAGCAGCCGGAACAGGTTGTTTCGTAGCGCTTTGATGAGGTAGATGGTTACGTACGACGTTTCAACCACATTGGCCCGTCGGTACCAAAGCTCCAGAAATAATTCCTGAATACAGTCTTTGATCAATTCGCGGTCCTGTGTAAAGCGGGTAGCATAGGTAAACAATACCCGGTAGCGTTTCTTTATCAATTGATTAAACGCCTGTCCATCGCCTGCTTTGAACCGAATCCAGAGCTGGGCAAGAAGAACTTCATCAGTAGGAATTAAGGCCAACCTAGCCATACTGTTGTATCAGGAAAAAGGTAAACAAAGCGTACCGTCAGAACAGGTTAGCATGGAAACGGACGCACTTCTGTGAGATTTCTTTACGTCGTCCATCATAACAAAGTACAATTTTTAGTATTAGACGAGCTTCGGACGCTACCATACAATAAACTATACCTTTTACTGTTTTTCTGGGTATTATATACTAATATACTTCCTTAGTACAACTTGTCAAGGTTATTTTAAGCCTGAAAGAGCTTGATTTTATGCAATCGATACCGCAATCGCTACCGCAAACGTTTGCATAAAAAATAAGTTGACTTGAAATGTTTAAATTTTTTTAAACTAAATTACACCCCGGTTTTACTGGCTTTAAACAGGTTTGAGCTATCTTGAGAAGACTTTCTTATAAAAGTTATAATTAGCCTTTGGGCCCTGGTCGTTATGAAAAACACACCTGTTACCATAAAGGATATTGCCCGTTCACTCAATATCTCTATCTCGACTGTTTCGCGCGCCTTGCGTGGTATGCCCGAAATCCACCCCGATACGCGGAATGCGGTGTTGAAACTAGCCGAAGAGCTGGATTATCAGCCTAATCAATTAGCCAAAAATCTGGCCAAAAGCCGGACCAAAACCATCGGGGTTATTGTCCCTAACCTGAGCTATTACTACTTCTCGGCCATGCTCAACAGCATCGAAGAGGCAGCCTTGCAGGCCGGGTATAGTGTACTGGTTTGTCAGACCAATGAATCGTATCTGCGCGAGATTACCAACATTCAAAACCTGATGCGGAGTCAGGTGGAGGGGTTTATTATTTCGCTATCGCGCGATACCGATAATTATGAACACGTAGAGCGGCTGGTTCGGAAGAATATCCCGCTGGTATTGTTTGATCGTTATGCCGAGAGCATCAATGTTTCGAAGGTAATTGTCGATAACCATGCCGCAGCGTTTAAAGCGACAGAACACCTGATCGAGAATGGTTGCCGTCGGATTGGCTTTCTGGCCGGGCCCGCGCAACTGGTCCTGAGCAATCAGCGAATAGCAGGGTATCGGGCTGCCCTGGAAAAGCATGACCTGTGGGCTGGCGATAAATATGTGTTCCACTGCGATTACACGACCGAGAGTGCGATTATGCAAACGCTGGCAATGATGAGCCTGCCCCAACCTCCCGACGGTGTGGTGATCATCAGCGACCGGATGGCGTTTTCGGCCATGTATGCCATGAATCAGAAAGGGATTCGCATTCCCGACGATGTGGCGATTGTGAGCTTTAACAACGAACCCGTGTCAGCCCTGTTTTCGCCTACCCTAACCAGTGTGAACCAACCCATTCAGGAAATGGGAAACGAGACCGTACGGCTGTTGCTCCGCGAACTCGATGCCGTTGATGAGAACGTGCCGAAAGAAACAAAAGTCATGGAAACCCAACTTATGGTGCGGGGCTCGTCGCTGAGGAAGTAATTTTTTGTTTCAGGTTTAACGTTTCAGATTGGCTGACGCATATACACTGCCTTCAGGTCAGCCAACCTGAAACAAAAAGAATGAAGCTGTTTAATACCCGGCTTCGGCCAGCAGAACCAGTAAAATTCGTTGCAGGCCCAGAACCCCTTTGTCGTTTAGCCACCACTCTTTCAGTGAGTGAGCGCCATTGCCTGTACCGCCACTACCAATGGTAATGGCCGGAATCCCTTTGGAAAACGGACCGTTGGCGTTGGTTGAGCTGGCGCTTAGCTTAGGCTCGCCTTTGAGGAATTTGGAAGCGGCCATGGCTCGCTGTACGATTGGGGTGGTTGGCTCAGTACGACCCGAAGGACGATCTCCAACCAGTTTAACGTCGACGGTCAGATCGGGTCCCCAGCGTTTCATGGCGTTTTCTTCTTTGAGGGCTTGCTGAACTGCAGTCTGGAGTAGGGCGTCGATACCTTTCAGTTTCTCCGGGCTTTCAGACCGCATATCAACTTCCATCCACGATTCGTACGGAATGGCGTTAACAGAGGTGCCTCCGCCAATCACACTCACGCTGTAGGTTGTTTTAACACCCTCTTTGGTAAATTTATCGGCTTCGGTGGTGAAGTGATAAATGGCCTTGCCCAGTGCACCATGCGGATTGACGATACCGAACGCGCCGTAGGAATGTCCGCCCGGCCCCTTGAACGTAATCCGGTAGCGGTGTGAACCCAGGCCCCGGTGCGTGATGTTCGTATAGCCATCGCCATCAACGGCAATGTAAGAATCGATTTTTGGACCACCGGGTCGGAGCAGGTGTTTCACTCCCCGCAGATCACCCAACCCTTCTTCGCCAACGGCTCCGACAAACAGGACATTGGCGTCGGTCTGGATATTGGTTTGTTTAAGGGCTTTCAGAACAGTCATCACGGCCGTGAGTCCACGGGTATCATCTCCTACACCGGGTGCGTACAGTGTATCGCCTTTTTGCTTCACTTTTACATCGGTTCCAGCCGGGAACACCGTATCGAGGTGTGCTTCCACCACGACCGTTTTCTTACCTGAACGACCTTTGCGGGTGGCTAGTACATTGCCGACCTCATCGATCCATACCGAATCGGCACCGGCTTCTTTCATTAGAGCGGCAAAGGCTTTGGCCCGTTCGGTTTCTTTGAAAGGGGGCGACGGTATTTCGGTCAGCATAATCAGCGTTTTTTTGGTTTGCGGCTCCCAGTCGGTAAAGAGTTTAAACGCCGATTGGACGGCCGGTTTTTTAGCGATTGTACTAACCTCCGTTTCATACTTCGTGTCGACGGGTACTACCTTTTTCGACTCTTCATCATCCGCTTCTTCCTGAGCAAAGAGATAAGGGGTAGTGCCGCCAGTCAGCAGGATAGTAATGAAAAAGATTTTGATCAATTGATTCATAGATGAGGTATTAAATAGAACATGGATGGTTATGATGATTATGATTTGCACAGATAAAATCATAATCATCATAACCATCCATGTTCTATTGATAGATTAGAACAGTTTGAGGTTAATGTTCGCTGACAACATCGCTGGCCTGCGATCCGCTTTTGCCTGTGCTATACAACTGGTTAAACAGGAGTTTGAAGGTGCCGTGCGACTGTGCCCGGAATGTAATTTCGGGTCCAAACGCATAGAGCTTACCGGCACCGATGGGTGCCATAAACGCAGCTACGCCATCCTGCAAATACGCCTGTCCCCATGCCCAGCCACTACGCAGTGGCTTGTTGGTCGCAAACCAGGCCAGCGGGGTTACCGTTCCTTTAGCTATGGCTTCAGGAGCCAGCTTGAAGACCGGACTAGCATCGAAATACACATCCGTTTGCGTCGACAGACCATACGTAGCCTGCTGGGTAGAGTCGACCGTCACTTGTAGCACGCTACCGGGGATGTAGTACTTCTCGCCAGGTAACGGGCGTTCCTGACCCGAGGTGGTCATCTCCATGAGGGCGTTTTTAACGGGCAGTCCAAGGTGGTAAGCTAGGTTGGTACTCGACCCAATGGTGACGATATTGCCGCCCGCTTCCAGGAAGGCTTTGAGTTGAGGGATGGATTTGCTGGCCGTAATCTTGCCTAACCACGGACGATATTCGGCGGGTGTACTTTCTTCTTTTGGCTCACGCTCAAAACCACTGAAGGGGTCATTGTCGCCACCACGAAGCGCTGGAATCGCCCGCGTCACGAACACGATCACGTCGAATTTCTTCCGCAAGTCACCCGCATCAATATCCTGCGGGTAAATGACTTTCATCGGGAAGTGGTACTGCTCCATCATCCAGCGAATCCAGCCCGACGGCATCGACCCACCATAGGTATCCCAGAGGGCAATCCGCATAGGCGACATTTTGATCATCGAAGCGGTTGGCTTTTTGGTTACGCCCGTTACCTCAAGACTCAGATCTTTGGCTGATTTGTCGATGATTGATTTCGCTTTTGCCGATGCAGGAACGAAGAAGGTACCCGCTTCAACAGTCGGTTTGCCACCTGTTCCATTCGGCAAGCGATAGACATCGATACCCGAAGCCAACAGGTCGTTGACGGCGATGAAGGAGTTGTTCGTTTTGGCGCTCAGCAGATAACCCGCGCTGGCACTTCCGGCGACGTGGCCTTCGGGCGACTGAAGTTCACCGTAAGGCAGCTTTTTGAATGGACCATCGAAGCTATCCAGAATACGGTCGAATTTAACGTTCATCAGGTAAGCAGGTGTCCAGCCAGCGGCATCATACGGACGAATGGGAGGGCCACCGGGATACTGAAAATCGTTGGGGTGATCCTGGGGCTCGAACATGTCCAGTAGGTGCGGACGGAACGACTGATCGGCCTTCACCACGTACGAACCGGCTGGGTATTTCTTACCGGCTACCGTAAAATCAGATGTAGCCTGCTGAATTTGGATACCGGTCCGAATCAGGGCATTGACGAATTTAACGGCCGTTGAAAAATCAGGCTGATTGGCCGGAATGATGAACCCACGCGGATCGCGAAGCACCTGATTTGTCATAATCGTATCGTAATACTTCATCGGCATCCCCCCTCCTCGTGGCATCAACCCATATTGATTGGCGGAGGCAGTGGCTGGCTTTTTAGGGTCAGCCTGGAACGCCGTATTGATGGCATCGATCTTCTTAGGCGATAAGCTCCAGGTGTCCTGACTGCCCCGTTCGATGGAGTTTTTGCCCATCCGGTAGATGTTGAACAGCAACTCATCGCGGTGACGGGTCGCATAATCCAGCACGGCGTAGTTCAGCGATACCGAGTAATCAATCGACTGTTTGAAGTGCCATTTCTGCGGACGAACCGGTAGGGGCGTATTCCCATTTGGAATCAGTCGGCTCGGTACGAGGGGCACATCTTCGGGCGTTGGTCCACCGATGATTTCGGTGAGCAGACCAATCATATTGTGGAAGTGGGTTGTTGTTCGCAAACCACCGTTATACCAGGTCGAGAAAACCGAACCGCCCAGACGTGTGTAGCCCGGCTTGTTTTCGACATTCATTCGGTTGATCATGGCCGCGCCCAGCGCATCGATGCCCGTGACCATCAGTGGATCGAATACGTAGTTGAACGGATCGCGATACGGCGGACCTGCCAGCACCGAACCAGCCGGGCCACGCTGGTGGTGGTTGTACATGATCTGTGGGAGCCATTCAATAAACAACTGACGGCCAATATTCTGGGTCTCTTTCAGGTTGAGCATGAAGAAATCCCGGTTGTTGTCGTGACCCGCGTATTTTTCATACAGCCGGGGCAGGTTCTCCAGCGACCGTTTTTCGGGCTTGGGATCACGCATGTACCAGTTGGTTACGATCTCCTGTCCGTCGGGGTTGGCGTGGGTGAGCAGAATGATGCAATTGTCCAGAATTCGCATGGTTTCAGGATCTTTGCGGCTCACCAGTTGCCAGATAGTTTCGATGAGTTGATGCGTACCGACCACTTCTGTCGCGTGCAGACCGCCATCGATCCACACAACGGCTTTGCCTTCGTTGGCTAACGCATGGGCCTGCTCTTCAGAAATACCTTCGGCACGAGCCATTTTGGTGGAAATCTCTTTGTAGCGGTCCAGCTTTTTGAGGTTTTCGGGCGACGATACGATGAGCATGAACTGATGACGACCTTCTTCGGTCAGCCCGATGTCGACCAGCTTTGTCCGGTCAGAACCAGCCGCCAGTTTTTTTACATAGGCTTCGGTCTGGGTATAGGTGGCCAGTTGGTAATCGTCGCCGATGTTGAAGCCAAAATGCTCTTTCGGCGAAGGGAGGGTTTGGGCCATCGCTGTGCGTAAGCCAGCGGTTAGCAGTACAAGTACTAAGTAAAGAGAAGAACGCATTTGTTGACGGATTGATTGGGTTATATAGACGAAGTTTAGAAGTTGCCAGGTAGGAGGGGATGTTGGGTGTAGGGTGGTGAGGAACAAAGCGAATTTGAGTTCAATTTAACTTATAGGATTTTATAGAAGGGTATATATGGAGAATAAAATTTCTAATAATCCATTAATTGAAATATATTCTTCCTTTGGTTCTATTCCTGATGCCGTGTGGTTAGCTATGTTTAGACAATTCTAAAACCTCACGGTGTCAGATGTGAGCATCTGACCACACAGAGCACAGAAAAGCCCATTTACAAGTCAGTTCGTTCGCTTACATACGATGGAAATCCGACTCGTTCATAGAGTTTCGCCAGTCGGTGGGCGTGTTCATCATAAGCGCTTTCGAACAGGGAAACGGCGCGTTCTGGGCCGACAACGTTGGCGGCTGACAGGACTTTTGGTGGATAACCGGCCTGCGTTAACAAAGCGGCTACCTCGGCTTTGATGCAGTTGACGATCACTGCCCCACCTACCGTCGAGCCAGGCGAAACGGGCGTATCGAGACCGGGCACGTCGACCATAGCATCGCCTGTGGGAGCGCCTGTGTCCAAGACTAGATCAGCAAAATCGCTTAACTTTTTGCCGTCCTGCCGTTTGCTAGTGCTCTTTTCGGCGTGTTGGCGAGTAATCAGCGCTACGACTTTAACCCCTCGTTTCTGAAAGATTTCGGCCATTTCGATAGGCACCACATTGCAGCCACTGGACGAAATGACCAGCGCCGAATCCTGCTCGGAGAGGTCGTAGTTGCGTAGAATCCGGTCGGCCAGGCCGGGCACATTTTCGAGAAACATGGCCTGCCGTTGCCCGTTGGCGCCAACCACCAGGTTATGAAACGAAAGCGACAGCTCGACAATCGGGTTGAAGCCCGGAAATGACCCGTACCGTGGCCACATCTCTTCAACCATAATGCGGCTGTGTCCACTGCCAAACAGATGCACCATCCGACCGGCCAGGATCGTCTGGCTAAACCATTGTGCCGCCTGTTGAATGGCTTCGGTCTGTTGTTCGGCAACGTCCAGAATCGCTCTGGCTTTTTGAATATATTGGGAGGTTAGGGACATAAGGGGTTGAAAGTTAAATGCATGGGGCAAAGGGCATGGGGGTATGGGCATAGGGTAAAGAACATGGGTAGGGTATAAGGAAAGAGACCCTATGCCCATACCCCCATGCCCTTTGCTAAGTAAAACAAGCCGCAGCGCCGATGGCTCCGGCCCAATCTTCGTAATGAGCTTTGCAGATGGTGGTTTTCTTACCGGCAGGTCGCCATTCGAACAGGTCGATGAACGTTTGCAACGGCGTAAACAGAGCGTCGTTGGCCTGGGTAATTCCTCCGCCTAAAATGATCACTTCAGGCGAAAAGAGATTGGCAATAGACGCAATGGCTACCGCTAATCTTCGGATTGATGCCAGCCAGACAAGCGTTGCCAGAGGCTCGCCAGCTGCATAACCCGCAACCAGTTCGTGCGTAGTCTGATAACGGCCATACGAACGACGGCTAACCGTTGCGTTACCAATGGCTTCTTCGAGGCTACCCGGCAACTGAGTGACATCCAACGAATCACTATCGGCATCTACTGTCATGTGGCCGATGTGCCCGGCCATCTGATAAAAACCCTGATATAACTGCCCACCGACCATAAGCCCACCACCCACACCTGTACCGAGGGTAATGAGTGCCGCATTGGCGATGTTTCGGGCAGCTCCAAACCGGGCTTCAGCCATCATGGCAGCATGAGCGTCGTTCAGTACATGGACCCGTTCGTTAAGAAAGCTGCCCCAGTTAAACCCTTCCAGTCCCGGCAAGCGTCCAGGCATACAGGCAATGGCCGAATTATCGACGGTCGGTAAGCCCGGTGCCGCTAGTCCGACCCCCTGAATTGGCCCATTGGTCGTAGCTTTTAATTCCTGAACAATTTGCTGGACCACGGCCTTCCAGCTACCCGTTTCGCTATCATTGGTCGGTACAATACGTCGCTCCAGCACCTCGCCTGTGTCCATGTTCATCAGGATGCCTTTAATGCGCGTACCGCCCAGGTCAATGCCAATCGATTGATTCATAGTTTATAAAGAATGTCAGTACATGGTATACGGTGGCTGACGCAAGCCAATTTACGCCACCCCTCCCCGTGTCTGTGTCCTCACAGACACCTATGCGTCAGCAATCGTTACCATTCGGATAGGTGTCTGTGAGGACACAGACACGGGGGAAGACTATATTATCAGGGCAAGGCAAACGCTACATAACTATCCCCTTTGGGAGCGCCGAGCTTGGTGCCGCCACAGGCTAAGGCAATGTATTGTTTTCCATTGACGGAATAGGTACAGGGAGTCGCAAAGGAGGCTGCGGGAAGTTTTGTTTCCCAGAGAAGCTTTCCGGTTTTACGGGCGAAAATTCGTAGCATGGCATCTTTCGTTCCGGCAATAATGACCAGTCCACCGGCTGTAATGACCGGGCCACCGTAGCTTTCTGAACCGGTTGGCTCTTTTGTCTTCAATTCGGGATAATTGCCCAGTACGGTGGTCCAGACATATTCACCGCTATTGAGGTTGATGGCGTTCAGCGTTCCCCAGGGTTGCTTCATGGCTGGGTATCCGTTCTTATCCAGGAACTTACTATATCCCGAAATCTGATAAGAAGCTTTAGGCTGTGGTTGGACTCCTTTTTTGGGTTCGAGCGAATTCGTCATGCCCACTTCCTGCTTTTCTTCACCAAACAAAAACGCCAGTAATTCCTGTTTTTGCATAGTCGACAGACCCGTAAAGGCAGGCATCATGCCCTTACCCGTCGAGATGACGTTATCGACATACGCCCGATTCCGCCGTTTATGGATGTCGACCAGCGAAGGGTACCCACTGGCTGGATTGCCCTTTCGCTCGGCACCATGACAGGAAGCACAAGTAGTGGTATACACCCGCTGACCTGGACTTAGTTGCGCAAGCTGATCGTTTGACATCTTTTTATTGAGCGAAATCAACCAGGCCATCTCGTTGCTGTTGAGATACATAATTCCGTCAGGGTCAACGGCAGCACCCCCGTACTCCGCCCCGCCATCGAGCCCAGGGTAAATGATAGTGCCCTGCTTGCTTAATGGCGTAAAAGGACCTTCGTTACGGCTTCGACGAAGTGTTTCAACCAATTCCGTTCGATTGGCAGACAGTGGATTAATATCGCCTTCGGGCAATGTTTGCCGGGCATACGGGGCGGGTTTGGTCGGTATGGGTTGGGTAGGCCAGGCTTTTTCACCCTCAATATCTGATGCCGGTACAGGAACTTCCTTGATGGGAAAGAGCGGTTTGCCCGTTACCCGATCAAATAAAAATACATACCCCTGCTTGGTAGCCTGGGCCACCGCGTCGATTTTCTTTCCATTATGGGTCACAGTGAGGAGGTTCGGTGGCGCAGGCGCATCGCGGTCGAGAATGTCGTGGTGCACAAACTGAAAATGCCAGATGCGTTTGCCCGTTTTGGCATCAAGCGCCAGCAGACAGTTGGCAAATAAATTCTGGCCGAGTCGATTGCCGCCGTAGAAATCAAAAGCAGCCGATCCGGTTGGCACATAGACAATTCCCCGTTGTCGGTCAATCGCCATGCCCGACCAGTTGTTGGCAGCACCTACATCGGTATTTTTATAGGTATCCTTCGGCCAGGTGTCATACCCCAGTTCACCCGGATGCGGGATCGTATGAAATACCCAGGCTAACGCACCCGTCCGTATGTTAAACGCCTGGATGTTGCCCAGAGCGGCATCGGCCCCTTCTGACAGACGCATCGGCATTATGATCAGGTCGCCATACACAGTGCCGGGGGTATTGGAGATCACGAATTTATCGGTTGCCGTTGGGCCCAGTCCCGCTTTCAGACTTGTCCGGCCCTGCTCACCGAATGAAAGAACCGGTTTACCCGTATTGGCTTCAATAGCGTATAGCCAGGAACCTCGTGTAAACAGAATACGTCGGTCGGAGCCGCTTTCCCAGTAAACAACGCCCCGGCTGGTACTCTGTGAACGGACAGACCCTTTCAGTCCGGTAGTATCCTGCCAGGTCCAGAGTTTTTCGCCGGTAGCAGCATTAATGGCAAACGGCTGAGTTGTTGCCGTCATGCCATACAAGACCCCACTCTTCACAATCGGATTGCACTGAACCTGACCCGAATCCAGCGTATGGTATTGCCAGGCCATCTTCAGTTGGCCTACGTTGCTGGCGTCAATCTGGCTAAGGGTTGAATAATGGCTACGGTCGGGGCCACCCAGATACTCCGCCCAGTCATCTCCTGAGCCGGGTGGATCAACTGAGGACGTTAAGGCGGCCGCTCCAAATAAAGTAATCGCTGCTAAGGTGAGAGGTAGGTAAATACGTTTCATAAGGTAGGGCTGGACTATAAACGAGTTGAGTATAGATCCTGAAAATGTTCCTATTGCAGGATCTATACTCAGCCTAATAGAACACAGATTTTTATGATTCATATGATTTATTAAGATCTGTGTAAATCATATGAATCATAAAAATCTGTGTTCTATTTAAACGATTTTGAAGATAAAAGGCGATGAGGTCATGTATTTACCGCCCTTAGCTGCCGTAAACAGATAGCGTGGTCTGCCGTGCTGTATAAGTAGTTGAGGGTGCCCCAGCCGACCGTTTTGGTTTCCCTGGCTGGATGTGGGGGACTCTTTCGTGTAGTCGCTGATAGGGCCGAACGCAGCGCTGGGCTCGTTCCAGTGAACGCCATCGTGCGAATCCAGATATAAGCCTGCCTCGTTACTGTGAACGCCCATGTCGCTGGTAAGCATATGGAAACGGCCCCGCTGCAACCAGACAAAAGCATCCTCAATCTGTGCGTTGCTGCCTTTGGACGAAAAGTCGATAATTGGTTTTTTACTGTACCGTCGGTAGGGACCCGTTAGCGAATCGGCAATAGCAAGCCCGTACTTCTGAGCTCCCCGACTGGCAGAGTTGGCTGTTTTCCACGATTGGTAATAGAGCCAGTACTGTCCGTTGGGATGTTGCACAAAGGCCGGATTTGTGGTGCAATGATCATCCCAGGTGCCGGCCTGACCAGGTTCCAGCAACGGGGCAGTCGCGCGTTTCCAGGGCCCTTTCAGGGATTTAGCAGTGGCCAGGCCAATGCGTTGCGTGTCGGTCTGGCCGTTGGCATTGCCCGTGTAAAAGAGACAGTATCGTCCATCGACGTATTGGATGTGCGGGGTGTGGCAGGTCGTTGCATCCCAATGATCCGCACGAGGGGTCAGCACTGTTTCGACGTACTCAAACGGTGATTCGGGCGACTTGGCAACAGCATGGGCTATTTCCGACCCGTTGAGCCAACCGTCTGCTTTCTTTTCGGCAGACCAGCGCGAGTAAAACAGGTGTACTTTCCCATCGGGGCCATAGATGGGACTACTGCCCGATACATACCAATCTGGCGATTCCAGAGCCCGGCCAACGGGTTTGAGGTGTTTACTGAATTCGGCGCGATTGTCGTCGAGAAAAGGAAGTTCCAGGCCATCAGCAAACGCATTGGCAAATGGGAGCATCGTTAATCCGGTCAGAAAATTTCGTCGAGTCATCATATTTTTAAGATGTTTACAGTCTTCCGTTTACAGTTTACTGTTTTGCATTGGTAATACGAAAGCTGCTTTACATAACAGAAGACAGTATACTGTAAACAGAAAACGTCTTGCTTATAACGAACCAACCGGTGTCAGCATTATTGGACCTAGCAGGCCAGATGGTTGTGCCTCCCACTTGGTAGCATCGAAAGGGCGATAACGGATGTCAACAATATTGATGTCGTAGAATTTTTTCCAGCCCGGATTCTGCCGATCGTAGAGCCGCATGTAATTGGCCGATAGGTTCGTTACGTCGATTTCCAGTTTGTTGCCGGTTGGTTTCAGGAGCGTTGCCGGTATTGTTAACCGGAAGGGGATGCACCAGGCAGTACCGATGAGTTGACCGTTCAGCCGTACGTCGGCCACTTCCCGTACATCGCCAAGATCAAGTTGGTAGGTCGACGCGCTGGTGGTGGTGGGTAGATCGAACATAGTTGTATAGCGTACTGTTCCCCAGAAATAACCAGCTGAGTCGGAAAGTGTTGTCCAGGAAGTAAGCGTTGGCAAGGTGGCCTGATTGGTTAGGTTCGGACGCCCTTTCAGGAATTGTACCTGCCAGGGATTTGTGAGCATAACTGGCTTCGTCGGTGTGCTGTTTACCAATTGATTTTGCCCGGCCATGCTCATCAGGGAGGGATTACCTGGAACGATGTTGATGAAGCAGGATTGACCCGGCTCCAGTGCCAGAAATGCTTCGTTCCGACCGTTGGTCCCTTTTCGGGTTGATAAAGGCTGAGTCTGGTTGGTGAGTGGATCGTAGCGTAAAATCTGCCCAGTAGCCGAGAAGGTTACCCAGTTCTGGCGGAACTGGTTGCCCAGATTAGTAATGAAATACTGAGTGGTATCGCCCCGGTGTTTACGAATAAACGACAACCCTTCGGCCGCCCAAAGCTCCACCCGAATGCCCACTTTGGCCAGCGTACCAAATAGATCCTGGCTAACCGTTACCGTTTTTCGTGCCTGAAGCGCTTTCCCGATTCGTTGTACATCTGCCGAACGACTTTGGTGGTTATAAAAACCCGGTGCCTGTTGGGGTAACTGGCTATCAAAAATAATCCGGGCACCCTGCTGAGCCAGCCGTTCCAGCAATCGCAGCGAGGTTTCGGGTAAGTAGGTTGTACGTGGGATTAGGATAGCCTGATAGTTGGCTCCACCGGGTGTGCGAATGCCCTGTTTGGTGATGGTCAGGCTTTTCAGTAAATCATCGGATATGTAATCGTACGAGTAACCCCGTTGGCTCAATTGCTCACACAATCGCCCGAAAGGCTGAGGCAATAGCCAACGTTCGACATGGTGAACTTCGAGTTGATGAATACCCCCCGCCGATTTTGCCCGTGTGGTCCACAAATCATGAATCGGGAAATAGACCAACAAATCATTGTCAGGTTTGCTGGCTTGCAGCCGAGTCTGGCAACGCTCGATGTAGCGATTGAGCAAGGGCAGATGCGGCCAGAAATGGGAGCTTGGACCGTAATTGGTCGATGCATAAAACAGCCAGCCCGGCGAATCCACGCGGGGCCACCCTTCCGACGGGGGAGAATAGGGCGTACCGTGGTAAAAAATATGGTTGATGCCAGCCGCCAACAGTTCATCCACCTGTGGTTTGATCTGCGATAGCGACACCTGAAAATGGTTGGCGAGCCAGGTAGTCGTTTCGGAACTAACGAGCGGTTTGCCCAGCAGATGAGCCGCCGACGAAGCAAATTTCATGGCCAGCGGATTCGGTGTTCCGAAGCGGTCCACTTCATAGTTGGCATCGACGCGCAAACCGGGAATTGGAAACCGACTCGACCCAAACGATTCGGTTTCGGGAATATCGGCTCTGGCGTACAGGTCGATCAGGTTGCCGGGTGATCCATGTGCCTGATTGCGAGATAAGTAACCTGCTTTGGTTGCCCACGAACCCCAGGGTTTGGCAAAGCCATCATGCAGCAGTTCCGACAAGGTCTGGTGATAATCCTGATGAACGAGGATACTGGCTTCGGACTGGGTCGTATCCAGAAAAGCCGCCAGTTGCGTGTTCAAGTCGTACCCACGACGCGCTTTAAATTCGGTCAGAAAAATGTCGGACCAGTTGGCCCCAAAGACTTCATACGAATCATTATACACCGCTCTCGGGCGTTCGGGCAGGCGGGTAAGTGTCGAGTCGAAGCGTTTGAGGTAGTACTGAACAGCCGCTGGATTAAAGTAATCAATGACCAGGCCCTGACCACCGGGAGCGGGGCGTTTTACCTGCTGTTTGGTCGGTACGGCTATCAACTTACCGTTATCCAGTTTCCATTCTTTAGCCGCTAAGTCGTTCGAAATTCCCGGCCCTCCGAATGGCCAACCCGTACCCGTTGTCAGATCGACACCTAGTCCAAGTCGTTTCCCCTCGTGAACGGTATGGGCGAACACGGCCAGCCAGCGGTCGCTCAGGAATGGAATGAACTGTTTCTCAAATCCTTTAACGCCATAAATCGGGATGATGTGAACGCCACCCAGTCCGGCTTTGGCAAACTGATCGAGCTGTTGTGTTATATCCGATTCATTAACCGCATTGCCCATCCACCACCAGTAGGTCCAGGGTTTAGCCGTATTGCCAGTTGCAGTCTGGCCATTTCGAGGTATGGACGATTGAGCAAACGACGAGTGAAATTGTATGCACAGTACGAGTGCCAGAATGACAATAGATGCGTTTTTCATGAAAGGTAAGGATCAGAATCGGCAAGATAGTGTACAGAAACCGGGCTACCGTACTGTACTCACCCAGGTTGGGCTGGATTCTGTAAAGCGTTTTCGAAATTTCTGTGGACAAGGTCGCCAGGTGACTTTAATGCGTTCTTAAGGCTAGCTTGTCAATTTTCCAGTACCTTCAAATCCTAAACTAAAGCATAGGACTTTCGCAGACAGCCGTGCCACGGTTTGTTTATGAATAGGGAACCGTGGCACGGCTGTCTGCGAAAGTCCTGTCACTATTATTCAGGCTGAATACCAATGGAAAAAGTCGTTGATTATTCATTAGAATGGGATGTTAACCCGAATCATCCAGATTCCTGGCGAATTATTATCACAACAACCAAACACACGACACCTTTTCGATTACCCGTAAATTCATCCGCTGAATTTCTGGCTGCGGCTCATATGCTGAGCAAGTCTTCAGTGTATTATGACCTAACTACTTGCATGCTTGTCGTACCGCAACGGCCTGCCGGGACCTAACCAAAGTACTCGCTCTATTTGGGCGTGTTTTTTACCTCAAATGTAAACCGCTGAAAACCCGCTTGCCCATCGCGGGTAAGGCCGTTCACCTCTACCTGATAGGTGCCGGTCTGATCGGACGTGTAAAAGTCGGCCTGTGCTTTGCCCTGGGCGTTGGGATTCCAGTTCGGATTCCAGTAGAGTAGCGTTCGGGCGTCGGGTAGTCGACTGGAGGTTTGTTTTGTAGCTGTTCCAGCCGGACGGTCGTAACGGGGCGCGAAAAACTCCCATTGCAGTTGAAGACCGTCGTAGTCAAGTCGCACCAGTCGGTTATCGAGCGGAAAACCGGCCAGATCACCTTTGTAGGTCATAAAGCTAATGATACCGCTAAAAATAGCCGGACTCATCAGGTAATAGTTGGTAACGACATCCAACTGTTTCACTTTCAGGGGACTGAACTCAATCACTTTGTCCATGTCGAAGACGGGTACGCCATCGATCAGTACCAATGCCTGATTATCGAAAATGGCCCGATAGGGTTCGTTGAGCACGTTCAGCACAAAATGGCCCTGGCGTTTGCGAGGCATCACACCCAACACATACTCACGCAGGACTTCTTCCATGCGCGGAAATCGGGTGTAGGCATCGAGTAGGTAAGATTCTTTTGGCTTCGCGTAAAAAGCAGCACTGTCGACAATCGGATATCTGTATTGAATGGATCGGTCGCCCCAGTACGTCGATTGTACCTGCATGGCCACGCTTCGATTGGTCAACGAAGCTGTCTGTGATTCGCCTGGAAACTGATCCGACCATTTGCGGGTCGATGGGGTTTCGATAAACGGATTGTTGATGGTCAGCTTGGCCAGACTATCCTGTGGATGCGTTTGAGCGATAAGACTTTTCGGTCCATAAAAATCCTGCACTTCATATAGGATCCGTCCGGCCGTGTCACTCTGCGAAATATATAATCGAATAGGCTTGCCGGGTGTCGAGAGGTAAGTTAGTTTGCGGGCTATAGGCTTTCCGGTTGCCGGATCGGTGAGCGTTCCGCTGACCGTTGGGCCGCTGTATTCGGGAATAAACTGAAACGAAGGGCGAGAAACAGGGCGCATCACATCCTCCCAACGAAAACGTCGCCAGCCGTGCGTCAGCATCAGATTGTCGGTTGCCTGGGCTATTTCTGGAGTTTCAGCTTGCAGGTAATAGTCCGGTGATTCGATGCCGCCCTGCAAATCGGAACTCATCAGTAAATAGCTGAGAATATTGTCGGTAGCGGGCGAACTCAACGAATCGACCCGGTAAACCGCAACCGACAGAGCCGCTTGAGAAGCCACTGACTGAACGGAGGCTTCCAGCGTTACTTTAGTCCGGGATGCATACTGAGGTTGGTCGCTTTTCAGCGCAATGGTAAGCGGTTGGGTCGGACGTTTGAAATACAATCGCTCGCAAACCGGTTTTTGCTGAGCGTCGAATATCGTCAGGTGTGAAATGCCATCACCCAGGGCTTTTTTATCGATCTGAAACGTTGTCTGTCGGTCAATCGAATGGGCTTCGGCTAGTTTGATGGCCTGTCGGGTGTGGGCAAACAGATACACCGTCGAAGGACTATTCAGATTGGTTGTAACGGTTATGGTTAGCTGCCTGGGATCACTATCGTCCAGTTTCATCACATACCCCTGTGGCTGGATGGTGGGTAGTGTACGGGTAAACTGATGCCCTTTCTCATCGCGGAAAAGTACCCGATATGCTGTATTGCCAGTTGGGGTGAGCCTGAAGGTACCCAAACCAAATTTGTGTGTCGAAAATTGGGTCAGTGTATCGTTCTGACTGTTGAGCACCCACCCCCGAACAGCCTGTCCGATCCCCGATTCGTTGACAGCCCGAAACGCCACTTTGCTCGAAAGTCCATCGACCAGATTACCCCCTTCCGGGAAAAACTGAATATCCAGATCGGCGGTATTGGCTGCTGGCGACGGATTCAGTGGCTTGAAGGGGTTAACTATGGTGATCGGCTTTTCGAAAAAGTAGCTGGCCGGAAAATTCTTCATCCAGTTGGTATAAGCCCGCATCAGATAGGTGCCGGAGTTGAGCGACGAAGGCAGAAACAGGGTGCCATCACCACCGTTGGCCGTAAGTGACACTTTCGTTTGTAGTACGGATTTCTGCTCCTTATCCAGCAGTTCAATGTAGGCTACTTTGCTCAAATCCAGTGGTTTGTGGAAACTGCCATCGACATAATAGATTTTGAACCACATGGTCTCACCCGTCAGGTAAAACCCCTGGTCAGTATGCACGAAAATTTTCTCCTGTAAGGTTTGCTGCCGATACTGCTCAACCGATTGTCGCAGCGAGGCCGCCGAACCCGCTGTCTGCCCAAAGCTAGATGAGGAGCTTACAGTTAGCCAATAAAAACAACCCAGCAAGGCAACAATGAACCGAGTCATTCGCTGTGGAAGGGTAGGGGTATGGTGTAAAGTCAGGTGGTTCATTGGCTATCTTATTCCCAAAATGATGGTCGTTTGTTCACCCCTTTATACCGGCAGTCGACGCAGGCAAACGAGGTCACCAGGTATTGATTTTCGCCAAAAAGGCTGATAATGGCGGGTTGTTCTTTCAAAACTTTTGATACCGAAAACGTGTCGACCACACAACCGGGATCGCCTGCATAGGTGGTAATGGTTGGTAACTGATCGCGTCGGATGAAGATTCGTTTACTCGCTACGGTACCAACCCGAAAAAAGCCCATCACCAGATCGTCTGGATTGGTACTGGCCCGAATGTTTCCGGTAATCTGCGACGGCTGCGGGTCGAAAATGGAACCGAGGTTCTGCGTGATCTTTGCCAGTTGATCGTAATAGGCATACCCCGCCTGCGTGAGTGCATACGATTTTACCAGCAGACTATATTTGATGCCCAGCTTCCCCGACGTACCCGCCACCGATGTCAGTGGAAACTGACTAACAATATCCTGGCTCAGCCGCTCAGTCGAGGTAAGCATAATATTGGTCGAATACGTCGTATTCCAGCATCGGTTGATGTCTTCCGTTCGGTTGACAATCTGGTTGTTCTTTAGCTCTAGTTGCGAATAATAAGGAGCCGTAAATTCCCAGGTTTCTTCGAATTCCCAGCGGTAATACCGGGTATTGTTTTTGGGGTCGTGGGTGTTTACACTGAACAACACATCGTTGCCTTCGGTATGCCAGCTCACACTATCGATGGCGGGTGTGGTCAGTACGGGTACATAGTCTGAATAGTAGTCGGTTCCTTTGCTCGTTTTAATATGCAATCGGTAGGTTTCGCCGGTCAGGGGTGTTACGCCCGAGAGCGAATAGGCACCAGCGGTTCCTTCTTTTAGTGTATAAACAGCCTTGCTTTGGCTTTCGATGCTTACCTGCGCTTTGGTTTCGGCCGTGGGCGATTTCGTATCCGTCAGATTTTGGGTACGCGATAGTTGAATGGTTGTGGTGGCCCCCGGTGCGCTATCGAAAAAGCCATTGACAACCAGGTAACTGGCCGGAGCAGCAATCTCGGGCGGACGATAGGGGTCAATGCACCCACTTACGAGCAGGAGCAGAATCCAGCCAAGCCAGTATCTATGTCGGTTATTGCGCATGTTTCTGCCGAAAAACCTAATTACCAAAAACTCGGTCGTTGAATCGTTCCGCCCCGTAATCGACAGTCGACACAGGGTTCACTGGCGGTTATGTAACTGGTACTCATATAGGGGCTGATAATGCCGGGTTGATTCAGTCGAACGTCGCCCGCACTTAAAGTGTCTGTATCACAGCTTCCCAACCCGTTGTTCATATACCAGTTGGGGAGTTGTACCCTGTCAATAAAAATACGCTTAGTCTCGACGGTGCCGACCCGGAAAAAGCCCATCACCAGATCACTGGTATTTGTCAGCGAATGAATATTGCCCACTATCTGGGTAGGTTGTGGATCGAAAATAGAGCCGATATTCTGGGTGATTTTGCCAAGTTGGTCGAAATAATTGAATGCCTCTTGCGTCAGCGCAAATTGTCGTACCAGCATGCTGTACCGGATGCCTAACCGTATGGATGTTCCTGGTATGAAGGTTAACGGAAATCGGCTGACTACATCCTGGCTTAGCCGTAGCGTCGAATAGGTCATGATATTCGTTGAGCTTTCGCTGCCCCAGCATGTGTACACATTGTCCTGACGGGGAATGATCTGCCCATTTTTCAACTCATGCGTTGAGGTATAGACCGAATAGTATTGCCAGGTAGCATCATATTCCCAGCGGTAATAATGGGTGTTGTTTTTCGGATCGTGGGTATTCGCACTGAGTTGAACGCCATCGTTTTCAACCCGCCAGCTCACACTATCGATGGGCGGGGTTGTCACAACAGGTACGTAATCGGAGTAATAGTCCTGTCCTTTCGTCGTCTTAATATGCAGCCGATAGGTTTCGCCCACCTGGGGCGTTACACCCGATAGTGAGTACATGCCACCGGTTCCTTCTTTTAGCGTATAAACGGCCTTGCTTTGGCTTTCGATGCTTACCTGCGCTTTGGTTTCGGCCGTTGGGGCTTTGTTGTCGGATAGGTTCTGCGTGCGGGATAACTGGATGGTCGAGGTTGTGCCGGGGGCGCTGTTGAAGAATCCACTTACAACCAGATAACTGTCGGGCGACGAAATTTCGGGCGGACGGTACGGGTCAATACAGCTACTCACCACAAAAAGTAGTCCCCACCCAACCAGTTTTGTATATAGCTTGCTGTTCATCCTCAAAACCGGAAATTATAGGTGACCGACGGAATGGGTTGCCCAAAAATGGATAGCTGGTACCCATTGATCCGGTAACCTTCTGATTTGAAATACACCGAATAGGGGTTGTGGCGGCCCAGCAGGTTATAGACTGCAATGGTCCAGGAGCTATGCGCCAGCTTTTTGACTTTGTGATTCCCTTCGATATTCATGGCAAAATCGGTGCGGTAATAATCGGGAATACGGTACTGGTTGCGTTCGGAATAAAGCAGACGCGGTACACCGTCCAGTACATATTTCGAAACCGGTAAGGTGATCGGGCGTCCCGTACTATAAGTGAAGTTGAGTGACAGGCTAAACCGGCGATTGATCTTGTAGTTGCCGACCAGCGTTACATCATGTGGCTTGTCGTAGTTGCTTGGATACCAGCTGCCTTTGTTGATAATTTCGTTGTTGGTTGCGTCGGCGGTTCGGAGCAGGGTGCGGGCGTAGGTATAGCTGAGCCAGCCGTTCAGTTTGCCCGTCAGTTTCTTGACCAGAAATTCAACCCCATAGGCTTGTCCTTCGGCATTGACGACGTCCGTTTCGATATGGTGATTCAGAATCAGCTCAGCCCCACTTCGGTAATCCAGCCGGTTCTGCATGGTTTTATAATACGCTTCGACCGACATTTCGATGGTATTGATCCGGTTGTTTTTATAGATTCCAATGGCGTACTGGTCGCCAACTTGCGGCTTAATGTGCGGATCGCTGAGTTTCCAGATGTCGGTGGGGGAAATGACGGTTGTGTTCGACAGCATCTGAATGTATTGCCGTGTCCGGTTGAAACTCAGCTTGATCGAGGCCGTTGATGACAGCCCGTAGCGCAGGGCAATTCGGTATTCGGGGCCGTGGTAGCTGGTGATCGATTTGTTGGTCCCGTAATTCAGCGTATCGAGGATGGTATTTTCCGACTTTGGAACACCCGGTGCATATTGGTAGACCGAATGGGGGCCCAGGTAGTTGTAGAACGAATACCGGATGCCAGCGCTGATCGACAATTTAGGGCTAATGTCGAAGCGGTCGCCGAGGTAGATGGCGCTTTCCAGCCCCTGTTCATTCGGCACCACATCGGGTACAATCAACGATTTGTCGCCCTTAGGCTGAAAGTTGCCGGGTGAGAGGTTGTAGTACGTACTGCTGATGCCAAAATCGACCGTGTGCTGATTGGTCGGGAAAAAGTTGAAGTCGGCTTTTACCTGCGATTGATTGATACCAAAATTCAGGTCATAGGCATTCACCGGATTTTTATCGCTCGACACCTGGTAGGTGTAACCGCTGTAACTGCCCGTGAAAACGCTATAGAGCTTGTTGGTAAAAATGTGTTTCCATTTCAGCGTGGCCGTTTTGTTCTGATACTGATAGGACGTATCGCTGTTGAGCCGAAACTTATCCTGACTCAGATAGCCCGTGAAATAGACCGTGTTTTTCTCATTGGCTTCATGCGTAACGTGCAGGTTCAGATCATAGAACGAAGCCTTACTGTTTTTGAACGACGAATTTTGCAGTTGACGCAATAGCCAGTCGGAGTAGGTGGATCGTACACCCGCAATGAACGACGTTTTGTCTTTAAAGATAGGTCCTTCCAGCGTCAGACGGCCCGTTAACAGTCCGATACCGCCCGAACCGACGAATTTCTTTTTGTTCCCATCACGAGTTTGCACGTCCAGCACCGACGCCAGCCGACCGCCAAAACGAGATGGAATCGCACTTTTGTACAGTTCGGCACTTTTGATCATGTCGGGGTTGAAAGCCGAGAAGAAACCGAACAGGTGCGACGAGTTGTAAATAGTCGCGTCGTTATAGAGAATCAGGTTCTGGTCGGTAGCACCCCCGCGCACGTTGAGGCCGGTTGAGCTTTCGCCCACGGTTTTTACCCCCGGCAGCGTCTGGATTACCCGTAGTAAATCCGCTTCGCCCAGAGCGGTCGGCACCTGCTTGATGCTCTTGATGTCGACCCGTTCCTGTCCCATCTGAAGGCCTGATATATTCTTGTCTTTCTCGGCTTCGATGACCACTTCTTTCAGCGCAATCACGTCATCTTCCATCTCAATATCGAGCTTGCCATCGCTGTAGAGAACAATCCGGCGACGGGTGTCTTTCATGCCGATGCTGCGGACTTTCAGGTCATGACGACCACGGGGAAGCGTGATGGAGTAATAGCCAAACTGATCGCTGACGGTTCCCTGACGTGGATTTTCAATATAAATAGCGGCTCCAACGACGGGCTCGCCGGAAGCAACATTGCGGACAAAACCCGCTAATGTCGAACGGCCCGGCCGGATGGGATTCGTCCGTTTGCCGATTTCATAGGTCTTGGCTTCTGGTTCGGTCTGTACTTTTCGATTGCCCTGCGTCAGATAAGCGTTTAGGGTTGTATCGGAGCCGGTGCCTACTCCGCCCCGGAAAAACCCGATCGGCAGTTCGGTTCGAATGACCCGGTTAACCGTGATATATACCCGTTGCTGAGCATCGATGGCATAATTGTATTTGGAGCCATTGAACAACTGCTGCAACACCGTCCTGACTGGCTGGTTCTGGACACGCATATCCACGACCAGACTATCAATTTCGGCGGGATTGTAAAAGAATCGATACGGAGTTTGGGCTTCGATTCGTTCTGCAAACGCGTCGAAGCGCAGGTTTGAAAAGTCGCCACTGATCAGCTTATCGGGTATGGCCTGGGCCAGTGCAGCTCCGCCAGACCCAATCAGTAGCAACCATAGGAGCGTAATCCGGTAAAGATGGGTCATAGTTTGTGCGTTAGTTCTTCGTACTGCTGTGTAACCCGACTGATCGCTTCTTCGCGCTGAAAGTCCTTGAATTTAAGTTGGTTAGCCCGAATGAATTTTTTTAGCTCCTTGCTCTTGTCCGAAAATACGCTAAGCACTGAGCCTTTGGTTTTGACGGAATGATACACGCCGTCTTTCAAAATAAAGAACCGATCCTGAGGGATGTAATCGGCTTTATACGCGCCACTCGAAATGTCTTCATGAATGGTTTTTACCCGCTGTACCAGCACTTTGACTGGTCCATCATGCAGAAGCTGATAAAAGCCTGTCCGTACGGCTAACGCACTGTCGCCTACAATCTTAACAAATCGGTAGGAACCCATTGAAAAAGCGCTGACTTTATTGGTATGAAGCCGAATTCGATAACCGCCCTCGGGAGGCTGAATGGACAACTCATCACGCACGATGTCGTAGAGCATCGGTATGTCATTATAAGCAGTACCGTTATAGGCTATCGTTCCGCGTTGCAGGGTGTCGATGGGGTAGAAGGGGTGTATTTTGATCCGGTGATCGTGCGGAATGTATTCATTGCCTTCGTATACGTGCTCCTGTCGATAGATGGCTCGTTCGTATACCGCAATGGCCTGGTTTTTCGCACGTTGAATGAATGAACTATCGGACTTGATCGATTGGGCCAACAAACTGCTGGTTGATGACAATATAGCGAAAAGAACAAGTGTGGTCCAGCGCATGAAGTGTGAAAGAGGTCGATAGGCAAATTTAAAAGAATTTGTGAAATGGGTAATACGAAGTAACTGTTGAGTTAATTAATAAATCTCATATGCTCATTTTCGTGTCTAAAGTGGTAAAATGAGAAGGTTGGCTGCATAGGAGCCTGGCAGGTTAAGAAATAAGAATTTAGTATGACCCCGATGGTGTCAAACGTTTATAGATAGCATGATTTCCTATAAACATTTGACCCCATCGAGGTCATACTAAATGTCTTTAGCAAGAAACTCATGAATTGGTCTTGGCTACTTGTACGGCGTACACCTGGCTTTCACCCTCGAAATTGGCCCGGAAAATAAGCCACTTGCCATCGGGCGAAAAGTGAATGTTGGGTTCCAGTTTGTAGCCGTGATGCTTCATATTGACCAGCCGCTCCGACTGGAGCTTATCGCCCTCAGGCCGAAACAGATAGATCCACATCCCATCGTTGGCTTTGGCCACTTGCCCCGGATCGCCCCCATCGCCCGCAAACAGGCTTTGGTCGGGCGAAACGTTGAAGTGAATCGACCATTCATCGCGGGTCATGGCATAGCGCTTTTCCTGTCCGGTACGTACGTCGGCCCCGGCCAGATAGAACGTAACACTGCGGGGTTGCTGCAAATCGAACCAGATGGTTTTGCCATCGGGGCTGAAAAACTCATGACCGGCAATCTCACCTTCCACCGTCCGTTTGTGCATGAGTTTGACCGCTTTGGTTTTGATATTGATATGCCAGATTCGATCGACCAGATGCCATGGCCCTTCGTGACAGAACATCAGCAGATCGGGCTCAGTAGGCGAAAACTGCACATGGCCCAGCCAGGTCCTTTCTTCGTGAATCTGACTCAGTTTGCCCGTACGGGTATCGATGGTGAAGAGGCTATGCGGAACATGGGCTTCGAAGATGCGGGGAAAGAAGTCTTTCTTTTCTGGGTATTTCTTCAGAATCTCACGGGCTTCGTCGCCCCCGCGGCTACCGGCCAGTATGGTTTCGTCGGCGTTGAGGGTGGTGATCGTCGCTTTAAAATCGGCAGGGAAGACAAACACCAGCCTTGTCTTTTTGGTATCGATGTGCGTGGCAAATACGCTGTCCTGACTCTGATAAAACACTTCCCGACGCTTAGGCGCTACAATTTCTCCACCTTTCTGACCAATGGGTTTGGTTAACGGTTCTGCTTTACCCGTCTTCAGATTAACGGAGTATAGTTGCTTCCCCTTCGCGTCTGAATGATAAAACACCATCTTGTCGCCTTCGCTTGCTAACTGCGTAACGAATGGGTTATTATGAAAGTAAAAGCTCTCGTTGCTGCTGCCTATGTTCGATAGGCGTATGATTTTATGCCCCGTATCTTTATCGATCCATTCGGCAGGCATCGGTTTCTGCGAGCCCGTTTCGAGTCGGGCCTGAGCAAAGCCAGATTGGGTATAGCCGCAAAGAAGGGCAGACGCAAGAATGCCAAAGCGGATAAGGGCTGGGAGGGAGAGGGACTGTTGCATACGAGTCGTCAGCGAATTGTTGTACAAAACAATCAAATAAGCCAAGAATACTCTCCTGTACTGTGCGGTAAAGTGTTATGGGATGTCCAGAACTTCCGGTAGTGTCTCAGTTTGAATTTCGTCTAAGCCACCAGCGACGCAGACCAATAAGTGCCCATACCGCCCCAAAAACGCCAAACCACCAATTACCATCCAAAAACTCGTAGATAGAAACCAAGATACCGGCCAAGCCAAATCCAAGCACCCCCCACTTTGAACGGGATTGAAGCAGAAAGTAGAAGCAGACCAGCGAAATAATGACGACAATTACTCCAAAAACGGTTAACGGATTCATAGTGCTTTACAGCTAATCGGTTAATTCAACAATCTGCTGAATACTCATTGGGCCGCTCGTAAGTCTCGCTTCCATTGCCGAGTTACCCGTAACGTTTTATGTACCTTCGCGAAGTTATAATAAACGAAGTGCAACGCAATCCAAACTAGTACAGTGTCTTAAATTCGGTTTTTATACGTTACCCTTATTCGCATCATTAGGCTGGAGAAGGTCCCATTGATTGCCATACAGATCGGCAAAAACGGCCACGGTGCCGTATGCCTCTTCAACGGGGTCACGAACGAATTGAACGCCCTTATCGAGCATCCGGTGATAATCACGCCAGAAATCATCCGTGAATAGAAATAGAAAAACCCGCCCACCTGTCTGATTGCCGATTCGGCTGCGTTGTTCGTCATTTGCCGCTTTGGCCAGCAGCAGACTACACTCATTCGCGCCCGGTGGAGCCACGATTACCCATCGTTTGGTGTCACTAAGTAGCGTATCTTCAACCAGAGTAAACGACAGTTTTTCGGTATAAAATCGGATAGCGTCGTCATAATCGTCGACAACCAGGGCAATATGAGCGATTCGTTGTTTCATACATCTTTGAAATATACGGCAAGATAGCAACCGGACGACCGCTTTCGCTTAAGTTTGCAAGTGCTAAAAATCAGTTTCAAGTTTGGAGTTTCAGGTTGTTTGTGCATCAGTCTGAAACTCCAGACTTGAAACCTCAACCTTGAAACCAGTATCATGCAAGCGGAAACGTTATCTCCTGAAACAGCCTTTGCCCAAACGGGTCTTTCATTACCTCCTGCTCCCCAACCATTAGGTGTTTATAAACCCTTTTTAATTGACGGTAAGTACCTGTATGTTTCGGGGCATGGACCCGTTCAGGACGATAAAAGCCTGATTATTGGCCGTATCGGTGAAGATATGGACATCGAGCAGGGCAAGCTGGCAGCCCGTCAGGTAGGCTTGACCATTCTATCGACCATCCGAACGCATCTGGGCAGTCTGGATCGGGTGAAGCGAGTGATTAAAGTACTGGGTATGGTCAATTGCACGGCTGATTTTGGTCGTCACCCGTACGTGATCAACGGATGCAGCGAACTGTTTGCCGCCGTCTGGGGGACCGAAAATGGCATTGGTGTGCGGTCGGCGGTCGGTATGGGCTCCTTGCCCGATAATATTCCGGTTGAGGTAGAAGCTTTATTTGAACTGGTGTAGCCATGGAACAAACACCCTGGTATTCGATCGACGACATCTCGCATCTGGACACACCGGCACTGGTGGTATATCCAGAGCGGGTAAAGCAGAATATTGCCCGGCTCATCAGCACCGTTGGGGATATAAGTCGGTTGCGCCCACATGTGAAAACGAGTAAATCGCGGGAAGCGGCTCACTTGCTATTGGAAGCGGGTATTCGGAAGTTTAAGTGCGCTACGATTGCCGAAGCCGAAATGCTGGCGATGATCGGGGCACCGGATGTGTTGCTGGCTTATCAGCCCAATACCACCAAAATTCACCGGCTGATCGAGTTAATTAAAGCCTACTCGGAAACTCGCTTTTCGTGTCTGGTCGATAATTCGGATACGGCACAGGCGCTGTCGGCGCAGGCCGTTGCGGCTGGGTTAGTCGTCCCGGTTTATATCGACCTGAATGTAGGCATGAACCGAACGGGCATCGCGCCAGGAGAAGCCGTATTATCGCTGTATTCAGAACTGGAAAAATTGCCGGGTTTGCAACCCGTTGGGCTACATGCCTACGATGGTCAATTGCGTAACCCCGACATTGCCGCCCGAACGACTGAGTGCGATGCGGCTTTCTGGCCGGTGCAGTTGTTGAGCGAAACCCTGGCCGCCAAAGGCCATGGAAAACCGGTTATCGTGGCCGGAGGAAGCCCATCGTTTCCGATTCATGCCAAACGACCTGAGGTTGAATGCAGCCCCGGTACATTTATTTACTGGGATAAAGGCTATCAGACCATTTTGCCGGAACAACCGTTTCTGCCAGCCGCACTGGTGGTTACCCGCGTGATTTCTTTGCCTACGCCAACAAAAATCTGTGTCGATCTGGGACATAAGTCGGTAGCTGCTGAAGGTGAATTAACTCAGCGCGTCACGTTTCTGAATGCCCCCGACTTAAAAGCCGTCGGTCAAAGTGAAGAACATCTGGTCCTGGAAGCAGGAGAAGGCCACTCATATAAAGTAGGCGATGTTCTCTACGGCCTACCCAACCACATTTGTCCAACTGTGGCACTCTACGAACGGGCGTACACCATCGAAGATGGAGCCATCACCGGCGAATGGCGGACCATTGCCCGCGATCGAATAATTGCTGTATAAAATAGTAAACCTGAAACCAGAATCTATAAACCTGAAACAAGCTGCATGTTCACTATAGATGCCCACCTCGATCTGAGTATGAATGCGATGGAGTGGAACCGCGATCTCCGTCAATCGGTGGAACGGCTCCGCGAACGCGAAACCGGCATGACCGATAAGCCAGACCGAGGAAAGGCTACTGTTTCGTTGCCCGCGCTTCGTCAGGGGAATATTGGTCTGGTCGTAGCGACGCAGATTGCCCGATTTGTAGCGCCGGGAAATCCGCTGCCCGGCTGGCAATCGCCCGAACAGGCCTGGGCGCAAACGCAGGCACAGCAGATCTGGTATAAAACAATGGAAGAAGCCGGTGAGATGGTGCAAATTACGGATCTCGCTGGTCTGGAAGCCCACCTTTCGCTCTGGACGGATGGTACTATTCCAAATGATAGAAAGCCCGTCGGCTATATCCTGAGTCTGGAAGGGGCTGATTCCATCATCACACCGGCGTATGTAGAGCGGGCTTATCAGTATGGCCTTCGTGCCATCGGGCCTGCGCACTACGGGCCCGGCCGATATGCGCAGGGAACGGATGCTACCGGATTTATTGGATTGGCTGGACGGGAGTTACTGCGTGAAATGCAACGGTTCAACATTATCCTGGACGCTACGCATCTTTGCGATGATAGTTTCTGGGAAGCGCTGGATTATTTCGAAGGGCCGGTTTGGGCAAGCCATAATAACTGCCGGGCGTTGGTCAATCATAATCGGCAATTCAGCGATGAACAGATTCGGGAACTGATTGCCCGTGATGCCGTCATTGGGGGCGCATTGGATGCCTGGATGATGGTACCGGGTTGGGTACGTGGCCAGTCAACACCAGAAGGGACGGACTGTAATCTGGCGAAAATGATCGACCATCTGGATCATATCTGTCAGATTGCCGGAAATGCTAACCATATTGGTATCGGCTCTGATCTGGATGGCGCCTTTGGCAAAGAGCAATGCCCCTACGACCTCGAAACCATTGCCGATCTACAAAAAATCCCCGATTTACTCCGTCAGCGCGGTTATACCGAAGCGGACATGACTAATGTGATGCACGGCAACTGGTTGCGTTTTTTAAGACGAGTTTGGAGGTAAGATAATGGATAATGGGTTTCTGTTCCTGAGCCATTATTCATTATCCATTGTCCATTATTCATTTATCGAAGGCTGATGACCTTCTACAGCTAGCAGATAAACGGTCATCGATTCGCCGGTTGTAGCAATCCAGTTGTCATAATCGGCGATGGCTGCCAGCCGTTGGTCTTCGGTGATATAACCTGCCTGAACGAGCTGAGGGCCACGTAATTCCGCTACTTCCGACCATAGTCGGCTGGTTTTGGCAAAATCAGCATCGCTTCGTCTGGATAGTTCAAACTGAGGCTCGATGCGTACGTTAGTGAAGCCAAGAGTATGCATCATACCACTCAGATGGTCGGCTATGGCATTATCGAAATCGGCATCCGTTCGCCATTTGAGAAAGGCTTCGTAAAAGGTCCGCATGGATGCTGGCGGCTCTGGCTCCCAAAGAATTTTTTCGTGGTTATAATCGAGAATCGCCAGATGCCCGCCGGGTTTGACCAGTCGTTGCATATTGACCAGAGCAGCTTCGGGCTGAGCGAGCCATTGTAACGTGCGGGCACAGGTGACCAGATCGAATCGCTCGTCGGTCTCGAAGGTGTACACGTCGCCCTGTTCGAATGAAATACCGGGTAAATCGCCAACGTTCTGACGAGCCTGATTAATCAGGTTTTCGCTCGGATCAATGCCCAGAACGCGCCCAGTTGGTCCGGTTTTTTCGGCTATGCTCCGGGTGATGGCTCCCGACCCACAACCGACATCAAGCACCGATAGGCCCGGTTTCAGGTATTTGATCAGATTCCGGTTGCCGTTTTCAACCGTTCGTCGTTCCAGAACCGGATTGTACCCTTTGGGCATAGTAGCCCGGTCAGATATGGGTTGTTCAGCCATAGAGGACATTTGTGTTATAAATGTAGAGACAGGGCATGCCCTGTCTCTACTAAAGGATCATCGCACCCTTACACCTGTATCTACGGTTTCTTCGTCGAAAACTGGTAAATCGTGGTGGTTTTATACGTTTGGCCCGGCCGCAGTACCGTCGTTGGGAAGGCCGGATGATTCGGCGAATCGGGGTAATGTTCCGTTTCGAGGCAGAGGGCAAAGCGTTTTTTGTAGGGGAATCCTTCTCGGCCCGTTACAGAACCATCGAGGAAATTGCCGGTATAAAACTGAATGGCTGGTTCGGTGGTGCGTACTTCCATTACCCGGCCACTGGTCGGTTCGTAAACTGTAGCAGCCAGTTTTAATGAATCGCCGGAGCTGTTCAGTATCCACGCATGGTCGTACCCCAGACCGTATTTGATTTGCACATCGCTGGAGTCGTTGATCCGTTTGCCAATCACTGTAGACTTAGTGAAATCGAACGGCGTACCGGCGACCGGTTGCAGAACGCCCGTCGGAATCAGCGTTTTGTCGACGGGTAGAAAGCGGTCGGCATTGAGGGTCAGTTCGTGATCCATAACGTCGCGCTTGGCACCACCCGTCAGGTTGAAATAGGTGTGATTCGTCAGGTTAACGACCGTTGGTTTGTCGGTAGTGGCCTGATAATCAATTTTGAGCGCGTTGTCTTTCTGGAGGGTGTACGTCACTTCAACCGATAGATTGCCGGGGTAGCCTTCTTCGCCATCTTTCGAGGTGTAGGTTAGCTTCAGAGCTGGTTCGTCGCCTTCAACCGGAGTGGCCGTCCAGAGTACTTTGTCGAAGCCAACCGTACCGCCGTGCAGGTGATTGCCAAAGTTGTTGGTGACCAGCGTGTAGGTTTTGCCATCGAGCGTAAATTTCCCTTTGGCAATGCGGTTGCCGTACCGTCCGACCAGTGCGCCAAAAAATGGATTGTTTTTGACATAAGTTGAGAGCGAGTCGAAACCGAGCGTAACATCTTCAAACTTGCCCTCTTTGTCGGGAGCGGTTAAGCCCACGACAATACCGCCATAGGTAGTAATCTTGGCCGTCATGCCCGACGCATTATGCAGCGTATAGAGGTCGGCAGTTTGGCCATTGGGGAGTTGACCGTAGGTTGTTTTTTCGATGCCTGGTTTTTGTTCGTCGGCTTCTTTGTCTTTTTTAGACGAGCATGCATTCATAGTCACTAAGCCCGTTACTAGAGCCAGGGATAGGAATTGAGTGAATAATTTCATGAATCGATAAGGTGAGTTAAAGCGATTAGTGACTAAAGCGATTTAAGTTCTGATTCTATTCTTTTGGGATTGGTTTTTACCGCAAGGACGCTAGGGGCAAAGAATACTTTCCCGTGGTCTGAATCCGGGGTCTGTGTCCTCACAGACCACTTATGCGTCAGCAACTATAACTATCCGGTCAGGTGGTCTGTGAAGACACAGACCCCGGGATTTGGACAGGAATTATTATTCTCAGCGCACTAGCGTTCTCGCGGTAACCTATAAAGCAGAATCGACCGTTTTTTATCCCTTTAACAACCTTGTCCGTAGTAGGCATTTTTGCCGTGCTTTCGTTCGTAATGCTTGAGCCGGAGCGTGTCTTTGATGCGGGGTGTATTCGGATTGATCTGTAAGGTCAGATAAGCCATTCGAGCCACTTCTTCCAATACGGCTGAGTTATAAACGGCTTTGGCGGCTGTCTTTCCCCAGGTGAACGGCCCATGATTTTGCAGGAGTACCATTTCCATTTCACTGTAGGACAGATCCTTTTGGGCGAACACGTCGAAAATCTGGTTTCCTGTTTCGTGTTCGTAATCACCCTGAATCATCTCATCTGTTAAGGCCGGAGCACAGGGAATATCCTGGTGCGTATGATCGGCATGGGTGGTTCCGAAAATGGGAATGTCCATGCCTGCTTGTGCCCAGGCTACTGCATGCGTACTATGCGTATGCGAAATCCCGCCGATTTTATCCCAGGTTTTATAAAGCAACGCATGGGTCTTGGTATCCGACGACGGACGCATGGTCCCTTCCACAATAGTACCCTCATAATCGCAGATGACAATATCGTAAGGCGTTAGTTCTTCATACGGAACGCCACTGGGTTTGATCGCGAATACAGCCCGGTCACGGTCAACGGCACTGACATTACCGAACGTAAACAACACCAGCCCCAACTTCGGGAGCTGCATGTTAGCTTCAAAGCATTCTTCTTTTAAGGTTGTGTACATGATTAATTTTGAATGATTGAATGATAGAATGATTGAATTGTTGGCGCATACCCTCATTCAATCATTCTATCATTCAAAATTCGATCATTAAATTTCAAGAACGACCACCGAAACTGGCGGCAGGGTGACGGTTAGCTTATCGCCGGACAGTTTGGCACCGGTGAAGGCGGCTGGTTTGATTTTGGTTAAATTCTCGAAGGTATTGTGGTCGCGGACGCTGGTCGAATGTAGAATGCGTCCGGTGACGGCCGTTCCGCTAACACCTTTCAGATCGACGGAGATTTCCTGCGCTTTACCTAGGTCGATGTTTACCAGCGAAATATGCACTTTACCGGCTTTATCGCGCGAAGCGGATACCGATACGGCGGGGAGTTTACCCTCACTAGTTGCAAAATCAGCCGTTTTGATGTCTATGGGCAGCATGGTTGCATCCTGATGGACGTTGTACATTTCCAGGACGTGGTACGTTGGCGTCAGGATAATCTTGTCGCCTTTTGTCAGGATAACGGATTGCAGCACATTGATGGCCTGTGCCAGATTCGCCATCCGAACCCGCTCACAATGCTTATGGAAAATGTTGAGTGTAGCCCCAGCCAGTACGGCGTCGCGCATGGTGTTCTGCTGATAGAGGAACCCCGGATTCGTGCCTGGCTCTACATTGTACCAGCCGCCCCATTCATCCACAATCAGCGCAATTTTCTTTTCGGGGTCGTATTTATCCATGACGGCCGAATGCTTTTCAATCAGTTCGTCCATTAGCAAAGCCTGCTGCATCGTTTTGAAATACTCCTGATCCGTAAACTGAGTGGCCGAGCTTTTCTTGCCTTCGCCCCACGACAATACTGAGTAATGGTGCATGGCAATTCCCTCCATCAGCGAGCCCGGAATATTTTTCATCAGCGTTTCGGTCCAGTTGTAATCGTTGTCGCTGGCACCCGAGGCAATGCGGAAAATCTTGCCATTGCCCACCCGGTTGTTCATGAAGGTGCTATACTGCCGATACAGGTTGGCGTAGTAGTCTGGCTTCATGTTACCCCCGCATCCCCAGGCTTCGTTGGCAACACCCCAATAGCGGACATTCCACGGAGCCTGTCGCCCGTTTTGCTGCCGAAGGTTTGACATGGGGCTGTTTTTTTCGAAATTGACATACTGTACCCAGTCGGACAGTTCCTGCACCGTACCACTGCCCACGTTACCGGCCAGATACGGCTCTGTACCGATCAACTCACACATGTTCAGGAAGTCGTGCGTACCAAAGCTGTTGTCTTCGGTTATGCCACCCCACCAGGTGTTCACGATTTTTGGGCGTTTGGCTTTTGGGCCAATGCCATCTTTCCAGTGGTACGTATCGGCAAAGCAACCGCCCGGCCAGCGCAGATTCGGAATCTTTAACTTTTTCAATGCATCGACCACATCCAGTCGGACCCCGGCCTTGTTGGGGATCTTCGTGTTGGATTCCCCTACGTAAAAACCGTCGTAGATGCTGCGTCCGAGGTGTTCGGCAAAATGGCCGTAAATATGTCGGCTGATTACATGTTTGCCTTCGTTGGCGTTGATGGTTACACTGGCCTGAGAGAACGCCAACAGGCTATTCCCGGCAAATAGAAAGGTTAGGAGTTGTTTTTTCATAGGAGTATATAATTTTGAATGATAGAGTGATTGAATGATTGAATAGGTTTCAACTTCAGCTATTCAATCATTCAATCACTCTATCATTCAGTCATTTTATCGGTAAGCTGCTTCGCTCCAGCGAAGTTCATTTTTCAATTGACGCAGGTTGGTATCACGGTCGATGACAACCAGTTCGACGCCGAAGATGTCGGCGAAGTCTTCGATGTGTTCGGTAGTCAGGTTTTGGCTGTAGACCGTATGGTGCGCTCCTCCGGCCAGAATCCAGGCGGCACAACCCGTCTGCATGTCAGGCATGGGTTTCCAGATGGCGCGGGCTACGGGTAGTTTAGGCAGCGCTTCGGGAACCTCGACCGCTTCGACTTCATTGACCAGCAGCCGGAACCGATTGCCCATGTCGATCAGTGACACATTGATAGCGGGGCCAGCCGGTGCATTGAACACCAGACGTACTGGATCGGCTTTACCACCAATTCCCAGCGGATGAATTTCGCAGGTCGGTTTCCCTGATGCAATCGACGGGCATATTTCGAGCATGTGCGAGCCCAGAACCAATGGGTTTGATGGGTCGAAATGGTAGGTGTAGTCTTCCATGAATGAGTTACCACCGGGCAGCCCAGCCGCCATCACTTTCAGGGTACGAACCATCGCCGAGGTTTTCCAGTCGCCTTCACCCCCGAACCCATAGCCATCGGCCATCAGGCGCTGGGAGGCAATACCTGGCAGTTGGGTCATGCCATGCAGGTCTTCAAACGTATCGGTATAGGCTGAAAAATTTCCGTCTTTCAGAAACGCCCGAAGACCCAGTTCGATCTTAGCGGCATCGCGTAATGAGCTATGTTGAGAACCACCTTTCAGTAGCGACTCCATCAGCGTGTAGCTATCGGCATATTCTGTCACCAACTGGTCAACTTCCGAATCAGTAATCTGATTGATAACGGCAACCAGATCGCCAATACCGTGTGTGTTGACCGACATACCGAAGGTCATTTCGGCAGCTACTTTATCGCCATCCGTTACGGCTACCTGCCGCATGTTGTCGCCAAAGCGCACCACTTTCATGGTTTTTAGCTCGTACGCGGCTACGGCTACCCGCGTCCAGGCGGCAATCTTATCGATTACGGTCTGATCCTGCCAGAAACCGACCACTACTTTGCGGTTCAGCCGCATCCGCGACATAATGAACCCGAACTCCCGGTCGCCGTGAGCCGACTGGTTGAGATTCATAAAATCCATGTCGATGCTGCTCCAGGGAATGTCGCGGTTGAATTGCGTGTGCAGGTGCAGCATCGGTTTTTTCAGCACGGTCAGCCCCCGAATCCACATTTTGGCGGGCGAAAACGTATGCATCCAACTGATAATGCCGACGC
The DNA here is from genome assembly GCF_054776815.1 of Spirosoma gilvum. Taxonomy (NCBI): domain Bacteria; kingdom Pseudomonadati; phylum Bacteroidota; class Cytophagia; order Cytophagales; family Cytophagaceae; genus Spirosoma; species Spirosoma gilvum. Next base: position 296,447 of record NZ_BAAHBH010000005.1, on the reverse strand, counting down.
AGTTGGGCGCTACGTTGGCCTCCTGACAGATGGCATAAATTTCGTCGGGAGTTTTGACGACGGGTTTGAAGATCACCCGCACTGGAACCGGCGATGCCTGATTCAGAAAATCGGCTATAACTTGCGAGTGCTCATCGACCTGCTTGAGGGTTTCTTCTCCGTAAAGATGCTGGCTACCTGTAATGAACCAGACTTCAAATTGCTTTAAATTCAGCATTGTATTTATTGGTTTGTGTTGTCAGCTTTAAGAAGCTGACCTGTGCGGTTTCTCAAAACCGTCTGAATACTGGATCAATGTAAAACGCGGTTTTGAGAAACCGCTCGATGTCAGTTTTAAGAAACTGACATCACTGAAATTCGGTCGTCAGCCATCGTACAAACGATAAATGACCCCTTAACGACCTTCGATAAACTCACCTAGTTTGAGGTATTTCTGATAGAGCTCTTCATAAACCGGCACCAGCTCTGGACGTGGCTGGTATTCGGCGTCGAAGCCGGAGCCCATCGCGTGTTGGGCGGCTTCCATCGTCGGATGAACACCGGCTGCCACGGCGGCACACATGGCAGCACCCAACGCGCAAGCCTGATCAGCGCTGGCTACCTGAATGGGTTTGTTAAGCACATCGGCCAGCGTTTGCATCACAAAAGGTGATTTCTTGGCAACTCCACCAATCGCGATGACTTTCTTAATAGGAACACCTTCCTGAATAAACCGCTCGACGATGCTTCGTGACCCGAACGCCGTGGCTTCGACCAGCGCTTTGAACACTTTAGCCGCATCGGTGCCCAGGTTCAGACCCGATAGAGCGGCTTTCAGCGTATGGTTGGCATCGGGAGTCCGGCGTCCATTGATCCAGTCCAAGGCAATTACATCTGATTCCGTAACAGGTAGTTTGGCTGCCTGTTCCGATAAATGAGGAATTAGTTGACGGCTGAGCGTATCGGCGGCTTCGTCGCCCAGCAACTCACGTACCGGCGTGGTGATGATCCGGGCGAACCAGGCATACACGTCGCCAAAGGCCGACTGACCCGCTTCCAGACCGAGCATTCCGGGCGCTACCGATCCGTCGACTTGCCCACAGATACCCCGGATGAGTCGATGGCCAATCTCTTCGTTGGGAGCCATCAGAATGTCACAGGTAGAGGTGCCAATGATGCGAACAAAGGCATAGGGTTCAATTTCGGCACCAATGGCTCCCATGTGGGCGTCGAACGCGCCTACGCCGATGACAACGTTGGTAGAAAGCCCAAGCTTCTCCGACCATTCTGCGGAGAGCGTTCCCATCGACTGGTCGGCGGTGTAAGTATCGGTAAACAGACGGTCGCGAAGGCCACTTAGCAACGGGTCGAGCTTTGTCAGAAATTCGTCGGAGGGCAAGCCGTCGAATTCACTGTGCCATAAGGCTTTGTGCCCGGCCGCGCAGCGTGACCGTTTGAGGGTGAGCGGGTTGGTATTGCCTGTCAGAACGGCCGAAATCCAGTCGCAGTGTTCGATCCACGAAAAAGCGTGTTGCCGAACGGCTTCATCGACGCGAAGGGTTCGCAGCATTTTTGCCCAAAACCATTCGGACGAATAAATACCCCCGACGTATTTGGTATAATCGACATCCCAATGGTGAGCCAGATCGTTGATTTCATCGGCTTCAGCATTGGCGGTATGATCTTTCCAGAGAATGAACATGCCGTTGGGATTCTCGGTAAAATCGGGTCGTAGTGCCAGGGGTAGACCCGTTTCATCGACCGCACAGGGCGTTGAACCCGTAGTATCGATAGAGATGCCAACGACCTGCTGCCGCACCTCAGCAGACGCCTGTGCCAAAGCGCCGTTGACGCTGATTTCCAATCCTTCGAGGTAGTCGAGCGGGTGCTGGCGGAACTGGGAAGTGGCCGGGTCACAGTACAGACCCTGTTTCCAGCGGGTGTATTCGTGGATGTGGGTTCCGACTGCCTGTCCAGTGTGTGCGTTAACGACTAACGCCCGTACAGAATCGCTACCAAAATCGACACCGATAACGTATTGATTGTTCATAAAGAAAACGACTGTGTATACCGCAAAAAAGAGTCTCTCTTTGAATCGTGTATATGTGACACAATATTAGAACGCCTTTGTGTTATTTCCATGAAAAATAGAAATTATTTTTCGGTTACTTTTTGACAGGATTTACAGGGTTAATTATGAAGCTGTTCAAACTTTTCAAATTTCATTAAAACCGGGTAGCTTTTTTTGTCATGCTTCCTGCGACTACGCGTCCCGGTCAGCATGACAAAAACACGCATTTTTGAATTTCCTTTAAAAGGTTAAACAGCTTCTAAAACAACACCCTGTTGATCCTGTAAATCCTGTCAGAAGGGTATTACGATAAAGTCAATTCCGGGAAGAAGCTAACATAATCGGTGAGATATTGCTGGTACTTTTCGGTGTTGAGCCGGTAGAGTTGACCTTTTTTGGTAGCGGAGGCTGTGTCTTTTTCGCCCGTGGCAACCAGCAAATCAGTGGACAGAATTTTTCGGCTGAAATTTCGTCGGTCAAGCTGGCGGTTATAAATCGCTTCGTACAATTTCTGAAGCTGCGGGATCGTGAATTTTTCAGGCAGCAGTTCGAACCCGATGGCATGAAGGGCTGCTTTGTACCGAAGTTGACGTAGTGCCTGTTCCACCATTTTATCGTGGTCGAAAATTAGTTTTGGCCTCAGATTCAGTCCAATCCACGAGGCATTATGCGCTCGAATGGCGGCCACGTCCTGATCCTGAATATTGACCAGGGCGTAATACACGACCGATATGGTTCGCTCGACAGGGTCACGACTAACAGCCCCAAAGGTCTGTAGTTGTTCGAGGTAATTATTCGTTAATCCGGTGAGCGTGTATAGAATTCGATTGGCGGCTACTTCCAGGTCTTCTTCTTCGTTCAGGAACCCGCCCATCAGCGACCACTTGCCCTTTTCTGGTTCGAAGTTGCGTTTGATCAGCAACAACTTGATCTCTTCACCATCGAAGCCGAAGATGATACAATCGAGAGCAACCAGAATGCGATTTGGGTGAGTATAGTGAATCATAGGCAATTAGTGGTCAGACAATAAAACGACGAAGCTAAGCAAAATAGCGGTACCTGAAAAGACGAGGGAATCAACCCCTACCTAAACTTGCCACTACTTAACGGCTGGCTTCCACTTGTCGTTGCCAGCTAGTATACGTTCTGGTTTGTATGAGTTAGCCTCTTCGGTCGTGAGCTGCTTCGACCAACTTACCCGACTTGATGGATGAGCGCCAGGGCCTTTGGAGTTGTACTCGGCGTAGAAGGTCGTTTTTTCAGCATTCGGTTTGTCCCAGTTGTGCCAGCCTTCGGGTTTGATGTGATCGCCCAACTGGCAATTGATAAAAACCGTTTTGGCGAAGTCGCGCCAGGGCCGACCCAGGTACATGCTGGCTGGTGGCGCGTCGCTGGTGAGGGTGCAGTTCAGAAACACATACCCATACGGTTTGCCTTCAGGCGTGGAAGCGGCTGTTACATAGTTGCCATTCTTTTTACTGAAAATCGTGCAATGATCGAATACGGCTGTGGCTGATCCGAAAATGAAGTCGACCGTTCCTTCGATATAGCAATCTTTGTAATACTGCCGACCATACTGACTGGGCATCCCGGTATAAAGCGTGTCCTGATTACCCAGAAAACGGCAGTTGATAAATACCGCCCGGTCGCCCGTCACGAAGGCGGCTACGGCTTGACCAACAGGACCGGCTGTGTTTTCGAACGTCAGGTTTTCAGCCCGGAAGTCGTTACCGAAGATGTAAAATGAGCCCGATGTTGAGGTCCGTAATTTGGTGCCGTCGGGTAAGGTTTTGCCTGAATAGTCGTCGTAGGTCAGAATAGTTGAGGCTTTGTTTTCGCCGATCAGCGTTACATTATGCTGGGTAGAGTCGAGCTTTAACTTTTCCTTATACGTTCCCTGTTTGATGTAAATAACAATGCGCGTCGGGTTATTGGTCGGAATGGTGTTGAGGGCGGCCTGAACCGTCTTGTAATCACCACTGCCATCCTGGGCTACGGTAATACGTTGACGCTGAGCCATTGCCGTGCTAAGCGCTGCAAGTAGAAGGAGAGGTAGAGTAAACAGAGCAATTCGTGAGCTCATCGTTGACGGATTAACGGTTACGGTACAAGGCTATTTAGATAAACTTCAATATTGCTGTATTGCTCGTCCAGCTTAAACTGGCTGGCATCGGCTGCGTCATTTGGGTTCAACCCTTTGGCTGTTTCCCAACTATCAGGCATACCATCGGCGTCAGCATCGGTAGGAGAGATATCGGACTTCAAATCAGGCCAGCCGCCAACATCAGTTTGTGAGTCGATGATTCCTTTTTTGGCCTTACCGGCTGAAGCTGTTCCTGTATGAACATCGGACACAATCCGAGTATCCACGGCATCGCGATGCAGACTGGCACCCGCTTTGGCCAGCACCTGTTCATACGCCTGCTGAGCGCTTTGCTCGGCAATACGTTCAACCAGAAAAGGCTGTATAACAATGGCGGAATCGGGTTGCTCGCATTGAACACCACCCGCGAGGTTATTGGTGCTAAGCGCTTCATTGCCTGCTACCACATTGCCCGTCACGTAAAATTTTCCGTAGGGTTTCGATGGGTTGACAATACGACTGCGGAGTTTATCGGGCGTAACCGGTCCGGGCTTATAATAATTATTAACCATGTTATGGTTGCCCCTTTCACCACCATACGCACTATTGATCTCCCAGTTATAGATCACATTGTTTCGAAAATCAACGATTTCCCGCGTTGGCTGATTATGGTACCGGGCACCGCAAAAACGTGGGTTCCGGCTATGCTGATGGGCAATCAGGTTATGATGGAACGAAGCCCCCAACCCGCCCCAGATGCCTCCATAGCCATGATCACCTTTTTCATGCACCGACTTATTCAGGCTTTCGGACACGATACACCACTGCATAGTAAAATTTTCGTTGTCGTAGAAGGAGGCACATTCGTCGGTAGCCCAGCTCATGGAACAGTGATCGATCAGGATTTTCTTTTGCCGGAGTCCCGTAATCGCATCGTCCTGCTGGCGGGCTTCGTCGCCCAGCCGGAAGCGCATGTATCGGATAATGACGTTATTGGCTTCGATACTCAGGTTGTAATTTTTCAGACAGATACCATCGCCCGGTGCCGATTGACCCGCAAGGGTCAGATTTCCCTGTCGAATGAGGATTTTGGATTTCAGTGCAATGGTGCCCGATACGGCAAAGACAATGATGCGAGGCCCTCGGGTTTCGATGGCTTCGCGCAGACTGCCGGGCCCGCTATCGTCCAGATTGCGAACGATCAGGACTTTACCGCCCCGGCCCCCCGTTGTGTAGCGACCGAACCCTTCAGCCCCTGGAAAGGCCAGCGCTTTGGCAAAACCCGATTGGGCATGCGTATAAAAAGATGGAAGGAGTCCGAGTAGTAGCCCGATGAATAGAGTCTTGATATTGGGTAGTGTCATGGTTTATAGACGCCGGTTCGTATGTATGATTGAAACGAAAATCAGGCGAACCAGCGTGCTATTCGTGCCTATAAGGTTTACCTGGTTCCCCATTTGGCTAGCCAGGCGGGATAGTCTTTAGTTAGGAATTTAGCGGGCCAGGTGCCATACCAGGCATAGCCCGCCCGGCGTTCGTTTTCAATCTCAGCCAGAGTGTATTTCTTGAGCCCGTTGCGCCCACAAAAGAAAGGCTTATTGGTGCCCAATTCATAAAAACGCGCCCAGATTGTTGAATTAGGGTCTTCTACAACGACCACATCCCGCCCTTTAGGCTGACTGGCGTCTTTAATGGTTTTGGTAGCGACGCCAACCAGCTTGACGGACTCGAGCCAGGCCGCAGCCGACCGGATAGCCTGCCGAACCTGAGGTGATGGATTATCGATGGTCAGGAGAAACTCAAGAATGCCGACACTTTCGTTGCCGCTAAGCGACGCCAGCTCGAACGTACGGGCGCCTGTTGGCTGAAGCGTAATTCGGTCGTGTTGAGCACACCAGGCCGTCAACACGCCATCTTGTCTGTACTGGGTGTTCAGGATACACTCAATCCCTTTCGAAACAGCTTGTCGGGCTTTGGGAATCAATGTCTTGTCGACGACATCGAACGATTGTGTACCCTCGGCCGTGCGCTTCATCACCCACATAACGTCGATCATGGCGTTGTCGTTGTAGGTGATTTGCTTGTGGTAACTGCTCGAATCGGGGTAAAACTGCGCCCAGCCTCCGTTAGGCTTCTGAGCCGAGAGTAGATACGCAATGCCCCGTTCAGCCGCTTTTCGATAGGTGTCGTTCTGGGTCTGTTTGGCTGCGTTGACTAAGTAATTGATTTCGCGGGTCGTGGCCTTATCGTCGATGGTGGTGTCGTGTTTATCCTTCTCGGCCATAAGCGACTGTTTCTGGGATGCAGTCAACACTAGATCGTACTTGATGGGATCGCCCCCTGGTTGGGGCCAGCCGCCATTATTCCGCTGATACAGCAGCATCCGTTCGGCTATCGAGTCTTTGGGGACCTCGATTCCGGTATCTACCGGATGAATAGAGTGACCCTTGAAAACCGTAAAACCTACCATCGCATGGATTAGCAGGGAGAAAGGCACAAGCATAAAAGAGGAGTGTATCGTCATTCAGGTTGAGTCGTCAGGTTGATATATATGTAAAAACTTCCCGAACGTTTTAAACTTTCGGGAAGTTGATGGTTGATATTACTTAATAGCCGTAATCCTGCGTCAGCTTCGGATTGGCGTCCAGCGCCGACTGATTAATGGGCAACAGTTCACTTTTGTTGGCGGTAAAATACTGGGCTACCGACGTAATATAGGTGGCTGTGATATTCTGCCGCCAGTCGAGACGGGTCCAGCCGGTGGGAGCGGTGGTCGTTGTGTTGGGCTTGAACATCGAATTCAGAAACTGAATTTCTTCCCCATTATTTTTCCAGAACAGGTATTGCGGCACGTAGGTGTATTTGCCTTTAGCGCCCTGCATGTCCGTCAGGTTGGCCCGTGTCTCGGCAATTTTGCTCGCCAGCAGGTTCCAGCGAATCAGGTCATACTTGCGAATGCCTTCACCCCCAAATTCGAGCAGCCGTTCGTTGATAATAGCATTGAAGAAGTCATTTTTTGTCGTTGGCGTCGTACCGATCAGGGCTGTTTTACCACCATATCCCCGTTTCCGAACTTCTTCAAAAGCCGCAATAGCCTGTGCGGTGGGGCCGCCTTTGAGTTCATTTTCAGCTTCGGCAAACATCAGCAACACATCCGAAAACCGGATGACAGGCCAGTTGTAACCTAAATTCTGCGCCGTACCGGGCAGGAGCGGATTGCGCCAGTCGCGCCGGAATTTACCATCCGTAATGGTGGTCAGGCGTTGCGGACTTTTGAGATTGGTAGACCCTACTGAATAAAACGTAATGGTCACATCCCGACGAACATCCGTCGAATCGAATGCGTAGAAGTAGGTGGGCAGCGGGTTGATACCGCCACCACCTTGGCCATAGCGCGAAGCGGCATCCAGACGAGGCCCGTTATAATACCCCAGCTTACTATCCGATTGAGCACTGCCACCGGCCGAACCTATTTCAAATAAGATCTCATACGCTGGGTCGGGGGTGAGTCCGTTCACGTAGTTTTTGAACAGGGTTACATAGTCCGCATTGAGCGTGTGTTGTTCGCGATGCTGCATCAGGTCAGCCGTTTCGTCGCGGGCAATTTGGTAATAGGTCGCAAAATCAGCCCGGCGTTCCATTTGTTTCGTATCGCGACGGAGGGAGTAACCACCCCGATAGAGGGCAATCCGCGCTCGTAAGGCTTTAGCTGCTCCTTTCGTAATGCGTTCGTTGCGGGCTCCTGCTTCCGTACGCCAGGGGAGTAGATCAGATGCGATTTTCAGATCGTCCAGGAGTTTTTCGTAGACTTTATCACGGTCTTCTTTGGCAACGAACAGATCCGTCTGCTTGTAGGCGGGTACCATTGGAGCCGGTACGTCACCCCAGTTGCGGATAAGTTCGAGGTAGTACTGTGCCCGCAGGGTCAGGGCTTCGCCGTGCAACCGACGGAGTTCTTTCTGGTCGGCCGCCGTTCCGCTGGTGTATTGGGTCATCAGTGGAATCTGTTCGATGCATAGATTCGCCCGTTCGATTCCCTGATAAAGGCTATTCCAGGGGGCTACAATTTCAGTATTCCCGGCCAGCGCATTGTATCGTCCAATACCCCGGCGACCGTTGTCGAGCGAACCACTCACCATCATTTCATCCGAGTCGTACGGATAATACAGGCTGATCCGAATGCCATAGGTAGGGTCACCGGAAAGGGCGTCATAGGCTCCCAGTACGGCCAGCGTAGCATTACTGACATTGGAAAAAACAGCCTCGTTATCGAACTCTGAGATTGGCTCCAGGTCCAGGTATTTCTTGCAACCCATCAGCCCGGTCAGGACAAGGAGGAATGCTAGTAGTTTCGTTTTCATTGTATAAAGAGCGAAAGAGTGAATGAGTGAATGAGTGAAGTCGGAGCGAAAGAGTGAAAACTGTTACGAATTCACTCTTTCGCTCTTTCATTCTTTCACTCTTTAAAAGGTCAGGTTAACACCAAATACGTAGGTACGGGCGCGGGGGTAAGCCGCAAAGTCGACACCGGGAGTCAGCGGATTGAACCGTCGGGCGTTTACTTCAGGATCGAAGCCGGAGTAGCCCGTGATGGTCGCCAGATTGTTGACAGTCGCGTAGAACCGGGCATTCGTCATCTTGATGCGCTTGATGAGCTCTTTCGGCAGGGTGTACCCAATCGTTACGTTGTTGATCCGCAGAAACGACCCATCTTCAACCGCCCAGGAATGCAGATACGGCCGGTTGTTGGTGATGGGTTGCCAGATCTGTGCATTGGCATTCAACGCTGCCAGAGCCGCCGGATCTTTCACCACCACACCCTTATCATCGACGGTCCGCCAGCGGTTGAGCATCATATCCAGCATGTTGATGTTGGTGTAATAGCCCGATGTCAGTTCAATCTTATTGGCGTTGTAGACACTGTTACCGTACACCCAGTTCAGGAAAATGCTGGCGTCGAAGTTTTTGTAGGTAAACTGGTTGTTGAACCCGCCGATGTGTTTGGGATTGGCATCGCCGATAATCGTCCGGTCGTTTTCGAGCCGAACCTGTCCGTCGCCGTTCAAATCTTTCAGTTTGATCGTACCTGGCTGCGGATTCCCGAAGATGGTAACATCGTTTGGAATCCCTTCTTTCAGCGTATAGGTACGAGTGGTGGCATCGTAGTTGAAATCGTCCACTTTATAAAAACCATCCGTTACGAAGCCGTACATCAGCCCGACCGGCTGGCCAACTTTCAGAATATAGTCGTCGGCCCCATCGCTGCCCTGCCAGCCCGAACTGGTCGTTTGTTGCTGAACCGGGCCAAGATCGTCGATGCGGTTACGGTTGAACGAAATGTTCGCGTTGGCTGTCCAGGTGAAATTGTTCGTGCGCATGACCGTACCATTCAACTGAAACTCCAGCCCCCGGTTCGAGGTAGCGCCCACGTTTTTGATCTGCGTGGTATAGCCCGAGGTGGATGGAATGGGCAGGTTGACGAGTAGATTTTTGGTCGTGTTCTGGTAGTAGTCGGCCGTGAACTGTATCCGACCTCCCCACAGACCCAGGTCAAGCCCGATGTTGCGCGAAAAAGTGGTTTCCCAGGTCAGGTTCGGCTGGCTCAGACCCACGGGCGCAAATCCGGGCAGGACCGTTTCGCCGAGTGCGTATTGGCCGGAGGTGTTGTACAACTGGGCGTACAGGTAATCGCCGATGCGGTTGTTCCCGGCTGAGCCGTAGCTAATTCGCAGTTTTGCATCGTCTACGATCTTGAAAGGTTTCATGAAATTTTCCTGCGAGAACCGCCAGGCCAGCGATCCCGATGGAAAATAAGCCCACCGACTTTCGGGCGAGAACTTGGTCGAGCCATCGGCCCGGAACGTGAACGTAGCCAGGTACTTTTTGTCGAAGCTGTAGTTTACCCGCCCAAAGAACGACAGTAGCCGGTTCTGGTACTCGCTGCTGGTCGGCTGAGGCTGAACCGCTCCGCTTGGGGGCGAGCCTAAGTTCATGTTGGCCAGGGCTTTCTCGGGCGTAATGTCCGATGGGAAGTACCTCGTTTCCAGGCCAACAGCCCGGCCTCTGGTTTCGTAGATTTCTTCGCCGAGCAGCGCATCAATGTCATGTTTACCACCACCGAAGCCAGTTTTCCGATACGTCAGCACGTTCGAATTGTTGAGCGTGATAGCGGTACTGTTGCGGATGGTAGCGACGGGCAAACTGGCGTAGTTGCGGGCAGTGCCGGTTATTTTGTTATAGAACTGGTCGGTTCGGTCAACCTGGTTATTGTAGCCAGCCGTCACGCGTAGGGATAGCCCCGGGAAAAACTCATAACTCGCATAACCACTCAGGTTTGTGCCGTTAGTAAACCGTTTCTGGTATTCGGCACTGGTGAGTGTAACCGGGTTGGTCAGGCGCGTGGCAATGTAATAATCCTCATCGAAATCAATGTCTGAAGCGGGCCGGGTAGGCAGGTCGAGTGGCTGGTACTGGATGCTTTGCCGAAGTCGGTTCGTGCCGGCGGTACCGCTGGTGGTTGTTCCGGCTCCGTCGATACGCTGATCGATATAACGCACAATCACGCCCACTTTGAACTTCGAACTGACCGAATGGTCGAGCTTGAAATTGACCAGATTCCGCTTGAAGGCCGATCCGAGCTGAATACCATCTTCTGTATTGTTGGTCAGGCTCAGGTTATAGCTGGTTTGCTGATTGCCTCCGTTGATGGAGATATTGTGATTCTGATAGCCTGCCTTTCTGCCAAACACTTTATCCTGCCAGTCGATGAAGGGCACATTGCGGTAATTGCTTAGCGTATCGAACGTGCTGCCGAACTGCCGGGCAAAAGCTGTACTATCGGTAGCACTTCCCCGGGTGCGCTCGTACTGGTACATCACGTAATCGTAGGGTTTGAGCACACCTAGTTGCTTCAGGTTTTCGCGAAAGCCAAACGAGCCGTTGTAGGTCACGGTTGTCCGGCTATTGCTTCGGCCCGACTTGGTGGTGATAATCACGACCCCATTGGCACCCCGCGCACCGTAAATGGCTGTCGCAGAGGCATCTTTCAGTACGTCGATTGTGGCAATATCCTGCGGACTGATCACATTCAGCGCATTGTCGAGCTGTACCCCATCGACCACATAAATAGGGGAGTTGTCCTGGGTGATGGAGTTGCCACCACGCACCCGAATCCGAATGTCGGCCCCGGGGCCACCTTCGGCGGTGGTTACCTGTACCCCGGCCAGTCGTCCTGTAATAGCTTCGGCGGCATTGGTTATCGGAATATCCCGGATCTGCTTACTACTGACAGATGATACCGAACCCGTCAGATCGCGTCGGTTAACGGCTTCGTAGCCAATGACCACTACTTCGTTCAGGGTTTTCTCGTCGGATACCAGCGACACATCCAGCGTACTGCGGTTGCCGACGGCTACTTCCTGCGTAACATAGCCAATAAAGCTGAAGTTGAGCCGGACATCGGCTCGGTCTGGAACCCGTAGGGTGTATTTCCCATCGGCATCGGTGGTAGTTCCCTGCGTTGTACCTTTCAGGACCACCGAGACGCCCGGTAATGTGCCGCCCGTAGCGCCATCTTTTACCTGACCGGTAACCTGACGGGTTTGCTGGGCATAAACAGCCGGGAGAAGACCCAGCCACAGAAGAAATAAATATACGATTCGATTCATAGGTAATTGGATGAAAACGTCATAGGTTTTGCTACGTGATGAAAACCCCAGGAGTTACTGGATTACAGGAGCGTATTGTAGAAAACTGTCTTTGTTGCTGATGATAGCTTCTGTTAAAATTGGATTAATCTTATTTGTGCTCTTAGGGGTGTTTTATTAAGGCAGGATTAAAATTTCAGAGCAGAATGGTAGCGAACAAGTATAGGATTGTCTTTTTTTACGCAATCGTTGCCGGGAACGTTACCAAAAAGAAATTTTATACGGATATATGGGAGGAATCGTAGAAATTGATTAACCTTTTTATAAAAACATGTTAGTATGAATAAGTATACTATTGATAAAAATAATTGTATTTTTCTTGGTCGATGGTGTTGTATGATGTTAGCCGGAAGGGCTGATTGGGTTGCGTTACCAACAAAAAAGCCGGAAATTCCGGCCTGGGTAAAACAGAACTTCCCGAAAGCGCTAAAGCTTTCGGGAAGTTAAAAGAAGGTAATAACTACAGCTTAGGCCAATGAAGCCTCAACGGTAATCTTGGTGTTGAGCAGTTTAGAAATCGGGCAATTCTTTTCGGCGTCATCGACAGCGGCCTGAAATTTCTCGTTATCGATACCCGGTACACTGGCCTTTACAACCAGGTGGGATTCGGTGATGCCGCCTACTGTCGGATCGAGCGTGATCGTGCATTGCGTATCGAGGGAGTCAGCGGTGAAACCTGCTTCCTGTAGGTTGAAGGCTAATTTCATGGAGAAGCAGCCTGCATGGGCAGCCGCTACCAGCTCTTCGGGATTCGTGCCTACGCCATCGGCGAAGCGTGTGTTAAACGAGTACTGGGTTTGGTTGAGTACAGTGCTGGCGGTCGATACAGTGCCTTTGCCTTCTTTACCTGAGCCTTCCCAGTGTGCAGAAGCATTCCGTTTAATGGGCATACTGACTTGATGTTAAGTGGTTAATAAAAGCGAATCGGATTCAGTTGTCGAAAAGACGACTATTCACTAAGACAAAAATAGAGCAACTTTGTTTGGTACGCCACGTCTAACGAAAGCGTAAAAGAATAAATAAACTTACGCAACGTTCTTATTGATAAGGCCATCTATTAATAAGGGCGAGTGTTAACGAAATAGCATTAAACTGTTAATACTATTGGATTTTTCTTGTATGGATTTGATTAATAGCTATATTGGCGCAGTGATTGCTTGACTAGTCCTAAACTCTGTACAAAACCTTACGAAATACACTGCAAACAGCGTCGATTACCAGGAAGAAGAAACTGGGGTCGTGAGAACTTGAACCGGCAAATCTCCCCTCCTAATGGAAAGGGAGACGCCGTAGTTCAGATTAGGTTGGTTTGGAAAGCATAGTAGATATTCTGCTATGCTTTTTTGTTAAAGGCCCAGAAAGAGCTTTTCTTACTCATGTATCAACACAAATTATTGTTTTTTAATCAGCTTTTTAACCCGTTCCTGTCCATAAGCGTACAATAGCTGTCCAAAAACGGACAATCATACAGCACTTAAAATTGCCTAAAAGCCCATTTCTTACAGGAGAGGGCTTTTTTTTTATTTGGTCCATCATTTGACATACGGAAATGGATGAAATAAGTGTACAACATGAGTAGGCTAACGATTGATATATGCGACGAAGTGATTTAGGCGAGTTCGAAGAAGTAGTGCTACTGGCAGTGGCAGCGCTTTCGCCGGGAGCCTACTCAGTCGTTATAGCGGAAGAACTTGAGCGCGAAACTAGCAGCTCAGTCAGTACGGGCGCTGTCCATGCGGCTCTCCAACGTCTGGAGCAGAAAGGGTATCTCCGTTCAGCAATGGGCGAAGCGACGGCCGAACGGGGCGGACGACGAAAACGATTGTTTACCGTTACAGCCCTGGGCGGTCGAGTGTTGAGTGATGTACGTGCCGTTCGGAATCGTCTTTGGGATCGTATCATCCCGAATATTCGATTAGAATGGAGCTAAATAGCCTAGGGCATGAGGCTAGGGGCATAGGGTTCCTGCTCCTGTCTCCATGCCCCAACCCCTACACCCTATGCCAAACCACCCACCGCATCTTGCCGACCGACTGCTGAACTGGTTCTGCGCCCCGCATCTGCGCGAGGAAGTGCTGGGTGATTTGCATGAACGATACGCTTTGCGAGTGAAGCGAGTGGGACAAGCCAGAGCCCGACAACGCTACTGGCTGGATGTAGTGGCTTATATAAGGCTGGAATTTATCAAACGAAAACATTCAGATTACCCTGAACCAACAAATGCGACTATGCTACGGAATTATCTAAAAATCGCCTGGCGAAACGTACTCCGCTACAAATTAAATAGCGCACTTACCATAACCGGCCTGGCCTTAGGACTGGCTTGTGGGTTGTTAATGATTCTTCATGTGCGGGAAGAATTGAACTACGACAAAGGATTTTCAAAAGCAGACCGGATTTACCGAATTACATCGGAAAATATTGGCGAGAAAAACCGGCAGTGGGCCGCAACATCACCTATTCTGGGGGGTGAAATGCAACAGGCAATCCCCGCCATCCAGACCGTAGCCCGATTCCATCGCCCTTATCCGGATCGGGTTTTCAGCTATGTGCCTTCTAATGGCGTAACAAAGCAGTTCGAGGAAAAAACCGGCTTTTTCGCCGACCCGACGGTGGTGGATGTATTCGATCTTTCGTTTGTGAAAGGTGACCCACAAACCGCCCTCAAACAGCAGGACGCCATTGTCCTTACCGAAGCGATGGCGGCTAAATACTTTGGTAATGAAAACCCCCTGGGCAAACGGATTCAGGATGATCTGGACAAACGCCCATTAACCGTGACGGGTGTTATAAAACCCTATTCGTTCCCAACGCACTTACAGTTCGACTACCTAATTTCCATGTCCACCTATTACAATCATGCCGACAAAGGTGACCTGGAAAACAGAGGATGGGCGAGCTTTTATAACTACATTCTGCTGAACAACAGTGCTTCGCGATCGGATGTGGAAAAGCGCATTCCGGAGTTCATGGTAAAGTTCTACGAGGCTAAGGGCGAAACCAGAAAAGAGATTCTGGCAACCCGAAGGACGCCTATTCAACCCATTACGGATATCCACCTGCATTCAAAGCTGGAAAAGGAAATGGGGCCAAACAGCGACATCACCTACGTCTACGTTTTTTCTATAGCAGCCCTGTTCATCCTGCTGTTAGCAGCGGTCAATTTCATCAATATGGCCACGGCCCAGGCATTCAATCGAATGAAAGAAGTGGGCGTTCGGAAAGTGTTGGGCGCTCGCAAAGGTCAGTTAATCAGGCAGTTTCTGGGCGAATCATTTATTCTGACGCTTTTGGCTACGATAGGGGCATTTCTTTTGTTCCGACTGGCCATTCCTTTGTATAATGATCTGGCTGCGAGGGCACTTCGCATTGAGCAATTGTTCACCCCATCAAACGTGCTGCTACTGGTGCTATTGATTGGACTAATCAGTCTGGTTGCTGGTTTTTACCCGGCCCTGTTCATTTCAAACTTCACGCCTGTCAATTCCCTGAAAGGAAAGAAAAGCCAGGTCTTTTCCGTTACGCTGGTTCGAAAAGGGCTGATCGTATTTCAATTTAGTGTGTCGGTATTCATGATCTTCAGCACCCTTGTCGTATACCGGCAAATGAAGTTTTTTCAGACGAAAGATCTGGGTTTCGATCAGGAGCAGGTAGTGGCTGTAAAACTGTATGGCCGTGAGATGTGGGAGAAAGCAAATACACTTCAGCAGGAGTTTCAGAAAAATTCAGCCATTACCAGTGTAGCCCGTATTTCTACCTTACCAGGTGATCGATTCAGTACAGACATGCTCGCCCCCCTGGGGAAATCGGAAGATGCATCTCAACTCCGGTTTATGTGGGCCGATGAGAATACGCTTCCCGTATTAAAGATCAGGATGAAAGCTGGTCGAAATTTCGTCAGGAGAACGGAGAACGCTCACTTTCCTGTAATTCTAAATGAAGCGGCAGCCAAAGCCCTCAAACTGGATTCACCCATCGGGCAGAAAGCCGTATCCTTAGGCGACACCGGCGAAATTGTGGGTATTGTCAGCGATTTTCATTTTGCGTCCCTGCACAACACCGTAGATCCGCTGGTTATTGTTCAGCACCCTGGACAGGCCAACTACTTCCTGCTGAAAATTAGCGGAAACAAACTAACCGAAACCTTACAATTCGCTCAGTCAACGTTGGCTCGTCTGTCGCCCGGTAGCCTGTTCAGTTACACATTTCTGGATGAAAAAATGGCTCGTCTGTATGATTCAGAAAAGCGGGTGGGCAATGTGCTGAACGTGTTCGCCATCTTCGCCATGTTCATTTCCTGTATGGGTTTATTTGGTTTAACAGCCTATGCCGCTCAGGTACGCACGAAAGAAGTGGGTGTTCGGAAAGTGCTCGGGGCTACAGTGACCGGAATTATCGCATTACTTTCCAGAGACTTCCTTCGCCTGGTACTCATTGCCACTGTGCTTGCCTCGCCAGTGGCCTGGTGGGCCATGCATACATGGCTTAACGACTTTGCTTACCACATCGACATTGAGTGGTGGATGTTCGGAATTTCGGGTCTACTGGCCGTTGTCATTGCCTTCCTGACGGTCAGTTACCAAAGCATCAAAGCCGCGCTGATGAATCCAGTGAAATCGTTGCGATCTGAATAGTGTGGCGAAAGGGGCGTGGCGCATGGTCTATTCACTATGGTTCACACTCCTCGCTGCTTGTTTTACCTCCTTGCTCCATGCGCCCTGCACCCTGCTATGAAACCACCCCGCCTTGCCGACCGACTGCTGACCTGGTTCTGCGCTCCGCATCTGCGGGAAGAGGTGCTGGGCGACTTGCATGAACGGTACGCTTTGCGAGTGAAGCGCATGGGCGAGCATAAGGCCCAATGGCGCTACTGGCGGGATGTGCTGGCATACATGCGACCTGAGTTTATTCGAAGACAACCAAGAGAATACCCTAATCCCAGGGCTACTGATATGATCCGAAACTATGTGAAAATCGCCTGGCGGAATCTGATGCTGAATAAAGCCTTTACCGCCATCAATATTCTCGGGCTGGCTATTGGACTGACGAGTTTTATGCTCATTGCCGTGTTCGTCTACAACGAATTGAGTTATGACAAATACCCCGCCCATGCCAAAAACATCTATCGGGTGCAGCTTTCTGTAGTTGGTAATGGCAATATGGAAGTGTATACTAATGTCGATGCGGGCGTTGGCGAAGGCATTCAACGGGTGTTTCCTGAAGTAAAAGCTACGACGAAATACATGCCCGTCAGCGATTATATTCAGTACAAAGACAATCAGTTCAAGGAAGCGCACCTCGCTTTTGCCGACTCCAATTTTCTGCAACTCTTCTCGATCCCATTCATCAAAGGCAATGCGGCAACAGCGCTGATAGCGCCCAACAGCGTAGTCATTTCGAACGAGTTTGCCCGGAAATATTTTGGCGATGAAGACCCGATGGGAAAAGCACTGGCGGTAGGTACGCAACGAGCAGCTTTTACCGTCACGGGCATTATCGATAAAGTGCCCGACAATTCGCATTTCCATAGCGATGCTTTTCTAAGTTTCTCGTCGCGACATATTACCAATCCTACCTGGAGCAACATCGGCTTTTTTACGTATCTGGAGCTTGCCGATAAAGCCGATCCCAAAAAGCTGGAAGCAAAATTCCCGCAACTGGTGGCAAAATACGTAGTGCCGGAAGTGCAGCGCGATATGGGCGTTAGTTTGGCCGAAGCGCAGAAGTCAGTCGAAACATTCCGCTTCTTTTTACAGCCGCTTACAGACATCCATTTGTATTCGAATACCAAGTATGAAATCGAGCCAAATGGCGACATCAAGTACGTCTATATTTTCTCGGCATTGGCGCTGTTTATTCTGTTGCTGGCCTGCATTAACTTCACCAATCTATCGACGGCACAGGCTGCCAAACGGTCTCGGGAAGTAGGCATTCGGAAGGTGATGGGGTCGATTAAGAATCAGATCGTTTTCCAGTTTCTGACCGAATCGGTATTGCTGACCTTACTGGCAATGGTGTGTGCCTATGGTCTGCTATTCCTGCTGCTGCCCTATTTCAATCAGATCGCCAACAAACAGATCAGCCTCGCTTCTCTTCTGGATTACCGGGCTGTTTTGGCTCTCTTTCTGGTCAGCTTCGTGTCGGGCATACTGGCGGGGGTTTATCCGGCATTTTTTCTGTCGTCGTTCAGCATCATCAAAACATTGAAAGGGACTTTCTTCGGCAAAAGCTCACAGAAAAAACCACTGCATAATGGACTGATTGTGTTCCAGTTTGCTATTTCAACCATTCTGCTGATTGCCACTCTGGTTGTGTATAAGCAATTACAGTACATGCAGACTAAAAAGCTGGGCTATGATAAAGATCAGGTTATAGCGCTGCCCGATACCCGTTTGCTGGGTGACAGACAGCTCGCTTTTAAAGAGCAACTGGCGCAGAATGCGCACGTGGTTTCGGCTAGTCTGTCGCGCTATACGCCAGGTGGAATTATGATGGACGGGACGCAGATTTACCCCAAAAATGAAAGCTCGAACGGCGCCGAAATTCACACCAATATTTTTCACATCGACTACGATTACTTACGCACCTTAGGCATACAGATAGTGCAGGGCCGGAACTTTTCCAGAGACTTCCCAACCGACTCGATTTCCGGTATACTTATCAACGAATCGGCCGTTCACGAGCTGGGCTGGAAAGGGACCAACCCAATCGGGAAATCCATCGTTC
The DNA here is from genome assembly GCF_054776815.1 of Spirosoma gilvum. NCBI lineage: Bacteria > Pseudomonadati > Bacteroidota > Cytophagia > Cytophagales > Cytophagaceae > Spirosoma > Spirosoma gilvum. The sequence continues at coordinate 277,882 of NZ_BAAHBH010000005.1, read as the reverse complement.
GTTCGGGAAATCAGGAATTCAAAGTTATTGGCGTCGTTAAAGACTTTAACTACGTGTCGGTCAAGCAAAAAGTAGCTCCGCTCATGCTGATGATGGGTCGGAATGAGGGCGGTATCGTAATGAAAATCAAAACCACGGATGTGACTGGTTTTCTGGACGATCTGAAGCGGCAATGGGAAGCTTTTAACCCGAACGGCCCGCTGGAATATCATTTTCTGGATGAGCAGTTCGCCACCTTCTACGCCAGCGAACAACGTACTCAGCAACTCTTTTCTGCCTTTGCGTTGCTGGCTGTTATTATCGCCAGCCTGGGGTTATTTGCCCTGTCGGCCTTTGTGATCGAGCAACGTACCAAAGAGATCGGTATCCGCAAAGTGATGGGGGCTTCGGTGCCGGGCATCGTGCAGTTGCTGGTCAAAGACTTTGTCCGGCTGGTGCTGATTGCGGTGGCGATTGCCTCGCCCATTGCCTGGTATGCCATGCATCATTGGTTGCAGGATTTCGCCTATCGCATCGACGTCGAGTGGTGGATGTTTGCCCTTTCTGGCCTGATGGCCCTGTCGATTGCCTTGCTGACGGTCAGTTACCAAAGCATAAAAGCCGCCCTGATGAACCCCGTAAAATCGTTGCGATCTGAATAGCGAGGAGCAGGGGGCGTGGCGCATGGCGTCTTCTCTATGGTTTGCTCCCCTTGCTACTTGCTTTACCTCCTTGCTCCATGCACCCTGCTCCTTGCTTATGAACCCACCTCGCCTTGCCGACCGACTGCTGACCTGGTTCTGCGCCCCTCATTTGCGGGAGGAAGTGCTGGGCGATTTACACGAGCGGTATGCCATCCGAGTGAAACAGCGGGGCGAACCCAAAGCGAAGTGGCGCTACTGGCTGGATATGCTGGCCTATGTACGACCCGAATTTATTCGAAGACAACCCGCACAATACCCTCGACCAACCAATACGACTATGCTACGGAATTATTTGAAAATCGCCTGGCGAAACCTGATACGGGAAAAGGGCTACGCATCGCTCAATATGGCCGGACTGGCAGTTGGAATGGCGGCTTCTACACTCATTTTCCTCTGGATTCAAAGTGAGCTTACCTACGACCGTTTTTATAGCAAAACGGATCGACTGTTTCAGGTATATAATCAGGACGTATTCAGCGGAAACCCGACGGTTTGGGGAACAACGCCCTTACCGTTGGCACCCACGTTAAAACAGAATTACCCCGATGTAGAGGAAGCAACTCGTTACCGGCCCACTACTTTGCTGCTGACCGCCGACGGCAAGCAGTTGAATATGGAGGGTGCTTATGCCGATCCATCTTTCCTGAATTTATTTGACTTTGCGCTCCTCACGGGCAATCGGGAAAAGGTGCTTTCCGGGGCCAACGGAATCGTTATCACGAAGTCCTTAGCCGAAAAGCTGTTTGGAACCCGTGATGCGGTTGGTAAAACGCTTCAGATTGACCACAAGGATAGCTTTTCGGTAACAGGTGTTCTGGACGATCTGCCAAATAATACCCACTTTAGCAATCTGTCTTTTTTGCTTCCCTGGACATCCTTTGTGGTGCCGGGCTGGGATTCCGATGGCTGGGGTTCGAACAATAACTACACCTACGTTCTGCTAAAAGACAAGGTTAATCCGGTTGCCCTTACCGAGAAGATCAAGCGGGTTACGGCAGACCATCTCAAAGGCGTAATTGAAGACGTATCGCACCGGCAGATTTTTCTTCATCCAGCCAGCAAATGGCACTTGTATTCTAAAGGAGAAAATGGTCAACTGGTTGATGGGAAGATTGTTAACGTACGCTTGTTTAGCCTCATTGCGGGCCTAATTCTGCTGGTGGCGGCTGTCAACTTCATTAATTTAACGACCGCCCGAAGCGAAAAACGAGCGAAAGAGGTTGGCATCCGAAAGGTGGTAGGCGCTCAGAAACGATCACTGGTTTTTCAGTTTATCAGCGAATCATTACTGCTTGCCTTTTTTGCCGGTCTGCTCGCTCTATTGGTCGTGCTGCTGTTTACCCCGACGTTCAACAACCTGACCGACAAGCAACTGTCGTTAGAGTTGGGAACGGTCAAATTCTGGCTGGCTGCTGTGGCATTTGTCCTGTTTACGGGATTACTGGCCGGTAGCTATCCCGCTTTTGTGCTGGCGAATTTTCAGCCGGGTAAGGTGATGAACGCCCTTCATCATTCGGTAAACTCAATTTTCTCGTTACGAAAAGGGTTGGTAATCACCCAGTTTTCATTCGCTATCATCCTCATTATCGGCACACTAGTCATTAACGATCAGATACAGTACGCGCAGAATCGGGACAACGGGTATGACCAGAATAACCTTCTGTTTATGAGTATGACCGGAGATTTGTCGACGCACTATGATTCGTTTCAGCAGGAACTGATTCAAAACGGAGCTGCCGTTTCAGTGAGTAAATCGCTTGGCCCGATTACCAGCCTCAACTCCCGTCAATGGGGACTTTCGTGGCCGGGCAGTACAAAAGCCGATAAAGATGTTGAGTTTGATCGCTTTGGCGCCGATGACGATTTTCTTAAAACCACAGGTACCAAATTGATCGCGGGCCGGGATATTGACATTCAGAGCTATCCAACAGATTCAACGGCGGTTTTGCTAAACGAAACGGCTGTTAAAACGATGCACCTGAAAAATCCGATTGGAACGAGCATCCGGTTCGATTCACACGATTGGCATGTCGTTGGCGTTGTGAAGGATTTCATCTTTGCGTCACCCTATGAGCCGATTAACCCCGTTGTCGTTCATGGGCCCACTGGGTCAATTCCGCTCTCCTGGGTGAGTGTTCGGCTAAATCCGACGAATACAGCAGCCCAGAATCTGGAAATTGCTGAAAAACTTGCTAAGAAATACAATCCAAACTACCCGTTCGAATACACCTTTGCCGATGAGTCGTACAAAGCGAAGTTTGCCGACGAGCAACGGACGGGTTCTCTGATCAGTCTGTTTACCGGGTTAACGATTATCATTTCCTGCCTGGGATTATTTGGACTAGCGGCCTACACTGCCCAGCAGCGCACCAAAGAAATTGGCGTGCGTAAAGTGCTGGGAGCTACCGTAACCAGCATTGTAGGACTCCTGACCAAAGAGTTTATTCAGCTAATCGGGATTGCGTTTGTCATTGGAGCACCCATTGGCTGGTATGTCATGGAGAAATGGTTGCAGGACTATAGCTATCGTATCGCCATCGGGGCCGGGGTATTTCTGCTAACCTTAATTTCTGCCATCCTGATCGTAACGCTAACCGTCAGTTTTCAGGCTATCAAAGCCGCGCTGGTAAACCCCGTAAAATCGCTTCGATCTGAATAGCGAGGAGCAGGGGGCGTGGCGCATGGCGTCTTCTCTATGGTTCGCTCCCCTTGCTACTTGCTTTACCTCCTTGCTCCATGCGCCCTGCACCCAGCACACCACCCCGCCTTGCCGACCGATTGTTGACCTGGTTCTGCGCTCCTCACCTACGCGAAGAGGTGCTGGGAGATTTGCATGAACGATACGTACTGCGGGTGAAACATTTGGGCGAAACCCGTGCCCGACGGCGCTACTGGCTGGATATGTTGGCTTATATACGACCTGAATTCATCAACCGAAAACCTGATCAATTTCCTCAACCAACCAATACGATTATGCTACGGAATTATCTAAAAATCGCGTTTCGGAACCTGACACGCAACAAGGTTTCGTCGGTCATTAACATCGGTGGACTGGCGGTCGGTATGGCCGTGGCTATGTTAATTGGACTTTGGTTGTACGATGAGTTGTCGTTCAATACGTATCACGAACACTATGCCCGTATTGCGCAGGTGCGGTCGCGGGAGTATGGAGATGAGGGCGTTGGCATAAATTCGTCTGTGCAGTATCCGCTGCTTACGGAGCTAAAGGTCAATTATAAAAACCACTTTAAACACATCGTTGCTTCATCCTGGGATGTCGATAATGTGTTGTCGGCGGGTGAAACAAAGATCTCCCGAAAAGGGCTGTTTATGGAACCCGGAGCCCCCGATATGCTGACGCTGAAGATGATTTACGGCTCACGCACCGGCCTGAACGATCCACATTCCATTTTACTTTCCGAGTCTACGGCCAGGGCCTTATTTGGTACTGTCGACCCCGTCAATCAGTTGATGAAAATCAACAATAAGCTGGATGTGAAAGTAACGGGTGTGTACGAAGACTTACCGCTGAATACCCAGTTCAATCAGGCCAAATTTCTGGCTCCGTTCGATTTGTGGGTGTCCGATAACCCCTGGATCAAAGCGAAGGCCATGACCGATTGGAAAAACCATTTTCTGAAAATTTACGCTGAAATAGCGCCAGATACAGATATTGAAACGGCCTCAGCCGACATACAAAATGCAGAAATGAAACACCTGGGCAATTTCCCGGAAGTGGCCAAGCTGCGACCAGAGGTATTTCTGTTTCCGATGCGCGACTGGCATCTGCACAATTACAAACGCGGTCAGATGGACGAAGGACCAATGCAGATGGTCTGGCTCATCAGCATCATTGGGGCCTTTGTGTTACTGCTGGCCTGTATCAACTTTATGAACCTGAGCACGGCTCGTTCCGAAAAACGCGCCAAAGAAGTTGGCATCCGAAAATCGGTGGGGTCGGTGCGGAGCCAGTTGGTGAATCAGTTTTTCAGTGAGTCGTTTTTGGTAGTTATGCTGGCCTTTGTGCTGGCTCTCTTACTGACTTCCGTTTCTCTCCCCTGGTTCAACGACGTAGCTGCCAAGCAAATAACAATCCCCTGGACGAATCAATGGTTCTGGATTGTCAGCCTGCTCTTTATCAGCTTTACAGGTTTTGTGGCCGGTAGCTATCCCGCTTTGTATCTGTCTTCATTCCAGCCTGTTCGAGTACTAAAGGGGACTTTTCGGGTAGGTCGTTTTGCTTCCATACCCCGCAAAGTATTGGTAGTAGTTCAGTTTACGGTATCGGTCACGTTGATTATCGGCACCATTATCGTATTTCGTCAGGTTCAATTTGCCAAAAATCGGCCAGTTGGGTATACCCGCGATGGGCTGTTGATGGTAGAAATGAAATCGGGCGATTTTTACGGTAAACATGAGTTGCTCCGGTCCGAACTCCAGGGTACGGGTGTGGTCGCCGAAATGGCCGAATCGATGGGAAAAGTCACCGAGGTCTGGTCGGGCAATGACGGGTTCACCTGGAAAGGAAAAGATCCGTCGTTGAAAGATAGTTTTGGGTCCCTGGTCGTAACGCCGGAATATGGCAAAACCGTAGGCTGGCAGTTTGTGAAAGGTCGCGATTTTTCGAGAGAGCTGGCATCGGATTCTTCGGGCATGGTTATCAACGAAGCAGCCGCCAGATATATGGGTCTTCAACAGCCGATTGGCGAAGCCGTTAGCTGGCAGTTTCAGGAACGACCGCTGATGAATTACAAAATCCTGGGCGTCATTAAAGATGTGGTCATGGAATCCCCGTATGAGTCGATTTCCCCAACCATTTTTATGATTCGCGGTCATGGTGGCACCAACTGGATCGACATTCGGCTCAAACCGACTGTCAGTGCGAGCGAAGCCCTACCCAAAATCGAAGCTGTCTTTAAAAAACTTATTCCGTTGGCTCCATTTGAATACAAATTCGCCGATCAGGAGTACGCCCTGAAATTTGCCGCCGAAGAACGGGTGGGGAAACTGGCTTCTGTCTTCGCTGGGCTGGCCATTTTCATCAGTTGCCTGGGCCTTTTTGGATTATCCTCGTTCATTGCCGAGCAACGTACCAAAGAAATTGGTGTGCGGAAAGTATTGGGCGCTAGTGTGCTCAATCTATGGGGATTATTATCCAAAGAGTTCGTGATGCTGGTCATTATTGCATTCGGAATTGCCACCCCAGTTGCGTACTACTTCCTCAGTAGCTGGCTTCAGAAATACACCTACCGAACCGAGCCGTCGTGGTGGATTTTTGCTGCTACTGGCGCGGGTGCCCTGCTCATTACGCTCCTGACGATCAGTTTTCAAAGCATTAAAGCTGCGTTGGTGAACCCCGTGAAATCATTGCGCTCCGAATAGAATGGAGCATGGGGCGTGGCGCATGGAGTAGTCTCTATGAATCACCCCCTCGCTTCTTGCCTTACCTCCTTGCTCCATGCACCCTGCACCCCGCTTCAAACCACCCCGCTTCGCCGACCGACTACTAATCTGGTTTTGCGCTCCTCACCTACGCGAAGAGGTGCTGGGCGATTTGCATGAACGATACGCCCTCCGCGTCAAACAACGGGGCGAAACTAAAGCGAACTGGCGTTACTGGCTGGATGTACTGGCCTATCTACGCCCTGAATTTATCAAACGACAGAAACCGGAATACCCCAACCCAAAACGTACAGATATGCTACGCAACTACCTCAAAATCGCCTTTCGCAACCTGACTCGTCAGAAGGCATACTCGTTTATCAATATCGGCGGGCTGGCGGTAGGTCTGGCGGTGGCGATGCTGATCGGTCTGTGGATTTATGATGAATTATCCTTCGACAAATACCACCAGAACTACGACCGCATTGCCCAGGTCATGCAGCATCAGACGATCAACGATGTGACAAGTACCAGCCGGGCGGTTCCTATTCCGGTAGCCAGTGTACTTCGGAGAAGCTACGGCTCTGACCGTAACGGTGGACTGTTTAAACACGTGCTGCTGTCGTCCTGGACCGAAGGGCACATCCTGTCGTTTGGCGATAAGAAATTCTGGCGGACAGGGAATTACATCGAGCCGCAGGCACCTGATATGTTTTCGCTAAAGATGGTTAAAGGGACTCGGGCGGGCTTGAATGAACCCTATTCTATTATGATTTCGGAATCCGTTGCCAACGCCTTCTTCGGCGCCGATGAACCGTTGGGGAAACTGCTGAAAATTGACAACCAGATCGCCGTAAAAGTGACCGGTGTTTACGAGGATCTGCCATATAATACGCAGTTCAGTAACCTGGAATATATGGTCCCCTGGAAGGTCAATGTAGCCATCCGCGATTGGGTGAAACGGTCGGAGCAAAAGTGGGATAATAACTCGTTTCTGGTTTTTGTCCAACTGGCCGATCATGCTGATATGGACCAGGTTTCGGCAAAGATCAAAGACGTAAAATTGCGGAATGGAGGTAAGGAACTCGCCAAATTCAACCCCCAGCTTTTCCTTCAGCCTATGAGTCGCTGGCACCTGTATTCGGAGTTCAAAAACGGCATAAACGTTGGTGGGCAGATTCAGTTCGTGTGGTTGTTCGGCATCATCGGGGTGTTTGTATTGCTGCTGGCCTGTATCAATTTTATGAACCTGAGTACGGCCCGCTCCGAAAAACGAGCCAAAGAAGTCGGCATACGCAAAGCAGTCGGTTCTGTTCGAGCCCAGTTGATCAGCCAGTTTCTGAGCGAATCGTTGTTGGTGGTACTGATTGCCTTTGCACTGGCGCTACTGTTAGTGCAACTGGTTTTGCCCTTCTTCAACGACGTGGCCGCGAAAAAGATGACCATGCTGTGGACAAACCCAGTTTTCTGGGCGCTGGGACTCGGCTTTACGGTATTTACCGGCTTGCTGGCCGGTAGCTATCCAGCCTTGTACCTGTCCGGTTTTCAGCCTGTCAAGGTATTAAAAGGGACTTTTAGAGTTGGACGGTTCGCGTCGTTGCCGCGTCAGGTGCTGGTGGTGGTACAGTTTACGGTGTCGGTGGCGTTGATTATTGGCACCATCATCGTGTTTCGCCAGATTCAGTTTGCTAAAGACCGGCCCATTGGCTATAGCCGGAACGGACTGCTCTACGTGCAAACCACAACGCCCGACATTCATAATCATTACGATGCTTTCCGAAAAGAGCTGATCGAAACCGGAGCCGCTATCGAAACTGCCGAATCGGAAAGTCCATTAACGGGCGTCTGGAATATAAACGGCGGTTTTGACTGGGACGGCAAAGACCCGAATCAGCAGCCCGATTTCGCTGTCGTTGGCGTAACCTATGACTTTGGGAAAACCGTCGGCTGGCAGTTTAAAGACGGGCGCGACTTTTCGAAAGCCTTTGGTACCGACTCGGCCGCGATGGTCATCAACGAAGCCGCTGCGAAGTTTATGGGTTTAAAAGATCCGGTTGGAAAAGTGATCCGGGAAGGCGACCTGCGTTACAAAATCATTGGGGTCATCAAAGACATGGTGATGGAATCGCCGTATGAACCTGCCCGGCAAACGCTGTTTTATATCAGTAATTTCCCCAGCAACTTTATCAATGTACGGCTGAATCCGAACCTGAGCGCTAGCGAAGCGGTGAGTAAGCTTGCGCCTGTTTTTCAGAAGTACAACCCAACGGCTCCGTTTGATTATAAATTTGCGGATGCCGAGTACAACCAGAAATTTGCTGACGAAGAGCGGATTGGCACCCTGGCGTCCTTCTTCGCCGTGCTGGCCATTTTTATTTCCTGCCTGGGATTGTTTGGCCTGGCGTCCTTCATGGCCGAACAACGAACCAAAGAGATTGGCGTACGTAAGGTATTAGGGGCCAGCGTGCTCAATCTGTGGGGCTTGCTATCGAAAGATTTTGTGATCCTGGTGATTATCGCTTTCGGCATTGCTACACCTATTGCCTATTATTTCTTAGACAACTGGCTTCAGAAATACCAATATCACACTGAACTATCGTGGTGGATTTTTGCCGCTTCGGGTGCCGGTGCCCTACTCATTACACTGCTAACGATTAGTTTTCAGAGCGTCAAAGCAGCCTTAGTAAATCCGGTGAAGAGCCTGAGGTCGGAATGATTCTGTTCCCGCGTAGAGACAAGGCATGCCTTGTCTCTACAGACCCTACCCCTAAATCAACTTATTCGTAATAGCCAGTTTGATTAGTTGCGCCGTGTTTTGGACGTCGTATTTGGCCAGCATGTTTTTTCGGTGACTGTTGACGGTGCTGACGTCCACAAATAACTGGTCGGCAATTTGCTGGTTGGTTAGGCCATCGGCTATTTTAACCAGAATCTCGCGTTCCCGTCGGGTTAGTACCGGAAGGGTTATGGCGTCGGGTTTGTTGAGGGTTATTGACGCCGATAGGCTGAAATATTTTTTGTGCTGTGTAACTGCATTAATGGCGTCGACAATTTCGTACTGAGCCGCGTCTTTCAGAAGATAACCGCTGGCGCCATTTTCGATAATCTTCTTGATAATCGCTTTTTCGTTGTTGATACTGAGCGCCAGAACATGGATGGTCGGGTAGCGTTCTTTCACCTGCTTGCACAGGTCCAGCCCGTTGGTATCGGGGAGGTTGATGTCCATTACAATCACATCCGGCTGCTGGTGCTGAAGCTTCGTCAGGAGGTCTTTTCCTGTAACCACTACACTCAAACAGGTAATTTCCGGCTCACGCTCGAAGATGGCTTTTAGGCCCTCCGACACCAGCGGGTGATCTTCTACAACCAGTACGTTAATCATGGTTTAGTGGAATTTCGATATAATAAGAACAGCCCTTATCCGGCTCGGTCTGAAGATCGATGGTGCCTTTTAGGTAGTTAATCCGGTGATACAGATTCTGAATGCCCATGCTCTGACTCTTATTTACCTTGTCAGGATCAAATCCTACGCCATTGTCCTCGACGGTTAGGTTAATTTGGCTGTTTTTAGCCATGATTTGTACCAGTACCTCAGTCGCTCTGGCATGTCGGACAATGTTGGTCGTTAGCTCCTGCACCACCCGGTAGATGGTAGTTTTGTAGAGATTGTCGAGCGTTACAGTGTCTAGCCCGAAAGTCTGGTAGGTGAAGCGGATGTCGGTGGTTTCGGTCAGGGTTTGAATATAGTCGTGGAGGGCGTCTTCGAGGCTGAGTCTGACCAGACTTTCAGGCATCATGTTGTGCGACACCCGACGCAGTTCCGCCAGTGAAGCATCGAGTAGATTCATGCTTTTCTCGAAAGCCAACGCGTTTTCTTCCGATAGAACGAAGGTTTGTTTCATGGCTTGAAATGAATATTTAACACTGGACAAAATGCCACCCAAACCATCGTGCAGGTCTTTGGCGAGTCGACTTCGTTCGGCTTCCTGCCCTTTCACAATAGCATGACTGGCCAGCAACTGCTTTTCGTTTTCCAGTTGTCGAACGGTTTGTTCGTATAACGCTTTTTCCTGCTCCTGAACCCGCGCCCGGTTTCGCATCCAAAGCCCAAAGAAAAGTAAGGCACCAACCAGAACGACGACCGAAAAGATCAGTAGGCTGACCAACCGTTTTCGATTCTGGTTTTCAACCGAAAGTTGCTGAAGAGCTGCTTCTTTCTTTTCGGTCTCGTACTGCGTGGCCAGTTCTCGGGTGGTTTTTACAATGGTATTGTTCAGACTCAGGTCCCGCAGCGAGTCGGCCAGTTGCTCGTAATGAGCGGCCCGTTGCGTATCATGGTTGTGGGCTAGCAAAAGCCGGGCGTAGTGAGTATAATAGGTTTGTACATGCTGATTGTTTTCTGACTGGCGGGCCTCGGCCAGCGCTTTTTCAATATAGGTCAGCGCATCAGAAAACCGGTTCTGGTAGTAATAGCCTACTGAGAGCCAGTAATGGGCTTGTGCCGTACGGTCGGGCGACTGCAAGGCTGGACTCAACTCGCTCAACGCCTGTGCATGGGGAAGAATGGCCTGTAAATGGCCCGTTTCCAGATCATGCTGACACCAGTTTTGCAGGGCGTCGGCCAGGGCTACAGTGTCATTTAGTTTTCGGGCCAGGGCTATAACCCGTTGATTGGTGGCAATGGCGTCCTCGCGTCGGTGTAGTTTCCAGAGAATGGCTTCCTTGTTGATCAAATGACTCAGATAAAACCCATCCTCAGCCGCCTGGCTGATCGCAATGGCTTTGTCGATGTACGTTAGAGCCGTTTCGGGTTTGTCCGTCTGCATGAAAACCGAACTGAGGTTGTTGTAGACATTTGCCAGTTTGACACTGTCCTGAAACGATTCAAAAATGCGGAGCGACTTAAAATAGTAGTTTGTTGCTGAGTCGAGCCGCTGCATCAGCCCGAAGGTATTTCCCATATTTTCGTACATGATACCTTCACGCATAGGGTCTTTTCGGGCTAAACTCAACGCAACGCCTTGCCGGAGAAGGGTCATACATTGGACGTATTTACCTTCCAGATTCAACAGTTCGCCCTCGCTCGAATAGTACCGGATAATGCCCCGCACAAAGCCGAGTTTCTGGCTCAGTACATAGCCATCGTGGTAGTAACGCCGGGCTGTTTTGATGTCGTTGTAGGCATATTCATCGCCGATTTTGTTCAGCAGCTTAACGCGGTTTGTGTCGGGCCGGGAGGTGGTCAGCTTTTGCCGTAAAGCTTCCAAATCGCCAGTCTGTGCCAGAGTGATCGTACTGTACCCGTACAGAATAAAGGCAAAAAGTACGGAGAGCAAGCATCTGGTAGTCAGATTCATGGTGTTTGGGTAAGGATTGGGATAAAGACTCAAAAAAAGTGCTTTTTTTTGGATAAAATTTCCCCTTTTTAGGGGAAATGAAACATCGACCGGCTTCCTACTTTTGACCCGTATCCCAATCCGTTTATTGCCGAAATGAAAATGGTACGTATCGTACGCTACAGTTTATTCTTGCCAACCAAAGCCCTGAAATTATGAAAGCCTGGCTTATACTGATAATCAGTTGCCTGACATCCGTCGTCGGTTTTGGGCAGGAAGGCCGACCAGCTTTGGAATCTGAAACCGCTGAAGACGAGCGGGTGAAAAAGATCATCCAGAAAGCCTTACCGCATGACTTACCCGATTGGCGGGTAGATGACGAATCGAAGACAGAGGGCGTAACCTGGTTTCACGATGGTGGATCAGCCGTAAAGTCGCCTTTTGGGCATGGTTTTTTCATTCGGTATGTTTGCCAGAATGTGAGCGAAGCGGAAAAGGAGAAATGGCGAAAAGTAGCCGTTGATGTGGCGGGTATTCAGAAAATGCAGGACGAAACCGAGTGCGAAATTAAGGTTCGGGTGAATGGCTTCAGCAGTCGACTGGAAACCGATGGCACGGCCACCAAACGCCCTGTTCCGAGTTTCGATCTGGTGCTGGTAGGCCCGCATGAAAGTCGGCTGGCAATGGGCACTGGCTGGACCTCCAAATCAGAAATGCTGGATGATCAGCGGATGGCCTATTCGTGGGCGGCTCCCCTGAACCGTACTGTACCAATGACCCAAATTCAGACGGTATTGGTAGAGGTAAAAGGTTCGCCTGCCGTGCTCGATTACTTCCTGAAAAATATGGACGTGGCAGCTCTGCGCGCGTTGATTGGTCAACAAAAACTGAACCGCCCGACCACAGTATCCCAGACTGTTGCTAAAGTCGCCGATAAGCCATTGCTCAAACCCCTGCCTGGTCTCAACGAAATTGAGTTCACCCTCAATGGGGGCGATTTCCAGGACCGGCTCATTCGTCTGAAGCACTCTGCGCAGGGGGAATTTGGCTACCTACGCAATAATCACCCGAACCCGGCCATCACAGAAAATGCCGTGACGCGCATTCTGGTTCAGGAAGACGATGATTTCAAAACGAAAAATAAGAGCGGTTTTCTGGATATTACTATTCCATTCATTCGGCAAATGGGCGAATTTGAGATATATCCCAATGTCGAAAAAGCATCGTTTGCCGGTGGAGTTAACTGCTGGGATGGCTGTGAATACAGCTTCGACGCCGACGGTCTGAAGGTCAGCATTACCCGGTATGACCCCGTTGGCGGATTTATTGAGGGTACGTTTGCAGGGGAGGTGAAGGTAGTTTACAAAGCCAATCAGCCTCTGGACAACGATCAGAAAAAGCGGCCCAACGCCCAGATCAACGGCCGATTCAAAGTACACCGACAGGCCGATCGGTACTAAATTTTAACCATTCACAAACACGCAGAACGAATTATGAAGCAGTACATTTTATTGGGAATTGCCCTATTAATTGGCGAAACCCTAGTAGCACAGGATTTGAAAGCCTATCAGAACTATGATTTTGTGGCCGGTGATAAGATTATCTTTAGTGATGACTTTCAGGATAGTCAGGTGGGCGAATTTGGTACCCACTGGAAGCTGAAGGAAGGTCAGGCCGTCGTGAATAAATCGGGCGATGAAAAAGCCTTTTTTATTACCAAATATTATACCGCTCTGACGCCAAGAGTGAAAACCCCGGCTTACTTACCCAAGGACTTTACCATTGAATTTGATGCCTATCTGGATGCCAGTTACGATTCTAATCCAGGTGTCAGAATTAAACTGATGAATGGCGATGATGCGCCTGTCATAATCGAGACAAGCCGGGATTACACTACCTTCTTTGGTCCAGAAGGTAAACTGAATGGCGACAATCCCGAAGAGGTCCGTGCCGAAAATTATTTCAATAAATGGATTCACTATGCCATTGCGGTAAAAGGGAGCCAGCTAAAAGTTTATGTTAATCAGCATCGGGTACTGAGCGTACCGGAGGTGACCTTTAAAGCAACTTCCGTGCTGGTTAGTGGCGATGCCAGCGAAGGGAAATCCATGGCGTTTAAAAACTTTAAACTGGCGGCTGGTGGCGACCAGAACCTGATTAGTAAAGCCTTTACCGATGGTAAATACATCTCACATGGTATCAACTTCGATGTGAACAAGGCCGTAATAAAACCGGCGTCGATGGGTGAGATCAATGCCATTGCCGGTATCCTGAAGCAGAACCCAGCGTTAAAATTTGAAGTTGGCGGCCATACCGATTCGGACGGTGATGATGCCAGCAATCTGAAACTGTCGGAAGCGCGGGCCAACGCGGTGAAAACCCAATTGGTATCGATGGGTATTGACGCGGGCCGTCTAATGACCAAAGGGTACGGCGAAACAAAGCCCATCGGCGATAACAAAACGGTAGAAGGTAAAACCGAGAACCGACGGGTTGAATTTGTGAAAATGTAATAGCGGGGAGCTAGGAGCAGGGTGCGGGGAGCAGGGTGTTAGGGCTCCTCGCTCCATGCACCCCGCCCCCTGCACCCCGCCCTCAATACACCACGATTTCTGCTTTATCTGACTTTAGTTTCTGGTAAGGATTAGTCAGGAACTCCTGCATCAAACGAGCCCAATCGGGGCCGCCAACGCCGTGCGAGCGAAGTTTGAAAAGGATTCGCTGGCTATTGGGCATATAATGGTGAAGCCTATCGATGTACAGCGGACGTGTGGCATTATCCATCGCTCCGTCGACCAACAGGGCTGGTTTGTTGGAATAGAAAGGCTTTTTGGTTTCCGGGTTGATCGGTGGAACCTTCCAGCAGTCGCACAACGGTTGGTAGACGTCATTGATGTGATAGCCTCGCAAATAAGGATAGGCATCGTAAAGTTGCTGCTTTACCTTTTCGCTGTGATAAGCCGCCTGATCGGCGCAGTACACCGAAATTCGCATGCCTGACGGGCCATTATAACCACTCAATTTACTATCTAAAACACCTTTTACGAACGTGTGATTTCCCTGCATCATCTCCGTAATGATATACGGAATTTGCCGGATGCGGGCAGCATTGTACATCACATTGACCAGGTAGTCGAGCAGCTCATTCCGCGTGTATTGCACTTGCAGGGTGTCTTTTGCCCCCTTCTCAACGTACGGAAACGTAAACGTTTTGCCTTCGATACTCGTGAAGTAGCGTTCGAATCGGGCCTTTAGATTGCCATACCGAGCCTTGTCGGTCGAGTCTTGTTCGACGTGATCGAATAGGATGTTGAGTGCTTCGGCAAAATTGGCGGGTTCGTCTTCATCAATCGGGACAAAGATGGGTAGTGGAGAGTCCAGTATCAGCGACCGGATAGGCTTAGGATCTCGCTGGAGAACGGCTGACATTAGACCTCCGCTATAGGAAACGCCCACCAGATTAACAGAATCGACCTTAAGTGTGGCCAGTAGATCATGGATGTCAGATACGGTTTCGACAGTATTATACCCAGACAGGTCGATGCCTTTGGCTTCCAGCGATTTTTTAAGTCGCTTCACCCCGACTACCTCCATGCTGTCTTTGTTCAGATTTTTACGGTAGGACTCCCGAACGGCCTGACCCAGCTCGGGGCCATCCAGGTTTGGAATGGCATAGAGAGTGCCGCGTTGTTCAAAGGCAATGCAGTCGCGGTCGTTGATAACGAGCGACTTGGATGCGCCCTGCGCCCAGCCCAGTGAACTAACGCCCGGCCCGCCACCTGTAAACAGCACCGGGTCTTTCTTCTTCGCTGGATTTTTGCTTTCGACCAGAATAAAAGGCAGCTTAATGGTTTTTCCGTTCTTCTTTTTCCGGTTTTCCGGCACAATCAGGTAGGCACAGCGCGTCCGAAACGTACTGTCTATTTTAACCTGACAAGGGCAGGGCTCCAGTTGGCGAACCGTGCCTGACTGGCTTCGAGCCGGAGTAAGGAATGAAACGAAAAGTAGAGTTAGAAGGGCAACTGGTGAAATTCTGTTCATCGGTATCTGCTTTTTTTCGGCAAAAAAATCGGATTGCGCGTGCAGATTTTAGTAAAAAACGGACATTCTCAATCCGGTTGCTGCTCTCAAAGCTACTGCCATAGAATGTCCGCCTACCTGTGCGGCAAGCTGGAAACTTCCGATTGCCGCACAGGTTACAGATAGAACACGAATGTTTATTCGCTTCGTAATGAGTTGACTGGGTTCGTCAGCGCACTGGCAATCGTTTTACCGCCAATGGAGATCAAAACCAGCAAAAAGACCAGCAGCGCAGGACCCGCAAAAAGCCACCAGCTCAGTTCGATGCGTGTAGCGTAATTGGCCAGCCAGTTGTTGACCAGAAAATACGTAACCGGTAAACCGATCAGGATGGATAGCCATACGGTGCGGATAAAATCCTTCGAGAGTAAAACCAGCAGGTTTGTCGTACTGGCGCCGATCACTTTACGAATCCCGATTTCCTTGGTCCGTTTGGCAACCGTGAACGTTGCTAAACCGAACAGCCCCAAACAGGAGATCAGAATGGCAAATGCCGTTAAGCCACTAAATACCTGTTGAAAGCGATCATCGGCCTTATACTGTTTGTCATACTCGCTATCCAGAAAGAAATAGCTAAAGGGTGAATGCGGGAAATTGGCTTCATAAACTCGCTTCAACGTAGCCAGATGTTCTTCCGCATTCCCTCCGGCAAACTTCACGCTGGCAAATGAACTGAAATGGGGAGAGTATAGCAGGATAATGGGAATAAAAGCTGATTTGGGCGATTCGTAGTGGTAATTTTTGACAACGCCCCGAATCGTAGCCTGATGCCCCCACAAATCGACTCGTCGGCCGATGGCTTCCTGGGGCGTTGGAATCTCCCATAGACGTAGCGTTTCCTCATTAACAATGAGTTGCCGGTCGGTGGTGTCCGAAAGGCCGAACCGGGTCGTCGCATCGAAGTTTTTGCCCGCCAATAGCCGGATACCCATCAAGTCGATAAACGAGGTGTCGATTGGGGTTATGTAATAGTTGTAGTACGTTTTCTTAACAGCGTCAGACAGATTGACGCCCGTACTTGTTCCCATTTGCGACGATTCCAGGCCCGGCACGGTGGCAGAAAAGGCGATCAATTTGACCTGCGATTGAGCCAGCAGCATTTGCCGAAATGAATCATAAGCCTGCTCGCTATTGCTTCCCACCGGAGCCTTGACCACCAGCGTATGATCCATGCGAAGCCCTAAGTTTTGTTTCCGCAGAAAGGCCACCTGCTGGTAAACCGTGAACGTTTGGACCAGTAGAACAAGGGTAATCGTCAGTTGAAAAACAACTAACGACTTGCGCAGGAATGTGCCTTTGGTAGAACGCGAGAAATTACCTTTGAGGACCGTAATCGGTTCGAACGACGACAGCACAAAGGCTGGGTAAACGCCCGACAGACAGCTACTTAATACTAAAAAAGCCACCAGACTTTCCCAGAAAAAAACGTCCCCAAACACGGTAAACCCTTCGGGCAAACCCGCCACCTGGACGAACACCGACCGCAGAGCCGCCACCAAGCCTACCGCCAGAACCCCGGCGATACTATTGAGCAAAACCGTTTCCAGGAAAATCTGGGTTCTGATCTGGGCCAACGTAGAGCCAATGACCTTTCTCATGCCCACTTCTTTGGCCCGGTCGAGGGCTTTGGCCGTAGTCAGATTCACATAGTTGACAAAGGCGTTCAGAAGTACCAGAAACGCTACGCCCAGCAAAAAGTAGACGGACTGTGCTTCGCCATTGGGTTCAATCTCGTAGGTTTTGTGCGAATACAGGTGGATGTCGCCGATTTTCTGGCCGATGACCCGCTCATTGGTTATCTTCTTTTCCTGCAGCAATCGATCACTGAAGGCCGACAGCGACTTTGTGAATTTTTCGTAATCCGTATTTTCTGCCAGTTGGAGATAGGTGTACAGATTATTGCCGTTCCAGTCCTCTTCTTTTTGGTTAAAGTCCGATTGTAGCGTCGGATAGGAGAAAACCATATCAAATTTTAGATGCGTGTTGATCGGACTATCAGGCACCACCCCCACGATTTCCAGCAGGATGTTGTTTCCGGGTCGGGAAATTTTCAGGGTTTTGCCGACCACATCTAGCGTTCTGAAGTAAGTCAGCGCCATTGTTTTGGTCAGCACCGCCTGCCGTGGCCTGGTAAAGATATGATTTCGGGCTCCCCGGATAAGTGGGTAGTTAAACATGGCGAAGAAGGAAGAATCGACGGCCAGCGCCTTATCCACTACCGAATACGTATCGCCGAGCTGAATGGTGAGCCGTTTGCTGAACGGTTTGGCCCGAGCGTAGTTCACCACTTCATTCATTTCCTGTTTGGCTTTGGGGCCAATTGGATTATACGTTTCAGCATCCTGAGCATTCACCGTTCCTCCGTTCAGATAGTCCATGGTGAGTCGCACAATCCGATTCGCCAATGGGTTGGCATTCTCATAACTCAGTTCAAAGCGCACATACTGAACAATAAGCAACGCGACGGCCAAACCCGTTGCCAATCCTGCCAGGTTAATGAGCGTGAATGTGTTGTCTTTGCGGACTATACGCAGGGCGATTTTGAGGTAGTTGCGAATCATAAGCGGAGAGAGGAAAAAGGGAGATGAATAGGGACTTCCAGGTGTGGGCCGTGCCCTAAGTCGGCGGATGATGAAATAAGGCCGGCAAAATCGAATGACCTGCCCGATGTACAAACGGCGGGCCATGGGCTCGCCCAATTCAGCCACCTGCTGCTCAAATTGTTCGTGCAGATCGCCCAGCAACTCTTCCTGTAACTCGTCGGGGCAGAAGAGCCTCAGCAACCGATCGGCCCAGGAGGGCGGTACCAATGGATGGGGTAGTTGCGGCATGGCTTACGAGAAGGATAGGTTGGGTATAGCCTCCCATAGGTCATTACGAACCTGCCGCAGCTCATCCAGCGTTCGCTTGCCGTAGGCCGTGATCGAGAAGAGTCGCTTTCGGCGTCCACCCCGAGCGGCCGTTGCGCCACCCAGTTCCGATTTAACAAAGCCTTTTTCTTCCAGCCGGTACAGGGCGACATGGACCCCACTGAGGTTAATGGATCGGTCGGTTCGTTGCTTTAACTCGTCCGCAATATTGAGTCCATAAGCCGATCCATTCAGGATTGCCACCGTCAGCAGGACAAGTTCTTCAAATTCACCCAGGTAGGTTCTGCCCATACACCCGATTCGTTAGTCAGCTAATTTTCTTACTATTTGCTAAACAAATGGAATGCCATATTTTTACTGTGCAGAATGTCAGCAGTTTATGCAGATTTGGGGATTGGCTGGCTGTCCGAAAGCGTACAGTTTATGTCCGCTCCTGAACAAAGGGGATGTCTTAATTTTCGCCAAAGCAACCGATTGATTACAATAATCTTTCCCTACAAGGCTAGCATTTTTACGCGCTGCCTGCGCTTAATTTTTTGCCCGTGAGTCTGACGACATCTTTATAGAAATGGCTCATGTCGTAATAGCCGAAGTCATAGGGTGAGAATTGATTTTTATGGGCGACGTAACTGGATAAGGCCGTCCGCGCTCTCATCATCGAAAGGTATTGTTTGGGCGGGGTTCCAATAACCCGATGGAAGTATCGATTGATCGTTTTGGAGGTCAAAAACATACGGTCGGCGAGTTGACCCGTGTTCAACTCCATGCCGTTCTCCCCAAACGTACCAATGGTACTGCTCACCATCGTTCGGTAATGGTCAGGCTTATTCCTACGGTTTAACCGACTCAGAAAGAACGATTCAAGCAGATTGATGCGCTCGTCAAAATCGGTGGCCTGTTTAACGCGCTGAATGAGCACTGTGGGCAAAACGGTTTCCAGCGGTACTACCTGATCGCGGAACTGCACCTGATTGACGCCCAGAATCGCTTCCAGGCCACCCGGAAAAAACTTGACCGTAACAATATGATCGGTTGGCAGATTATGTCGTTCAACGATGTTGTTCCGCAGAATGAATACGTCCGCATTTTTACGAATCTTGTACAGCGTTGCCCCTACGGTTAACTGATAGGGCTCACCCAGATTGATGTAACAGGTCGGCGTCCAGCTAGGGAACATCCTGACGGTAAACGGATTATTGTCCACCTGCCGAAAGGTTTCTTCGGCCGACGATTCGGAAATGAACTCAATGAAATTGGCCAGTTCATTTTGCGGAAGGTAGAATCGGTACAGCTTTCGGATGTTGTCGAAGATTTCCGTCATGGAGGTAAGTTATGGATTTCGGCGGCTTAGTAGTGCTTGTAGACCAGCAATTAGCTTACCCATATCGGCCTTGCTATTGGCCAGGAGTACACAGCCACTCTTTAGTTCGGGAAACGCTGAAATATGCGACCGAAATCCTAATGAACTCCCATTGTGCTGAACATCTCGTATTCGATCCTTTGTACGGGTTCCCCAGCCAAGACCCATATTGTTTCGGGTTGGTTGGTGGGTCAAGGTGATAGCTGCATCCTGTTCCTCAATTTGTGCTTGTAGGTAGCGCATCATATCGGTCAGGTCGGTATGAATATCGCCAGCCGGACCAAACAGTCCTCCATCCTGAAATAGTATTAGATTGCCGTTTTCGCTATAGGGCTGGGCTATACGTGATTGGTTCTCATGAGCGAGATGGTAGTACGTATGAGACATGCCCAACGGCTTGGTAATACAGTTCTGAATCAACTGGGCGTACGACTGATGATAGACCTTCTCCAGTATGTGTCCCAGTAAAGAGATTCCCCAGTTGGAGTATTCAAACTTATAACCGGGCAAGGTATCCAGGTGTACGGTCCGCAGCGCCTGATAAAACGCCAGTGAGTCCATAGCTGCTTCCGGATTAAGTCGGCCTGCGTTCGGCAGTTCGCCAATAGTCGGTGGTAACGTAGGCAAGCGAGCCGTGTGGTTGGCTAGATCCAGTAGCGTAATCGGGTGGTTTTCATAGCTTAAATTAGGGAACTCGCCCGGTAAAAAACGGCGAATATCGTCGGAGAGAGCAACCTTGCCCGCCAGCACGGCCCGAGCTAACAACGTGGTGGTAAACGTTTTAGTAATTGACGCAATTTCGTAACTAGTTAGCGAGGTAGGTACTTGTCCACTTCCCCGTCGAACCTCTCCGTACTGATAGCGATAGGTTTTGCCGCTTTTTATTAACCCGATGGAAAGGCCAGTAGTATTGGGGTTTCGGAAATAGTCGCGCACCAGGCTATCGACTGACCGATCAAAAGCCGTTGTCAGTGCATTGGTATTTTTAACGGCTGGAGCGGTGGCCAGTAAGGTGATCGGCGCATTTGAAAACCCAAAACTGCTGAACGTTCCGGCCGGTGTCACTTTCAGGAAAAGATTCATGTCGCGCACCTCAAACGCCAGTCTATAAGCAACTCCACCCCGCGTTTCCTCCTGCGAAACTACCCGCACAATATTGCCGCTATTGCGATTGTTTTTAAGATAACCGACCAACCGGGCTTCGGTTATACCTTTGGTAAAGGCCGTATCGGCCAGTTGATAAATACCTTTGAAATCATCTCTATTGAAACGGGCGATGATCGAATCCCGTACCTGCGTATAAGGCAATTGGTCCGTTTGTGCATTTACTGAACTGGTCAAAAGTAATCCATAACTGAGTATGCAGGCAAAGCGAACCATGTTGAAGCGAAGACGTTTGGGCTAAAGACATGTCCGCGTCCCAATTGTTGCAAATTCAGGCAGGGACCACTTAGAATGCCTGGAAGACAGACTTACCGTTCGTTTGCAGCGAAACGCTTTTCACCGCGCCCGTTCCCCGAAATGCATACAGAATTCCTACAATTTCTACGTTCTTCGTCGGAAGCGGTGCTGAGTAAGCCACTTTGTTATTGACGGTATAATAAAGTTTTTGGCCGTCGCTGTGGCATGTTACGTGAACCCAATCCGAAAAATCGACGCCCAATCCAGACAAATCTGTGTTTTTGCCCGATACAGTTCGGGCACCATCCATCAACATCAGATCGGAAATACAGCCTTTGGTACAGAGCGGTATTGAGATCGGCATATCGTTGGTCATCAGTACAATCCACGATAGCTGACAGGTAGAAGAACCTTCATTGTATTCATTTTTTACCTGGCAGCCAAAAGTGAAATCGGTGACGGGTACGGGAGCGAAATTGCCGACATTGAAATACTTTAGTAAGGGCGCTTCGGGCTGTAAGGCTACGTTTTTCTGCTGGATGGTCGCAATCGGCAGTCGCATCTGTCCCTGCGTCATAAATTCGCTCGATTTCAG
This sequence comes from Spirosoma gilvum, assembly GCF_054776815.1. Taxonomy (NCBI): domain Bacteria; kingdom Pseudomonadati; phylum Bacteroidota; class Cytophagia; order Cytophagales; family Cytophagaceae; genus Spirosoma; species Spirosoma gilvum. Next base: position 256,175 of record NZ_BAAHBH010000005.1, on the reverse strand, counting down.
ATAGATCGGGACTGGTTTGGCAGCAAGGGTAGCTAACCAGCCATTGGTAGGAATCAGCAACGAATGTTCCTTCACGATCTCATGACCAACCACGAGTTTCGCCCGGTAAAAACCCGGTTCGTAATAAATGGACGTATGCGTCTGCCCATCTTTGGCGACTACCTCCCGACGGGTCTGATCCCAGGATTGCTGAATATAGACCGAATCGGTTGGGGAGGCCGACGCATCGTAGGTAAAAATGACCGAGTTCGGAATGGTACGGGTCAGGGGTTTGCTGCTAAAGCTGTACTGAGTAGCATCGACCTGCGGGTTTTTCTGCTCGAAGGCCGCCATCCCGAGTAAAACAATCCCAAGAGTAATGCCTGACATCCAGCCTAGCCGACGCCAGTTGATCGACGGCTTCATCGGTATGGCTATTATCGACTCAACTGTACCCGCAGATTGAGCGGTGGATTCTGTCGGCACACTCAGCGACCGAACGAACTGCCGCCAGTCGGCATAACCGGCAAACTGAGCCAGGGTATTTAGCGTAGTGCCGCTGGGCAAATGCTGGTAATCGACCCGCCCCCATATTCTTCGTAACGTACTCGCACTTAACGAAACGCCCGTTTCGTCCAGAATCCGCTGTTGCAGATTTTCAAAGTCGGTGCTTGTCCAGGTTTCGCTCGCTCCCCAATCGAGTTTCTGTTCGATCAATTGTTTGCAGCGGAGCAAATCGGTAGAGTCGGAAACCATTGTCTGTCAGTGTGATATAACTTGAAAAAACTTGAATTCAGATTGATTTTATCCATTAGGGCTTTGTCGATACGTTTGCCGACACATTGGTAATCAGCGTACGAGTTTACACGTTTTTACGATCAATTCCGATGCCGCCTGTTGCCACTCAAACGATCACGAATCACTTTTTGTCAATCTGAACTCCTTAATCACAACCCGTATGTACCGAATTCCTTATCTCCTTCTTTTTCTGGCGGCCTTGATTCCGCCCACGCATGCCCAGAAAACCCCCAAGAAACCGCAGGAATTACACATTCCGATGACTGCAGAACGGTGGAGTTATGCACCGGGGCAGGTTGAATTTTTGGCTGGCAAAGAGGCTGGTATCATGAAAATTATAAAAGGTCCCAAAAGCATTGTCCTGAAAGACGTAACCTTCAGTAATGGCACTATTGAATATGACGTCGAACTCACGGGCCCCGGTTTTCCAGGTATCAATTTCCGAATGGACGCCGATCAGCAGAATGGCGAAAACTTTTACCTCCGTTCGTTCGGGAAAGTAACGCCCGACGTACGAACCACGCTGCAATATGCCTCCATCATCAAGGGGATGAGTATGTGGGATATGACGGACGAATACCAGACGGGGGCTACCATCGCTGAAACAGGTTGGAACCACGTAAAACTGGTGATTTCGGGCCGACAGATGCGGGCGTATGTCAACGACATGAGCAAACCGGCGCTGATCGTACCGGAACTGGAAAGCCCGGCAGGCTCGGGGGCTATCTCGCTGAGTGGTTCGGTCAATTATGCCAATTTCGTTATTAAGCCTGATGTTACCGAAGGACTCAATCCAGAAGCGGGCTATAACATCGTCGCCCACGATACGCGCTACCTCCGAAACTGGCTGGTCAGTGAGCCTGTCGTATTTCCGTTTGGCAAAGAGCCGGTCGTTGGCGTACAGAGTACCTACGGAAAAGCGGGTCCAGCCGAGTTGCCCGATAGTACCACACGTTGGTCGCCCATCAAGGCCGAAAATCGAAACATCGTTAACCTGAGCCGACGGTATGCGCATAAAGACGGTGAAGTACGTCTGATGGCCTGGCTCAAAACCAGCATTCAATCCAGCAAAGCACAGGAACGGCTGCTGAGTCTGGGATTTAGTGATGAGGTCTGGGTTTTCGTAAATGGCCAGTTTCTGTACGCCGACAAAAATTACTTTGGCACCCCGCAGCAAAAGTTTCCTTTGGGCCGGTGTACGATTGAGAATACGACTGTCAAACTACCGCTGAAAGAGGGAAATAACGAAATTCTGATCGGTCTGGCCAATTATTTCTACGGCTGGGGCATCGTTGCCCGTCTGGACGACACCGTCGGAATTCAGACCATGAAATAAGTGATCAAGCCAGCTATAGAACCTCTTTACTATCATGTTCCGAAACTACCTTACCGTTGCCTTGCGCAATGTCAAGCGCCAGAAAGGATTTACGCTGCTCAATCTGGCCGGACTGGCCATTGGGCTGGCTAGTGTTACATTGATCTACCTGTTTATCATCGACGAAGAGGGTTTCGATCGCTTTCATCCCGACTCCGATAACCTTTACATTCTGGGAACGCATCGGAACAATAATGGACAGGAACGAACCTCTGCTTATGCCGCCGGAGCCTGGCTGAAAGCGCTGAAAAGTCGTTTCCCGGAAGTTACGGGCGGTACGCAGCTTGTTTCGCTGGGTTACCCGGCTTCATTCTGGGACAAACAGGCGGATAAGATTTTACTGTCGGAAAATGCATTCTGGGTGAATCCCGATTTTAAGGAAGTCTTCTCGTTTCCGCTGCTGTACGGAAATGTTGAAACGGCGTTTGATAAACCGAACGGTATTGTCCTGAGTAAAACCATTGCGGAACAGTTTTTTGGCGACCAGAACCCAGTCGGTAAAACACTGGAAATAAGCCACATTTATGCTACCAATAACACGTACGTACCGCTGACCGTAACGGGCGTGCTGGAAGATTATCCCGAAAATTCGCACATACAGCCCGATTACCTGATCAGTACCGGCATGCTTCGGCCAATGATGACGGCCAATAATCAGAACTGGCAGGAAAACTGGGGCAATGGCGACGGGTACTTCCTGACCTACCTGCACCTTAAACCCGATGCCGATATTGATAAGCTACAGCGGTCGTTTAACCAGGTCGTACAGGCCAATGTCACCAAAAATCCTGACCGGGCATTCGAGCCGGTTATTTTACCACTGAAGGATGTGCATTTCAACGAAGCGCTCCGATCGAGTTATAACAACAGCCGGATAGGTGATGTCAAATACCTCTACATTTTTGCCTGTACGGCGCTTCTGGTGATTGTTATTGCCAGTATCAACTACATGAACCTAGCAACCGCCAGGGCGGTCCGGCGGGCGAAGGAAATCGGCTTACGCAAAGTGCTGGGCAGCAATCGTTGGCAGTTGGTCTGGCAGTTTCTGGGTGAATCGCTGATTACTACGTTTATGGCCCTGCTGATTGCACTCTTACTGGTTATTCTTCTGCTACCAGTGTTTAACCTCATTTCGGGAAAGCATTTCACACTGGCCCATCTGATACAAGCCAAGTTGATCATGGTAACTATGGGAACTACACTACTGGTGGGGTTGCTGGCAGGGAGTTATCCAGCACTGTATTTATCAGGACTGTTGCCGATTAGTGTTCTGAAAAATGCCCGACTTGCCAGTCCCAGCTCCGACTGGCTTCGGAAAGGATTAGTCGTGTTGCAATACACGGTTACGATACTACTGATTGTCTCGACCGGAATCATGATGCAACAGATGAACTTCATCCGGCAGTCTACTTTAAGCAAGAGTGGCGACCAGTTGCTGTCGATCCGATGGTCGGGGATGGCGTCGCTGGATAAATACCGATCCTTGAAGCAGCGTATTTTGGAAGATCCCGAAATTCAGGTCGTTACGATGGCCAATCACTTACCCAATCAGGACTATTTTGGCTCACTGGACCACGATGTTACGTTTCCACAGTTGGGCAATCAGGTATATCAATGGGCGGGTATGAACGGCGATTTTGACCTGCCACAAGTGTTTAACCTGAATCTGCTGGCCGGGCGAACCTTTCGAAACAACAATCCGGCTGATTCGAGCGCCTATCTGCTTAACGAAAGTGCAGTGAAAGCCTTAGGACTACCACTGGATAAGGTATTAGGAATGCGTCTGACGATCAAACGACCCTATCAGGACCCTGCTCAGAAGAAGGAAGGTATGGTAGTCGGTATTGTACGCGATTTTCCGTTCCGTTCCATTCACCATACCATTTCCCCGCTGGCCATCAGCGCCCGCCCCGACCCTGAAGATCGGATTGTGTACGTGAAGTTGCCTGCCGGGAAATTTCAGGAGAAGATTGCCGAAGTTGAAGCGAAATGGAAGCAGGTGTTGCCCGGAATAGGGTTCGGACACTGGTTTATGAGTGAAGAATTCGGCCGGATGTATGAAGGCGAAACGCGTATGGCGGGTTTATTCAAGGCGTTTTCGCTATTGTCGATTCTGATTGCCTGTATGGGGTTGTTTGGTCTGTCGTCGTATCTGGCCGAACGGCGTACCAAAGAAATCGGTATTCGAAAAGTTCTGGGCGCTTCATTGCCTCAAATCCTCGGTCTATTGTTTACCCCCTTTCTGACCTTACTGGTCGTCGCCTGTATATTGGCTATTCCGCTGGGCTGGTTTGTGATGCATCGCTGGCTTCAGGATTTTACGTACCGTGTTAACCTGGATGGGTCCATTTTTCTGCTGAGCATCATACTGGTGATGTTGTTGACAGTGGCTGTCGTCAGCTACGAAACTATAAAGGCGGCCCTGGTCAATCCGGTTCGCTCGTTGCGGTCGGAGTAAGGGAGGACTGGGGCGTAGGGGTAAGGGCCTGGGGTGAAGCAAAGACTAGGCTCTATGCCCTGCGCTAATAAAGAGAAAGCCAGACGACGGAAGTCACCTGGCTTTTGTTTCGCTTGCTAGAACAGTTGTTATTTAAAATCAGGTGCCTTTCACAGCATCTCCGTCTATCAGCGATTACGGGTATATAACACAAGAAGGGCAGGGTTTGTTAAACGACATGAAAAATTGTGAGATAATTTTTCATATTATTGTTGAATATGGAATGGGGCAGCTTCGAGGGCTGTCCACGTCCGTACAAAAAATGTCCGTTTGTGGACAGTTTAAGTAGGTGTCTGATCCGAAAAACAGGCCAATCCAGCGAGGATTGGCCTGTTTTGATATGTGGCAAGGCATTTGTTATACATTTACACAACTAATATTTGCGTATGAAAGGCACATACCTGGGCGAATTTGAAGAGGTGGTTCTGCTAGCCGTCGCGATTCGGGCGGGGGATGCCTATGGAGCGGCTGTCGTCAACGAAATTGAGCAACAGATGGGCCGCTCGGTAAATCTGGGAGCCGTACACTCGGCGTTGAATCGGCTTCAGGAAAAAGGGCTGGTTAGTTCCGAAATGGGAGGGATGACAGCCGAGCGGGGTGGTCGCCGAAAGCGCCTGTACTCTGTAACGGCATACGGGAAGCGGGTGCTGGAAGAGGTTCGCCAACTGCGCAATCAGATGTGGGATGCCATACCCCGAACCGCCTGGTCATGAAAATGGATAATGCAGAATGGGTAATGCCCGACTGCCATAAATGACGCCCCTCATTACTCATTATCAATTATTCTTTTTCATTATCCATTATGAAACCGCCCTGCTTTGCGACGTACTTACTCCGTTGGTTCCTGGCTTCGCATCGGCTGGAAGAACTGGAAGGCGATCTGGATGAACTTTTCCGGCAGCGCATTCGGGAGGTGGGCCTACGGGAAGCGCGCTGGCGGTATGTACGTGATGTGATGAGCCTGATGCGACCATCGCTGATGAAACGAGAAGAGAAGCTTTACCCTAGACCAACCAATACAACCATGATCCAAAACTATCTGACTATTGCCTGGCGGAATCTGCTTCGTAGCCCCGGTCTCAGCACCATCAATATCGTTGGCCTAAGCATTGGTCTGGCGGCTGTTCTGTTCATTCTGCTGTTCGTGCAGGATGAAGTGTCGTACGACCGCTTTCATGCCCGTGGTGATCAACTGTACCGGGTCGTATCGAACGCGACAAGTCCTGAGGGCAACGAAATTGCCAATGGAGCAACGGGGCTGCCACAGGGGCCAGCCTTTACCGCTGAACTGCCTGAGGTAGCCGCGTTTTGCCGGGTAAAAGGGTATGAAATGCTGGTCCGTCACAATCAGGATGTTATGTACCATCAGGTCATGTACGTCGATACGTCTTTTTTTAACCTGTTTAGTTTTAACCTGCTGGCCGGTGATTCCAGGACCCTGTTGAATGATCCGGGTAGTGTGGTCATTACGGATGATATGGCCCGTACGTACTTCGGTACGACCGATGTACTGAACAAGTTATTGGCAATTGATGCCGGAGGCAATTTCGAAAACTATCGGATTACTGGCATTGTAAAAACACCCCCAGCTAATTCGAGCATCCGGTTCGATATACTGAGGCCGTTTGTAGCATCGCTCTCACCCGATCAGAAAGCCTGGGCGCAAAGCGACTGGTCGGATGGATTTCTGAATACGTTTCTATTACTGAAGCCTAACGTGCATACAGCCGACCTCAGTGCGGTGGAGCAGAAAATGGCTAAGGTATTCGAAAAATATGCTGGTCAGCAACTCGCGCAACTTCGTAAAGAACATGGCTCGTTTCGGATGGCTTATCAGTTGCAGCCTTTTTCTGCCATGCACCTCGACGACCGGTATGAACTCAGTAATGGTCTGGAACGAGGGTCATCGTCGGTATATTCGTATGTGTTGAGCGGGATTGCTGCGTTGATTTTACTGCTGGCCGGTATTAATTTCGTCAATCTGACCCTGGCTCGGTCGCTCCGTCGGACCAAAGAGATTGGTATTCGTAAAGTGACAGGTAGCACCCGTCAGCAGTTGATCGGGCAGTTTGTTGGCGAAACCTTCCTGCTAACCCTCCTGGCCTTTATTCCGGCCCTGATTCTGGTGTATAGCCTACTGCCCGAATTTGGGGCGCTTGCCAACAAGGCTTTAAACGTCCGGTACCTGCTGACTCCCCAGACCATTGGCCTTTTTGGAGCACTTATCGTGCTGGTTACCGTACTGGCCGGTTTTTATCCGGCGCGGGTGCTTTCTGGTTTCAATCCGGCACAGGTACTCTACGGTCGATCTGGCCTGATACGAAGCAATAGAAACGACAAATCGTTGCTGGTTTTACAGTTCGTGGTTGCCATTGTACTGCTGATTGGCACGGCGGTACTGCATGGGCAGTTCCGGTATATTCAAACGGCCAATGTAGGCTACGAGCGTGCCAATCGTGTGCGTATTTACGTACCCTGGGGCCGCGAGCGGCAGGGTGAACTGCTTAAACAGACCCTACGAAATCAGCCCGGTATTGAAGCTGTCGCCCGTAAATCAGGAGGGCATCGGGCTGGTACCTATTACGTCAACAACAAGGCTGTAAAGTCGGGTAATGAATGGGTCGATGATCAGTATCTCCAGTTTGTAAACATACCGATTCTGAAAGGTCGGGGTTTGCAGGCCAACAGCCCTGCCGATAGTGCGTCCAACATTCTGGTAAACGAAACCTTTGTTAAGCGTTTCCTCTCGGCCGATCGGTCGCCTATCGGGCAGATTATTCAGCGGCAGGATGAGGCTGCTATCCGGCACGATCTGACGGTGGTTGGTGTCGTCCGGGATTATCAATACCGATCCATGCGCGATAAGTCCGAACCGGTGCTGTTTCAAATCGGCAAGGCCGAGCAGATGAATCAGCTTTACGTCAGGCTGAACCCTGCCCAGACTCAGGCCGGTTTGCAGACCATTGAACGGACATTCAGGCAACTCATTCCCTTTCAGCCATTCTCCTATCATTTTATGGAAGATGACCGCCTGAGCGATTACGCTGATGAGGCCAACTGGAAACAACTAATTACCTATGCCGCTCTGCTGGCCATCCTGATTGCTGCTCTTGGGCTATTCGGAATGGTTTCGCTAACGGTCGAGCAGCGCACCAAAGAAATCGGTATCCGAAAAGTTCTGGGAGCTACTACGTTGGAAATAAACAGTATGTTATCGGGCGCGTTTCTGAAACTGGTATTGCTGGCGTTTCTGATAGCTGCACCCATCGGCTGGTATGCCTCTCGACAATGGCTAGACCGGTTCGTGTACCGCATGAATCTAAACGGTTGGTTATTCGCGTCGGTTGGTCTTTCAGTGCTAGTCCTCGCCCTGCTGACGGTTAGTTTTCAAAGCATTAAAGCGGCCTTGATGAATCCGGTCAAATCGTTACGATCTGAATAGCAGGGAGCAAGGGGGGGGGCGCATGGAGTATTCTCTGTGAATCACCCCCTTGCCTCCTGCGCTACCTCCTTGCTCCCCGCTCCATGCACCCTGCTAACAAACCACCTCGCTTCGCTATCTACCTGCTCCACCTGTTCTTGCCTGCGCACCGGGCCGAAGAACTGGAAGGGGATCTGGATGAACTGTTTCAGCAACGGGTCCGGGAGGTAGGTGTGAGTCGGGCTCGTTGGCGATACGTGCGCGATGTGGTGAGCCTGATGCGACCCAGCCTGATCCGTAGAGACAAGGCATGCCTTGTCTCCACAACGACGACATATTCATTCCCCAAACCAGCACATACAACCATGTTACGCAACTATCTCAAAATCGCTTTTCGGAATCTGGCCAAGAACCGGGTCTATTCTTTCATCAATATCGGTGGTTTGGCCGTGGGTATGGCCGTAGCATTGCTCATTGGCCTGTGGATATACGACGAACTTTCGTTTGACCGGTATTTTCAGAATTACGACCGCATTGCCAAGGTTATGCAGAATGGAAGCTTCAACGGCGAAGTGTTTCATGGTGAATACAACCCGGCACCTATGGGCCCGGAACTACGGACGGTTTATGGTGCTGCCCGCAACGGCGGACCGTTTTCGCACGTCGTCATGTCGTCCTGGACTAAAGATCATATTCTGGCCTATGGCGAGAAAAAATTAACCAAAATGGGTAATTATCTGAGTGCCGATGCACCTGATATGCTCACGTTAAACATGCTTAGCGGTACACGGGCTGGGCTAAACGATCAGAATTCGATTTTGCTATCAGAGACAACAGCGAAAGCCTTGTTTGGTGAAACCGATCCAGTGGGTAAACTGATGAAGATCGATAATAAGCTCGACGTGAAAGTGACGGGCATTTATGAAGATTTTCCCTACAACACGGAGTTTCGGGACATGAAATTTATAGCCCCCTGGGACTTATATGTCTCGTCGGAAGAATGGGTAAAGCGGGCGCAGGATAATGTTGAATGGGGTAATTTTTCCTGGCAGGTGCTGGTACAGATCGCGCCAAACGCCGATTTTGACGCTGTTTCGGCTAAAATCAAAAACATCCGGCTGAAGCATAATCCGGAAGTTGCGTTTATTAAGCCGGTGGTCTACCTGCTACCGATGAGCCAATGGCACCTCTACTCGGGTTGGGATAAGTCGGGCAACCTCGAAGGCCGGATACAATACGTGTGGCTGTTCGGGATTATCGGGGTGTTTGTGCTGCTGTTGGCCTGTATCAATTTCATGAATCTATCAACGGCCCGTTCCGAAAAACGAGCGAAAGAGGTGGGTATTCGGAAGGCCGTCGGTTCGGTACGGAGTCAGTTGATCAGTCAGTTTTTCAGCGAGTCGTTGCTGGTGGTTGCGTTTGCGTTCGTCTTGGCTATAGGACTGGTTCTGCTAATCCTTCCTGTATTCAACGAAGTGGCCGATAAACAGATTGGTATTTTATGGACGAATCCGATCTTCTGGCTTTGTGGTGTTGGCTTTAGTCTGCTAACTGGGCTGATCGCGGGAAGTTATCCAGCCCTTTATTTATCGTCGTTCCAGGCTGTCAAGGTGCTGAAAGGTACATTCCGGGTAGGTCGTTTTGCATCGATTCCGCGTCAGGTATTGGTGGTGGTGCAGTTTACGGTCTCGGTTACGCTGATCATCGGAACGATCATTGTATTTCGGCAAATTCAGCACGCCAAAAGTCGTCCGGTTGGATACGATCGGACCGGACTCATTACTGTAGCCATGAACACGCCGGAGTTGCATCAGCACTACAATGCCCTTCGGGGTGCACTCATTCAGACTGGCGCTGTAGTCGACATGTCGACCTCATCGGCCCCAGCAACCGATCTGAACTCGCAAAATAGCGGCTTCGACTGGGAAGGTAAAGACCCGAACTTCAGAGACAACTTTGGAACGATTGCCGTTACGCACGATTATGGCAAAACGGTTGGCTGGCAGTTTGTGCAGGGGCGGGATTTTTCCCGGCAATTCACCAGCGATTCATCGGGCATGGTCATCAATGAAACCGCCGTGCGGTATATGGGTTTGAAAGATCCGGTGGGCAAACAGGTTAAATGGAATGGTAAGCCGTACCGAATAGTAGGCGTCATTAAGGATATGTTGATGGATTCGCCGTTTAAGCCCGTTTATCAGACGGTTTATGTCATGGATTATGGCTGGGCGAATGTCATTAATATCAAACTTAATCCGGCCCACAGTACCAGAGAGTCACTGGCTAAAATTGAAACAGTGTTTCGGAAATTCAATCCTGGCAGCCCGTTCGATTATCGCTTTACGGATCAGCAGTATGCCCTAAAGTTTGCGGCCGAAGAACGGATCGGAAAGCTGGCATCTGGCTTTGCTATCCTCGCCATTCTGATTTCGTGCCTGGGATTGTTTGGCTTAGCCTCATTCGTAGCTGAGCAGCGCACCAAAGAAATTGGCGTGCGCAAAGTGCTGGGCGCATCGGTCACTAACGTGTGGGCCCTGCTTTCCAAAGACTTTGTGATGCTGGTGATCATCTCGTTTGGTATCGCTACGCCGATTGCCTGGTATTTTCTGAAAAATTGGCTCCAGAAATACGAATACCATACGGATATGTCGTGGTGGATTTTTGCCGTGTCGGGCGTCGGTGCCTTAGTCATTACGTTGCTAACGGTCAGTTTCCAGAGCATTAAAGCGGCCTTGATGAATCCGGTCAAATCGTTACGGTCTGAATAGCAGGGAGCAAGGGGTGTGGCGCATGGAGCATGCTCTATGAATCACCCCCTCGCTTCCTGCGATACCTCCTTGCTCCTCGCTCCATGCACCCTGCTAACAAACCTCCCCGCTTCGCCACCTACCTGCTCCACCTGTTCTTGCCTGCGCACCGGGCCGAAGAGCTAGAAGGCGATCTGGACGAGCTGTTTCAGCAGCGCATCCGGGAGCTAGGTCTGCAGCAAGCGCGCTGGCGGTATGTGCGCGATGTGGTGAGCCTGATGCGACCATCCCTGATCCGTAGAGACAAGGCATGCCTTGTCTCTACAACGACGACAACAAATTCATTCCCCAAACCAGCTTTTACAACTATGATACGTAGCTATCTTAAAATTGCGTTTCGGAATCTCACTAAAAACAAGGCCTATTCCGCGATCAACATTGGTGGACTGTCCATCGGGATGGGCGTGGCTATGCTCATTGGCCTGTGGGTGTATGATGAATTGAGTTTTGATAAAACTATTCCGAAGTATGATCGCATTGCGCAGATCAGACGAGTGGCTACAGAACCAACCACTGGCATATCGCGGGGTACTGATGCCTGCCAGATTCCGCTGGCTACGGTGCTTAAAGCAAAATACGGACAGTATTTCAAACATATCCTGATCGGATTCTGGCCGGGAAATTACACGGTAGCGGATGGTCAGAAAAAATATACCCAAAAGGGACGGTTTATCGAAGCGGGGGTGATTGATATGCTATCGCTCCAAATGGTAAACGGGAGCCAAACCGCTCTGGATGATCCACATTCGATAATTCTTTCTACATCGGCGTCTAAGGCTATTTTCGGCCAAACGGACCCTGTTGGAAAACGGTTGAAACTTGACAACCGCATGGATGTAACGGTAATGGGGGTCTATGCCGATCTGCCCAAAAATTCGACCTATGGCGATTTGCAGTTTTTTGCTCCCTGGGCCTTGTGGGTTTCCTCGAACGATTGGGTAAAAGATAGTGAAACCGACTGGGGGCGAAGTTCTTTTCCAATTGATGTTCAGATTGCGGATAACACGTCGATGGAAACGGTCGATGCCGCCATCAATGATTTTTACCAAAAGAATGCTCCCTCTGATTTAGTAGCCGATGCCCGTGACTATAAGCTGGAAATGTATTTGTATCCCATGCGGCAGTGGCATTTGTATTCGGAGTTTACCGACGGACGGCCATCGGGTGGTCGCATCACCTTCGTCTGGCTTTTCGGCATTGTGGGTGGATTCGTGCTGTTGCTGGCCTGTATCAACTTTATGAATTTAAGTACCGCCCGAAGTGAAAAACGGGCTAAAGAAGTGGGTATTCGAAAAGCGGTTGGCTCGGTTAAATCGCAGTTGGTCAATCAGTTTTTGAGCGAATCCTTTCTGGTGGTTTCGCTGGCATTTGCGGGTTCATTGGGGTTGGTGCTGCTGTCGTTGCCCTGGTTTAATGAACTGGCTGATAAAGCTATCGTTTTTCCCTGGCAAATGCCTTCTTTCTGGTTGGCCAGTGTTCTGTTTCTGACCATAACTGCTCTGTTGGCAGGACTTTATCCCGCTTTTTACCTGTCTTCATTCCAGCCCGTCAAAGTGCTAAAAGGCACGCTGAGAATGGGTCGGCTGGCCTCGCTTCCCCGCAAGGTGCTGGTGGTTGTGCAGTTTACCGTATCCGTTGTTTTGATTATTGGGGTTCTGCTCGTTTACAAACAGATTCAATATGTAAAGAATAGGCCGGTAGGCTACGAACGCACGGGTCTGCTGTCGATTCCAATGAATGATCCCAATTACAAAGGGAAAGAAGAGGTTCTTGAACGAGAACTGATGGCGACGGGCATGGTTGGTCAGGTTGCTTATTCATCAAGCCCACTCACCAGCATCTGGAATAACATAGGCGGGTTCGAATGGGATAACAAACCGTCCAAAGCAGAGTCTGGTTTTGCCGTAATGGACATATCCACCAATTTTGGCACGATGGCCGGATGGCAATTTGTGGCAGGTCGTGATTTTTCCAAAGCGTTCGTTACGGACTCAACCGCAGTAATTATCAACGAAACGGCCGCCCGGTATCTGGGCCTGAAAAAACGCAACGGTCAATGGGTCGTTGGCGCTTACATTCGGCAACCGGATTTCCACTGGAAACGCCAGATCATCGGCGTCATTAAAGATATGGTGATGGATTCACCCTTTGAGCCCGTAAAGCGAAGTTTTTATTTCCTGGACGCTCATTACGCTGCCGCAGCCCGACTCAACCTACGGCTGAAACCCACCGTCAGCGCACAGGACGCACTCCCCAGGATTGAATCGGTTATTCGCAAAACAGTCCCTTCGGCGTTATTCACCTATTCGTTTGTCGATCAGGATTTTGCTGCCAAGTTTTCGACCGAACAGCGCATTGGCAAGCTGGCCTCTGTCTTCGCCGTTCTGGCCATTTTTATTTCCTGCCTGGGTATTTTTGGGCTGGCTTCGTTTGTGGCCGAGCAGCGAACAAAGGAAATAGGGGTGCGTAAAGTGCTGGGCGCGAGTGTGCTAAACCTGTGGGGATTACTTTCGAGGGACTTCATAGTTCTGGTAATTATTGCATTCAGTATCGCCACACCCATTGCGTACTATACGCTTACAAATTGGCTCCAAAAGTATGCATACCGTACCGAGTTGTCGTGGTGGATCTTTGTGGCAGCAGGTTCAGGTGCTTTACTCATTACGTTGCTGACGGTCAGTTTCCAAAGCATTAAAGCCGCCTTGATGAATCCGGTCAAATCGTTGCGGTCGGAATGATTTATGTAGAGACGCGACCTTGCGTCTCCTGACCGGATGGTATTTCTAGCCGGATGGTTTATTGCTGACGCACAGGAGACGCGAGGGGTCGCGTCTCTACATGATCAATATCAATAAAATTATATCTGGTATCATTTCAATGAATAGTATTATTCTTTCAATAAATTTCTGTGCGGAGAAGTACTTGGCCTACACGTAATCGCTTGATTGCCACTATTAGTTCTGATTTTTGATAGTTTCTGTCTATATGGTTATTGATAAAAATCATATTTCTGAAACATATTGATGGTTTAATTTGCACTTGAATAAGAATGTGTTTTGCATACAACCATCATAAATTCTATGAAAAATCATATTGTATCAGTTGGTTCTGAATTTCCTGAGTTCAAGAAACTAGCCGTTGTTTCGCTCGATAAAGACAAAGAATTTTACGAAATCTCGTCGGAAGATCACAAGAATGCGGGCCAATGGCTGGTGATGTTCTGGTGGCCGAAAGATTTCACCTTCGTTTGCCCAACTGAAATTGCTGAGTTCAACAAGAAGTTCGAAGATTTTCAGGATCGCGACACCATGGTGATCGGTGCTTCGACCGATAGCGAATTTGTTCACCTCGCCTGGCGTAAAAACCACGACGATCTGCGTGGCCTGAAATTCCCAATGCTGGCCGATACCTCGAAGTCGCTGGCCGAAGATCTGGGTATTCTGGAAGCCAACGAAAAAGTAGCTTATCGTGTAACCTATATCGTTGATCCACAAGGTATTGTCCGTTGGGTAAGCGTAAACGACCTATCGGTTGGCCGGAATGTAAACGAGGTAATCCGTGTTCTGGACGCCCTGCAAACCGACGAACTGTGCCCCTGCAACTGGATAAAAGGCGAAGCCACGCTAACGGCCTAATTCAATGATAGAATGAGTGAATGATAGAATGATTGAATAGCTGAAGCATAGACCTATTCAATCATTCTATCATTCACCGCACCGGCGGCCCGGTCATTCAAAATTAATCAGATGACAACCACACAAAACGAAACGGTTACGTCGCTGCTGAATCTGGTAGGGCTTAACGTAGAAGCAGACTATCCGGTGCTGGATGCGCTCGCTCTGACGGAGCATAAGTATTTGCGCGACCTGAAAATAAATGTCGGTAATGTGCTGAATAACAGCCAGAACCTGACGAAGAAAGAAGCCCTGTTGCTGGCTTTATCGGTTGCTGTTAATGAAAAGCATCAGCCACTGGTCGATTCGCTTACGGCGGCTGCCAAACAGGAAGGTGCTACCGATGCAGACGTATCGGAAACCATTGCCTGCACGTCGTTGCTGAGCACGAATAATGTGTTCTATCGGTTCCGGCACTTTGTCAGCAAGGACTATTATCAGCAAACACAGCCGGGTATTCGCATGAGCATCATGATGAATCCGGTGTTGGGTAAAGAGTTTTTTGAGTTGATGAGCCTGGCTGTTTCAGCAGTCAATGGCTGTGAACTTTGCGTCCGCTCGCACGAAGAGAGCGTCCTGAAGCATGGAGCCAGCGAAGCTCGTGTATTCGATGCCATTCGGGTTGCATCGGTGATCAAAGGATTTATCACGTTGTTGTAAGAATAGGAGTTTTGTCCTCACCCCAAGCCCTTCTCCCAAAACGGGAGAAGGGCTTTTTCTTGAATTTTTTCTGCAATAGTTTTTGTCGTTCCTCGGGATGACAAAAACGCACTTGTTTTGGCTCAATTTGCAAATATTCAAACAGTGTGTATGAAATAAAGAGTATGTAGAGTGAGTGATTTGCGAAAAAAAGAATAAGCTACCTTATTCGCTCTTTAAATAATGGACTGGATTTGTACGGACGGCTTTTAACGCCTGACGGGCGATGGTCAGGGCAGTGATCAATATCGTCAGAATGAGGGTGCCCGACAGTAACCAGCCATTTACCGAAATTCGGTGGGCATACTGTTGGAGCCAACTTGATAGTAACCAGGCGCCAAGTGGGGCCGCTACTAAGAAGCCCAGGCCAAGTAATTTTCCGAACTCGCGGCCCAATAGCCAGAGGAGTTGCGGTGTTTGAGCACCTAATACCCGACGAACACCAATTTCTTTAGCTTTTGACTCGCTCAGGAATGTAACCAGCCCGTATAACCCAAGGCAGCTCAGACCAATCGCTACCAGAGCAAACGCCTGAACCATTCCAGCCAGTAGGCGCTCGATCTCGGTAAAGTTTTCCAGTAGGTCGGTCAGCGTTTCGGCATGATAGACCTGTTCCGGTAACAACTTATCCCACACTTGTTGAATCCCCTGCTGAGTTTGGGGTGAATACGTTGGACTCAGGCGCAGCATGGCTACCCGGCTGTGCGGAAGGTCATGAATGAGCGTTATGGGCAAAACCGGCTGGTGCAGATTGCCACTTCGGAAGTCGCGTACAACACCAACAATAACCCGATCCGCGTCTTTTATACGGATACGTTTGCCGACTACCGCTGCTGGTGAAGTAATGCCCAATTGCTTCACCAGCGTTTCGCTGACCAATACGTCGCGGCCGGTCGTATCCGTTGACCGAACATTTCGACCGGCTATCAGCGACAAGTCAAACACCGACAGATAGTGATCGTCGATCGCCCGGACGCAGGTTTCGAACGATTCGGGTTCGGTAGCAGTATGATAGCTGAACGGACTTGGCCGATTATAGGCCGATGCGGGTGGATCACTGCCGAAGGTTACCTGCTCGACACCGGGTACGCCTAGACATTGTTCGCGTAGGAGGGGCAGGGGGGAAGCTTCCCGCTGGGGTAAGAAAACGACCTGTATTGACTCGCGGTGAAAGCCCCATTCGGCTTGGCCCATATGCCGAAGCTGGGTCGTAATGACCAGTACACTCAGAATAAATAATTGCATCAGTACGAACTGCCCCAGAATAAGGGCTTGTCTGACCGTGAGTCGGCCTGCGAACCGAGTGGTTGATTGGCTGGCAAGAGCCGTTGCTGGCTTGAAACGGGCGAGCACAAACGCTGGATACAGACCCGAAAAGATAATGACGCCGATGACCAGAGCCAGGAACCAACCGATGGCCCGCTGCTGAACCAAATCACCAACAGACATCTCCGGTCGGAGCTTGTCAACAGTGGCGGCCAAAATCTGGTTGATAAAAGGCAGACACAATTGGGCTAGCACCAGCGCAACGACTATGGACATGCACACGAGTAAAGTGGTTTCCAGCATAAACTGACCGATCAATTGCCAGCGGGTACTTCCCATCACTTTTCGAACGCCAACTTCCCGCGCCCGTTTGAGTGCCCGGGCCGTTGCCAGATTAATAAAATTGATACAACCTGCCATCACCAGCAGTAGGCCCACGCCAATCAGTGCGTATAGGACGGGTCGTGGAGCCATACCACTCCGTTCGTGATTGAGGTCGGCCAGGGGCAACACATGATAGTCGAAATGGGCTACTTCCTGAGGAGGCAGGTTCTTACGTCGAATCTTGGGTAAATTTTGAGTGAGCAGATTTGGGTTGGCTCCTTCGCGCAGCCGTACAAAACACATGGCCTGTAACCCCTGCCAGTCGGCTAAAGCGGTCGGTCCTTCCAGAACCGGAATTGTAGCGTACGAAACGAAGGCATCGAACCGAAGCTGGGTATTGGCAGGTGGATCTTTAACAATTCCGGTTACGGTCAGGTTGGTTCGATTGTCTAGCCGTAGTGTTCGGCCCAGGGCGGGTTGCTCGTCAAAAAATTTGCGGGCATAGCGCTCACTGATCACAATTGTGTTGGGGGCTGCCAGCGCTGTTTTGCGGTTCCCGCTCACCCATTCTACCCCAAACAGGTCGAAGTATTGGGGCTCCGTAAAGCAGACATTGCGGGCTTCGGCAAACTTCTTAACCCAACCGCCCTTTCCATTCGGGACGCTCAACGTTCGGCCAAAGAAGGTTTCCAATCGCGTCGAATTCTCCACAAAGGCATAATCGCGTCGGAGTACTTCGGCGAGGGGGCGGGGAGCCGCATCGGTGGGCATGGTTCGTTCCCGCTTAATATCGGTAACAACCCAATAAGTCCGATCCAGGTGTGGATGATAGCGGTCGAAACTGAACATGTAGTTGACCACCAGAAAGATAACCAGGCCGCTGGCGAGCCCAATACTAAGCCCTAACAGGCTAATTAAATTGACATGACGATTCTGCCACAGGTGGCGCCGGGCCACTGTGAGGTAGTGAAAAAGCATTGGAAAAGGGAGTTAGATTGGAGTTGGAAGGGGGTGTCTACTGGGAGGTCTATTTAGATTTAGGCGTTTTAGTGTGACCCCGCTGGGGTCAAATGTTTATAGGAAATTATGGGAGCTATAAACCTTTGACCCCGTCGGGGTCACACTAAACGACTTTATCAAACTTAATTCTGCTTGGTGGCTCAGGTAGTTCGGAATCGTTTTGGTTTAGCGCCCCTGCGTGATAGCCACCACCGGGCGATTAGGATGCCCGTCAAGCCTAAGGCTCCTAAAGCGGTTTTGAACGCACTCATCGGTACAGCCAGAGGTCGACTAACCACGACCAGAAAACCCATCAGAATCAGAAACGTGAGTACACTCGAGAGCAGCATGTACTGAAACGGTTTTGTGGCTGGACGGCGTTTCTGTCGTAACCCAATCCGGGTGGGCATCAACGGTATAGTTGCCGGACGGGCAGGGAATTCCTGAAGGTAGCGTTGTTTCAACTGGCCCAGCGCCTGCGGATTTGCCTGTTGGGTTACCTGCTCGAAAGCGTCTGAGAAAGGCTGGCCCTGATCCATGCGCTGTTCAATCAAAGAGGCCATATGATCCAGCAGTTCGGCTTGTAATGCCTGGTGGGGTCTCGTTTGCTGTAGCTGTTGCTCGAGCCAAAGAAGTTGATCGCGAGATAGCTTGTTCATAAATACGCAGAAAGGCGAATGAGGGAAAAAGAGAATAGCAGGAAATTAATGGCTGAAGGTTACGGATGGTTCCGGATGGATAAGCAGCCGCATCAGTTGGATAAATCGTTCGAACTCATCAACTTTCCGAACCGCTGTTTCACTACCCGTTGGCGTAAGCATATAATACTTGCGTAGCCGCCCGTCGACCTCCTGACTTTGGGTTGTCAGTAGTCCTTCATCTTCCAGCTTATGAAGAACCGGGTAGAGAGCGCCAAACGTGAGCATCAGTTCGCCAGCTGTACGTTCTTCAACGGCCTGCGTGATTTCATACCCGTACATGCGCCCCTGCTGAGCCAGCAACCGGAGAACGATTGTCTTTAGGGTTCCCCGCAAAAATTCCTGATTAGCTGATTCCATAGGCTTTGATCGATCAGTAGCGTTAATTTGAAACAAAAATATATAAGAAAATTATATATACAAGAAGTAGCGCAAGAATTTTGTAGAGATGCCATCCCTGGCGTCTCATACGCGTCAGCCAAAGTCGTCCGGTCGACGAACCATCCGTCAATAAAACCATTCGGACATGAGACGCCATCCCTGGCGTCTCTACAAAACCAAAATCCCTACTCAACTAGTGCTGAATAGGGATTTCGGCTAGCAGACTGTGGATGACCTACTTTGTCAGACTAAGGGCGAAAAGGCCATTGCGGAAACGGGCGGTGGTGTTATTGTTGGCGTAACTGATTAAGGTTAGCTCGAATTTTCCTTCCAATATGTTGGCAACCGTATCGGCTTTGGTCACCTCTATCCAGCCACTAGCGGGCTCTTTGGCGATGTACGACGAGAATACGGCATCCCCACCAACAATGAGCCCATAATTCACACTGGTTAGTGGATTGGAGGCACAGGTATTGAGGCTGGCTAGATCGTATTTTCCGACAGCTAACGGGACCTTCTCAAAGCTAAGGTATTGGGTTCTGTCACAAGGGCCTACACAGTCGTATGGCGCTGCCTGCCGAAGTCCTTTCGGATAGGGTAATTCATTGGAGACATACAGGTTAAACCGATTTTTGCCGCAATCACCTACGATCAGGGGAGATACTCTGGAGGCTGTTCCATGACCATACCAGACGGAGTCGTTCAATGAAGCTGTTACATTTTTGGTGTCGTCAAGAGGGGGGATGGTCGCGTCATTGTTTGATTTGGAACATGCCCAGAAGCAACCGAACAGGATTAGCAGATGGATGCCGTTTTTCATAGCGATCAAGAGTCGTTTTTGGAGAAGACTCTAGAATGGCCGTATCGGTTGGAACGGGTTACCCGGTTCTTACTGCTTTATAAACTGAATAGCACAACCTCCGCCTTTGGCCAGGTGAATCGGAAGGCGGGTTTTGCTGTTGACCGGCTTCTTTTCAATGACATAGGCTTCTGGATTTGATTGCCAGTCGGCGGTGAGGGCGTCTCGGTAGATGGTGGCTTCGTAGGTTTTGCCGGGCTCCAGAAAATCAAGGTCTACCGATATGTCACGGCTGTTTTCGTCGGAGATGCTGCCCAAATACCAGCTATCTTTCCCCTTTGTTTTGCGGGCAATGGTGATGTAATCGCCCGGTTCGGCAGCGATGATTTTCGTGTCGTCCCAGTCGACGGGTACATCGCGAATGAACTGAAACGCGTCGAGGTGCTTTTCGTAGTTTTCCGGTAAATCAGCCGCCATTTGTAGAGGACTGTAAATCGTAATGTAGAGGGCCAGTTGTTTGGCCAGTGTGGTTCGGACGCGTGTGGTGCGGGTATTGTCGAACTGGTCCAGCTTGAATCGGAACAGCCCCGGTGTGAAGTCCATCGGTCCGCCCAGCAGTCGAGTGAATGGCAGGATCGTTGTGTGTTCGGGCGTGATGCCAAGGGTAGGGGCGTTGTTGAATTCGCTACCGCGTGCGGCTTCGCTGGCCATCCAGTTCGGGTAGGTGCGATGCAGCCCAGTTGGGTGCGCCGACTCGTGCGAATCGATCATAATCTTGTATTGAGCGGCTTTTTCGGCCACACGCTGATAATGCCCAACCATCCACTGACTATCGTGATGTTCACCCCGCGGAATAATCCGGCCTACATAACCCGTTTTGACGGTGTTCATACCTTCTTTCTGCATGTACTGAAAAGCGGCATCCATCCGACGCTCGTAGTTCGTAACGGAACCCGACGTTTCGTGGTGCATGATGATCCGAACCCCTTTCTGCTGCGCGTAGGCTGTTAGCGAATCCAGGTTATAATCGGGGTAGGGAGTTACGAAATCGAAAACGTTCTCCTTCCAATTGCCGAACCAGTCTTCCCATCCCTCGTTCCATCCTTCGACCAGCACCCCATCGAACCCATATTTGGCGGCAAAATCGATGTACTTCTTCACGTTCTGGGTGTTGGCGCCATGCTTGCCACCTTTTTTCTCCCAGGTTGCTTTGCCGATATGCATCTCCCACCACATACCCACAAATTTCTGCGGTTTTATCCACGACGGATCAGCAATGGTCGAGGGTTCGTTCAGATTCAGAATCATCTTCGACGCTAGCAGATCGGTCGCTTTGTCACTCACCAGAATCGTACGCCAGGGCGTTTGCGTGGGGGTTTGCATGTAGGCTTTATTGCCAACGGCATCGGGGGTTAGCTGGGAGGTAAGTACGAGCTTTTTCTTGTCCAGTTGCAGATGCATAACCGGGTAATTGAGCAAGGCAGCTTCGTAAATACTGATATAAAGGCCATCACCCGTTTTGATCAGTAATGGTGTCTGAATCGCATTGGGGCCGATGACTGATTTCAGCGCCGTATCTTTTTCCTTGTTTGAGGCTGCTACCGCGTCAATTTCGCTGAGTCGGGTGGTGTTGTAGAGGTATTCGTTGGAATCGTAATCGCCCGGTTGCCAGAAGGTTTTGTGATCGCCCGATAGCGCAAACTGAGTTTTCTCATCATCGACGATAAAGTGAGTCAGCGTTTTCTGTTCTGGGAACTCGTATCGAAAGCCGACCCCATCATCGAACACCCGGAAACGAACTATTACCTTGATACCTAGTGTGTCCTTCCCGGTTAATGTGAGGGCTAATTCTTTATAGTGGTTTCGGATTTCGCGGACTTCACCCCAGACGGGTTTCCAGGTTTCGTCTTTGGTTGATGAGTCGGCAGCCGAAATCGCAAATCGGGTAAGCGATACTTTCGGTTTGCTCAGCACGAAGCCTACACTCGACGGCTCGATGACCTTTTTGCCCTTGTACGAAATTCGATAGGTAACGGTGCCCGTTTCGTTGTTGCTGACTGATAGCCGAATAGCCTTGTCGGGTGAGGAAATCGAAACGGTTCGTTGGGCTGATAGCCGTGAAGTCGGTCCTATGATAAGGAGTGCCAGCAGAAACGGTCTGATTGGGAGCATGTTGGTTGGTCGATTGAGAATTCACGATGGGACCAACAAGGTACTGTGTTCGTGGTAATGTGTCAATAAAGCTGAGATTATTTTAACTGGTTTCTGTACTTTTTTAACCTGATATAGTCTGGATAACCGCTCTTATACCTTACTCAAATCCTCGGTGCGGATGGGCAACCGGCGAATTCGTTTGCCCGTGGAGGCAAATACTGCATTGGCTAATGCCGGGGCAATAGGCGCAACCCCAGGTTCACCGGCTCCACCCATTTTTTCAGTGCTGGGCACAATGTATACGTCGATGACGGGCGTTTCTGCCATGCGGAGCATTGGATAATCGTGAAAGTTACTCTGCTGAACCTGCCCATTTTTTATTGTTATCTCGCCATACAGAGCGGCTGTAAGTCCGAATACGATTCCGCTTTCCATTTGAGCGCGAACTCCATCGGGATTTACGGCTAGTCCGCAGTCAATGGCGCATACAACTCGGTGAATGCGTATCTTTTGATTGTCGACGGATAGTTCGACAACCTGAGCCACGTAGCTGCCCATCGCTTCGCAAACGGCTATTCCCCTGAATTGCCCCTTAGGTAATGGCCTGGTCCAGCCTGATTTTTCCGCTGCCAGATTGAGCGCAGCCAGGTGTCTGGGGTGATTCTTGAAGAACGTACGACGATAAGTAACTGGGTCGGTGTTGGCGAGGAAAGCCAGTTCGTCGATAAGCGTTTCCATCACGAAAGCGCTGTGTGTACTGCCGACAGATCGCCAGGGAAGTACCGGGACATCGACGGTTGTGGTGTGAAGTTCAAAGGAATGATCGGGAACCGCATTGGAATAAGGGGCGCCGGTCGTGACCGAACTGTAATCTATACCATTTTGCACAATCATGTCGGCCAGTGGGGTGTTCGTAAACAGCGATTGCCCCACAATTTGGTGCTGCCAGGCGGTCGGAAACCCATTGGTGCCGATGGCAATTCGTACGTTGTGTACATAAATCGGTCGGTAATAGCCACCTTTAATATCGTCTTCGCGCGTCCAGACCAGTTTTATGGCTTTGCCACTTGTTTTGGCGATGTGAACCGCTTCCATCACCCAGTCGGAGCTAAAGGAACCTCGCCGACCAAAACTGCCTCCCATATAGGGTGTATAAAACTTGACCTGCTCCGGGTTCAGCCCCAGAAACCTGGCTACTTCTGCCTGATGCAGCAATGGCGATTGGGTACCTGTCCAGACTTCGCAAGAATCCGTCCCAATTTTTACCGTGCAATTCAGCGGTTCCATGGGTGCGTGCGCGAGGTAAGGAAAGCTATATTCGGCATCCAGAGTCCGTTCGGCTTTCGTCAGCG
Source organism: Spirosoma gilvum (assembly GCF_054776815.1). Taxonomy (NCBI): domain Bacteria; kingdom Pseudomonadati; phylum Bacteroidota; class Cytophagia; order Cytophagales; family Cytophagaceae; genus Spirosoma; species Spirosoma gilvum. The sequence goes on along the minus strand of NZ_BAAHBH010000005.1, from coordinate 232,952 downwards.
CAGAAGCTACGTCCCCTTTTTTACGGATCGTTAGCCCGTCTGTTTTTGCTATTTTTCGATAACTATCCGTTAAAGCCTGGCTATCCAGATCGGCGTTTTTTCCAGGATTCCACTCAATTTTTAGCGCATCACGACCTTGTTTTGCCGTCCAGAAATTATCGGCCAGCACCGCGACGCCCGTCGGAATCGTTACTACCTCCCGAACACCTTTTAGCGCTTTGGTCTGGGTAGCATCCACCGTTTTTACGGTTGCACCAAAAACCGGAGGATGGGCAACAACGGCGGTCAGCAAGCCGGGAAAATGAATGTCCAGTCCATAGGTAGCCTTGCCGTTAATTTTTTCAGGAGTATCGAGCCGTTTTTGCGATTTACCGATATACTTCCAGTCTTTGGATTCGCGAAGTGTCACTTTCGGAACGGGCAGTTTGGCGGCTTCCGTCGCGACTTCGCCATAGCTGATGCGCTTATCTCCGGCGATAACGTAGCTGTTCTCAGTTCGGCAATCTTGTGGTTGTACGCCAAGTCGTTTGGCGGCCGCAGTGACCAGCATTACACGAGCCGTTGCGCCAATCTTCCGATAGCGATCAAATTCCTGGATGGTCGTTTCCGAACCACCGGTGGATTTATAAACGGGATTGTCCAGAAAATCACCAGCTTGTCCGGGTGGACTGTGTTCAACCTTTACTCGGCTCCAGTCGCAATCGAGTTCTTCGGCAATGAGCATGGGTAAGGTGGTCCAGATGCCCTGCCCCATTTCGACCTTTGAGAGAATAATGTGAATGCTATTATCCGTTCCGATCTTCAGGAAAGCATTCAGCACAGCTTGGGACGCAGTTGTTGGTCGGGGCTTTGCAAAGGCAACGGTATCCGGCACGGCAAAAGCAACCATTAGACCACCGCTGGCAAACGTACCGGTTTTCAGAAAATCCCTTCGGTTTATTCGACCGTTTTTGCTCATAGTACGACTACCTCATTAGGCGTTTTTGTCATCCTGACGAAGGAAGGATCTTATAGAAGCTGTTTAAACTTTTAAAGGAAATTCAAAAATGCGTGTTTTTGTCATGCTGAGGAACGAAGCATCTTCGGTAGCAGTATTCTTTTAGCTATCGAAGATGCTTCCTGCGACTACGCGTCCCGGTCAGCATGACAAAAAAAGCTACCCGGTTTTAATGAAATTTGAAAAGTTTAAACAGCTTCATAATATCCAAACCTGCGAGTAAAGATGCTTTAAGATTCTTCCTTCGTCAGGATGACAAAAACGCTCATGTCTAGCTTTACGTATAACACCCAGACGTGTCCGTCCAGGCTACATCAATATACCTACACTTCATCCAGCTTGAACGGTAACGTGCGAATGCGTTTACCGGTTAGATCGAAAATGGCATTGCATAAGGCAGGAGCGAACGGAGGGAGGCCGGGTTCGCCGACACCTCCGGCGGGTTCGTCGTTTTCCATGATATGCACCTCAATCTCCGGCGTATCTGTGATGCGGGGCATATCGTACGTGTTAAAATTCTGATGCACCGCTTTACCGTCTTTAAACGTGGTGGCATGTTTAATCGCAGCGCCCAAACCCATGATGATACTGCCTTCGACCTGAGCGCGGATAATATCGGGGTTGACATACCAGCCACAATCCATCAGGGCAATCACCTTATTGATCTTAAGTTTACCATCTGACTTACGTGAAACCTGCACGATATGGCCGCAGATACCGCCAAAACATTCCGTAATGGCTATGCCCCAGCCTGCTTTTTCACCTCTTGATTTCCAGTGGCTAATCGTTTCCAACCGGTCCAGTAGAGCTTGATAACGTTTGTCGGGTAAATGAGCCCGGCGGAAATCCATCGGGTCCTGACCAGCCAGATGAGCGAGTTCGTCGATGAAACTTTCGCCCGCGAAGCCAGCCGTACAGGCCCCTGGGGCACGCCACCACATAGTTGGTATGGGCGAACGGATACCCACACCCCTAAAACTGTAATGCGGAATGGCTTTAAAATAAGGGCTTGCCATCCCCTCCAAACTCCCGGTGTTGTACCCGGCTGGTTTCGGGTCAGGATAAGGTTCGGGGCTCCAGTCTGCTCCGAGCCATTGTGTTGCGGTTATCGCCTGAAAAGCGTGTATACGACCATCACCATCAATGGCCCCTCTACAGCCATAAAATGCGCCCGGTCTAAATGGCCCCGTACTCATGTCGTCTTCACGCGTCCACATCACCTGAACGGGCGCTTTCATCGCCTTAGAGATCAAGGCTGCTTCGTGCGGATAATCGGGAAATCCTTTGCGGCCAAATCCACCACCCAGAAAGGTCATGTTCACGGTTACATTTTCTTTTGGAATGCCCAGTCGTTCACTCAAATCAGCCTGTATCCAGTTCGCTTCCTGAATGGGTCCCCAAATCTCGATGCGGTTGTCCTGGACGTGGGCAATGCAATTGAGCGGTTCCATACAGCTATGCGACTGGTAGGGTGTCTCATAAACGGCTTCCAGTTTTTGGGTTGCGGTTTGAAAAGCGGTTTCGAATTGGGGAGACGGCCCCGGCTTCTTAAGGTTTTCCCGCATTTGGGTGGCAAGCTGTTCAGAATCAAGGTGCTCAAAGCCCGAATCATCCCAGTCAACCACTAATGCCTTGCGTCCCTGCATGGCAGCCCAAAGCGAATTGGCAATGACGGCGACCCCTTCAAATAAACTGCCAAAAATAGCCCGTTGTACCGTAAACACCCGCTTTACACCCGGTATGGCTTTTGTTTTGGAATCGTCGAACCGTTTCACTTTTCCCCGAAAGCGCGGATTTCGTTCGACCACTGCATACAGCATACCCGGTAATTTTTTGTCGAGGCCGAATTGGGCAGTACCATTGATTTTGGCCGGAATATCCTGCCGAGGTAGTGACTTCCCAATGAGTTTATAGGCCTTCCGACTTTTTAATGGTACGTTCTGAGGAGGAGTTAATGTAGCAGCCTCTTCGACCAGCAGACCATAGTCAAGTTTTTGGCCGGATGGCTTATGAATCACCTGGCCATTCGTTGCGTAACAGTCCGACATTGCGACATTCCAGCGCTTAGCCGCCACGCTGATGAACATTTCCCGCGCCGATGCTCCGGCCTGTAGCAGTTGTTTGTACCAGCCCCGAACAGAAAAACTACCTTCCTGGGGTTGAGGTCCGTATTTTTTAGGATTCGCAGGCGCAAACAAAATAGTGACCTGATCCAGATTGACTTCCAGTTCTTCGGCAATCATCTGCGGAATGGCCTGAAACGTGCCCTGGCCCATTTCCGAGCGGTGATTCACAAGGGTTACCTTCCCGGACTTGTCAATAGAAATCCAGGACATTAATTCGGTACCTATTTTGTCCGGAGCCTGGATATTGATGATTTCCACAGCCGTTTTTCCCGCAGTCGAAAGCCCAAGGGTTAAGGCAATCCCGGAGAGACTCGCCTGCTGAATAAAATGTCGACGCGAAAGCTCCTTCCTGATTTTCATTGTCCGTTCGTTTTAGGAAGTGTACCAGCGGCTCGTTTAATGGCTTTTCGGATGCGAGGATACGTGCCGCAACGGCAGATATTTCCCTGCATGGCAGCATCAATAGCTTCATCAGTTGGGTGAGGATTGTCTCTCAGCAAGGCAATTGCCGACATAATTTGCCCACTCTGGCAATAGCCGCATTGCGGAACCTGCTCGGCAATCCAGGCTTTTTGCACCGGATGGGAGTTGTCTTTCGAAATGCCTTCGATAGTAGTGACGGGTTGGTTCGACACGGCTGATACAGGGAATGAGCAGGAACGTATTGGGGCCCCTTTCAGATGTACGGTACAAGCGCCACACTGCGCTATGCCACAGCCGTATTTGGTGCCCGTAAGGCCAACCAATTCCCGGATGACCCAGAGCAAAGGCATCTGCGCATCAGCGTTGACCGTATATTTATTGCCGTTAATCGATAGTTGAAACAAAGGCATAGCATTACATTTTTAGCTAATCGATCAAAGGAAAGACGAACCTGGATGATTGAAAAACGGAATTGACGACTGACTCAATTTAGTTGACGAACGACAGAAAAATAGTTGAAAGCCAGAAAGGAGAACTTGCAGACAGGTTATCCTTCAGGTCGTATAGTTGGTCAATTAGTTCAGGTCGTTTATGTATTGAATCGGCATAGTTCCAGCCAATTCGCGTAACTTGTGACAATTGTTATCGAGCAAATTGTGCTGAGGGCCCATGCGTGCGTTATCCTATAATCAATTGGTTCAGAGTTGGTTCTTTCGATATAAGCTCCACCACCTGCCGTTCTGGTTTCTATATCACTATATCTGGTGGGTGGTTACGTTGGGCAATCCGGTTAAAGTATTTCAGAGCTTAGTTGTTTTGCCCTACGCGCTGAAATATAGCTTCTATGTCATTTTTCAGGCGCTGGCGGTCTATTTCAATCTGTACTACCTGATTCCTAACTACCTTGAAAAAAGTCGGTATGCTCCTTATTTAGCCTACCTGCTTCTGACCGTCTTGTGTGCTACGTTTTGCATTGTCGGTGGCTATTATTTTAGTGCCTTTGCCAGCGGTCAAACGATCTATGACCTATTCGGGCAATCGGCCTGTTTTAATACCTTTTTCAGTAACGCGCTGCCTTCGACCGTTGCCAGTACGACCCTGGCCATGAGCATTAAACTGACGAAAAACTGGATTCAGACCCGGCAGCGGCAGCAACTGCTCGAGAAGGAAAAGCTGGAAACCGAACTCAAATTCCTGAAAAATCAGTTCAATCCCCATTTTCTGTTCAATACTATCAATTCGATCTTTTTCCTGATTCATAAGAACCCGGATATGGCATCGAATTCGCTGGCTAAATTTTCGGAGCTGCTGCGGTATCAATTGTACGAATGCAATGACCAGCAAATTCCGCTTGGCAAGGAGATTGCCTACCTGGAGAATTTTATTGAATTGGAGCGATTACGGCAAAGCAATGTAACGGTTTCGGTTGATGTCGAACCGCTTTATGTCGACCATTTGGCCATTGCACCGTTTATTGTGATGACCTTTGTTGAGAACGCGTTTAAGCACGTATCCCGGCATAGCGATCGACCTAACTGGATTACCATAAAGCTGGCATTGGTCGGTCAGCATCTGGACCTGTTTGTGACCAATAGCATGGCGGCCGAACCGGGTAACGAAGTCGTTAAGTACGGTGGGATTGGTCTGCAGAATGTACAACGACGATTGGACTTATTGTATACCGAACAGTATACGCTAGCGATTCAACAGCATCTAGATAGTTTTGAGGTGAAGTTACAGTTAACCCTAACCGAACTTGTTGCATCACCATCCTTACAACTGGCCTGATTAATCAACGACGTATGCTGAACTGTGTGATTATCGACGATGAGCCGTTAGCGCGGGAAGGACTAGCCAGTTATGTGCGGGAGGTTGATTTCCTGCAACTGACCGGCACCTGTGAGAACCCAATTGAGCTAATCAGCTTGTTGGATCGGCAACCGGCAGACCTGATCTTTCTGGATATTCAGATGCCCAAAATGAGTGGGATCGATTTTCTTAAAATTGCTCAGAAACCACCGATGGTCATTATCACAACGGCTTATCCCAGTTTTGCACTCGAAGGGTTTCAGCTAAACGTGCTGGATTACCTGCTGAAACCAATTACGTTCGATCGCTTTTTTAAATCAGCCAATAAAGCCAAAGAATACCATCGGCTTCTGAATCAGTCAGCCACTTCGGTTGCGCCCAAACCAGAAGAGTATGTCTTTGTCAAGTGTGGAAACAAATACGAAAAAATCTTCTTTGAAGACATTCTGTTCATTGAAGGAATGCAGAACTACGTGACCATTTTCACGACGAAAGGCAAGTACATGACCTTGTTAAACCTGAAAAATTTAGAACAGAATTTAACGAGTCCTGCGTTTATCCGGGTGCATAAGTCCTACTTGGTCGCTACCGGCAAAATTGATGGCATCGAGGGAAATGACTTGTTTATCCAGTCGCACCGCATCCCGATGAGCCGCAACTACCGGGATCAGGTGATGAATAACGTGCTGACCGATAAGCTATGGAAGAAGTGAATTTTAGTAGCTGCGAATTGGACAGAACTTAGTCTGGGCCAAGCACCCGCCTGGCCCAGACTAAGTTCTAATCGCTAGTTGGGAAGAGTATTGATCTTTCGGGAAGTTGTATAATTGGTTAAATAGCCTATTTCAGCATTCCGACCAGATTTTCCACCATCGTGGGGGCACCAATGTATAGGGGTGTTCGCTGGTGCAGATGGCTGGGTTTAATGTCCAGTATAGCCTGGTGCCCAGAGGTAGCCAGGCAACCGGCTTTTTCGGCTAAAAACGCCAACGGGAAGGCTTCATACAATAACCGTAGTTTTCCTTCGGGCGATTTCCGGGTAGGTGGGTACAGGTAAATTCCTCCTTTGAGCAGATTGCGGTGGAAATCAGCCACGAGCGAACCGATGTAACGGGCTGTAAACTGCTTCTTCCGGCAGCTCATCAGGTATTCCTGAACACCATCTTCGTAGCCTTCTACATTGCCATCATTGCAGGAATAGATCTGACCATTGGCTGGGCTATGAATGTCTGGATGCGACAGGATGTATTCGCCCAACGACGCATCGTAGGTAAAGCCGTTCACGCTATGGCCGGTCGTATATACCATGATTGTCGATGAACCATACAATATATAACCAGCGGCCACCTGCCGACGACCCCCCTGAAGGAAGTCTTCCAGCGTGGGTTCTGTCCCAATGGGTGTCACGCGCCGGTAAATGGAAAAGATCGTTCCGATCGATACGTTTACGTCGATATTGGATGAACCGTCCAGTGGATCGATGGCGACCACGTATTTGCCGTGATTGTTGCCGGTATAGATGATGTCCTCTTCTTCTTCTGAAATGATGGCGCAGGCTTCACCACCATTTTTCAGGGCTCGGCTAAACCGAATGTTGGCGATCATATCCAGCTTCTGCTGGCTTTCGCCCTGTACATTCTGAACGCCCATACCGCCAGTCAGGTCAATTAATCCGGCTCGATTCACTTCCCGATGGATGATTTTTCCGGCCAGAGCTATATCGCGCAGTAATTGCGATAATTCGCCGGTGGCATACGGGAAAGCCGTTTGACGGTGCATGATATACCGGTCGAGCGTTACGCCAACCGGCAATGCTAATGGATGGGAAGCCGAGAGTTCCATTTGTTGGACATTCATCGTATTTGATAATTATAATGAATAGATAGTTTCTAAGATTATCGTAGGCTTTCGTTTAGGATGAATAATGAGTATACGTTTTATATATAGGTTTATCTTGAGTTTTCCGTCTTCTGTTTTCAGTTAGCTGGCGTATCAATTATTTCGTGCCAGCTAACTGAAAACAGAAGACAGAGGACTTATTTAAACAACCGGCTCAGACTCAGTAACGTCGAGCTGGACAGGCTGCATTTTAGGTGTTAACAGGTGCATAACGGTCCAGGCCAGCAGATAGGCTGAGCCACACATCAGGAAGATGATACCGTAGCCAGTTTGCAGGTCACCTATCTTTTTGTAATTGTCCAGAATTCGACCAACGATCTCCGGGAAAATGATTCCACCGATCGAACCGGCCATACTGCCGATACCCACCACGGAGCTAACGGCTCGTTTAGGGAACATATCGGAAGCCGTTGTAAAGATGTTGGCGCTCCAGGCCTGGTGAGCGGCACCCGCCAGCCCAATCAAAGCCACAGCCCCCCAGATACTCGGTCCAAACCGAACGGCAATAACAGGCAGCACGAGGAGGGCAAAGATGAACATGGCGGTTTTACGCGCTTTCCAGACACTCCAGCCCCGGCTAATCAGCGCCGATGACAGGTACCCTCCGCCAATACTACCAATACTGACCAGCGTATAGAGCACAGCCAGATACAGGTTCGGCTTTTTGGTGTCGAGGTGGAATGTGGTGGCAAAATAGTCTTGCAACCAGAACAGGAAGAACCACCAGATAGGGTCGGTCAGCATTTTGCCGAATACAAACGCCCAGGTTTGGCGCTTACCCAATAGCAGGCTCCAGGAAACGGGTTTGCCATGGTCGGCCACTTCGTCGGGAGTGGTTTCGTTATCGCTGTGGATGTAGTTATACTCTTCTTTTGACAGTTTGGCTTGTTTCGACGGAATCTCGTAGCCGATGTACCAGAAAACCAGCCAGATAAAGCCGACGGCACCCGTTACGATGAAGGCCATTTGCCATCCCCAGATACCTAAAATCCAGGGCACCAGAATGGGAGCCACTACGGCGCCGATATTAGCTCCTGAATTGAAAATACCCGTTGCCAGTGCCCGTTCTTTCTTGGGAAACCATTCGGCAACGGTTTTGATAGCTGCCGGAAAATTACCCGCTTCGCCCAGACCCAGGCCGATCCGTGCAAAAATAAATCCCATAGTGCTTGTCGCCAGCGCATGTGCCATAGCTGCAATACTCCAGAAGATAATAGCCACCGTATAGCCAACTTTGGTACCGATACGGTCGATAACCCGCCCAAAAATTAACAGACCAATGGCATAGGCTGCTGAGAAAACCTGAACAATGCGGCTGTAATCCAGCTCCGACCAGTTGAATTCTTTTTCCAGCGAAGGTTTAAGTAGTCCCACTACCTGCCGGTCGAGGTAGTTAATGGTCGTAGCAAAGAAAAGGAGCGCTACGATAGTCCAGCGGTAGTTTCCAACGGGTTTGCTCATGCGGGTTGCGGAATAAAGGGTGTAACAATCTGAACTAAGGTCGCTATGCGGTCGCGTAAAGCCGATGGATCAGCACTGTCGCCGGAGAATAATTGAGACCCAATACCAACCGCTGTTACACCGGCTTTAAACCAGGCATTCAGGCTTTCGCTGGTCGGCTCAACACCCCCGGTTACCATGAGCTTTAGGGAAGGTATCGGGCCTTTGATCGCCTTGATAAAACCTGGACCCACCACATTGCCCGGAAATACTTTCACCAGTTCAGCACCCAGGAGGGTTGCCTGATAAATTTCGTTCAGGGTTGAACCGGCAGGCATCCAGGGGACACCCCGTTCACGGCAAACGTCACCAACCGAAGCGGTCGTAACCGGTTGAACGACAAAAGCGGCACCGGCATCAATGAATTTGGTCGCATCTTCAGGGGTCAGAATGGTACCAATACCCAGCGCCATTTCGGGGCAATTTTCCTTCACATAACTGGCCAACTGGGTGAAAACCGCTAAGGCTTTATCGCCCCGGTTTGTGAATTCAAATACCCGTAGTCCACCGTCGTAGCAAGCCTGCAAAATGGATTTCGCATGGTCGACATCGGGGTGATAGAACACCGGTACAATGGGGTGAGTACTAACTAGATCAAGGATTTTATCGGAAGACATAACTGGGGTATTTAATAGTCATTAAGTTGTCATGTATAGTCATTCGCCTTCAGCGTCATTCCATCGCTTCGCCATCAATGTTGATCAGGCAACAAATGACAATCAATGACCACTTACTGACAACCAATGACGTCGAAGACTAATGACTATTGAATGACTTTTTAGAGTAAGGAAGTGATCATCAATTGGCGTTTGGTAATTTCGTCAACGGTCTGGTTGGTCGCATCACCGAACTCCTGTAATTTTCCAAAGGCAGCTTCAGCAGCAAAATTGACTACCTGCTGTGGATCATGACCTTTGTAAAGGCCGTAAATCAATCCTGCCATGAAGCAATCGCCACTACCCACCCGATCTACGACCGAATCGGTTAGCAATTCCGGTGATACGTACTGCTGGCCATCGATGTATAACGTTGTGTAATACCGCAAGCCTGTTGGTGCCATGTCGAATCGAAAGGTGTTGGCAACAACTTTACACCGTGGGAACCGCTCCTGAATGGCTCTGGACGTTTCCAGTGCATGATTCAGATAGTCGGATTGTTGACCTTTAGCGTGAATCGCTTCATCGACCGGGATGCCTAGCAAAGCATTTGCTGCCCAGATATTACCCATCACCACATTACAATGCTCCACAATGTCCGGCATTATATCGATCGGCGAAACACCATATTGCCATAGCCGCGCCCGATGGTTCAGGTCCATCGATACCGTAATGCCTTTGGCCGAAGCGGCTGCAACCAGTTCTTTACAGGCAGCAGCTACTTTGGCGTTTAAGGCCGGACTAATGGCGCTGACATGCAGCCAGCTAGTCTGTTGAAGAACAGCATCCCAATCGACTTTGCCAGGTGCTAGTTCGGAAAAGGCCGAATAGGCCCGGTCATAAATAACGCCCGCATTTTTAAGGTCCGAGCCCTGAGGCAGGTAATAGCTACCCACGCGCTGCCCGAACCGGACAATATCCGACGAGTCAATTCCCTGGCTCGAAACGTACTCGATAATGTCATCGGCCAGCGAATTTTCGGGGAGTACGGTGCTGTATTTGATTGGAATGTCCCATTTTGCCAGGGCCGTAGCCACATTCAGTTCAGCCCCTCCCACATACACGGGCATGGCTGTCTGCCGAATCCATTCACCGTTGGCAATCGGAGAAAACCGTAACAATAACTCACCAAAACAACAGACCATGTATGTTTACTTACTAATTTATGATTTTTCTTTTTGTCATTCCGACGATAGGAGGAATCTCAAGCTTACCTTATAAGCGACTTTGAGATTCCTCCTTCGACTACGCGTCCCGGTCGGAATGACAAAAAAGGAATTCAAATTTACTTAAACTGCCAGCGACATCGGCTTATTGCTGAAACCGAAATAGGCTTTGGCGTTACCGTAGCAGATGTTTTGTACCACCTGGCCAGTCCACTCGATGTCGTCGGGGAGTTCACCGTTTTCAATGTCGTTGCCGAGCATGTTGCACAGAATACGACGGAAATATTCGTGCCGTGGGTACGACAGGAAACTGCGCGAATCGGTCAGCATACCCACAAAGCGGCTCAACAGGCCCATAGTAGAAAGAGCGTTTAGTTGCCGTTCCATACCCTCTTTCTGATCCAAAAACCACCAGCCCGAGCCAAACTGGATTTTACCGGCCACCGATCCGTCGTTGAAATTGCCAATCATGGTAGCAATGAGCTCGTTGTCGGCCGGGTTGAGGTTATAGATAATTGTCTTGGCTAATTTGTCGTTGGTGTCCAGTCGGTCGAGGAAACGAGCCATGGCCCGCGCCTGGGAGAAATCGCCGATGCTATCCCAACCAGTATCTGGGCCCAGTACCCGAAGCATCCGGGAGTTGTTGTTCCGCAAGGCCCCCAGGTGGAACTGTTGTGTCCAGCCTTTTTCCCAGTCCATCTCCGCCAGGTACACCAGCATAGCCGATTTGAATTGCAGAATTTCTGTACCGCTGAGTGAATGGCCTGAGCGAAGTAGATGGAAGATGTTCTGGATTTCCTCGTCGGTGTAGTCTTCCGCATAAATCTGTTCCAGGCCGTGATCGGAAAGTTTACAGCCCATTGCCGCAAAGAAATCGTGACGCTGGCGAAGCGCCTTCAGGAAATCGGCCAGATTGCTGATCGATACATTACTGGCGGCTTCGAGTCGGTTTACATAATGATTGAAGGCAACAACATCTTCGACAGCCATCGCTTTGTCGGGCCGGAAGGTGGGCAACACACCGATTTCAAAACCCTCATCGGCCAGTTTTTTATGGTGTTCCAGCGAATCGACTGGATCGTCAGTCGTACAAACCGTTTCGACGTTCATCCGGCGCATCAGGTTCCGTACCGAAAAATCCGGCGACTGTAACTGTTCCGTGCAGGCATCGTAAATCTGCCGGGCGTTTTTGCCGTTAAGCGTTTCCGTAACGCCGAAATAGCGTTGTAATTCGAGGTGAGTCCAATGATAGAGTGGATTCCGAAGCGTGTAGGGAACCGTTTCGGCCCATTTCTGAAACTTGCTGAAATCATCGGCATTACCCGTACAGAAACGTTCATCCACGCCATTGGTCCGCATGGCCCGCCACTTGTAATGGTCGCCATAGAGCCAGATTTGCGTGATATTCTCAAACTGTTTGTTCTCTGCAATCTGATCGGGCGGCAGATGGCAGTGGTAATCGATGATGGGCATCGGCTTGGCAAATTCATGGTAGAGTTGCCGCGCCGACTCCGTTTGCAACAGAAAATCTTCGTTCAGAAAGGGCTTTTTCATGTATTAAAGAGCGAAAGAGTGAATGAGTGAAAGAGCGAAAAACAGTGTGAGGCAATTCGCTCATTCACTCTTTCGCTCTTTCACTCTATTAAAGAGAAACTCCCCGTTTCCAGGGTATAAAATCGTCCTGACCGTGACGTACGGCGGCTACTTCGACTTCGCCACTGGCTACGCGAATGATTTGGTCGAGCAATCGTTCGCCAGCCTGTTGGATCGTTTCGTCGCCGTCGATCACGGTGCCAGTGTTGACATCAATTATATCAGGCATCCGGTTAGCCAAAGCGGTATTTGACGCAATTTTAACCACAGGCGCGATAGGATTTCCGGTTGGCGTGCCTAAACCGGTCGTAAACAAGACGACAGTGGCGCCCGAACCTACCTCGGCCGTGGTCGATTCGACATCGTTGCCGGGCGTGCAAAGTAGATTCAAACCGGGTTTCGTAACCAGTTCCGGATAATCCAGTACGGCCACAACCGGTGACGTTCCCCCTTTTTTGGAAGCACCCGCTGATTTCATTGCGTCGGTAATGAGTCCATCGCGAATGTTGCCCGGCGAAGGGTTCATGTCGAAACCGGAACCGGCTTCTTTGGCACGCTGGGCATATACGTTCATCAGTTCCCGGAATCGGCCAGCCGTGGCTTCATCCACACAACGATCACATAGTTCCTGCTCAACGCCACATAGCTCAGGAAATTCTGACAGGATCACGGTACCCCCCAAAGCGACCAGCAGATCGGATGCGTGGCCTACCGACGGATTAGCCGAAATACCTGAAAACCCATCCGAACCACCACATTCCAGGCCAACGACTAGTTTGCTCAGGGGAGTCGGTTGGCGAACACAGGCGTTGGCCTGCATCAATCCGGCGAACGTTTGACGCAGCGCCTGACTAATGAGCGATTCTTCGGTGCCGACGGTCTGCTGTTCGAGTACAAACAACGGCTTGTCGAACTGGGGATTGCGCTTCTGAATTTCTTCCTGAAGCATGGCTACCTGGGCATTCTGGCAACCCAGGCTTAGTACGGTAGCACCTGCTACGTTCGGGTGCGTAATGTAGCCTGCCAGCAATCCGCAAAGGGCCTGGGCATCCTGGCGGGTACCGCCACAGCCCATATCGTGCAGGAGGAATTTGACCCCATCGACATTCGGGAACAGTTTAAGCTGACCCCCCAACGACTGTTCGGCGGTTTGCAGATCGGCCTGCAGAATTTCTTCGACCGAGCGACCCGCCTGTACGAGCGAAACCAGTTCCTGAGCCTGTTGCTGGTACGTATTCCGACGACCGTAGCCCAGGTCGTGTACCAGGGCTTCTTCAAGTACCTGAATGTTCCGGTTCTCGCAGAAAACGAGCGGAATCACTACCCAGTAGTTTGCCGTACCCACCCGGCCATCGGAGCGGTGATAGCCCATAAAGGTCTGGTCCTGCCAACGCTCAACGGATGGAGCTGCCCACTGATACGATGAACCGTGCAGGTCGTAACTATTGGTTGCGTGCTGGACATTGAAGGTCGTCAGTCGGCCGCCCATCGGAATGGTCTGTTTCGCTTTACCGACCAGCACACCATACATCGTGATGGAATCCCCCGGTTCGAAAGCCTGAAGGGCTACCTTGTGTTTAGCCGGAATCTCTTCCGTCACGATCAGATTGGCGTTATCCCATTGGACTCGTTCGCCCGGTTCAAGATCAGTGAGGGCAACAAGAACCGAATCGTCGGGGTGTATTTTTAGAACGTTCTGTTTCATTTGGTTACAGTTTCAAGATGGTCAAATTGAGCCGATACTGTAGAGAGTACGCCGTTTTGGACCATTTGGACTAAATAGTGGCTTACTGAATCAGCAAATCCTGGCAGTTGACTCAGGTCGTGACCCCACAAAGCGGTATTTTGTAAGACAGTTGTCGTTAACTCCTGAGGTGAAAGCCGGGCCCATAGGTCGGCAAAGTAACCGGCCTGGGCGTCGTAGATTGGGTATTTAACCCCTTCCCGTTCACCATACCATACCTCATCCTCCTGCGTAGTTGCCTGCATGAATCGCAGATAAGCCGCAAAGCCCAGCGTGATATAGCGGGGAGTTACGCCCAACTGCTTATAGTAATGAAGCAAGGTTGGAATGTTCCGCATCTGCATTTTGGCCGAATACTGCATCGTAATGGCCAGCCAACGGTGTTCGATAAACGGATTGCGGAATCGGTCGAGTACCTGAAAGCCGAACCGCTGCGCGGCTTTCTCGTCAACAGAATATGGAATGCCGGGGATAAGTTCGCCCAGCATGACCCCGCTGATAAAAGCCGACATGATCTCGTCGTCCATAGCCTCACGAACCGTGTCGAAGCCACTCAGGAAGGCCAATGCGCAGCTTAACGTATGTGTACCATTCAGGAGTCGAAGTTTCAGCTCACGGAACAGATCAATATTCGGGCGAATGAAAATGTTCTCGTCAGCCTGGTGGAACGACAGCACGTTTTGGACATGCTCATCGCCTTCGATAGCCCAAAGCCGATATACCTCCGAAATGGTCAGTAGATCATCTTCATACCCCAGTTGCTCGGTCAGCGCGTGTTGGGTAGCGGGGTCAGGGCGGCCAGGAACAATGCGATCGACCAGCGAGTTACAGCAGGTATTGGCGTTTTCGAGCCAGTCGATGAAGGTTCCTTCCAGAGCATTGCGATGCGCCAGTTCGAGCAGGATGGCTTCGAGTTTGGAGCCGTTGTCGGGAATCAGCTCGGTCGGCACGATGACCAGACCTTTTGTTGGGTCGCCGTTGAATGCCTTATACCGAGCGTACAAAACAGCCAATAGTTTGCCCGGAAACGATTCGGGTGGTGATTGCCGAATGTCGTCCTGTACGAGCTGAATGCCGACCTCTGTTGTGTTCGAAATAACGATCTGTAAATCCGGGCTAGTGGCTACCTGTAAGATCTCATCCCATTGTTGTTTGGCCGACAATACCCGACTGATCGCTGAACAAACGATATTCTCTTCAACAAGTTCACGATTTTCGACACCCCGAACACAGAGCGTATATAGATTATCCTGACGGGAAAAGGCGGTCATATCACCCCCATCGGTCGATTTTACAACCACAATCCGACCATTGAAAATGCCCTGACGATTGGCCTTATCGATAAAGTAGTCGGGGAGGCCGCGTAGCAAAACACCCGTACCAAATTGGAGTACCCGCTCAGGAAGTTCCTGATGATCTGATACCGGCAGCTTAATGTCAAGCTGAGACTGGATGGTCGGAAGTAATTGGACAGATAATGGTTGCATAGGACGTCTTTGGTCAGATAGCTATAGAATTAGCTATGAAAATTGTCTTTTTTATGGAAATTTCCGTAACGAACAAACTGAGCGGTATGTAAGTTGATGAAGTAAGATTAAGTAGGATGTTTTTTATATTTAAACTTTTAAAGATATTTATTCACGCAAACGTTATCGGGAACGTTGCCAATTGACGAGTTTGTTGGCAAATGACCAGAAAATGGCGAATTGACCGTTACTTTGAACGAATAGGTGTGGCGCGATAGGGAGTAAGTTTATTTTTGTATTTTACTAATATTTCACTTTGGATACCATCACAATAAAAGATATTGCCCGGGCGCTAAATCTCTCGACATCAACGGTCTCGCGGGCACTGCGGGATAGCTACGAAATTAATCCGGAAACCAAGCGCCTGGTCATCGAATACGCCGAGCGGCTCAATTACCGACCAAATCCCATTGCCCTAAGCCTGAAAGAAAACAGGAGCCGGGTCATTGGGGTCATTGTGCCGCAGATCGCCAATAATTTCTTCTCGCAGGTGATTAATGGCATCGATGCAATCGCTTACAACCGAGGGTATCACGTTATCATTTTTCAAAGTCACGAATCGTTCGAGCGGGAGGTGTTGTCGGTTCAGCAGGCCGTGGCCCGAAAAGCCGATGGACTCCTGATTTCGTTATCGAGCAGTACGTCGGATGTATCGCATATTCGGGAGTTACAGGAGAAGAAGCTACCCATCGTTCTCTTTGACCGAGTCGCCGAAGAGCTTGATTCGATTAGTGTGACGGCCGACAATTTTGACGCAGCGTTTGCGGCTACCGAGCACCTGATTCAGACCGGCCGACGACGGATTGCCCACATTACCATTCCCCCTTACATTTCTATTACGCAGGAGCGACTGGCAGGTTATAAGGCTGCTTTGGAAAAGTACGGAATTCCGTACGATGAAAATCTATTGCGCTACGCTGGTTTTGGCCAGAATGAAGTCGAACCGATCATTGACGATCTGTTAAGTCAGTCACCCGATGCGTTTTTTGCGGCCAGTGACCGGCTAGCTCTTGGTACGCTGGCGGCTTTGAAAAAACGGAATATTGCCATTCCAGGGCAGGTTTCGCTCATTGGCTTCACCAACACGCCCGTAGCCGATTTGCTGGCTCCGCCCATGAGCACCGTCGAACAGCCCGCTCTGGAAATTGGGCAGGTAGCGGCTGAGCAACTGATCAACCTGATTGAAGGTAAATATAAAGGTCTCCAGCCCGAACGCATCAAAATTCCTACCCGAATGGTAGTACGCGAGTCATCGCAGGCTGAAGGGGGCGCATCAAAGGCTTGAATTGTCAATAATTGAATGACTTGAAAAACGGTGCTACAGATCAGGATTCTTTTTGATCAGTAGAGATCCATTGCTGCACTACCTAATCCCTTATCCGTAAATCTAATTGATCGACGGTTTCAGCGTCCGGCTCAGCTTCAGCCAAATACGTACCGGCATGGCCAGCGTACACTCTCAAAATCCGGCCTACCATGCACATCAATGCTACTTGACACACCGGGAAAGGTGCTCGTACTGATTATATAGCTCATTGTAAACTATTGGCGTTACTATTAAGTTGTTGATAATTAGGGTACTATGTGAGGAGGTGTAAAATCTTGAAAAAATAATTAAAAAATGGAGGGGACACTTTCGCGTTTTCCGACACTAGTATATAAAAGCGAATTGTTTAGTTTTTCCCCTGTTAAGTCCAGTGACTACCTATCTACACTATACACCTGAAGAGTTCAGTCAAGACGACCGTTTCCGTCACTGGGTACTTACATCCGATGAGGAGACGGGGCAATTTTGGCAAAACTTCATCACCATTTACCCCGATAAAAAGTCAGATGTTATCCGAGCCCGTGCGCTGCTGTTGGCGATGCACTCGCTAGGAGCCGAGCCCAGCCTTGAACAGGGCCAGCGGATGAAGGAGGCTATATTTGATCAGATTGAGCAGGATGAGCAAACAAACGTATCTGTATTTAAGACCGTTTACACCAACGTGTCAAGGTATTGGATTTCTATTGCCGCTTCCGTAGCCTTAGTGGGTATGGTGTGGTGGTACACCTCAATCCGTGAGTCGAAGCTGTTGCCGCCTACATACGAGAGGCAGGTTGCGCAGGTGAGCGAACCATTGATTGAAAAAGTTAATCCAACCCGAAATACGCAGCGTATTCAACTGCCCGATGGGAGCGTGGTCCAGCTAAGTCCGAATGCAAAGCTGAGTTATGAAAAGGCCTTTACCGGCCGCCAGCGGAAGGTCTACTTATCGGGGCAGGGATACTTTGAAGTGGTAAAAGACGATTCGAAACCCTTTCTGGTGTTCGCCAATAACATTGTCACGCAGGTAGTGGGTACGCGCTTTACAGTCAATAGTTCGCAGAGTACGATTGGCATTAGCGTTACGGTCAAGTCGGGTAAAGTAAAAGTGTTTACTCTGGAGCAGTATCAGAAGCCAGAAACTCAGAAAGCTGAGCAAACCGTTGTGCTAACCGCCAACCAGCAGGCGACCTACGATCCGGCTCAGGCCATGCTGACCAAGAGCATAATTGCCCGGCCGGAGGTGATTCGAAAGCCAGCGAAGTTTCCAGACTTCAATTTTAACAGTGCAGCTATCCGCGATGTATTTGCCACGCTGGAACAATCGTATGGGGTTACAATCCTATACAACCAGCAGACGGTTGAAAACTGCAATCTGACGGCCCAACTGGGTGATGAGCCTTTGTTTAAAAAGCTAGATATAATCTGTCGGACAATTGATGCGACGTACGAAGTGTGGGGAGCAAAAATTGTCGTGACCGGTAAAGGGTGTGCTGCTAACTAACTAATTCCTGTTGAACTCAATAAACCCGTTTCTGCCTATGCGTAAACCCTGACATACTTACCTTCTTACCAAAAAAAAATACCGGTAATGTTCCAGCATTACCGGCAGTTTCCCCCTCGTCTTACCATGCGACAAACCTGTTACCAGCAGGCCGGGGATTGTTTTTGCCCAGTAGTTCCAATACATGAACCAAAACGGAGTAAATCTATGCAAATATTTTTTAATTCCTTACCCTTATTGATCAAAGTTATGAAGATCACAGGCACTCACCTTCTGCTGATTTTGATCTTTACCAACTTCAGCGTCGCGCGACCCAGCTTTGCGCAGGATATGTTGAACCGGCCGGTTTCAATCAACATGAAAAACAAGGAGCTTAGCTCGGTACTTGACCATATATCGAAGGAAACCAAAATCCGATTTACCTATGTGCCCAGGCTCATCGATATGGATCAGCGAATCACATTGGTAACCAACAAGGAAAAGTTGTCTGCCGTGCTGGATCGGCTTCTGAAACCGCTCAATCTGCACTATGAGATCGATGGCGAATTCATCGTACTCAAACGAGACCCCGGCCATAGTAGCCGAGCAGGTGATAATAGTACGTTTGGCTTACCCAAAGGAATAGCCCTGGCCGATATTGCCTTAACGGGTACCGTCGCTGATGAAAAAGGGGAATTTCTGCCCGGTGTCAGCGTCGTATTAAAAGGTACTCAGCGAGGTACGACTACCAATGCCGATGGAGCCTTTAGCTTTAACGTACCTGATAACAAAGGCACGTTGGTGTTCAGTTTTGTCGGCTACATCGCGCAGGAGATCGAAATTGGCAACAAGACTACCTTTACCGTCCGGCTGGCTGCCGAGAGTAAATCCTTGAGCGAAGTGGTGGTGGTTGGTTATGGGGTACAGAAAAAAGAAACGTTGACGGGGGCTGTATCGGCCGTGAATGAACAGCAGCTCAGAGCCGTACCGACTGGCGATGCAGCCGCACGGCTTCAGGGACGCGTAGCCGGTGTAACGGTGGTCACCAGCAGTGAACCCGGTGGGAATTCCACCGTTCGGGTACGGGGTATCGGATCGATCAATAATAATGATCCGCTGTATGTTGTCGATGGGGTTCCGACCAATACAGGTTTAACAGGTATCAATCCCAACGATGTGGAGTCGATGACGGTGCTGAAAGATGCCTCAGCCTCTGCTATTTACGGTTCACGGGCGGCTAATGGCGTTATCGTTGTGACGACCAAACGCGGTAAGAA
The DNA here is from genome assembly GCF_054776815.1 of Spirosoma gilvum. NCBI lineage: Bacteria > Pseudomonadati > Bacteroidota > Cytophagia > Cytophagales > Cytophagaceae > Spirosoma > Spirosoma gilvum. The sequence continues at coordinate 213,447 of NZ_BAAHBH010000005.1, read as the reverse complement.
GGGCACACTCAAGCTAAGCTTTGACGCTCGCTACGGTGCCCAGCAGGCGGCTAACCACCTGGACATGATGAATTCACAGGAGTTGGGCGAACTATTGTGGCAACGGAAGCGCAACAACGGACTTACCCCCGGCGGGGCTGGTTGGGCTGATGCGCAGTATGGCAATGGAGCCACCCCCGTGATTCCCGATTACATCATCCCTACTGGCGCGTCGGCCAGTCAGGTGAATGAAAGTACGTATTCTTACCCAACCCCTTACAACGGCATTACCAGAGCCAATAAAGAGGGAACCAACTGGTTCAAGGAAGTTACGTCGGTAGCGCCCATTCAGGAGTACAATTTAGCCGTATCAGGTGGAGGTGAAAAAAGCAATTTTGCCGTTTCGGCGGGTTACCTGAATCAAAAAGGCATCATCGATTACACAGGCTTCAACCGTTATTCCCTGCGAGCTAATTCGGATTTTACTGTGACCAAATGGCTTAAAGTTGGCCAGACGATTGGCGCAACGTTGTCGGATCGGCTGGGTTATATCAATACGGGCACCAGTAATGCCGGTTCTCCTATCGCCTATGCCATTCGCCAGCACCCGCTGATTCCAGTGTACGACATCCGGGGGAACTTTGCTGGTACGAAAGCAGCCGGAACGGGAAATGGACAGAACCCGGTAGCCAACCTCTACCGTGCCAAAGACAATCTAAGCCGACAGATGCGGATCATGGGTAGTGTGTACGCACAGATCGATTTTACCCCCAATTTGTGGTTTAGGAGTTTAGTCGGTATCGATTACAATGTAACCCGGGGCAAGGTTCGTACACTGGCTGATCCTGAATGGACTCAGACCACCAACAACAATGTACTTACTGAATCACAACAGGATATTTTCCAGTACAATTGGACCAATACCCTCAACTTTAACAAAACGTTTCGGGATGCGCACACGGTCAACGTGTTAGCTGGGGTTGAGGCTATCCGAAATAACAATCAGATCTTCACCGCCACCCGGTCTACCTATCCGTTTACGGATCTGGATTACATGGTGCTCGATGCTGGCCAGAAGGACGTTTCCAACACAGGTACCTTCGATCAGTGGGCTCTCTTCTCCTATTTTGTTCGGGTAAACTACGACTATAAGGGCAAATACCTGTTTGAAGCGACCACCCGCCGGGATGCTTCCTCCCGTTTTGCTGCGGCCAATCGATGGGGGACCTTCCCGGCCTTTTCGGTGGGCTGGCGTATTGTTGAAGAGCCTTTCTTAAAGAGTGTTAATTGGCTGAGCGACTTAAAAATTCGGGCTGGCTGGGGACAGAACGGCAATGATAACGTCGGTAACTATAATTCGTATACAACCTACCGTGCAGCCGGTGCTGAGTCGTATTATAACATTTCAGGAACCAGCAGTACCAAGTCGGATGCAGGGCTACATATTTACTCGCTGGGGAATCCCGCTGGTCAATGGGAGTCGTCTACAACCACGAACCTCGGTTTGGACGTAGTGCTGTTGAACAACAAGTTTGAAGCCAACATCGATGTCTATAACCGCCGGACCACCAACATGCTTTACCCCGATTCCCGGCCCGACACCTGGGGGGGCGTGGTGCTGCCATCCATCAACGTCGGTGAAATGCGCAACAACGGAATTGATGTAATCTTAAGCTACCGGAATCGCATCGGGAAAGACCTGAACTTCAACATTAGCGCGAACCTGTCGCATTATAAAAACACCGTTGTTCGTCTGAATGGCAATCCGAGCGAAATTCGGTATGGGAATACATTGCAAAACGATGTCTACACCGCGACCACAGCGGGCCAACCCATTTCTTCGTTCTTCGGATATATCGTCGACGGTATCTTCAATACGCAGGAAGAAGTTAGCCAGTGGGCCAAGTACAATCCAGACATTAACGGACGGGATGCCTATAGCCGACCCGGTGTATTCAAATTCAGAGATATAAACGGTGATGGAAAAATTACGACAGCCGATCGGACGTTCATCGGCTCTCCCCATCCGACGCTTTCGTATGGGCTGAACCTGGGCCTCAATTACAAAAACTTCGATATGACGATGTTCTTCCAGGGCCTGGCCGGTAACAAAATCATTAATTATTTCAACCGGGAAATTCTGTTTACCCGCAATGAAGGCAACTACCTGAAGCGTCGGTTATACGAGTCCTGGACACCCGAACGCTATACCAATGGTGACAAGATCACGCTGCCGATTACGCTTACCGATGATGGGAACATGCAAAAACCTTCTACATTTTTTGTCGAAAGTGGGGCTTACCTGCGCATGAAAGATTTTCAGATTGGCTATACCTTACCGGCTGCGCTGACCAAAAAGCTGAACGTCGACCGGCTCCGGGCCTACTTCCAGTCAACCAATTTATTTACCCTGACCAAGTATTCAGGTCTGAACCCCGAGGTTACCGAACCCAACGATGGTAATAAAGGCGTCGACACAACGGTGTATCCCACGCCCCAGATTTTCATGCTGGGCCTGAATCTGAACTTCTAATTCCTTTTAACCGAACCGACATGAAAAATAAGATATTCATCAGTCTGACAATGCTACTGGCCCTACTGGGTTCCTGCACGGGGGACTTTTTAGAGATTAAGCCCAAAGGCCAGACATTTTTTGAATCGCTAACTAACAAACAGGGAATAAACCTGCTGCTGACTGGGGCATATGCCGATATCGACGGTGTCAACGGCACTGTGGGCGACGGCTGGGCGAGCGCGGTGACCAACTGGGTGTTTGGTGGCGTTTCTTCCGACGATGCTTACAAAGGCTCCAATGCGGGCGATCAGAACGCCATCAACGCCGTCGAAGGCTTTTTTGCCGATGCGCAGAATTTGTACGTTTCCCAGCATTGGACACCCCTGTATGACGGGGTGGTTCGCTCCAATGACGTGCTCAAAGCGCTCAAGCAGGCAACCGATATGACCGATGCCGAAAAGAAGCTGGTTGAAGGTCAGGCACGGTTTCTCAGAGCGCATTATTATTTTGAGCTGACCAAGGTACACGGCAAAGTCCCCTATATTGATGAGAATACGACCAATCCGACAATCGTGCCGAACGATCACCTGCTGTGGCCAGAAATGGAAGCTGACTTTAAGATGGCGGCTGATGCACTTCCGTCCCGCTGGTCGGATAAAGGGCGGGCTACGAAATGGGCGGCCAAAACCTATTTAGCCCGTGTGTATATGTTCCAGAAAAAATTCCAGCAGGCCCGGGAGTTGCTACAGGATGTGTATGCGAATGGCGGCTTTAGCCTGATGCCCAGCTACGAGCAGAATTACATGATCAAGACCATTAACAATGGGGAGTCGATTTTTGAAATTCAGTACGCGGTGAATGATGGGTTCCCGAATTCCCCCAATGCAGGCCTTGGCGAATCCATCTGTGGGCCGCATTTTATTGGGTCCAGCGGATTTTACCTGCCAACCCATAGTCTGGTGAGTGCCTACCGGGTTGGGACCGATGGGCTTCCCTTGCTGGATGACACGTATTCGGCGGATGATATCCTGCCATTTGCCACCAACGGTTCGTCTGTTTTATATAAAGGGCCAGTCGACCCCCGGCTGGACCATACAGTAGGTCGGCCTGGCGTTCCCTATCTGGATTATGGAATCCACCAGGGACTTTCTTGGGTTCGTGATCCCAGCAATGCAGGGCCGTATAACAACAAGAAAAACATGTTTCTCAAATCGGAGCAGGGCGCCTTGTCGAATACTACCGGGGTACGGGTTTTTCCGAATGCGAACAATTACCGGGTGTTTAAGCTAAGCAACGTGATTATCTGGCTGGCCGAATGCGAAGCCGAAGTTGGATCGTTGCAAACTGCTACGACGTTAGTGAATCTGATTCGTAACCGGGCCAAAAACTCCAATGTGGTTCGGTTTGCCGACGGTACACCCGCTGCCAATTATAAAGTAGAGCCCTACCCAAGCACCTTTCCTACGAAAGACTATGCGTTAAAAGCGATTCGGTATGAAAGTCGGCTTGAATTTGCGATGGAAGGGATTCGGTTCTTTGAATTGGTACGCTGGGGAATCGTCGGACCAGTCATGAACAACTACCTCGCAGTGGAGGGTACGGTCTTGCCTTACAATAAAGGCAAGGTGTTTAACGTGGGGCAACATGAGATTTGGCCCATTCCACAGCGTCAGATCGACATTTCTGTCAAAGATGGCAAGTCCGTATTAACCCAGAATCCAGGCTATTAACACACGCTAACTCAAGGATCAGTAGCCCCTTAGTACAAGGGGCACTGTTCTCTTCATGTCAAAAAATAATCAACCATGAAAAATATGCTAAACGTCAGGCATCAAAAAGGAGCTGTTTTCTGGACAACGCTGGCCCTTATGGCTACAGTGCTTATTGGGTTTGTTGCGTTTCGTTCGGCCAAAGATGACGAAGACGACTACGCTGAATGGACGATTTACGGCGGAGGCAGTGAGAACATCAAGTACTCATCTCTGGCTCAGATCAATACCAGCAATGTCAAAAATCTGCAGGTCGCTTGGGAATATGCGTCGGGCGAAGCTTCTGCGACCAATACGACCGACATGAAAACTAACCCCATCATTGTCAATGGGGTCATGTATGGGCTTAATCCGCAGTTAAAACTGTTTGCGCTGGAAGCAGCTACCGGTAAGGTCAAATGGGTGTACGATCCGGGCAGCATTCCCGAGAAGGGTAAAAACACAGGCCGGGGGCCGTTTGGCCCTTCCACCAAGATTTCGCGGGGAGTGACCTATTACAATGGCGGAAAGAATGACCAGCGGATCTTATATACCCCCGGTGGTGGGCATATGCTCTACTGCATCAATGCACTAACGGGCAAGGTTATTCCAACCTTTGGCACCAACGGACACATTGACTTACACGACGATCTGGACATTGAAAATGCGCACGATCTGCACATTTCCAATACTAGCCCCGGCATTATTTACAAAGACCTCATCATCATGGGTTCCCGGCTGGCCGAAGCTGCCGAAGCTGCGCCAGGTCACATCCGGGCGTTCGATGTGCATACGGGAAAACGCAAATGGATTTTTCACACCATCCCTCATCCCGGTGAACCAGGCTACGAGACCTGGGAAAATTCGAATGCCTACAAATACGTTGGTGGCGCCAATGCCTGGGGTGGCTTTAGTCTGGACGAAAAGCGGGGAATGGTCTTTGCTGGTACAGGCTCGGCCACACCCGATTTTTACGGAGGTAATCGAAAAGGGAATAACCTGTACGCCAACTCAATACTGGCCTTAGACGCGGCTACGGGTAAACTGAAATGGTATTATCAGACGGTTCACCATGACCTCTGGGACTGGGACCATGCTGCACACCCTATCCTGGTAACGGTCAAAAAGGATGGTAAACCCGTAGATGCCGTTGTCCAGATCACCAAGCAGGGCTTTATTTTTATGTTCAACCGGGAAACCGGAGAACCCATCCATCCGATCAACGAGGTGTCCGTTCCTAAATCGGACCTGGCCGGAGAATGGACTTCGCCCACCCAGCCCGTTCCGACGTTTTTTAAACCCTTCGTCCGGCAGCGGCTCACCGAAGATGATCTCTTAAAAGAAGGCATTCCCGATTCATCCTACCAGGACATCCTTAAAAAGTTTCGGTCCTATAAAACCGACAACATGTGGAATCCACCGTCGTTACAAGGCACTATCGAAAGCCCCGGCTGGAATGGTGGAGCCGAATGGGGTGGCCCTGCGTTTGATCCCACCACGGGCATCATGTACATCAATGCCAACGAATCGCCCTGGGTAATGAAGATGCAGGAAGTGAAAAAGGGAGCCGCGATTGCCAGTAAAACCAATTTTGAAGCAGGGCAGATGCTGTACCAGCAAAATTGCAGTGGTTGCCATGGGAAAGACCGGCGGGCGGGAGAAACTAATCCGGCCTTAACGGCAAACCCGTCGCTGGTTGGGATTGAAAAAGGTAGCAATTTGAAACCAGGACAGAAGTATGATGAGGAATCGTTTAAAAGTCTGATTAGTTCGGGTCGAAATAACATGCCGCCATTTGGCCATTTGAGCGCCGAGCAGAAAACAGCCCTGGCTTCCTTCATTTTGAACCTGGACAAGATCAAGGATCAACCCTTTAAGGATCTTAATACCAAGGAGGAACCAGAACATTTCAGAACGCCCTACAGCTTTGCCGGAGGACCTTACGGGATCGGAAAATTCCTGACTAAAGAAGGCTACCCCGCTGTCAAGCCACCCTGGGGGCATTTGTCTGCTGTTGACCTCAACACCGGTAAAGAACTTTGGAAACAAGCCATTGGTGATTACCCCGAAATGAAAGCTAAAGGTATCCATACCGGTAGCGAAAACTTTGGTGGATCGGTTGTGACGGCTGGGGGACTTGTCTTCATTGCCGCCACACGGGACGAAAAATTCCGGGCTTTCAACAAGAAAACAGGCGAGCTTCTGTGGGAAGTAAAAATACCCGCAGCCGGGATTGCGACGCCAGCGGTTTATCAGGTCAATGGGAAGCAGTTTGTGGTCATCGCTTGTGGGGGCGGGGGCAAGCAACGAACCAAATCAGGCGATAAGTACGTAGCGTTCGCTCTACCGACCACCCAAAAATAGGTTTTAGGATCGTTTCAATAGATCGCATTTGATTATGAGAAAAAGACAAAACCGGCTGCTAATGCTACTGATCCTACTGACTGTAGGGTCAGTAGCCAAGGCCCAAACGTCCGATGGCGACTGGCAGGCACTTTTCAACGGGAAAGATCTTACGGGCTGGAAGCACCTGAACGGCAATCACAAAGTGGAAGCCAAAGATGGTATGATTGTCGGAACGGTAGTTCCGGGCGAGCCTAACGGATTTCTCTGTACAGAAAAAGAGTACGGAGACTTTATTCTGGAACTGGACGTGTCGATCGATACGACGATGAATAACTCCGGTATTCAGTTTCGGAGTTTAAGTAATCTCGATTACCTAAATTACCGGTTACATGGGTACCAAATGGAGGTCGACCCGAAGCCGCAGCGGTGGAGTGGTAGTATTTACGACGAAGCACGCCGTGGCTGGTTATATACGACCGAGTTGAATCTGCCTTCCAAAAAAGCCTTTAAAAACAACACATGGAACCACTACCGCATTGAATGCTTCGGGACCAGTAACCGCACATGGGTAAACGGCGTGCCGGTTTCGCATCTGATTGATGATGAGACGCTCAAAGGAATGATTGGTTTGCAGCTACACAGCAATAACCCCAACGACCCGATCCCTCCAGGCAATCACCAGATCCGCTTTAAAAACATCCGAATTAAAACCCAGAACATTAAACCCTCACCGCCCGACGAAATATTCATCGTGAATCTGATCGCTAATGACCTTTCAGAAGCGGAAAAAAGAGCGGGGTACAGCTCACTTTTTGACGGAAAAACGGCACAGGGACTGGCGGGAGCTGCTAATTCAGTATTTCCTGAATCGGATTGGGTGATTGAACAGGGTACGTTGACTATCAAAGAATCGAAGCGGAAGGAAAAGAAAAGTGTGTTTTTGAAAAATCCGTATGCTGCTTTTGAGTTGAAATTTGACTTCAGACTGGCCGAAGGGGCCGATAGTGGCGTAAAATACGGGTTGGCTAAAGCGGAGGAATCGACGGAAGGGCTTGAATTTCAAATCCAGGACGATATGCTGCCCGGCAATGTGCCGAGGGGAACCGATCTCACCGCACTGGGTTCGGTGAAGGGGTTGGCCGAGTCGAAGCAGACGATTTTCTCGAAACGGCGGATCGGCCAGTGGAGCAACGCCATGATCCGCGTTTATCCTGACAACCGTGTCGAACATTGGATCAATGGGTTCAAAATGGCGGAGTATAAAGGTAAGTCACATGAAAAGGGGTTTATCATGCTGGAGAACAACGGATTATCGGTTTCGTACCGGAGTATTAAAATCAAAGAATTACGCTGATGCAGACAGGTAGAGCGCTCGCCATTTTTGTGCTGGTTGTATGGGGTATTGTGCCAGGCTTTGGCCAAAAACCGAACGGAAATACGTTTGAAATCATTGTCGGATCAGATACGTCATTTTCCATTTACAAAGGCAACGCCAAGCAACTGATATTGACACAGGTAGCCAAAGCGGCTGAGCGTCCCTACATCCACCCCATCATGGCTCCCGACGGAGAAGGGCCGGTTACGGAATTTCGTCCGGGGCATCATTTGCACCAGACAGGGCTGTTCTGGGGATTAAAGCGGGTCAACGAGCGAGACTATTTTATGAAGTGGAAGGGCGACTACTGGAAGCGCGTTTCTGCTCGTATTACTCAACAGAAGGGTAATCAGGTGGCCTGGCAAACGGTCTATAACCTCCTCGACTCAACCGGCCGTACCGTTTTAGTAGAAACCCAGAACTGGACCTTTCAGGAAGTTGATGGACGATATATTCTGGATTTCGGCTGGAAAGGGCAGGCCCAGACAGAGGTGACAATGGGTAAATTTTATGTAGGTGGCTTGTTTGTGCGGATGCCCTGGACCAAAGACCTGGCTGGCGAAGCGATTAATGCGTCTGGTCAAACGAACAAGCAGGCCGAAGCCCAACGAAGTGAATGGCTGGACGTGGGTGTGCAACGAAAAGGCCGCTCGGACTGGGCGCATTTTACGGTATTTGATAATCCTCAAAACAAAGCGTATCCAACGCCCTGGCGCGTCGACGGTGAATTCGGGGTGGGGCCTTCTCGCCAGATTACTGGCGACTGGACCATTCCCAAAGGAGAAACCGAGATCATTCGCTACCAAATCCAGATTTATACCGGCCCGATCAATCAGGATCAAATTCGAGCTGCTGCCAAAGCCTATCAGGAACTGTACCGCTCCAAATAAATGACCGTTCACTAGCACTGATCTCTGTTCATAACGAATTGCTTTAGCAATGGCTGAGCCGCTATGTCTGGTGGTCAACGGGAGTGCTTTTGCCCTATTAACTCTTCAGAAATCTTTAACGATTAATCACCACAAATTTTGATTATGGATTTAACTACGATCAATCGGTCCCGTTTGTTTCAGGCCAGTTGTCTGGCGTTGATTACAACGGCCTTTTCCTTTAGTATTCGAGCGGGTATACTGCCACAGTTAGGCAAAGCATTTGGCTTAACTGCCGAGCAATTGGGGTTTATTAACTCCATGTTCTTTTTCGGATTTCCCATCTCAATGATCATCGGGGGCTTGATTTATCATACGATTGGGCCCAAACAGATTATGCGCGTCGCGTTTGTGGCCCATACCATCGGCATTCTGTTGACCATCTACGCTCAGGGGTATACAGGCTTACTGATTTCTACGTTTTTTATCGGTTTTGGTAATGGCTGTACCGAAGCCGCCTGCAACCCGATGATTGCCGATATGTATTCGGGTTCACTGATGAATAAGATGCTGAACCGTTTCCATATGTGGTTTCCGGGAGGCATTGTCATCGGCAGCTTGATTTCTAAATTCATGACTGACGCAGGCCTATCCTGGCAGGCCCAGATTTGGGTGATTATGTTACCTACCGTTTCATACGTGATTCTATTCTTTGGGCAGGCCTTTCCCCAGCCGAAAGTGGAAGGGGCAGGCTCACTCGCCCAAAATACACGGGCGCTGTTCACCCCATTATACATCGCTATATTCTGCTGCATGGCCTTAACGGCCATCACTGAATTTGGGCCGCAGCAATGGGTGGGTCTGATTATGAGTAAGAGTGGAGCGAGTCCGATGCTTATTCTGGCGCTAGTAACCGGCCTGATGGCCATAGGGCGGTTTTTTGCCGGTCCGGTCGTTCATAAACTGGATCAGACCAGTATTCTGTTAGGCTCCTCTATTTTCGCGCTGATCGGTATTTTCCTGTTCAGTACCCAAACGGGTGCGGCTGCTTACGTTGCCGCCATCTTTTTTGCCATCGGCGTCTGCTACTTCTGGCCGACCATAATTGGCTTTGTGGCCGACTACATCCCCTTAAGTGGTGCTTTGGGTATGTCGATTGTAGGGGGAGTAGGGATGCTTTCGACAGCTATTTTTCAGCCCATTATTGGCCGTTGGATCGATGGTGCAAAGGCCGAATTAGCCTCGGTGGACTTCCGTGGAGAAAATCTTGAATTAGCTGCCGGTCAAGCCACGCTCGCCAAAATGACCACCTTTCCCATTATTCTGATTCTAGCTTTCACCATTCTCTGGTTTGTCATGCGGAACCGAAAAGCAAGGATAGCAGCCAAAGTCGTTGCTGCAACTGACTATTAACCCTTCGTTCAAATTTCAAGTAGCCTTCATGTTTTTAAGCGCCTGCGTTAACCAGGCATGAACTCATTATGTCCAGAAAATTGACTATTGCTATTGTAGGTCTCGGTTTTGGGGCCGAATTTATCCCCATTTATCAGCGCCATCCGAATGCAACGATGTACGCCATCTGTCAGCGTAACGTCGACAATCTGAACAGGATCGGCGATGCGTTTAGTATTGAAAAGCGCTATAATAACTATGATGAGCTGTTGGCAGATCCAGCCGTCGATGCCGTTCATATCAATTCACCCATTCCGAATCATGCCGAACAGAGCCTGAAAGCCCTTCGGGCGGGCAAGCACGTTGCCTGTACTGTGCCGATGGCCACAAGCGTTGACGACTGCACGAAGATTGTGCAGGCAGTTAAAGAGACGGGTAAGAAATACATGATGATGGAAACTGTAGTGTACAGCCGCGAGTTTCTGTTTGTTAAGGAATTATACGAGAAAGGAGAATTGGGTAAGGTTCAGTTTCTGAAAGCCAGTCACCAGCAGGATATGGACGGTTGGCCCGACTACTGGCCAGGACTGCCTCCTATGCATTATGCCACCCACTGTGTTGGTCCCGTGGCCGGTCTGCTAAAACTGGAGGCTGAATACGTATCCTGTTTTGGATCAGGAACGATTCGGAAGGAATTGGCCAACATACACAACTCACCATTTGCCGTCGAGTCGGCACATATTAAATTCAAAAACAGTGATTTAGCCGCCTATGTGTACCGATCGCTGTTCGATGTGGCCCGGCAGTATAGGGAAAGCTTTGAGGTGTACGGGAGCAAAAAATCATTTGAATGGCCCTTGATGGAAGAACAACACCCGGTGATTCATACGGCTAAAAAACCAGAGCCTGAGATTCCGGCGGAGGTCGTTGTGCCAGATTATGCCCACTACCTACCTAAAGAAATTGCCGGATTTACAACCAGGGGCGTTTATGATAGCGACGAAAGCAATCATTTGTCCTTCACACAAGGTAGTGGACATGGAGGTTCTCACCCGCATATGGTCCATGAGTTTGTGTCTGCAATTGTCGAAGACCGTGACCCATTTCCGAATGCCGTTCAATCGGCAAACTGGACGAGCGTTGGTATTTTGGCCCACGAGTCTGCTTTGAAAGGCGGCCAATTGCTGCCCATACCTGATTTTCGGGCGATTTAACGGGCCCAACTCATCTATTGCTAACTGAGGATCGTTTTCAACTGAAGCGATCCTCAGTTGTATGGGCATGATCTTCGGCTAAGCATGAATGGTTATAGACTCATAATTAGTAGCCAAGCGTCTGGAGTAACAGGAAAATGAAGAGTATAAAATCGAGCGGCTGAATGTGTGCTCTTAACTGTAGAAGTGCCTTGTAGAGTGTGTTGCGAACCGATTTTTCGGTAATGCCCATGATCGCGGCAATTTCAGACGTCTGGAAATTTTCGTAATAGCGCAACAGGATTACATCCATCTGCCGCTGAGGTAGGCTTTTAAGAACAATCGCTAATTTTTCAATAAGCCACTTTTCATATTCTTCCTCTTCATAACTTCCTTTTCCTTCTAGGTACGCCAGATCGGGCGATTGAGTTATGTCTGAAATTAGCTCGTCTTTCCTGGTTTTCTGATTAATTCCTCGGCGGAGTATGGTAAACAAGTATGCCTTGACATTGCTCACAATCGCCAATTTGTGCCGGTTGTTCCAGAGGTTGATAAACACATCCTGGATCGCATCCTCCACCAGGTCAGAATCCGTGATCAGTCTTGAACCATAACGGTATAATACCCGATAATACCGTTCATACAATTCGCCTAATGACGCTTTGTCACCCTCTCGGATTGCATCCCAAAGTACATGATCTAACGGTAGGCTCTGTTCCAAAGAAATAAATAAGTGTACTAGTCAAAGATAGGTAATCGGGGTTACAATAGCACAATTTAAAAGTCAAATAATGCAATCTATTGCCTTGATTTTTCCTGTTTATTGATTTATGTGAAGAACGGGATAAGACAGCATCTTATCCCGTTTCTAACTACTAACCTATGATAAATCAAGAATTTCTATTTCTCAGTGAATAGCCTGCGTTATCATGGATAACGATGCCAGTAGCTTAACGGCTTCTGCGTTGAATGACCGCAAGGGCTTTCGCGACAATCGAAGCTGCGGTTAAACCATATTTTTCCATCAGTTGATCAGGGGTGCCGCTTTCGCCAAAGGAATCATTGACAGCAACCATTTCGAGCGGAGCCGGATGATTTAGAGAGAGAACCTGTGCTACACTGTCGCCCAGACCACCGTTCATCTGATGTTCTTCGGCCGTTACGGCACAACCTGTTTTACGAACCGACGCCAGAATGGCTTCCTTATCTAGCGGCTTAATCGTATGAATATTAATGATTTCTGCATCGATACCTTGTTCGGCCAGCAGTTTGCCCGCTTCCAGCGCCTGCCAGACTAAATGGCCCGTAGCGAAGATCGATACGTCGGCGCCCTCGTTCAGCATAATGGCTTTGCCAATCTCGAACGGCTGATCGGCCGGGGTGAAATTGGGAACAACCGGACGCCCAAATCGCAGATAGACCGGGCCATCCCAATCGGCAATGGCCAGGGTGGCCGCTTTAGTCTGGTTGAAATCGCAGGGATTAATGACGGTCATACCCGGTAACGATTTCATCATACCAATATCTTCAAGGACCTGGTGAGTAGCGCCGTCTTCGCCCAGTGTTAGTCCTGCGTGCGATACACAGATTTTAACATTTTTATTCGAGTAGGCCACCACCTGCCGGATCTGGTCATATACCCGGCTCGATCCGAAATTGGCGAAAGTCGTTGCAAATGGGATCAGCCCGTTCAGGGATAGACCTGCGGCAACACCAATCATATTCGCTTCGGCAATACCACACTGAATAAATCGGTCGGGGTTTTCGCTGATGAATGCATCGAGTTTGAGCGAAGCCACCAAGTCGGCACATAAGGCCACTACATTCGGGTTTTGTCGGCCAAGCTCGGCCATCCCTGCACCAAAGCCCGAACGGGTATCTTTCTTTTCAGTAAACGTGTAGGTTTTCATCCTGCATTGGAGAGTTAGTAATCGCCGAGGGTTTCGTCTAATTGGGCCAGTGCTGCCGTAAGTTGCTCGTTGTTGGGAGCCGTGCCGTGCCATTTGTGGGTGTGCATCATAAAGTCGACACCCTGACCCATTTCAGTTTTCATAATGATGCAAACCGGGGACCCTTTGCCACTCGCCTGTTTGGCTTTTTGTAACGTAGCAACAACGTCGGTAAGGTCGTTTCCATCCATATGCAGCACGGTCCAGCCGAAGGCTTCGTATTTGCTTCCCAGGTCACGGTTGTTCAGCACCACGTTTGTAGGTCCGTCGATCTGCTGGCCGTTGAAATCGATGATCGCTATCAGGTTATCCAGGTTGCGGTGGGGGATAAACGCAGCGGCTTCCCAGATCTGACCCTCCTGCTGTTCGCCATCGCCCATGAGGCAGTACACCAGATGCGGATCTTTCCGGACCTTTTTGCCATAGGCTGCGCCAGCCGCAACCGAAAGGCCCTGGCCCAGCGAGCCTGATGCAACACGAATACCCGGTAAGTGCTCGGCGGTGGCGGGGTGGCCCTGCAAGCGGGAGTTTAGTTTACGGAAAGTAGCGAGCTCAGAAACCGGGAAATACCCCCGGCGTGCCAGTACAGAATATAAAACCGGAGAGATATGCCCATTCGAGAGAAAGAACATGTCTTCACTCGAGCCGCTCATATCGAAAACTACCGCATTCTGATCGGCGGTTTTCAACTCCATTGCCTGGAAATACAAGCTCACCAATAAATCTGTACAGCCTAATGATCCCCCTGGGTGACCAGAGGCCACGCCATGTACCATCCTGACAATATCCCGGCGTACCTGTGAGGCTACTTTACTTAATTCAGTCGTAGTCATGCATTTACTTTTTTATAATCGCTTAAGAATTTTTCCAGCCCGATGTCGGTCAGTGGGTGTTTCAACAAGGCAGTAATCGCGCTCAGCGGGCCAGTCATAACATCGGCACCAATTTCGGCACACTGGATAATGTGCATTGGATGCCGGACAGAAGCCGCCAGAATCTGGGTTTCGTAGCCGTAATTGTTGTAGATGGTCCGGATCTGGGCAATCAACGCCATGCCATCCGTTGAGATGTCGTCCAGCCGACCTACAAACGGCGACACATACGTTGCCCCGGCTTTAGCAGCCAGCAGTGCCTGCCCCGCTGAAAAGACCAGCGTACAATTGGTCCGAATTCCTTTTTGCGTGAAGTATTTAATAGCCTTGATCCCGTCTTTAGTCATAGGCACTTTCACGATAATATTGGGATGCAGGTCAGCCAGCGCTTCCCCTTCCCGAAGAATGTTGTCGTAATCCGTAGCGATCACTTCAGCGGAAATCGGTCCATCGACGAGGTTACAGATTTCGACGTAATGGTTTAGAATCCGATCCTGGCCCGCTATGCCTTCTTTGGCCATGAGCGATGGATTCGTCGTTACACCATCCAGTACGCCTAATTCGGCAGCTTCCCGAATCTCACTCAGGTTGGCGGTATCGATAAAAAATTTCATAGATAATAGAGAATGTAGTGTTTATCGGTTAGTTGACTGTTCAAGCGGGTTGATGGTCTGCGGTCGTGTATTGGTTGACGTCTAGTTGTTCATGCCATCGTTGAAGGCATCCTGATAGGCTGCTTGAAGCATTGTAAAAAAGCCGGCATCTAGATAACTAAACAGTAAGGATGAGTATAACGTCTACCATGGCACCGCTGCCTTCTTACTAGAATCTACCAGGAGGCTGACAAGTGGTTAGCAGGAACGATTCGTGTAAAATTGACACTTGTTATTTTTTAGGTGTAAAAATGACACTTATTTTTCAATTGTCAATAAGACACTAAAAAAAATATGGTTTTGTAGACTTGAGGGTTAATATAATATTGCCAGCTTCTGTTGGTATAGGTTCACAAGCGGCTTAAATTCCAGTCAAAACTGGCTCACCGAACGGGGTAAGGACAGTAGTACCTCACATGCTTTGTGCTGCTATGACCAAGCATTGCGGCTACTGACTCCTCAGAAACGCCCAAGCGCCCCAGCTATTGAGTATTAACTAAATATAGATAAAATCTATAAAATATACAATTAATATAGTATTTGTCTATTACAGTGCTATCCCTACTCATTCTCATCAGTTTACCCGCTATTCCCTTCACTTCCCCTTTAACCTATTGGCAACCAGTGACCAGCTATACAGCTAAAAGCATTTGGTCATTAAAAAAAGATTTGTCAGGTTCTAAAAGCAGTTTACCTATTCACCCTTTGGCTACTCAAATGCTTACACACCACTGGTTAATGGTCTGTAACAATGCCATACCTGATACAAGGTCAATATTCTTATGTAATTGAAAGACAGATACTTATACGGAATGTAGTACAATATGAGTGTAGTGTACTAACACCTCTGTTGAACTAACAGGTTGATAATGAGCGATAAGGAGTTTTCCCACTTCGCTTACCGTGCAGCATTGAATAGGTACTGGACTAATCACTTTGGGCAATTACCATTCTGGCTGGTAATTGTGATTTACAGGTATTTATGATGGCTGTACGGCTGCGAAGGGTAGGGTCAATTTTAGGGGATTAAAAAATAGGGGTATGCTTTTTTTGCGGAGGTCGTAACGTTTTGACTTACCCCCCTATGAGCTAAGAAGTGGGCTGGAACTGAAAAATGAATGTTGGCTGCGTGTCGAATTACCGCACCATCCCCCTTACCGTGAAGGGATGTTTTTGGGCTAGCCTCCCCATATTTTTGAAAACGGTTTGGGTTTGAGAAGTAAAGGATTGCCGCGTGTTTTTTGACAGGGTGGTTTTTGATGAGCCAGTGATAGATGAAACAGATGTGAACGAATGAAGGGGTCAGTAGATAGGCTTGATAAATGTAGTAGCGAAGCGTTAACTACTTTGTCTGATATGTAACCCCTTTGACGAGCTAAGTGCTCAAATTTAACGACTTCACGCTGAAGTACTGGCTTTGTCTAAAATCATTCAGAATGGCACTTTGGGTATTGTTCCTGATGATCCAATAAATTCACAGCAGGCATCTAGCTATCTTAACCTTTCCATTAGTTCACTTTATCAAAACATTGAGCATATACCTCACCGAAAACGCAATGGTAAGCTCTATTTCTTCAAAAGTGAACTAGGGAAATACATTGACGAAGGATTTATCTAACCGTGCTGATAGACTCCAACCTTCCACAACTATGGGGAAGTCGGTCCACTCTTCCGCATGAATAATGCAGGATGCGAACTGAATAAAATAATGCAGACTGCTAATTATCAGTTATTTATGATTGCTGCGGGGACACTGGCACAGTTTAGGTTGATAGATGATCAACGCTATGAACTTTGCTAGCTGCCAGCGATAAAGGCAGCATCTTTATAGATTACATACTCAACGTTAAGAAAACTGAAAAGAAAGAAGCCTGGTCTATGCTAGGCTTCTTTCGCTTTTTACCGGCCTCAGTTTTAACTTTTCAGCTCCAATAAGCATGTTTTAAAAGCCTATTTATTAAGTTGGCCAATGGACTATTCAGACCTGACGAGTACGGGATTCATTGATGTAGCCCATTACCTGATTGAGCTACCCGCTACAGCCAGTGCGGTTCAGATTAACCGGGTGTATTGGTCAGTGCGCGCCGAATTGGAGTATTTAATCGATAATACGGATAATGCTTCCGTGTATGCCCCTGCCTGGCAACTTGTCGGCGTACAGGCCCAGCAGGATCTGCGGGACTATCTAAGCGGTAATGATATGGCTTTAGAACAGTTAAAACGGAATGTAGCTGAGAGCATCCGGGTATTGCCGTAATCGCTTCTCACTGGCTGGTTGCCGGGTCAACTGTTTTCTGGATTAAGGTGTTGACAGGGTATGAACTCTGTCATTGCTCCCGGCGACCGTGTATTAGTCACTCCTTACGTGTGAGGCTATGCCCGCAAGCCCTACCGAGCCACTGTAATCGGCTGGACGCCCAGAGGGAAGTTAAAGGTGAAAGCCGATAGTGATGGCCGGGTGATTGTGATTAGCAGCGAACACGTCAAAAAGGCAGCGGATGGCTCCATTCAAGACCAATAACCTTCTTTCTTTATCTGGTTCATACCGTGCAGATAATCGTTATGAGTATACTGTAAAAGAGCAATTTGTGAGATAAGCGTTAGTAGCTCTCACTCCAGTTTAAAACAAAAGTGAGAGCTATTCCTCCTAACGACCTATCTTGGAGTAGTGTCAATATTATAATTCAATTACTTTCTGCCAATTTACTCTGATCGCAGCCTTTTTAAGGGACTCATTTGAGCGGATTAAATACGTTAGAAACTGACGGTTAACAATATGATCCGTAAAGCTGGGTCGGCTACCATTTTTAACGAATTTCTAAGGATTTATATCATTTAAGCTTCAATCAATCGCTTCCCAAAAACGTCTTTTAAGAACATTTTTCTCTGACCAATTCCTCTAACCAGCTCTTTGGTTATGACCCCTAAACAATCATGATGAATAGGTAACATTCTGAGGTTAATGAAATTAATTTGCTTTAAAAAGTTAATAGTAACGGCACTATTGTCATATTATTGTATCTTTCGAGCCAATCAACTTTATTTCACCTTTCATTCATGAAAAAACTACTTACCACCGCATCGCTTTGTTTACTATCTGTGTTGGCTCGAGCACAACCTCCAAAAAACGATACAGTCCCCCTTGAAACCATCTATACTATCATTGCTGTTTTGGTTGTGGTGGCAGTGGTCTATTACTTTATCCTGCGCAAGAAAAAGTCATAGTTAGGGAACATGATTTATAGTCACCAGCAGGGGTGCTATGTTACCCCTACGCACATATTGGCTAGTTTGTGGTAAAAAAAAGCCCATTTTCTTCGGTTTGTATTGAATTTGCCTATTGGAAATTAAGCTGCCCGATAAGGCATGTCTTACCCGATCAGGAAATGGGCTTTCATAATAACCAACATTCATCATTTCTACACGCTCTTTAATATTAGCTATTTCCTCGTCTGAGAACAGAAAAAGCATGTATTCTGTACCTCGACGGCCCGCTATTTTTAATGGTGTTTTACTTAAATTGTAGTCTCGGCTGTTGGGGTCTATACAATCATCTATCCCTACCCGCAGTGACTGTAGCCTTGCCGTACTGTCAGTTGAACTCCCTGTAATTAGATATACATAAGTTTTCTTCTTTGTGTCAATTTTGAACCTGAACGGAGTACCTGTTTGCTGATCTTGAGTCAGGACGTAGCTCGCCCATGAAGTATCACTGGGTACAAGCGTAAACAGAGGCTGTTTGCCGAGGCTTCCTTTCAGCATGGTCAGATCAATATCGGCTCTAATGGCGGAACCCGATTCATTCACATAAGCCTGATAACCGTATTTGGCAAACTTGCCGAATACGTCATACGACATCCAGAAGTACCCATCGTTGCCCCAGCCACTTCCCCAACTGTTAATTAATTTGAAGGCTCCTTTTCCTATACCAAGCGCATTATCATCATAACCAACCACGCATAAAGCATGCCCAAAAGAGAGCGCCTTCGCCTTATAAGGATCAAAGGATAAATTCATGCCTGAGCGACTTTTGTCAGTCTCGACTTTGGTTACAAAGGCTTTTAACTCATAGAGAGAGGATTTTATCCGGGGTACCAAGGTCTGGGTGAACGCTAAATTCTGTAACGAACTATTGATCATCACGCCTACCACAACAGGCGACTTATCGGCCAGCGTTTGTTTTACAGCCAGCACTTTATTTTCCTTTGAGTCAGTAATGCTGAATAATTTTACGTAATCGTAAATTCGTGAGGATGGAGGGCCTTTAAACTGACCGATTTGGCAAAAATTAGGATCTGGATATGATGAAAACCCCGGAATACCCGTTGTTTTAAGGTATTCGAGGGCTTGCTCTGGATTAATACCAAATGTGCAATTTTCGTCGGCAGGGCTTTTTAGCGAACTGTATAGAGCAAATGGCGAGGCACTATGTTTTATTTTATCTTCTTTTTTAGTAAGATTCAATTGTATAGCCTGCATAATGGAGCGCATATAATACCCGATTGAAATGGCTACACAATTGCCTTTATCGCCCTGGCTAATCACCGGTGGCGCAAACATTGACAAATCTATTTTCTTAGGTAGATAATTCAGCGATTTATCCAGCTTCTTCTGAGCTAGCCGCTCATATGCCCAGTCACTGGCAACAAACCCCTGCCAGCGAGCATAAATAGCTATACTATCGACAGGTGTCCGTTTCGGACGAATCAAGTTGCCCTCCCAGGTTCTCACCTCTAAAACGGCTCGTTGATTGTAATTACTATTTGCAAGCTGCTGACCATTCATTGTCGCGTTCGTCCAAAGTAGAAGGTCTTCAAAGGAGAGGTTAGGCAGGCGAGAAGGGTCAGTACAGTCTAATAAATATGTTAGGCCATAGTCCAAGCACCGCGTAAAAAGAGTACCCGAATCATTTTTTTTGAAATAGCTCGGTAATGATGAAGCCGAACTGCCTAATCGGACAATGCCTTTAGTTTCATTAAATAACTTATTCATAATCTGAGGAGTGAGATCAACGGTTCCTTCCAGAGAAGCTCCCGTTCCCATATGCTCTATCGGCTCGTTGCTACAGTCAGCAATCAACAGACCGAGATGTACGTTTTTGGCCCTTAACCAATTTTCTACTTCACTTACAGGCACCCCCGTTTCCTTTTTGGTGGTCGGTAGTAGGTTGGCCAAACTGAACAGCTCTTTCTCTTTATCCAGCCGCCAGTTGGCAAACTTTTCGGTGGTATCAGAAGGAGCTATTCCATAGCCTGAGTAATAAATAATAATAATATCGTTAGGTGTAGTTTTCAGAGCTTTAATGGTATCCTGTAGCGCTCTAGCCGTGAAATGGTCCTCGTCCAGTCGATGGATTTGCTTGGAGTATCCCAGCCCTTGTTCTATAGTTTCTACGAAATGGGTCATTACCGCATCATTTTCGGTGTTGAGCCGTGCATACTCAACACCTTTGGGCTCCATAGCAAAAATGACGTGCAGTTGAGGAGTTTGTACCTGTAATTTAGGCTTGGGCTGGGCTAGGGTCAGTGTGCAACTAAGCAACAGAATAGATAGAGTAAAGGCTTTCATGATTAGGTAGTAGTAAGAGAAATTGGCTAAGTATAGCTGATTTTATTTTTAGTACAAAATTAATTAGACTGACCCTATATTTGTGCATACCTGTCTTATCTGATGCCATTGAATGAAACGGCTTCTCTCTTACTAGTTTATGTCTATGCTTTTACCAGACGCTGGCTCAGCAGGACTTGTCCGACAGCCTGCAACGTCGTCTGAAGCAACCTCTTGCCGATACCACACGTGTTCAAGTACTCGATCAATTGAGCCGGTCGCTGATGTACTCAAAACCTCTGATAGCTATGTAGTATGCACAGCAAGGACTGAAACTGACCCAGCAAACCAGTAATCAGCGTGGCGAAGCCCGCATTCTGAATCGAGTTGGCACTATTTTCCGCTTAACCGGTAAATACGATCGCTCGTTAGAAGCTTATCTTAACTTGATTAACGCGGCACAGGCCAATGACGAAGTTGATGAACTGGCAGCAATTTTGCCGGAAAACGAGCCGAAAGCAACGGGTAATCGGACGGCCATTACTTTCAGGGGTGTAATGACTTTACCGAACCGTTTCCGGGTAAAAAAGTAGAGCAGTTTCCAGAGTAAGCTTTTAGGCTTTTCAATAGGAGTCAAAAATGGAGTATCCATTGGCGTTAGCGTTTTAAGCTAAGACCGGCTAAGGGTTGTTTTGTGACAAGTCGGCTCTATTTTTTATCACTCATTCAACTATGGGATAGGGTAAAACTATGGTTTTCCCCTGTTACACGTCTATTCGCTCAATTCGTAATCGACTTAACTATACTACATGATAGAAGCGTCCTGAACTTTTACCACTTTGAAGCAAGCAGGTGAGCGATATAAAGGGAGGGATTTATATATATGCCTTTGAGTGAACGGCAAGATTTTAGCGTGACTAATTAGGAAAGTTGAGTCCAAAAGAATAAATTTATACTAATCTAAATCACTCAATGTCAACAGTTGCTAAAGAAGTAAGCGATTTAATCCGAGATGCTAGAAAAGCAGAAGGGCTAACTCAGAAAGAACTTGGGTTAAAAATGGGTATTGGTGAATCAGCAGTTAATAAACTAGAAGGAGGCAGTAAACATCCCACCATCTTAACCTTAGAAAATGTGGCCAAAGCATTAGGTAAACGGCTGAAGATTACTTTTGAGTAAGCCTATTTTTTTAAAGCAAAACTTGACTAATTATTCAAGTTTTGTAGTATTGCTTTGTCAACGGGAGAGTCCAAACACTGCAAAGTACCTAAAAAGGGTTGCCTGGTAAAGTAGTTATAACGTTGATTACCAAACAAAAACCCCTACGCTTCAATTCTTGGCGGAACTAGCGAAGGGGCAAGTATTCACTTTAAACCTTTGAGAATAAAATGAACACGGAGCAAAGCTACGTGGGTAAGGGATGCCATGCAAATCCCTCCCAACAATCGGCACAAAACGAGCCGACAAATCAACAATCTCCCCGAAGCGATCTTGAGTTCTCGTTACCCATTAGCGTCAATTCGCTAGGCGGATCGGTGACACCTGAGGCTAAAATCGTTTATACGGCCTTACGAGAGTACCGGCAAAAACAACTCAGATACTTGCTGAATCAACACGCTATGGCTCGGGAAACTGGGCATGGCTATGACGACGCAGCAGGCGTTTGGGAAGAAATCGAGCAGGTAGAACAACTACAGACGATGCTGTTGAACCAGCTCATTGAGTTAGCGGAGCAAAACTACCGGAAAGCGCAACAGTTGGAGAGACCAGATCATACCCAGCATTTTGCTGAGCGGCAAGAAGAGTTACTTCAGGAGTATATAGACGAATTTAAAATTGCTATCCGATGAACACCGAATCAACCCCAAAACAACTGACTCAGGAAGACCGCATCCTGATTGACTATCATACTACCGCTTCAGGCGCTCGTCAGCAGCTTGACGAACTGATTGATGAGTTTGTCAGCGAAGCCTCATCAGGAGAAAATATCGCCGTGATCAACGAGCTGTTTTTCAACTGGATCAAGCACATGCCGCGCCGGTTGAACCCGAAGTTTTGCAACCACATCGCCTTTAATACGCTCCGCATCACAACGTTTCTAACTAAGTTAGCTGAACGCTGGGAGCGGTTAGAAGAGTTGGAAAAGCTGGCTGGTGAGCCAGAAAAAGGAGGAGTGAGCTATGAATAAGGAAACTAATCCCGATTATTCTAAATCGGGTTTCTGGTCACTGACCCTCGAACTGAGCACCAATGCCGAGCGGAAAGATATTCCTGGATGCATCTCGGGAGCCGAGGTCGTACTGGATGCTTTACAATCTTTACGAAGGGCTTGAGCGGTTAAGGGATAAATGGCCGAGTGAGATTGACTTCACCCTTGCTGAGGTGAAAGAGTCATTTAGTCGGGGTGAATTTGTGTTACTGATGGAGCAGATCAAGTACTGTAATCTGTATATCGGTCTGATAACTGGCTCCATTGCCACTGACCTTCGACGCATTGGCAATTCTATCCCGGATGCCCCTATTTAATGGATTGGTTTCCTTTCAGTCAAAGACCCTGGCCAAACGTCGGGGTTCTTTGGCTTTGAATACCTAATAAAACTATTTCTTCATTCGTCGATTAACCTTACCCGAATCTAGCCAGTCATCAATAATGCCTTTTATATACCAACGATCTTTGCCGATCTTAATAGAATCAAGTCCCAGCGTGCGATAGTATCGAAGTGTTTCAGCGTCCCGTTGCAGATACTCCTGCGTTTGTTGTTCGGTTAACAACTTCCCCCGGTCTGCCTCAATCCGTAATTGCTTTTCCCGCTCTTCCGCTTTTTGAAGTTGCTTGGTTGCTTCACTTAGTGTAGTCAAGAGATGATCTAGAAGGTTACCTTCAATAATGTAATTCATGAGATAGATTGATTAGCGTTTTACTCAATTTACTGGCTGATGCAAACTTTTTTCTAAATCAAAAAACGCTAAGAAGCATACCGGCAAAACCGGCATAATAGCTTTTGCCGGTTTTGCCGGCTCATTATTCTAGGCTTTTGTTAAAATCTCCATCCGACAGATTGCCTTTTCGGCTGAGCATTACAACCATGTCAGACGGTAGAATTAAGGCTGTAATACAGTATATGAATCTAAAACGATGGCTCTGGAAAGGGCTGGCGTTTCTTGTTTGTAGAGCCCAGCCCTGGACAAAGAATTTAGATTAGGCCTTAGAGATACTGTAGTTGCTGGTTGATTTAATCGCTCGAAAATCAGATAGAAAGTGAAAACCGATTACTTTTAACAAGCATCTAACATTCACATTTGTTAATCTTTTCTTTGTCAATGAAAGCATTGTTCTATCTACCGTTGCTGCTTGCGAGTCATCGTTTGTTGGCTCAAACTAACTATATAGCCAATACGCCTAACGCCACCACACCAGGGCTTTACAATACGTTCGTTGGCAATGCCGCTGGAACCAATAATGAAGCGGGAAGCTCAAACGTATTTGTTGGTTATTTATCAGGAGAAAATAATAGAACGGGATCGCTAAACACATTACTGGGCTTTAGAGCAGGCAGTAAAAATACTGATGGCAGTAATAATGTCATCATTGGTGATTCAGCAGGCTTTAGTTATAGGATGTCAGATGATGTATTTGTGGGCTCTAAAGCAGGCTATTCCAACACAATTGGTACGTTCAACACATTCATTGGCCACAATGCAGGCCTGAGTAATACCATAGGTCGATTTAATCTTTTTCTGGGTTATCGAACCGGTCGCGACAATCAATGGGGGGAATTAAATAGTTTTCTGGGAACTAGCGCAGGAGAACATAATACGGAAGGACATTACAATACATTTTTAGGGGCCTATGCCGGTTTTGACAATTTAACAGCTGACAGCAATGTATTTCTAGGGTGTTACGCTGGCCGTTCAAACGTAGGCGGCAATTCCAACACGTTTGTGGGTACTGGTGCTGGTTATGCAAATAACTTTGGGTATTCTAACACATTCATAGGCTTTTATGCTGGGGCTGGTAATACGAACTCTTATAACAACACTTTTATCGGCGGTAGGGCAGGCGAACTGAACACGACCGGTTATCAAAATACTTTCCTGGGCTTTATGGCAGGCTCAAAAAATACAACTGGCAGCAACAACATCATCATTGGGCCAAAATCAGGTACAGCCATTATTACCAGCGATGACAATGTATTAATGGGCTACAACAGCCAAGCTGAAGATGGTTTACAAAATGCCATAGCTTTAGGAGCTAATAGCCGGGTATCCGCTAGTAATGCGCTCATTCTGGGTCATCAGGTCAATGTAGGCATTGGCACCTCAGCGCCAGCAAGCAAGCTGGAGATCGTTGCCGATGAAACCGACCAGAGCGGCCTACGCCTATCTAGCCTAACCAATATGAGTCGAACCACGCACGTTACCGACCAGTTTCTAACCGTCAATGAGCAGGGCGATGTAGTCAAAGCCCGTTATCAACTCCGCATCAATACTCCCAACGAGTGGAGCGACAACGTATTTAGTCCGACTTACCAACTCCGCTCCCTATCCTCAGTGGCCGCTTATATCGACCAGCATCGGCATTTACCCAATGTTCCCTCAGCCGAACAGGTAGCCAAAGATGGTATTGATCTGGTCAAGATAAATGCAATCCTGCTTGAAAAAGTGGAGGAGTTGACACTATATAGCATTCAACAGGATAAGACGATTCAAGCACAGCAACTGGAGCTACAGACTGTCAAGCAAGAACAGGCTGAATTAAAACGGTTGCTTAACCAGCTCTTGAAACAGAAGTAACCGTTTAGGAAGTGTAGAAAGTGTAGGCCTAAAAACATTCTTTTTTCGCTTGTGACTTCTGCCCTTATCTCTAGCACTACCCCATACATATACAGCCCAGCTACTCAAGTTAAACTACATACGTATAGGCTTTTATTTAGCCAGACTCATGAATTACAATCCCATTATGATGCGGGCGTAGATATTATTGAGTCGATTCACATCATACCCATTAGTCGCATCATCAGCCACATTCACCGTAATGTTGGAGACACTGCCCGAATTAGCGGTAGTACGGGTGGCAGTGAAGCCTACCACTGAGGAGGCTCCGGCTGGGATGGACTGACCAGCCATCATTACCAGTGAGAGTTGCTGAGAACCGACCAAATTACTAATCTGCCAGAATCCGTTGCTCACTGAAGGGCTACGACTCTCCGTGAGGTAGATACTCGTCAACGACTGATCGAAGGAGACCGAATAGCCCACAGGCACTGTAAGGGTGATGGTCACTGAGCCAGGTGTAGTTGGTATCCGACCCGTCTCATACAGATTGACCACAAAATTGAGGCTGCCATTGGCCGGGAATTTGCCATCGGGCATGTCGATGGTAGGACTCAGATCTGGTCCTGGCGATAGCGTTAAGATAGCCACAGCCGTAGCTGAACAGCTGTTGGTGGCGATCCCTGTCAGTGAGTAGGTACCAGCCATACTGACCGAAATGGCCGCTGTGGTTTCCCCGCCTGCCCACCGGAAGGAATCTGCTCCAGAGGCTGTAAAGGTGGCCTGGGTACCCGTCAGGATTGTGAAGCTTGGACTGGGGGTGATGGTCAGCGAAGGGGATGCATTCACCGTGATACTAATGGTGGAAGTGCTGGTTGGCAGCGCGTTAACGTTCGGAGCTACTTGGCCTACCGTCACCGTGAGCGTATAAACACCGGCTGAAACCGCCGTTGCTGAAACCATATCTGTATTGGTGGGGGATACAGTTACGCCTTTTGGCACCTGCCAGTTGTAGCTGAGAGGTGGTTGTCCCCCTGAAGCGACCACCGTCAGGCTGGTCATGCTCCCTTGGCAGAGGACCAGGGAGCTGGCCAAGAACTGTAGACTGGGAGGTGCCGTGACGGTGAGTACGACCGAAGCGGTAGCTGAACAAACGCTGGAGATAGCGGTCACCGAATAGGTTCCAGCTGTGCTGGCTGAAATAGCGGCTGTGGTTTGGCCGGTTGACCAACTATAGGTGTTATTAGGTGATTCAGATGCGGTCAGGGTGGCGGTTTGTCCTTGGCTAATGCTCAGGCTCGGGCTAGCAGCAATACTGAGGGATTGGCAAAGGCTATTGGTATAAATCTCAGAAACACGGGTATTAGAACTGGTTGCTCCAGTAAGGAGAAAATCGAGATCACTATCCTTGTCAATATCAGCAAAAGCAACCGAACCAGTACCCACCCATGTAAAAGTATATCCGGTTCCGATTCGTTTGACGAATTTGCCGGTCCCATCATTGTTGTATAACTCTGAAATTGCAATACCACCACTGTTCTGTCCTGTGATGAGCAGATCAGGAGCGCCATCTTTGTCAATATCAGCAAAAGCAACGGAACCATATCCAACTCCCGTAAAGATGTATCCGGCTTCTGTTCGTTTGGTGAACTTGCCCGTTCCATCGTTGGTGTATAATTCAGAAATAGGAGTACTAAAATTAAAATAACCCGTAATGAGCAAATCAAGATCACTATCCTTGTCAATATCAGCAAAGGCGACGGAACTATACCCAGCTCCCGTAAAGGGAGAGTCGGGTCCGGTTTGTTTAGTGAATTTGCCGGTTCCATCGTTGGTATATAGCTCGGTAGTAGCGCTATAAGGACTAAAAATTCTCAGTCCCGAGATGAGCAAATCGAGATCCCCATCTTTGTCGATATCGGCAAAGGCAACGGAACTATTATAAATCCCGGTGAAGGTATATCCCTCTCCAGTCTGTTTGGTGAATTTACCCGTCCCATCGTTGGTGTATAACTCGGTAGTACAATCATTACCGGAGGAAGTAGTGTTTCCTGATATAAGCAGATCGGGATCATCGTCTTTGTCGACATCGGCGAAGGCAACGGAACTATACCTAACTGCAGTAAAGGTATATCCAGAGCCAGATTGTTTGACGAATTTGCCGGTGCCATCATTGGTGTATAACTCCGAAGTTGGAGCATCATTCAACATGGCTCCTGCGAGAAACAGATCGAGATCTCCATCTTTGTCAATATCAGCAAAAGCGGTGGCAGCACTCCTAACCCCCGTAAAGGGATTACCGGTTCCGGCTTTTAAGTTGAATTTGCCCGTTCCATCGTTAGTGTATAATTCAGAAATAGGGTTATCGCTATTGTTAAGCCCTGTGATGAACAGATCAAGATCCCCATCCTTATCGATATCGGCAAAGGTGACGAAACTCATACGTACCCCCGAAATAGTATTGCCGGTGCCAGTTTGTTTAGTGAAGGATTGGGCTTGGACTACTGAAAGGCTCAGGAAAGCGATACAGAAGCCAAGGCCGAGTGCGGTTAACGCGGACTGAATCCATAGCCGAAATGGCCCATTCGTACCATTGTGTTCGGATTGTCCAAAAAGGGGAGCTGGCTTACCAGGTAAGAATTGTTTAGAGAAGGATAGCCGACTAAACTGGCAATGAATGTAGTGTGGCAAATAATAACTAGAATTGATCATACAGATGAGGATGAGAAATGATTAGGTATTGGGCTTGTTATTGCCTCTCCAAATAACGGCAATGATTTTTTATTGGATTTTGCTCAATCGAACAACCACACATATTTGGCCTTTTCTTGCCTAACTTCCCAGACTTAGTATATATAAATGTATTAAAAGATAATTGTAAGTATTATTTACTATACTTCACAGAGTGCCTTAATGCCGAAAAAGTGAGGCTATCCTATGCCGAAACTATACGGTAAATACTTAATATTGAGTACTATACTAACAGTCGCTAACAGTCGCTATCAGCCGCTTTAATTCCATCCTACTCTATCGTATTTCGGATACTTTACGTTGCTCCCAAAAGCTGGGTAATGTAAGGTATATTTCTTAGGTCATCGCAAAATACCGGGCGTTCGGCCCTCAATAGAGACAATCCCTGCTTCGATCTGACCTATTGGAAAAGTAGACCAAGGGTTCGGCCCAAAGTAGCACGTTCGTCACCGATCAGAAAAACACTTTTAGCAAAAAGACCTGAATAGTATTAAACGCGAGAACCAACTGGCCGAAAAGCTTCGCCGATAGACCTCGTTGGTAATCGCGTTAACTTGTTAATACTCTACTGTTATCCTTCAAAAGGATACAAATCGACCATCGATTCAAACCATCGGTTCTAAATTGGGCTCAATAGCCTTTACGACGGCTAGGCAGCCATCGGCTTTGTATTCTCATCTCCTGAATCCGCATAGGGAATGATAGATTCAATTCAAATTTGAAAAAGACTGTATTCATGCTGTGACAGCAACCTGCTAATGTATATGCCTTTGCTAATGTGTATTACAACCCAGTCAGACGGTTAAAAGAAGGCTGGAACAGGCAACTTAAATCAAAAACATTGTCTCTGGTTAAGATGGCGTTTTTAGTTGGGCATGGTATGATTTGTGCTACATTAGTAGATAATCTCATAAACCAAATTGACCCGTTTCTGTACCATGAAGAAAATCTTCTATCTGCTCTTCTTGCTATTTAGTTGCCCACTACTGGCCCAAACTAACTATGTTGCCACAACTCCTCTCTGCTTCCCCAGGCTCATATAATACCCTGGTTGGCCCAATCGTTGGCAATTCTTCCATGACAGGTGGATATAATTCATTTTTCGGATATGGTGCTGGCTTCTCCAATACCACTGGCTCCTATAATACTTTTATGGGTAATTATGCAGGAGTTATCAATACGGAGGGATCGTTGAATACCTTTGTAGGTACCAATTCGGGGTATGCCAACTCAACAGGAACTACCAATGTCTTTGTGGGTTCAGATGCAGGTAGTTATAATACATCAGGGTCTAATAATGTCTTTGTAGGTGCCAGTACGGGAGTTCGAAATACGACAGGAAGAAATAATGCTTTTGTCGGTTATAGATCAGGTAATAACAACTCGACAGGCTACAATAACGCCTTTTTTGGCAAAAATGCAGGTTCCTATAACTCAACGGGAAGTTATAATGTCTTTTTGGGCTCTGATGCGGGCCAAGGTAACTTAACCGGGAACAACAATGCCTTTATTGGCTTAGCAGCAGGTTTTAGTAACACAGAGGGGACCAATAATGTCTTTGTGGGAAGCCGAGCGGGCTTTAACAGCACGATAGGCGTACAAAATACTTTTGTTGGCACTGGAGCAGGGGGTAATAACATAACGGGAAGCAATAATGTCTTTGTGGGTTCGGCCGCAGGGTCGGCAAGTACAACAGGAGCAAACAATACATTTATTGGCTTTATGTCAGGAGAACTAAGTCTAACGGGATTAAATAATGTGTATGTTGGCTACCAAGCTGGCTTTTTTAGCTCGTCAGGAGGAACTAATGCGTTTCTAGGCTACATGGCAGGCTATCGTAATACGATTGGCCACTCGAATTTACTACTGGGTGCTTCAGCAGGGTTTCATAATCAAGAAGGCAACAATAATGTCATGCTTGGCGATTCGGCGGGTTATCATAATACTATATCCGGCAATGTGATGATTGGCTCTAAAGCAGGTTATACCAATCAGACAGGCAAACAAAATACGTTTATAGGGTATCAGGCAGGCTATAATAATGATACAGGCAGTAATAACATCATCATCGGACCTAATTCAGGTACGGCCATCACGGATGGTAATGATAACGTACTAATTGGCTACAACAGCCAGGCTGACGAGGGTATCTTCAACGGGATCGCCATTGGCTCCAATAGCCGGGTAACCGCCAGTAATTCGCTCATCTTGGGTCATCAGGTAAACGTGGGCATCGGTACCTCTGCTCCCACAGATCGTCTGGAAGTGGTCAGTTCAACATCCAACAAAAGCGGCCTTACCTTAACGAGCCTAACCGATAAGAGTCCCGCAATCCGCACCATGGATCAATTTCTAACTGTCAGCGAAACAGGAGAAGTCGTTAAAGCGCGCTACCAGCTCCGTATCAACAGCCCCAGTGAGTGGAGCGATAAAGTATTTAGTCCATCCTACCATTTACACTCGTTATCTTCAATAGCGTCTTATATCAACCAACATCGCCATTTACCCGGCATCCCTTCGGCTGAGCAGGTAGCAAAAGAAGGCGTTGACCTGGTGAAGATGAATGCTACTCTGCTGGAAAAGGTGGAAGAGTTGACGCTGTACAGCATTCAGTTGGAAAAACCAATCAGGATCAACAAATGAAACTACAGGCACTGGAACAAAAACAGGCTGAACTCGAACGCTTACTTAATCGGGTCTTGAAACAGAAGTAAGCGTTCAAAGTCAAAGCCGAGATTGACTCGCTGTATTTTTTAGTTTGCACCCTACATCGATTGGCCTATAAAAAGTGGGTATACGGTTGCGCTTATGCACTTTTAACGGACTATATGCAGTTTTCATGAGGCCTCAACCTGAACGTTTATATTATCTGGATGCGATGCGGGGAATTGCGTCAATAATTGTAGCCTGCTTTTTTCATTATCAACATTTTAAAGTATTTGCCGACAGTAGCATACCGCCATTTTATCAGTTTTCTCTCTTTAAATTATTTTATGAAAAAGCCGATGTGATGGTTGATTTATTCTTTGTTCTATCAGGCCTTATCTTTTCGTATACTTATCAGGAATCTGTTAAAACAAGATTGGTTAATACCAAAGAATTTTTCGGTAAACGACTAACGAGATTATACCCCACCCATCTACTGACACTTTTGGCAACAACAGTAATCATTACGGCTTATTATTATCGCTATTCTACATATCCCATCTATCAAAATAACAGCTTATTTGCGTTTATTCTAAATCTTTTCTTCATTCAACATGGCTTATTTGATACAGGGTATTCTTTTAATGGACCAGCCTGGTCATTGTCGATTGAAATGATGATGTATGTACTCTTCTTTGTTCAGGCTCGTTATTTCAAGACTACTGCCTCCTCAGTAGCATTAATCATTGTTGGTCTTATTTTCTTTTTTTCACCTGTCCATCTGCGTTTTCTGATGAACATGGATGTAGCTAGAGGGTTAATAGGATTCTTTAGTGGTCGGTTGATTTATCAACTGATTCGTAATAAATCAGTAGTCGACCATGCTTCTTTTTTAACCATAGCTATTTTATTACTGGCAGGCTTTTGTTTTTATATACTTAAACTACTACCGGTTATTCCTTTGAATATTAAGTTGGTTGTTTTGTTAGTGGGTATTATACCATTTATACATTATAACAAAATAATAAATCGACTTCTTACAGCTCGTTGGCTCATTGTATTAGGTGACATATCCCTTTCCGTTTATTTAATTCATGTTCCTATTCAAATGATTATTTTATTTGTACAAAAGTGGCTTAACAAACCTATTCATTATAGTGCACTATCGTTTTTATCATTCTACATTTTATTAGTTGTTACGCTAGGCTATTTCCTTCATTATTACGTTGAGAAACCAATGCAAGTTTTTTTAAGAAAAAAGCTTTATAGTTAAAATCTCTAGTTGCCACTTTTAAGGTTCAGGACACAGCAAATTATTATTGCCCGAGAGAATGGAGTAAGCTGTAATTAAACATTTTGTGTACTCCATTAGATACATCTAATTAAATTGTCTGCTGATCGGATACAACACAGTAGTTATAGATATGAAAAGAGCTGTTCTTTAGTAGTCTAACAGGCCAAATGCAGCTCTTCCTTTTAAACTGTCGTAGGCAGGAGCACCAATAACAAATCGGCCGTTGGAAATACTTACGCTGTAGCCAAATAAGATGTTTTCGGTAGTCGCAATTCTACGAATGCCTGTCCAGGTAGTTCCATTGCGTCGAAATAATGTAACAGCTCCTCCTTCCCCTCCAACAAGTGCATAATCAGCTGAGGCTACCAGCGAGACACTTTGGCCAAAATGATTAAATGACGATCCGTCTGTTACTATTGCCTGTTGAGTCCAACTAGTACCCGACCGGACATAAATGTAGGCTGTATTCTTAAGTCTGGCTCCGATAAGAGCATAATCGCCGGAGGAAGAAAGTGAGACACTATACCCAAATTGATTACCAGCAGTACCATCACTGGCAATTAGTTTTGCTTGCTGGGTCCAACTGTTACCCGACCGAATGAATACATAAGTTGAGCCACGGTTGGACTGGCCTCCAATATTATCCAGATAAGCGCCGACAAGCGCATAGTCTCCCATTGAGGAGAGGGATACACTAAAGCCGAAATCAGAATCAGGCCTCTGATCATCAGCGTTAAGTTTGGCTTGTTGAGCCCAACTGCTACCTGACCGCACAAAGATGTAGGCCGCTCCAGGTTGAGTGACCCCAAAGCCATCATTTAAAGCTGCTCCAACAAGTGCATAATCTCCTGATGAGGAAAGGGCAACACTCCGGCCAAAATTGTCATTGGCTATTCCATCACTAGCCGTTAGCTTGGTCTGCTGAATCCAACTATCACCTGAGCGTACAAATACATAAGCTGAGCCTTGTTCAGAATTACCACCAACATCATCCCCATAGGCTCCTACAATAGCATAATCACCAGCGATAAAAACGCTTCGACCGAAATAGTCGTTTGCCTCTCCATCACTAGCAGTCAACTTGGCTTGTTGCACCCAACCATTTTCATTCCTGGTAAATATATAAGCAGCTCCTTGATCTGGATTGCTTCCAATATCCGCAGCAAAGGCTCCAACAATTGCATAGTCACCTGATATAGATGAACTAAACCCAAACCAGTCTCCAGCCATTCCATCGTTAGCAGTACGAGAAACAGGGCTCAAGCTACTCTGTGGTTGAGCTCCTAGGGCTGCCCAATTCTGCCCATCAAAAAAGTAAAACGAGCCTTGATCAATATCATAGACAAACGCTCCGGGCTGGGGGTTAACAATCGCTTTGCGCTGAGCGGTTGACATACGGGGTGGATAAAATGCTTTATCAGTAGCTTTGACATCTAATGCTGCCGAGGGGTGAGGTGCTCCGCTAAGGCCAAACTGCGCGTAAGCGTGATATGGCAGGAATAGGTTATAAGTCACTAATAAAATGAGCGATATAGCTTTCATCATAGTTAGTAGTTTATTATTCGAATACGTTTCGATGAAAATCGAATAAAAAATAACACAAACCTGATTAACATATTGATATATAAACTTATAATTTATTAAGCGTTGTACTTCTCAAACCAAACAGGCAAATCAGCTTGGAAAATTGAAAATACGATGCTATTTAACTATGTAGGCTAGCTTCGGAAGCTTTCACCCCGTCTGGATTGTTCAACACAATTCTCTCATCTCTGGTTGACGCCAGCAATAGTTTAATACTAGGTAACTAGGCTAAGGTTGGTATCGGCACTTCAGCCCCTCCGCCCGGAAGTCGATTTGTACGGAACCCGGGCTTGGCAAGGTGACACCCAGCTTTGAGCAGATTCAGGGTGCGCTCACGTTTCATCTGTCGAGAATCTGTGAAAAGCTCCGTAAGCAAAACTCACTGGCTGGCTGCCTGACCGTTTACCTTCGCACCGACCCCCACCGCAAAACACCAGGGGACGGTTACCCAGTAAGCAGTTTAGTAACTCCCGAACGGTACGACTACCTCATCCGACTAGTTCGACCGCTGAACTGCTACAGTATGCTTCGGCTGCGCTGAAAGAAATCTTTGCCTTTGGCTACCATCTGCGGGTAGGGATTATGCTGACTGATCTGGTCCCAGCGGATTGCTGGCAGCCGGGACTATTTGTCGAAGGGCCAAATGAAAAGGCGTTGAAGCTGGCTAAGGTGGTCGATAAACTAAACTACCGCTATGGAAAGGATACGCTGAGGCTGGCTTCTCAGATGCGTGATCCTGAATGGCCGATGAAGCCAAAGTACTTATCGCCTTGCTATACTACTCGATGGCAGGACATTTTAGTCGTCAAATAAAACCAGGTATACACAATGAATCGGAATGAACGTGCCCAAGTATGGTCAAGAAAAGATGAGTTAGTTAGGGCCCTTAGCCAGCTACCGGCTGAGGATAAACGTTCACGGGAACATATTCAGCAGCAGATTGAAACCTGCAATCAGGCGCTGGTGCAAGATAAGTTTGAGGTTATATCCTAGAATATTACCATCATATCTTACCATATGATAAATTTCCTACTTTAATAAAAGTTGCCTAAAAAATATGATTCTAATTTAGACTATTCATCTCAGCGTACTCAAACTTCTTTTCATTTTATGATTAAATTATTTACCCCATTACATATAATCATTGCCTATAGGCAAGTCTGTTGGCGTTTATTCTTCCTTTTTCTACTTAAATTTTGCTCATTCACATCCAGCCGAGCACAGTGGATAGCCGCTAATTCAGGGACAACACAAACACTTTATAGTGTAATCTATAACGGTGGCACTTTATGGGCAACTGTGGGAGGAAATGGTACGATTCTTACTTCTCCAAATGGTATTACCTGGACAGCCAGGACATCGGGTATAACAAAAGATTTAAGAGGGATAAGCATACTTCAAAACTACCTGATAGCAGTTGGTGGTGATCAAGCTCCATTACCAGAGACAAGTAACATTTTAACGTCCCCTATTTTAGACGGGACTACCTGGACGGCTCGAACGTCACCGACTACTCATACTTTACTGGGGACAAGTTATGTTTTCGGAATACAGGTCGGTACTGGTACTTCTGGGGCAATTATCACTTCATCTGATGGCATAACCTGGACAGACCACTCATTTAATAGTGGTGGATCAACCCGTTATTACAGTGGAACGGGGGGCATTATACCTGTAGTCGTCGGTTCTAATGGGACTATACTTACCACTCCATTAACGTTTAATTGGACAGTTGAAAATTCTGGGACGACTGAAGACCTTTTTAGTGTTAATTACGGCTATCTTGATCATTTGTATGTAGCAGTTGGAGCAAATGGTACAATTTTAACCTCTCCCAATGGTTCAAACTGGACGGCTCGCACGTCTGGAACAAATCAAAACCTTAATGCTGTATATTTCTGGGATGGATGGATAGCGGTGGGTGATAACGGTACAATTCTAACTTCAACCGATAAGGGAGTTACTTGGAAACCTCAAGTATCAGGGACAACACAACGGCTTTTAAGTGTGTATTATGGGGCAGGAAGATGGATAATTACCGGAGAGTCAGGAACGATTCTTTATAACTCTAACCCGTTGCCAGTTTCTTTAGTAAATTTTCAAGGTGAATCAATCAGCACTTCAGCCAAACTAAGCTGGGCAACGGCCTGGGAGACTAGTTTCAGCCACTTTGTTATTGAGCGAAGTCGTGATGCTAAAAGTTT
This sequence comes from Spirosoma gilvum, assembly GCF_054776815.1. Taxonomy (NCBI): domain Bacteria; kingdom Pseudomonadati; phylum Bacteroidota; class Cytophagia; order Cytophagales; family Cytophagaceae; genus Spirosoma; species Spirosoma gilvum. Next base: position 177,757 of record NZ_BAAHBH010000005.1, on the reverse strand, counting down.
TGAGTCGATTGGACGAGTGAAAGCTTACGGGACAACCAATCAACAGCAAAAATATGTCTTTACTGACAGTAGTCTAGCTTCAGGGATCTGGTACTATCGACTTAGACAGGTAGACCTTGATGGCACTTTTACCAATTCTCAGACCATTGCTGTCCGTATTAGTAAAGAACCCCTTGAGGGGCTGATCTTATATCCCAACCCTGGCTCAGGTCAATTGACGCTGAAGAATAAAAGCGGTATTCAGGCCGTAAGTATTTATTTACCAGATGGCAAACTGCTTCAGCATCAGGCTTTTGAACAAGCAATCAATCGTTGGCAGTGGGAAAGTAGCAACCATCCGTCGGGGGCCTATTTAATTTATATTCGGACTCCAGATGGGACAATAGAAACAAGGCGTTGGCTTAAACCCTGAGGGAATGTTCAATGAAGTGTGTCATTCCCTCAGATTGTAATGTGCTTTCGGACACGATCGTCAAACAATATTGTCAATTGCTGGAGTGTTACGGCCCAATTTTGCAAAGGTAACTGCCAGCTACTGATGATGCGTTGGGTCGTCACATAAAGCAACTTCAATAAGGCTGTCTCAGACGAGAAAGCCCCTTTCGATTTAGTTACACATCGTATTTGCCGATGGAAGCCTTCAACTGTATTGCCGGGCCGCCGGAGCGGTCGTGTAGACCACCTTACGAATAGCTGCTGGATACTCAAAAAAGCGAGTCAATCGCAACCAATTCCGTTGCCAACTTTCAACAACCAACGGATACTTCTGCCCCCATCGGTCTGTAAAATCAGCCAGCTTTTGTTCCGCCCCAGTCACATTAGCCGACTGATAAATGGGTTTTAAATCAGCCGCCACGGCTTTCTGGTCCTTAGAGACAACATACCGCATGGAGGTGCGTACCTGATGGACCAAGCAAAGCTGCACATCCGCTTTAGGGTAGACTGTTTCGATGGCATCACCAAATCCAGAGAGGTTATCAATCGAGCAGATTAGTAGGTCTTTGACCCCTCTGGCCTGTAAATCAGTCAGGGTGGAGAGCCAGAAACGGGCGCTTTCAGCATCCCCAATGTAGATGCCTAGTAAGTCCTTTCTTTCCTTAAATCAACCGCTAAGATATTGTAGGCGGCTTTACGGATGACTTTACCGTCTTGCCGTACTTTGAAATGCACTGCGTCCAGCCACACAAAGGCATAAACTGGTTCCAGGGGACGAGAACGCCATTGCTCAACTACAGGAAGTATTTTATCCGTGATGGCTGACAACTGGCCGTTGCTAATCTCCAAGCCATATAAATGTGCTCCTGGATGTCTTCATAGGACATGCCCTTGCTGTAGAGGGAAAGAATGCGATTGTCCAAACCTTCGCCTAAGGTCGTTTGACGCTTGCCGATGATCTTAGGTTCAAACGAGCCATCCCGATCACGCGGCATCGCTACCTCGACTGGAGCATGTCCGGTCTTGACCTGCTTGGCCTTGCTGCCGTTACGTCGGTTAGGCCGGTTTTGCTCAACGTGAGCCTGCATCTCACCCGATAGGGCGGCATCTAGTAAATCTTTCAATAATGGAGCCAGCAGACCATCTTTGCCTGTCAGTTCTTTCTCGCCTGCTAGCATCTTAGCGATGGTTTCCTGGCGAAAGGCTTCATAATCAAAGCCGTTTTTATCCCCTTTTATATCCATTTGATTGTCAAGTTAGCAAATCATAACTTGACACACTTTACTGAACACTCTCAACCCTGAAATAAGTGTTTGTTCAAACCAATTAGGGAGTTATATCTCTACCTGGTCAACTTTAGTCTCAATGATTTCTTTACACTCTCCGACTCATTCGATAGCAGATCATACTCCGTTCGCTTCTCGACTTCATCCACACTTACCCGATTAATTCCCCAGGATTGTCCTCTTACCGAATTGGTGTTACCCATCCAAACCGCAATAACTCGCGTCTGAGCGTTAATCCTGTTCAAATCATCCGAGCCTACAGGTAATACGACAATCACCTTCCATAGCGCAGCCGGAACGGTCAGTTTACCACTGGCTATAGTGTTTACCTTGCCATTATCACCTTCACCACCTTTGCCATAGGTTCCAGCAATGATGTATAGCTCGTTTCCCTGAGAAACCAGATTCCGGCAGTATTCTTCCAGCCGTAGCCATGCTTGCCGATTAAGCTGCGGAGCCTGGGGGACAATATTGGTCAGAATAAATGTAGTCCTATTTTCTTCCGCTGTACTATCCCGGTCATCCGACGAGCAGAGGTGGCCACGGTCGAAACCTGTATTGGTGTAATCGCTATGCTTTGCCTGAAAGAAGCTGGTCGGCAAACTCTGGTCAGAAATGAAGTTGCCCGTGTAACGCGAAGCGGAACCTTTCCAAGCTGCTGACAGATGCCAACTACACCAGTTAGCTATACCTGTGGAGTTGTTGTAGGAAAGAGAATAAGTAGAACGGGTAATCAGATAGGCGTTGGGACTGGATTCGGATTCTTTAGCTCCATCGGGGTTACCCATTGCAATATTACCATCACGGGTTGGTGTAGTGTCGTTGGGGACAAGAATGGATGGCTGCTTACACTGGCTCAGCGAAAGAGTTAGTAAAAACAGCAAACTGATGTTGCAAAATGATTTCATAACCCTCGGGAAAAGTTAGGATCAAGGTCAAAAGTTGTGGAGCAACTTAGATTAAGCATATAACTGAGAAAGGCGATAGAGGAAAAATTCTACACTTCGAACTCCTCGAAGTTGAGCCCGAAACGCCTTGATCTTGGCATTGAAGGACTCCGCCGACGCGGTGGTACTGCGGTGGTCAAAATAATTCAGGATCGTTTCATAGTGGTGCTGAATCGAACGAGCCACCGTGTTGAAGGCTTTAAAACCTGCCTGGCGAACCCGCTCATGCCATCTGGCCAACCGGGCTAAGCCGTAGAGTTTGTCAGTGGTGTTCTCAAAGATATAGCTCAGGCCTTGACTCAACTCATAAGCCGTCTTCAAAGTAGGATACCGCTCGAACAGCAATGCAGCCCGCTCTTGCTGACTCTGGGTCCAGTCAGTGGCCTTTTTATAGAGCACATAGCGGCTGCGAGCCAGCAGTTGTTTGAGTGTATCCCCATTAGAAAGCACTTCGGATTGATACTCGATCTGGCTAAGCTTGGCCTGCTCAAGGGCGTCATTCTCGGCTTCCAGAGCTTGCCAGCGATACTGGATGCGCATGTCCTGAACAGCCTCCAGAGCGAGTTGTTGCACATGGAAGCGGTCGGTTACCTGGGTAGCCTTGGGGAAACATTTTTGGCGATCAGCCCCATATTGCCCGCCATGTCCAGGGTGATCTCGGCTACCTTATTGCGCTGTTTCTGTGATAGTTGTTTCAATACCTGAATCACGGTTTGGGCCTTAGTGCCCGCTACAATGGCTACGATACTGCCCTTGCCACCCTTAGCGGCTTTATGGGTCAGGATGGTATAGAGTTCGCCCTGCGATAAGCTGGTTTCATCCAAGGAGAGATGCCTACCTAGATTTTGAGGAAAAAACAACCACTGCTTGGCATGAGATCGTTGGGACCAATTCTGAAAATCGCTTAAGTGAGTCCGGTATTGTCGGGCTAGTTGGTTGCCATCTACCCCATACAAACGGCCAAGGCTACTGGTATTGTGAGGGAAGGAATCCGTCAATCTGGTTTAAAAAAAGCGCGAACTCGGTTGTCATTCGCGTGCCCTGTGCCACTTGATTCCAGTCCCGTTGTTCTATTTTACCGGTTTTCGTATTGAGCCAGCGACGGCGCTTGATATGCAAGAAAACTCGGTTGTCTCGAATAGGGAAATCCTGGATGGTGATTACTGGCAGAAAGCCTTTGGAGAGCAGCTCTGGTTTTACTCTATCGGCATCTTCATAGTTCTTTTCTTCCAGATACAGAGGCAGTAGCTCTGGGGCCTTCTCGACATGGGTCAATTGATAATACGATACGAGGAAATCGGGTAAGAGGTATTCGACTAAGGGCAAGAAACTTTCCAAAACGAACTAGACGTGGGTGAGATCACAAACCTAGAAAAATACAATGTCCTCCACAACTTTTGGCCTTGATCCGAGAAAATGTATTGCAAGTTGTATTGCAACCCAAATAAAAAAGCCACCTAACTTTTATGCTAAGTGGCTGATAATCAATGTGCACTCGTAGGGATTCGAACCCCAAACCTCCTGATCCGTAGTCAGGTGCTCTATCCAATTGAGCTACGAATGCATTTTCCGTTGATTGGGAGTGCAAAAGTAGGAAGAAAAAGTACCCTTGTCAACCTATTTGCCCGAAAAATTTGGTTTTCGCTTCATAAGAAATGCTCCGATTCCTTCCATGGCATCGGCTGATTGGCCTAAAGCGTTCTGATTGTCAGCCTCTTGTTCGAGCTGATGGTCAAGGTCGGAATAGAGCGATTGATTCAATACTTTTTTCATAGTCCCAATGGCGCGGGTCGGAGCAGCCGCATAATAAGACACCACGTCGTTCACCGCATCGTCGAGATTAGCAGTTGGAACGGATCGACTGACCAGGCCCAGTTGAGCGGCTTCAGGACCATATACCCGTCGACCTGTACTGCATAGTTCAAACGCACGCTGAGGGCCAATCAGTCGGGGTAGGAAAAAGGTGGAGCCAGCATCAGGCATCAGGCCGATGTTGATAAATATCTGGCTGAAATACGCTTCGTCCGTGCAGATAAGTACATCGCAGGCCAGCGCTAAGGAACAGCCTGCCCCAGCCGCTACCCCATTAATGCGGCCAATGACGGGTTTGGGAAGGTTACGGATAGCCTGAATCATCGGATGATAGGTGCTTCGCAATGAGTCGCCTAATTGTAGGGAACCACCCGATGAAGCTGCTTGCGAAAAGCCCTCTTTCAAATCAGCACCGGACGAAAAAGCTTTGTCGCCTGCACCGGTTAGTACTACTACGCGGACTTGTTCATCGGCGCCAGCCGCTTCCATAGCAGCCGTAATGTCCTGAATCAGCCCTGGGCTTAGGGCGTTATAGACTTGGGGACGGTTTAGGGTAATTCGGCAGACAGGCCCCGTGATTTCATAAAGCAGATTTTCGTACATACTATGTAAAGGTCATTCAGTGGTCATTTGTTGTCATTAATTGTCATTGGTTTTGACGTCTATGATAACACCTGGTCAATGACGATAAATGACCATAGAATGACGCAAGACTAATGACTTTAAATAAGCCAAAGTACAGTCAGTAAACTTACGCCAAAACCTAATACCAAACCGGCGGTAATTTGCAGAAGCGTATGGGCATTGAGCTTCAGCCGGGCACTCGCGACAAACCCCGTCAGTAGAACCAGTAGGAGCAGAGGGGAAAATAGGTCATTGATGCTAAATTTAAGCATGACACTACCGATAGTCCCTACAACCCCGCCAATACCGACACTGTGGGCACTGATTTGCCAACTCAAACTGATCAACCCTACCAACAGGATGGATATAGCGGTGCTGGCCAATAAAACGCCAATTTCGGGCGCTACCGTCGACACCAGCTCCATCCGAAAGGTAAACAGATACGCCAGGAATAAATAAATGACCGCCGTCAGGAAATAAGGCAGGCGCCGATCTTCCAGGGTGTTGAGCTGTAGACTTTTGACGTAACCGCTGCGGAAGAGGTAATAAATTAATAGGGAAGGCACAGCAAAGGTCCCTACAAAAATCAGGACCAGTAAGCTAAGTCGTAAAGAATTCGAAAACGCATCCATGCCCAATACGCTGGGTACCTGAAACAGCAATACACCGAACAGTAACGTCGGCATCAGCAACGGATGAAAAACGACCGAAAGAAAACGAGCAAGACTGTTGGTCAATGGATAATGAGTAATGGATGATGAATAATGATGCAAAAGTAGGCTATACGCGTCATACACTATTCATTGTCCATTATCCATTATTCATTATTAAAGCTGTTTTCGTAAACGGGCGACCGGAATGTTGAGTTGTTCACGGTATTTGGCTACCGTACGCCGGGCGATGTTGTAGCCCCGGTCGTTCAGAATCTTTTCCAGCTTGTCGTCCGAGAGGGGGTGAAGTTTGGGTTCAGCGTCGATCAGGTCTTTCAGGATATTCTTTACTTCCCGGCTGCTGACATCCTCGCCCGTATCGGTCGAAATACCTTCCGAGAAGAAGTATTTGAGCGGATAAATACCAAATTCGGTCTGTACGGCTTTGCTGTTGGCTACCCGCGACACCGTCGAAACGTCCATGTCGATCAACGTGGCGATGTCTTTCAGGATCATCGGTTTAAGCCGCGACTCGTCGCCTGTCAGGAAGAAGTCGTATTGAAAGCGGACTATGGCGTTCATCGTCCTGAGCAGAGTTTGCTGCCGTTGTTTAATGGCGTCGATAAACCATTTAGCCGCGTCCAGTTTCTGTTTGACGAACGTGACGGTTTCTTTCAGCGACTTATTCTGCTTTTTACTCTTGTCGTAGGTGTCGAGCATATCGGCAAACGACCGGCTGATTCGTAGTTCAGGGGCATTTTTCGAATTCAGCGTCAGTTCGAGCTTGCCGTTGTTGTTGGTCAGAATAAAATCAGGAACCAGATACTGAGCGGCCCCGGCTTCGTCCTCTACCGAACCCGGCTTCGGATTCAGCTTGATGATGATGTCGATTACTTTTTTAAGCGAATCATCGCTGATATTCAGTCGGCGCTGAATTTTGTCGTAATGCTTTTTAGAGAATTCGTCAAAGAAATCTTCGATGATTCGGATGGCCAGCAGATTATAGGGATCGCCCTGGTCTTTCCGTCGAAGCTGTAGGACCAGGCACTCCTGTAAGGTACGGGCACCAATGCCCGATGGATCGAACGACTGAATTTTATGCAGAATATCCTCGACCTCTTCGGTGGAGGTAAACACATTCTGTCCGAATGCCAGATCGTTGACAATGGCCTGCAACGACCGGCGGATGTAGCCATCGGCTTCGATACTGCCAATAAGCTGGAGCCCGACGATACGCTGTTGTTCGGTCAGATTGAGGTAGCCAAATTGCTGAAGTAGTGAATCGGTCAGGCTCGAACTGGTGGCCAGCGGCATATCGCGTTCTTCCTCGGCATAATTGCCGTCGCCCTGCATTTTGTAGCCGGTGTAGTCTTCATCTTTAATGTAGCTATCGATGTCCAGATCGTCATCGCGTTCTTTGTAGTCGTCTACCTCATCATACAGATCATCATCCTCTTTTTGCTCATATTCTTCGTCCATACCCTCTTCCAGGGCGGGATTAATTTCCAGTTCTTCTTCAATTCGGGTGTCGAGTTCAGCGGTCGGTATCTGAAGCAGCTTGATAAACTGTATCTGCTGCGGAGATAGCTTTTGCTGAAGCGATTGGGATAGGCTTAACTTCTGCATGTTGATGCTATAAGCGGTAGAGTTGATCCGTTATGTTGAGCGGTTAAGTTGGTAGCGCAAAACTGCCCCTCACAATTATCAGACCAAAATAATCAGTTTTTTGTTTTTGTTCACATAAATTTTCTGTGAAGTTGTTAGATACTACCTTCGCGTTCATGACAAATAAGCTTTACGACACCTCGCTGAGCCTGTTGACCGATTTGTATCAAGTGACCATGGCCTACGGCTACTGGAAATCGCAAACGGCTGAAAAAGAAGCGGTCTTCAACCTGTACTTCCGTAAAAATCCATTCAATGGGGGCTTTACCATAGCCTGCGGTCTGGCCAATGTGATTGGCTACATTCAGAACTTCGGTTTCTCAAAAAAAGATTTACGCTACCTCCGAACGCTCCAGGGAAACGATGGAGAGCCTATGTTTGAGGAGGCTTTTCTGGAGTATCTGGCCAATCTGAAGCTGAGCTGTAGTATTTCGGCCATTCCGGAAGGAACCGTCGTTTTTCCGAATGAGCCCTTGATTCGGGTACAGGGGCCGATCCTGCAATGCCAGTTGCTCGAAACGCCTTTGCTGAACCTGGTCAACTTCGAATCGCTGATTGCAACAAAAGCGGCCCGCTTGCGGCTGGTGGCCGAGAACGACAAACTCCTGGAGTTTGGCCTGCGTCGGGCACAGGGAATTGATGGGGGCATGACCGCTAGCCGGGCCGCGTATATTGGTGGCTGTGATGCTACCTCCAACGTACTGGCGGGTAAACTGTATGACATTCCGGTGCGGGGAACGCATGCCCATAGCTGGGTGATGTCGTTCGAGGATGAACAGCAGGCTTTTGATGCCTATGCACGGGTACTGCCCAACAACGTCACGCTACTGGTCGATACGTACGATACGTTACAGGGCGTTCATCACGCTATCGAGACTGGCCGTAAACTGCGCGAACAGGGGCACCGGCTGGCGGGTATCCGGCTCGATTCGGGCGACTTAGCCTATTTAAGTATCGAAGCCCGCAAACTACTCGATGCCGCCGGATTTCAGGATACCGACATTGTGGCCAGCAACGACCTCGACGAAACGATCATCAACAGCCTGAAGCAGCAGGGCGCCAAAATCAATATCTGGGGCGTTGGGACCAAACTCGTCACGGCCTTCGACCAGCCTGCGCTGGGAGGAGTGTATAAACTGGCGGCCTTACGGAACGATAAGGATGGCTGGTCGTATAAAATGAAGCTGTCCGAACAGGCTATTAAAATCTCGACGCCGGGTATTCAGCAGGTTCGCCGGTTCCGCGATGAACGTGGACTCATCGCCGACATGATTTATGATACCGAAGTGATGGACGAGTCGCCTGGTGCCGCAACCATGATCGACCCACTCGATTTTACTAAACGTCGACGCTTTGACGCTGATCAGCTTTATGACGATTTGCTGGTGCCTGTATTTCAGGATGGCCAGTGCGTGTATAGCTCACCGGGCATTCATGATGTACGGGCGCGGGTACAGGAGCAACTGGCGGGTCTGCACCCAGGTGTAAAACGCTTTGTAAACCCCCACACCTATCCGGTCGGGCTGGAAAAGCGACTGCATGATCATAAAACGGAACTAATCCTGAAACTCCGGGAAGGTCAGGCTACAAAATAAACAGCTAACCCGATCCGTCGAATTAGCTGAATGCGTCTGCCTACAAACAAGTAGGGTGGTCAGACGTGCGTGATGGCTGCGTTAAAGTAAAGTTTAAACATAGCGTATGGGTTGAGTGAGTGTGGCTAAAAACGGAAAGCTAAAAACAAATAAGCACCTACTGGTAGGTATCCAGCTACAAAGAAGTCTGATATTGAAATCAGTACCAAAGGTGACTACCTCAACTGATTGCTTTTTCTTGCCAACTGCCGTTTTTTTCTTGTGGGAAAATTTGTTGTATAAAATAGCGTGGCTTTGACTAGATTTGATGTTTGAGAAGGTGTTCACTACCTATTGAAATCCACATCATGAAGCGTTGTCTGCATGCCTTTTTCGTCTGCTTGGGAGGGTTATGGCTGATGGCATCCGGCAGGAGTTTGGCTCAGGAAACTTCTTACCTGAAAGTACAGGCCAACCGACTGCAAAAAGCGCAGCAAACCGAAAAGGTTGCACTGGCCAGGCACGACTCCTTGTTGCTGGCCGAAGCCTACTATCTATACGGCAAGACCTACTCATTCACGGGCGATTATCAGAATGCGCATCAGTATTTTATCAAGGCACTTCGTATTCAGGAACCCAGAGGCTACTCGGAAGAACTCAGCCGGCTGTATTACCGGCTGAGCAATATTGAAATCAAGCAGGGACATCTGAACGAAGCCTTACGGTACGGCCAGCACGCTATTCACATTGCAAAGGCCATAAAATCCGATACGGCCCTGTCGCGGGCCTGTATCGGGATGGGGCAGGTATACGCCAACATCTGGACGAATCAGGTGCAACGATCCCAAATGCAGTACGATAGCAGCCTTTTCTTCTATTGGCAGGCCGAAGCGGCCTGCCGACGGCTAAAGGATACGGTTGGTATTGCCGACGTATACGCAGCCGTGGGCGAACTGCTGGCCAGTGCCAAAAAAACGCAGGCGGCTACGTACCTGGAACGATCGTTGGCCTTATTTCAGCTCAAAAAGAAGGATGATATTCATCTGAAAGTGATGCCGCAACTGGCTGGGGTCTATATCGACAATGGGCGTTTCGATCAGGCCTGGCAATTGTTAAGCAACGCTGAAAAACAGTATGCCGCGCGTAACCTGAAAGACTACGATACTCAAATTAGTATTGATGTACAGCTTGTTCGCTATTATGAAAAAACGGGTCAGTGGCAAAAGGCATACCAACGGCTGAATCAGTTACATAACCTTCAGGCCTACGTATTTCACTCCGACCACCAGGGAGCAATCACTAAACTCAATGTCGAATACGAAACCGAAAAGAGAGAAGCACTGCTAAAAGCGCAGAATCGGGAGCTGACCTTGCGGGCCGAAAATCTTCAGAGCCAACGCCGATTTACGATTACGTTGCTTCTGTTGCTGTTGCTGGTAACCGGCATGAGTGTGGTATTCTTTCGATTGTATCGTCGGAATCAGCGGATTAGTAGTCGTAACGAAGCCTTGGTGAAGGAGCAGAATCACCGGGTAAAAAATAACCTACAGGTTGTGGCCAGTCTGTTGAACCTTCAGGCAAAACGACTGTCGGACGAAACGGCCAAAAATGCTGTAGAAGAGACCCGGTTGCGTATTCAGTCGATGGCCATTGTGCATCGGCGGTTGTATGATGGTGAACAACTGGCGCAGATCGATCTGGATGAATTCATCCGGGAGTTGGTGCAGGGTGTGTTGAAAACCTTTGGATATCCGACACTGGAGCCACATGTTGCCATTGATCCGATCTCGCTCACGGTCGATAAGGCCGTGCCGATGGGATTGATTTTGAATGAATTGATAACCAATGCCTGTAAATATGCGTTTCCAGTTATTGATAACCCTCAACTCTGGATTAGCTGTCGCCAGCAAGGAGCAAAACTGGAATGTAAGGTGGCCGACAATGGCCCCGGTTTCGACAATTCGGATGCGCCCTTTTGGGAAGATAGCCTCGTTGTTCAGCGTACCTCGTTTGGTATGGCGTTAATCGATGCACAGGTAGCTCAGTTATCGGGAACCTATTCGTTCAGCACAGGCGAAGACGGAAAGGGAACACTATTTAGTATGGTCTGTAAACTGTATTAGTGAGGATTTATGAATCCGTTAAAGATTCTGATTGTTGAAGATGAAACAATTACTGCCATGGACCTTCGCGAAACGCTTCAGGAAGCGGGGCATACGGTTGTGGCCATTGCCCGTAATTTTAACCAGGCTATAGAGGCTGTCAAAGCGCACCAGCCCGATCTGGCGTTGATCGATATTCATCTGCAAGGGTCAAGTGCGGATGGCATCACCACGGCCCGTGAGCTGCTGGAAATTCATCGAATGCCGATTATTTACCTAACTGCCAACTCGGAACCATCGACGTTTCAGGCGGCCAAGAAAACCCTTCCGGCTGCGTATTTGCTCAAACCGTTTCGTCACGATGAACTGAAATTGCAGGTCGAACTGGCTTATTATTATTTTCAGTCGATGCTCAAAGAGCCGGAAGAAGCCGCGTCGGCCGAGTATCTATACCTGCCCGTTGATAAAGGTTATGAAAAAGTGGCTCCGAATGCCGTGCTGTATGTCGAAGCCGATGGGGCTTACGTAAAAATTTACCTGACCAATGGTAAAACCCACCATATCAGCACTAACCTGAGTCACCTGGCCCAGTATTTTCAGGCTCCTAATTTTTATAGGCTTTCCCGTTCGCTGCTCATCAACCTCGATCACGTAGAGCGCGTAGAACCTAATTATTTATTTTTAACGGATTATCGACCAGCTATTCAAATTCCAGCCACCGGCCGAAAAGAACTCCTGAAAAAACTGACCATCGTGCGAACGAAATAAAGGCTTACGTTGCATTCTGATCAATGCCCTAATCGGCTGTCAACAGTAGATTAAGGGAGACATGAAGCAACAAAATATTCTCTATTTCTTAATACGGAGCTGATAGCATGTACTGAAAAAATCCGTTGTTTTACTTCTCCTCAGACCAACACACTCCATGCAACCCATTGAATTAGTGGTTTTTGATATGGCAGGGACCACCGTTACCGACCACCACGAGGTTGAACGGTGTTTTGCCGAAGCAGCCGCCCAAACGGGCCTGTTCGTTACCGATGAACGAATTCTGGCTATGCAGGGCTTAGCCAAACGCTATGTGTTCGAAACACTCTGGAAAGAACAACTTGGTGAGTTGCATCCTGACATCCAGCGTCAGGTCGATGTATCCTATGCATCCTTTCGGCATATTCTGGAAGCACACTATCGGACGCACGGGGCCACGCCAACCGAAGGTTGCCTGGAAACCTTTGCGTATCTACGGAGTCAGGGCATTGCCATTGCGCTCACCACGGGCTTTTACCGGGTTGTAACTGATATTATTCTGGAGAAATTAGGCTGGCTCGACGGACTTGACAAACGCTATATAGGTGGGCCGCAGAGCACCATTCAGCTTTCTATTGCCAGCGATGAGGTAGAGCGCGGACGTCCCTATCCGAATATGATTGAGCGGGCTATCAGGTTGCTGGCCGTGAGTAGCCCCAAAGCCGTAGTCAATATTGGCGATACGCCTTCCGATCTGCTGTCGGGCCGTGCTGCCGGAGTGGCACTCAACCTGGGAGTTACCAACGGTACCCATTCCCGTGATCAACTGGAAGCCTACCCGCACGACCTATTGATTGGCTCATTGGCCGAATTGCCTAATCTGATTGCTCGCCGAAACGAAACGATTGAATTATAAGAAGGAGAAGGGAGAAAGGAAACGGGAAAAAGGGAGCTATTCCTGATGATCCTTTCTTCCCTTCCTCCCTTTTCCTTTCTCCCTTACATGACACCTACCTACGACCTGATTATTGTTGGAGCCGGAGCGCTCGGTACTTTTCATGCCTATCATGCCGCCAAAGCTGGCCTGCGGGTTTTATTGCTCGAAAAAGACCGGTATCCAATTAATGCCACTGTCCGAAATTTTGGGCAGGTTGTTCCTTCGGGACTGGCGGGCCGATGGTTTGAGTACGGTCGTCGGAGTCTCGAAATTTACCGGAGCATTCAGCAGGAAACCGACATCACGGTTCGGGAAAACGGGACCATTTATATCGCGTCTGATGCCGACGAGTGGACACTGGCGAATGAGTTATACGACCGATACCAGCCGATTGGCTATCCCTGTACGTTGCTGACCAAAGCGGAGTGTCTGGCAAAATACTCCACATTGCAGCCTGATTATGTGGTGGGCGGGTTGTTTTTTCCGGGGGAGATGAGCGTGGAGCCCGAGCAGATGATTCACCGATTGATTGCCTATATACAGCAAAAGCTGGGTGTGGATTACCGGCCTGGTTCGGCAGTGATTGATGTGCAGCCGGATGGGGGAGGGGCTACGGTTGCGCTGAGTAACCGCGAACGTTTTCAGGGGAAACGAGTGCTTATATGTGGCGGACATGAAGTTCGTCTGTTGTTTCCTGATATTTTGGCCAAAGCTGGATTGGTGGTCAGTAAACTACAAATGCTGTTAGCCGAGCCCGTTATGGATCTTCAGTTGCCCGGAAACATCCTGACGGGATTAACTATACGACGCTATGAGTCGTTTCAGGAATGTCCTTCCTATGCGGGACTTAAGACGCCCGATTCGCTGATTGAGCTGAAAAAGTGGGGTATTCATATTTTGTTCAAGCAGGCTGTTGACGGATCGATCATCGTCGGCGATTCGCATGAATATGCCGAAGCCACCCAGGCCGAAGATCTGGGCTATCATACCCAGGATTACATCAATGACCTGATGCTGGCCGAAGCCCGGCGGATTGTTACCTTCCCGATTAACATCAAAAAGACATGGGCTGGCTTTTATAGTCAGACACCCGACGAAATCTTCGAATACGATGTCGATCCGGCCATTCGTATCGTAACGGGAATTGGTGGGAAAGGCATGAGTTCAGGCGCGGGCTATGCCGAAGAAAGTATCCGTAATTGGTTAGGCATACACGTGTAGAAGAGTCTAGATTGAAACATAACGATTTGGTAAAATTAGCTTAATGTTTCAGGGTGAGCGGCCTATCTTGTTGATAATGAAGTAAAATACGGGTAATAATGGCGTAATGGGCGAACCATACTTTTGCGGGAAATTTCGTGAGAAATACTAACCTGCAAAAGCGTATGAAACATTCTCTACTGTCTTCAACGTCACGAACCAGCTCATTGCGACGCCTGCTAGTGACGTTTTTAGTTAGTGCGGTGCCAACCCTGTCGGTTTGGGCGCAAACGGTGTCCGGGCGGATTACCTCGGCCGACGATAATCAACCCCTGCCTGGCGTGTCGATTGTGGTGAAAGGCTCTACTACCGGAACAACCTCCCGCGCCGATGGTACGTACTCCCTAAATGTGCCGGCCAACGGAACGCTGACGTTTTCGTTCATCGGCTATCAGAACCAGGAAATTACAGTAGGAAACCGGACCACAATCGATGTGAGCCTGTCGGTCGGTACGGCCATCTTGAGTGAAGTGGTTGTAACGGCCCTGGGTATTAAAAAAGATATTCGACAGACAGGGGTCGCCATCCAATCGGTCGATGGGGCGCAACTGCTGAAAGCCCGTGAACCGAACCCGATCAACTCACTGACGGGTAAAGTTGCCGGGTTAACCATCGGGGCTTCGTCCGAACTGTTAGGTCGCCCAAATATTTCGTTGCGCGGTAACTCCGACGTACTTTTTGTGGTCGATGGGATTCCCATTACGTCCGATACCTGGAACATCAGTGCCGACGATATTGATACATATACGGTGCTGAAAGGCGCTTCGGCATCAGCCCTGTATGGATTCCGGGGTAAGAATGGCGCCATTCTGATTACGACCAAACGCGGTACTAAAGACAAGCGTGGCTTTTCAGTAGAGGTGAACACGAGCCAGATGTTCGATCAGGGCTTTATTGCCATCCCGAAAGTACAGGACGAATACGGCCCCGGCGATCACGGGGTGTATGCCTTCGGTGATGGAAAAGGCAATGGCCTGAACGATGGCGACTACGACATCTGGGGGCCAGCTCTTAATGGTCAGCTCATTCCGCAATACGACAGCCCCGTGGTGCCGGGTAAGACCTTCACAACCAAGTTTCCCAATGGGGCTACGTTTACCAGCGACCGTCAGCCAACGGCATTTATTCCACGCGGGAAAGACAACCTCCGTCGATTTATTCAGACGGGCATCCTGTCGAACAATAACGTAGCGGTCGCGGCTACGGGCGAGAAATACGACATGCGTTTTTCGCTGTCGTATAACTACCAGCGTGGTCTGGTGCCGAATACTAAGCTGAACGTGGCCAATTTCAACATAACGGGTGGCTATAATTTCTCCCCGAAGCTCCGGTTTGAGTCGAGCCTGAACTACAACCGGCAGTTTACGCCCAACTTTCCCGATGTGAACTACGGTCCGAACTCGCTGATTTATAACATAATTGCCTGGGGTGGGGCCGATTGGAACATCGACGATATGAAGCAGATCTGGCAGCCGGGTAAAGAAGGTACGCAACAGATTTATGCCGAGTATCAGCGGTACAACAACCCCTGGTTCCTGGCCAAATACTGGTTGCGGGGTCATTATAACAACAACGTATATGGCTACGCGTCATTGCGTTACCAGATTACGGATGGGCTGCAACTGACGGCAAAAACGCAGTTGACGACTTATAACCTGCTTCGCACCGAAAAATTTCCGTATTCGGCTACCACCTACGGTCGGGAAGAAGCACGGGGCGACTACCGGGAAGACCGCAGGGCGTTGTTCGACAACATCAACCAGGTATTATTGCAGTATAACAAAAAAGTAACGCCCCACCTAACGGTGAATGCGTTGGCCGGTGGTGAAGCGCGGGTGTTTAATTACAATTCCGATTTTGCCAGTACCAACTACCTGAACGTTCCGGGTGTATACAACTTCGCCAACTCATCGAATGCGCTGATCGCCAATAACTTCCAGGCCGATATGCGGGTGCTGTCGGCCTATTACTCCGCCGACTTTACGTTCCGCGATTACGTAACGCTGACCACAACGGGCCGAATGGATAAACTCTCGACACTGCCCAAAGGCAACAATGCGTACTTCTATCCGTCGGTAGCGCTGAGTACGGTTCTATCGGACTACATCAACCTGCCAACGAATCTGGGCATTTCGTTCCTGAAACTACGGGCGTCGTATGCTAACGTAAAAGACGGCCTGACGCAGTCGACTATCGGCACTACCCCCGGTGCTTCGTACCCGCTGGGGTATGGCGTTGATTACAGCTCGTCGTATGGCGGACCGACCTATCAGAACTCGGCCGTGTATTCGCTGCCGCTGGTGTACAGCAACAAACCGTCGGCTTATTACACCAACACGCTGAACAACCCGAATCTGAAGCCGAACTCGACCTCGCAAACGGAGGTGGGTCTGGACATTCGATTCCTGAACAACCGACTGGCGCTGGATGCGGCTTACTTCATTAGCAACGACGGCCCTCGCATCTTTACCCTGCCTTCGTCGGAATCGACGGGCTATACGGGGCGACTGGTGAACGGGATCATGACGCAGAAAAAAGGCGGAGAAATCTCGCTGACAGGTCAGGCATTACGTAATGCCAAAGGCTTCAATTGGGACATTGTGGCCAACTACTCGACCTATACCGAGCGGCTGAAAGAAGTGTATCCTGAGGGCGGTATCAGTACATTAGCTTCAAACTATTTTGTGGGGAGCAGCAGCAGCTCACGCTTTATCAACATCGGCGACCGGACCGACGGCTTCTATTCGGGCGCGTTCATTCGCACACCCGACGGGCAGTTGATCAACGATGCGGGCGGACGGCCTATTGTGAATCCGGTGGCTCAGTTCCTGGGGTATGTGAATCCGAAATTTGTATGGGGACTCAACAACCGGTTCAGCTACAAAAACATCAACTTCAGCTTCCAGTTCGATGGGCGCGTGGGTGGCATCATTGGTGATTACGTTCGGCAGAAAACCTTCCAGGGCGGTCGTAACATCGAAACCATCCAGGGCGCATTTGGTGAAGCCCGGAAAAACGATGTGATGGCCGTCAAATCGTACGTGGGCGAGGGCGTCGTTCTGACGGGTGGCAGTATCAACTACGATGTAAACGGGAATATCCTGAACTACGGCGAATTGAAATACGCGCCGAACACGACCAAAACGTATGCGCAGGACTACATCGCCCGCGTGTATGGGCAAACGGAAGTGTTCCTGATGGACCGGAGCTACGCCAAACTGCGGGAAGTAATTATCGGCTACACGCTGCCACAAACAGCCCTACGTCGGTTGGGTGTAAAACAGGCTAGTGTGTCGGTAGTTGGGCGTAACCTGCTCTATTTCGCCAAATACAAAGATATTGACCTCGACCAATACCTGACCGGTGGCGTTTCGGGCCTGCAAACCCCAACCACCCGGCGGTACGGTATCAACCTGAATCTGGTATTTTAAAACGTCATTCACTACGTGTCATTTAGTGGTCATTTGCAGTGCGTCATGAATCGTCATTACGTAGTCATTGTGATGATGTCAACGAATGACCGTAATGACACGCAGAGAATGTCTACAAAAATGACACGTAGTAAATGACTGACTATAAATGACTTTACAACTATGAAACTTCATAAACACATACTCCTTCCGTTTCTGGCGCTGGGACTGCTATTGACCAGTTGCGAAAAACCCTTCGATCAGCTCGAACAGGACCCTAACCGGCCTACGAGCGCACCCGCTTCGCTGGTGTTCAATGGTGTACTGAACGATATGTACAGCATTGCCGGTGGGGGCGCCTGGAACGATTCTCAGCGATATAACCAGTTCTACGCCAGCAATTATAACTACTATGCTACCAACGAATACTCCTGGACATCGACCGGGCTGTATTACACGACGCTGAAAAATGTGGTAAAAATGGAGCAGGAAGCCAAAAAAGCGGGTCTGCCCGACGTAAACGCGTACTCGGCATTGGGTAAGTTTTTCCGGGCGTATTTTTTCGAGCAAATGACCAAACGGCTGGGCGATATTCCGATGACGCAGGCGCTACAGGGCCTCGACAATCAGACGCCGAAATACGATTCGCAAAAGGACGTTTACGTGCAGATTCTGAAGTGGCTCGATGAGGCCAATAGCGATCTGACGACGTTGATTGCCAAAAACGATAACAACCTGGCGGGTGATATTTACCTGAACAACAGCCTGGCCAAGTGGCAGAAAGTGGTGAATACGTACAAACTGCGGGTGCTGATCAGTCTGTCGAAAAAAGAGTCGGATACCGATCTGAACATCAAAGCCCGCTTTGCTGATGTGGTGAATAACCCCACTAAGTATCCGATGATGACGTCGATGGACGATAACCTGCAATACACCTACAATAATCAGTATAACAAATACCCGCGTAACCCCGACAACTTTGGTCAGAATGCCACACGCGAAAATATGGCGGCTACGTATCTGGGCACGTTGACCTCGCTGAAAGACCCACGCACGTTTGTCGTTGCCGAACCGGCTACGGCCAAAGTGGCAGCCGGTATCAAACCTACCGACTTTGCTGCGTTTGTTGGTGCGTCGTCGGGCGAAGATCTGGCCATCATGTCATCCAACGCGAATCAGGGGCTTTACTCGTTCCAGAACCGGAAGCACTACTACAGCACCTATACGGCCGAACCCTACATCCTTGTTGGTTATCCTGAGCTGCTGTTCTCTATTGCCGAAGGCATCAACCGGGGCTGGGTAGCAGGTAATGCCGAAGAGTACTACAAAAACGGAATTCTGGCGTCGTGGGGGTTTTATGGCCTGAAAGATGGTGCCAACACGGTGTATTTCTCGGCCGACGGTGGGTATAAAGTGTTCAACACCTACACCGTCAACGTAAGTTTTGCCGATTACTATGCCCAGTCGGCGGTGAAATATGCAGGCAATACAGCCGATGGATTGAAGCAGATTCTGACGCAGAAATACCTGGCCTTTGCCCAACAGTCAGGGCTGGAAGCGTTTTATAACCAACGTCGGACGGGGGTGCCCACATTTTTGGTTGGTCCCGGAACCGCAAACAGCCAACGCATTCCACTTCGCTGGCAGTATCCCGCTACCGAACGGTCGTATAATGCAGCTAATAATACATCAGCTGTTCAGAACCAGTATGGCGGCAACGACGACATCAATGCTGCAATGTGGAGTTTGAAATAACTGACTCTTGACAAACCGGACAGGCCCATGTGAGCAATTGCATGGGCCTTTTCAACATAAATCATCCGGTAACGGACCCATTGATGCTGTTATCAGTAAAAATCGGTGAGCGTCGTTGGGGGTTCATCGTGATTCGGCTATTTTTAGACCGCTCATCACTGCCAGTCGCTGATTGAGCAGTTGGCCTTAGACCCTCCTTCAGGTTATGAATCGTAGAACCCTTCTCAAGAGTGCCAGTTTACTTCCTTTTGTCCCTGAGTTAACTGTTGAATCGTCGCCACAGCAGCTGGCACGCAAACGTAGTGTTCGGTTTGCATATATTGGCGATACGCACCTTACGCCCGAAACCACGCCCATGAAAGGCGTAGCGGCCTGTTTTCATCATGCACAAAGCCATGCCGACAAACCATCGTTTGTCTTGCACGGTGGCGATGTGATTATGGATGCATTGAAAGAGGATCGGGCAGGAGTGCAGAAACAGTGGGATGCCTGGCATACGATCATGAAGGCTGAAAATTCCCTGCCGATCGAATACTGCATCGGTAATCATGATGTTTGGGGGTTTGAAGGTGCCAAGAGCGATCCGATGTATGGTAAAAAATGGGCCGTCGACCTGATGCGCATCAACAATCGGTACCGTAGCTTTGATCGAAATGGCTGGCATTTTATCATTCTCGACAGTGTGCAGCTGACCCCTGAGAATAAATGGTACACGGGCTTCATCGACCCCGAACAATTGGATTGGCTGAAGGGCGATCTGGCTAAAACTGCCCCGAAAACTCCGATACTAATTCTGTCGCATATCCCCATTTTCAGCCCGACCCCATTTTTTAATAAAGGAAATGTGGAAAATGGTAACTGGTCGATTTCGAGTGGAGTACTCCTGGCCAATACACCCGACTTGCTGAAGTTGTTTTACCAGTATCCCAACATAAAAGCAGCCCTGAGTGGTCACATGCACGTACTCGACCGAGTCGATTACAATGGCGTTTCGTATTTCTGTAATGGAGCTGTGTGCGGAAACTGGTGGAAAAGTGACGTCTTTCAGCAGACGAAAGCTGGGTACGCCCTTTTTGATTTATTTGACGACGGAAGCATCGAACGAACCTATCTTCAGTACACATAACGTATGAAAGTGATTGCTGATCTCTTTGCCCAGGGCGGGCAGGACGCTTATTTCGGAGAGCCTGTCACCCAGATTGAACATGCCCTGCAATGTGCCCATCTGGCCGAAAAGGCAGGGGCCGATGAAGAAACAATTGTAGCCGCTTTTCTGCACGATATTGGCCATCTGCTGCCGCCCGACCTAGCCAATGGCTACATGGATGGCTACGGTACAGTGGATCATGAGCGGCTCGGTGCCGACTATCTGCGGGAACTTGGTTTTTCGGAGAAAGTAGCGCAACTGATCGAACACCACGTGAATGCCAAGCGGTATCTGGTCTATAAAAATGCGGCCTATTTCGACCGGCTTTCGGAGGCTAGTCTGAAAACGCTGGAGTTTCAGGGGGGACCAATGACGGTGGGTGAAGCGCTGGCCTTTGAAACCAATCCCTATTTTCGGGAAATTCTACAGGTACGCGGCTGGGATGAACAGGCCAAAATCCCCGGTTTACCTACCCCCGACATGGCGTATTATCTGGCAATGGCAAAACGGGTGGAGGGGGCCACCAACTAAGTATGCGATACAGTTACCTTCCTATCCTGCTTTTTGTTTCACTGCATACGTTCGCCCAACGTGTCTATACTACCTTGCAGGTACCGGGCCGGTCGGAGTTTTGTAAAATCGATACGGCTGGCAAGTCGGTACTGCCCAGTGGACGATATGTAACCCCGGCGGGCCGTACGATTCGCATCACCAACGACCCATTTGGCTTGACGATTTCCCCCAATGGCCAACGAGCTGTGTCTTTACACGATGGCGTATTGACGGTGCTACACCTCAACGGGACAGGCATAACACAACCTGAGTCCGTCACGGCGATCCGTATTCCTGATTACGCCGGTAAAATTCCTGAAGCCTTAAAAGCTGGCTCGTTTCTGGGTGTCGCTTTTGCTGCCGACAACAAGACGGCCTACCTCAGCAACGGCGACAAAGGTCGGGTGTTGATCTTCGACACCGACCAGCTCCGCACCATCGACAGCATCAGTCTCGATGGAAATGGCTACACCGACAGCTTTACCTCGGACTTGCTCCTGAATGGACATGAACTGTTAGCACTTGATCGCGCCAATTTTCGACTGGTACGGATCGACCTGGCCACCAAACGAATCACGGCTTCAATACCCACCGGACGGCAACCGTTTGGTCTCGCCATCAGCCCGGATCGTCAGTTGGCATTCGTGGCTAACGTTGGGCTGTATGCCTACCCCAAAGTCCCCGGCGTAACCAAAGAAAATGAGGAAACAATGGCGCTGAAGTTTCCACCTTATGCCGCCCATACCAAAGAGTCGGAAGAGGGTGTTGAAGCAGAAGGTCGCCGGATTCCCGGTTTGGGAAGCCCTCTGGCCGATGAAGCCATGAGTGTCTGGACGGTCAATTTGCGGACTAATAAGGTCGTGCGTAAAATTAAGACCGGCGTTCAGATTGGCGAAATGATCGAGGAAGCCGAAGTGGTAGGAGGTGCCTCACCAAACTCTGTCGTGGTTGGAAATCGGTACGCCTACGTTTCCAATGCCACCAACGACAATATTTCCATAATCGACTATAAGCCGGGCGGGCGGTTAGCTCCCAAATTGGCCGGAACCATTGCCCTGAAAATTGACCCGAAACTGGATCGGTTCCGGGGGTTGATGCCGTTTGGAATGGCGCTGACCAAGGATGAAAAGACGCTGTATGTGGCTCTGCTGGCCTTCAATGCTGTCGCCGTTGTCGATGTGCCAACCCGTACCGTTCGCGGCTTAATCCCAACTGGCTGGGGACCTACGCGGGTAGCTTTATCGCCCGATGAAAAAACGCTGTATGCGATTTCGGCACGGGGTTATGGGGCCGGGCCAAACGGCGGAGCCAGCTTTGTGAAACCGCCACAGGGAACCTACATTGGCGATATTCAGCTAGGCACGTTCCAGGCCATTCCCGTACCGGTGAAAATACAGTTAGCGACCTACACAAAGCAGGTTTTGGAAAATACGTATCAGGCCGTTACGGTTACCGACGATGGCCGTAATCCGTTACCGGCTTTGCCGAAAATTCGCCAGACACCAGCCAGTAAGTCGCCCATCAAATACATTGTCTACATCACGAAAGAAAACCGAACGTACGACGAGGTACTCGGCCAACTACGAACCGGCAACGGCGATTCGACCCTCGCCCGGTTCGGTCAGGGCGTGACCATCAAAACCCGCGTGTCGACCAGTCGCGGCAACAGTGGCCGGACCACCGATACCGCCCTGGATAGCGTTCGCATTACGGCCGCCGATGTGATGCCCAATCACCTGGGGGTAGCGCGGCAGTTTGCGTTCTCGGATAATTTCTACTGTGATTCGGATGCGAGTATTCATGGTCACCACTGGATGATGGGCACCATCCCGAATGAGTGGGTGGAGGCCAATGCCGCGTCCAAGGGGCGGTTCGATGCCGATTCCAAAGCACCGGGTCGTCGATTTCCCAAAACATCCGGCGCTATTGACCCCGAAGACTACAACGAAATCGGTGGGCTCTGGGAAGCGCTCGAACGCAACAAAATCCCGTTCTACAATTTCGGCGAAGCCAACGAATATGCCGGATCGGTAGAAGAATGGACAACCACTCAGTTTGGCGCTGCTCAGTCGGTGGTGTTTCCCATGCCTAAAGCCGTGTATCCACATACCTCCCGCGATTATGCCGGGTACAACACCAACGTGCCCGACCAGTACCGGATGGAGCAGTTCGAGCGGGAGTTTACCGCTAAATGGTTAGGAAAGAGTAAGCAAACCATGTCCCAACTCGTAACCATGCAGATACCGAACGATCATGGCGCTGGCCCCCGACCTGACTTTGGCTATCCCTACCTGCATTCATACATGGCCGATAACGATCTGGCTGTGGGACGGGTATTGCATTTTCTGTCGCGTACGAAGTATTGGAAAAACATGCTCGTCATCATTACCGAAGATGACCCGCAGGGTGGTGTAGACCATATTGATGCCCATCGGTCGATCCTGATGATGGCGGGACCGTATGTGAAACGTGGCTACGTGTCACACACTCATGCCAATTTCGGCTCGATTCTGAAGGTGATCTACAACATCCTGGGCGTTTCGTATGTAAATCAATATGACCAGACGGCATCACTGTTGCAGGACTTTTTTACCGACAAACCCGACTTCCGTCCTTACGATGCCGTATTACCCGATGGGCGGGTATTCGATCCGCAGGCTGCGATGAAACCCTATAAAAAATCGTTCGACTGGCGCAAAATTCAGAAAGGCCCCGAAATGGACGACCGCGCCGATCAACGTGCAGAACACTACCGCCAGCAAAACGGCGATTATTGATCGGGAAAGGGATATTACAGTAGAAGCAGGTAGGCTATAACCTGGTGCGTAAGTGCGTTTTTGTCTTATATTGCGTCATTGTGGTGCTGAGTAGGCCACATGGTATTATACCTCAATCATCAACATAAACGTCTCCTTTGTGAAATCACCGGCTTTCCTTCGTAACCCTACGGCGTTCGTGCTATATGGCGCTACTGTCGCGTTTTGTACGTATGCCTGCATGTACGCTTTTCGAAGGGGCATCACGGCGGTTACGTTCGAGGGAATGATGTTTGCCGGGGTGAGCTATAAAATCTGGCTCGTCACGGCGCAGGTATTCGGCTATGCCGTGTCGAAAGGTATCGGGGTTAAAGTGGTGTCGGAAATGTCGCCCAGTCGCCGGGCGGGCAATATCCTGCTGTTTGTAGGAGTAGCCTTGCTGGCCCTGTTAGGGTTTGCGCTGGTGCCTGCTCCCTGGAATATTGTCTTCCTGTTTCTGAATGGCCTGCCGCTCGGGCTGGTGTATGGCACCATGCTGGGTTTTCTGGAAGGTCGCCGGCAGACCGATGCCTTGGTGGCCGGTTTGACAGCCTCGTTCATTTTTGCGTCGGGCTTTGTAAAAACGGTGGCCTTGACCATCAAAAGTGCGTGGGGAGTTTCGGAGTTCTGGCTACCTTTTGTGACGGGCAGTTTGTTTGTCATACCGATGCTGATCTCCATTTACGCCCTGACCTTACTACCACCACCCACCGACGAAGACCGAGCATCGCGTACGCTTCGTAAGCCGATGGATGCCGACGAACGACGCGCTTTTGTCGCCAACTTTCGCCCTGGTCTGATTCTGCTGATTCTGTCGTATGTACTCCTATCGGCGTTCCGGGATTTTCGGGACAACTTTGGTCCTGAGATTTTGAAGGATGCGGGTGTTGACAATCCTGGTATTTTCGCCAAAACTGAAACGCTGGTTGCCGTTGGGGTGCTGATTATTATGGCTATGCTCCAGCGCGTGACAAATAACTTTCGTGCCTTTACCTTGCTGAATGGCCTGATGCTGGCAGGTGGTGCTTTGGTAGGATTAAGTACGTATGCCTATTCAACGGGGACGCTATCGCCCGGAAACTGGTTTCTGCTGACGGGCCTGGGACTTTATATGGCCTATGTTCCCTGCAATGGTCTGTATTTTGAGCGGTTGATTGCCTCCTTTCGCTACGTCAGTACAGTCGGGTTTATTGTTACCCTCGCCGACTGGTACGGTTACCTGGGCAGCGTTGGCGTGTTGCTCTACAAGAATTTCGGCCACGCTTCGATCAGCTACCGCGAATTTTTCATCTACGGCGCCTATATCATGGCAGCGCTCTACATTGTGCTGGTCATTGGCTCCTACCTCTATTTCAGAGGCCGCTTTCAGGCTGAAACGGTACTTCGGGAACAGGTAAGTGTAATAGAAAGAGAATGAGGTTGTTGACTGCTGAACAACAGTCAAATAAACTTATATAGAAAACAGAGCGATAGCCCAACTGTTTGAGCGTAAACCTGTCCAGTGTCGAAGGCAATTGACGTATAAAGGAAGGCCCTATTCCCTTTTGACACTGGCATTAGGGCTGTTGCTAGAAAAGATGTCTGATTTAGTGGAGTAATGAATGGGAAATCGTAAGTGCCATAGTGTCGACTATAGGCAAGACGGGTTGTCCATTTTGTACATTTACTAAATTGACCGGACATACCAATATAATATACCTGAACCCTATTGTCAGCAAAGAAAGTGGGCGCTGCCTGGCTAATGTCGGACTTAAGCTCCAGGGCAGTGGCAATGAAGGGAGTTCCGATGGAGCGCCCCTGATACGACCACCCTTGTTGATATTGTGAATGATTAAAGTAATTGTCTTTCCCTTGATAAGAAGAATTTATTCTCCAGAAGGTAGCTCCACTTTGGTAGAGTGTTGTTAAAAATTCGGCAACAACATGATTGACTTGTAAGCCTGTCAGGTGGGCAGGCGATGGGCGTTTCCAGCGAAAACCAAATAATCCATCAGGTAAGTTCTGAAAAAGCAACCCTGAAACATCCTCAAACGGATGTTGATAGTATATAAGTATTGATGCATGATAGGTGGTAAGTTCAACACCAAAATCATGACCGCCCACATGATTGCCAATGCGGTATGAGCCATCGAAGCTTGTATAGTCCTGGTTTTCATAGTCTGTAGGCCGAGAGGCCATGACAACGTTTCCATAGTATTTAAATGACGAAGGTAGCCTGCCCTGTTCGGCATACGGTGAGTTTAGTAAATAGTCGGCTTGTCCTCCCCATTGTACCTGGTGATTCATGCCAATATGAACTTTGAGAGATGCTGTAGGCTTCCCAAATCGCCAGTACAGATACTTTTGATGCAGATACGAACCTTGTATGTAGGCATCTGTGAACCAGCCATGTGCATAGCCTGCGTTAATCGATACAAAATTTTTTAAGAATTTGAGCGGCACATACCCCCGGGTAGCAATCTGTATTTTAGGTATTGGCAAGGCGTTTCCGGAACCAATAATAAAACCCGATGAGAGTAGCGAATCGCCCAGACCAATCACGTCTCGTCGACGCCCAGCGTAAAGCTCTATTGAGCCGATAGCTAATTTCAGATGGGCTTCAGGCAATAAAAACGGATGGGTGCTGCCCACATTAGCGACCGGATTGAACATGAATCCCCAACGTAGTCGTTTAGGCCTTACGGAATCCGGAGGGGAGTAGTCTTTAGAGGCATACAGCCGAAAACCGCCTACGGGAGTACTAAGAGGAACGAGGCTATACTGATTGGCCCGTAACCAAAAAGGCATGTGCTGCCCCGCCGAAACCCAGCCTCCCGTTTCAAACTGTAAATGAGCAAAGCAGGGCTTTGGTGGTGTTTGACTTTGACTACGATGAGTCACCATAGTCAATAGGAACGTTAGAAAGAGTGTCAATTCCTGAATTATCCTTGTCATGGCGGCCGACGGGATAGTGTTTGGAGGTGTAGTTTTGATCCCAGTATGATCCGAGAAAACTACTGAGTACAACTGTAAGAAGCTGTAACGGTACAGGACTGCGGCAAGGGCGATGTGGCGGTTACGACAATATTATTGGGTCCGCCACTATATACCGTATATCCCTGAAGTGTGCATTGTCCATCTGAACCAGCCGTAGTAGGGGTACTACCCGGAAACGAAGTTGGCAGAGTCAGTGACGATGAGCATATACCTGTACTACTGATACTGACCCGTTGCCAGTTATTGGTGTTTGTGCAGGAGGGAATACCCAGGCAGTTGTGGTCATTGACGATTCGATTTATTTCGGTACACCTCCATAGGAAAGTGCTTAGCCCTACAATGCAGCTAACTACAAGCATTTTAAGTAAATAGGGTTTCTTCATGATAGTAAGCAGTTATATGAATTGAATAGACGATGGAAATTGGGGGCGGCCCGCTGAATAGCGACTCGGCTGAGATTGTCCCAATAAAATCCGGATCTCAGCCGAGCTGCCGTTTGACTAGCCCTCTGCCAATCTACAGTTTAGGGCTTCGCTAAACAGTCATTAAGCGCTTTGTCAGCCGCATCTTTAGTTTCCTGGGCTTTATCCCTGGCTTTCTCAAGAGGTGTCAGTGCGGTCTGAGCGTCCTCTATTTTGTCGGCTAAAATAAAGATTGACGCCCCTACTGATAATGCTAAAGCACCAACAGCTATGCCGCATGGGGGGCATCCAAGAATTGCACTTCCTAAAGCTGCCCCTGATAAAATAAGGGCAACCGCTTCGAGGCCTCTTTTAAGGGTTTTATAGTTATCCAGTTTCGCTTTTTGGTCAGCATAGGCTTGTAGGGCTTTCAAATAACTTCTGCCTGCAATAATTGCTGCTCTACGCTCTGTTTCACATTTAGGTTGGGCGATGCCCATACAGGCTTCGTAAGCTTTTTGGGCGTTATAAGCAGCCTCTTCCAGTTTATCAGCCAACTCTTTTTGAGAGGCTAAGGCATCCTGAGCATTCTTGATCGCATCAATCCCACTGAGGGCATTTGCTGCCCAGGTGCCTATATTCTCTATTTTAGAAACTGTGGGTGGAAGGTAATAACTGATGGAGGTGGCTTTCAGGAGCGAATCGATGGCCGCCTGATATTTGTTTTTTTCAACCTGCACAAGGCTATCAGCTTTCTGTACATTTTTCAATGCAGCGTTGTAGGCGTTCTGAGCATCCTCTGCTTTCTTTTTTAGTTCATCGCAGGGGTGGTCGGCTACAATACGATTAATTTCGGTACATCCCCAGGGGATTCCGCTTAGACTTAAAATACAGCTGAATACAAGCAGTTTGAAGAAGTATGAATTTTTCATACTAATAAGCAGTAAAGTGAAGTGGGAGAAGAAAGGATACGAGACAAATCCTGCACGACTCTGTATAAATAAGATCTATACATTACCCAACGGAAATGTTACTAAATGCCTATTATGCGAGACTATACAGGTAGAGCCAGTTGAAGGTCTCCTAAACGTATATCGGAAACAGATGTGATGTTGAGTCGCCTGGCCAGGCTTAAGCGGTAGAAATGCTCGCGTTTAAAAGCAATGGAGCACCGTTAGTAGGCAAAAACATGATATTGCTGTCATTCCTGCCGTACAGTTCTGATAGCAATCTATTTTGTGTCATCTTTGTTGTAAAGATAGTAAATAGTAATATGTAACCTTGAGTTATCGAATGATAATTGTCATAGTGATGAGATGATAATTATTAGTTGAGGAAATGGCTCATTTAGCCCGCTTCGGCGGTTGTATTTCACTCGATACAATGAAACTACTGAAAATTGCCGCCGGCGTCCTGAATCAAATCCCGCTTGCCTGGGAACACAACAAACAAAATATTATCAACGCCATTGAAGAAGCACAACGTCAGAAGGTTAGCCTGCTGTGTCTGACGGAGTTATGTATTTCGGGCTATGGCTGTGAAGATGCTTTTTTTGCCCAGAATACTATCGATCAGTCGGTTGCTTCTCTACTGGATATTGTCGAGCATACCAGTGGTATTGCTGTGGCTGTAGGGTTGCCGTTGCGCCACAATAACCGAACCTTCGATGTGGCCTGCCTGATTGCCAACAAGCGGATTCTGGGTTTTACGGCTAAGCAGTTTATGGCCAATAACGGAGTTCACTACGAAACGCGGTGGTTTCAGCCCTGGCCTCCGTTTGTCCGGGACGAGATAAAAATCGGGGATTTTAGCTACCCGTTTGGTGATATTGTTTTTGAATTGTCGGGAGGGTCGGCCGGACCGGTTCGGATCGGGTTCGAGATTTGCGAAGATGCCTGGGTTGCCAGTCGGCCGGGGCGACTGCTGTATGAGCGGGGTGTCGATATTATCCTGAACCCAACGGCCAGCCATTTTGCGTTTCTGAAATCGCAGGTGCGCGAACGGTTCGTAGTCGATGCGTCGCGGTCGTTTGGGGTAAGCTATGTGTACAGCAACATGCTGGGCAACGAAGCCGGTCGGGTGATCTACGATGGTGATGCCATGGTGGCGTCGAACGGCGAGCTGCTGGTATCCGGTCCACGACTGAGCTACGAAGATTTTCTGATTGTTCCGGCTGTTATCGATGTCGAACTGACCCGCCTGAACCAGACCCAGAACCGGGCTAATCTGGCGCTGTCGTACCCAAATCTGCGCGTAACCAATACCTTCGACTGGCCCGAAATTGCCCCGGTTATCCAGAAAGCTGAACTCGAAGCCTGGGAGCGGGGTGGCTATCTGAAAGAGGAAGAGTTTGCCCGTGCGGTAGCCCTCGGCCTGTTCGATTACCTGCGCAAAAGCCGTTCGCAGGGCTATGTACTCTCATTGAGCGGAGGAGCCGATTCGTCGGCTATTGCGGCTCTGGTCTTCCTGATGATTCGGATGGCAGTCGAAAACATCGGTCTCGAAGGCGTGAAGAAAAAGCTGAGCTATATCAAAGCCGTTCAGGACTGTAAAACGCCGGAAGAGATGGTTGGTAAGCTCCTGACAGTGATGTATCAGGGTACCGAAAATTCCTCCGACGATACGTTCAATTCGGCAAAAACATTGGCCGACGACATTGGCGCTACGTTCATGAACATCAACATCAACGGGCTGGTCGAAACGTACCGTGGGCTGATTGAAGAGCAACTGGGCCGGAAACTTTCCTGGAATACCGACGATCTGGCGTTACAAAATATTCAGGCGCGGGTGCGGGCTCCAAGTATCTGGATGCTGGCCAATCTGAACAATGCCCTTTTGCTCAGTACATCCAACCGCTCGGAAGCGGCCGTTGGCTATGCGACGATGGATGGTGATACAGCTGGAAGTATTTCGCCGATCACGGGTATCGACAAGCATTTTCTACGAGGCTGGCTGCGCTGGCTCGAAACCGTTGGGCTGAACGTGAAAAATGAGTGGACACCCGCCGACCGAACGGGCGCTGTTGTGGATGCTGCCAACTCCGATCAGTTGATTAAAGTCAAAGGGTTGAGCGTGGTCAATAATCTGCAACCCACGGCTGAGCTGCGACCACTGGACAAAAAGCAAACCGACGAAGACGACCTGATGCCCTACGATGTGCTGAACTCGATTGAGGAATGTGCCATCCGGGATAAGCAGCCGCCAGTGGAGGTCCTGAAGATGATCGAAGTGCGCTATGCGGGTGCTTACGATCGAGATCGGTTGTTGCTTTGGGTGGAGCGGTTCTTCAAACTCTGGAGCCGCAACCAGTGGAAACGCGAGCGTTACGCGCCTTCCTTCCACCTCGACGACCACAACCTAGACCCTCGTTCGTGGTGCCGTTTCCCAATTCTGTCCGGTGGTTTCGAAAAAGAACTTGCCGAGATGCGCGATTGGGCCGCCGACCAGAAACCCAACAGCCGAAAAGGTAAGATTGGGTTTTAGAAAAAAACAGAGCCAGAGACGACCTAAAACGTCTCTGGCTCTGTTTTTTTTACGCTTCGTCTACACGAAAGGACACCTGGCAAATTACGCCAAAGGTGCTGATTTTGCCGTCTTTGACGTGCGCTTTAATGTCTTTGACATACACGGAATCAATGTTCCGAATCGTTTTCGAAACTTCGGCCACGGCATGGTGTACGGCGTCATCAATACTTTTTTCCGACGAAGCGATTACTTCAATTACTTTAACGATAGCCATAAGGATATTGAGTTTGAGTGATTAATCCAGCCTCCGATACGCCCGATGTGAAACGGTACCTGTTCATTGGCTAGCCCTTATTACGGATGACCAGAGCATAAGTAACGAGATGGTTTGAAAAGATTTGGGCACAGATTGTCGGCCAAGTGCAGACTGCTTCCGATTTTTAGGGCCTAATTGCGAGTTGAGCCTTTTTTAGGGGGCTCAAACGCCGAGTTATATATCGTTGGAGAGGTAATTGAGAGAAACGGGTAATGCATTTTAAAAATGGAAGTAGTGTAGTAGCTGGTCTTCTCTTTGCGGCACTTTGGGCGTCGGCTTCGGTCGCGACTAAGTTTGGGGTGCAGTCGGCACATCCACTTATTCTGGCCAATCTTCGGTTCCTGATTGCGGGTGGTGGGATGCTCCTGTTTGCGTATAGGGTACAGCGTAAACCAAATACATGGCCCAATCGCGTTGAGTGGCAACGGCTTATTATTTTCTCACTACTCAATACGACGATTTATCTGGGCGCGTTTGTACTGGCCATGAAGCAGGTATCGGCGGGGATCGGCAGTTTGTCTACAGCAACAAATCCTTTGTTCATTGCCATGCTGTCGGCGCTGTGGCTACGTAGGAAACCAGGCTGGAACGAAATCGGAGGACTGCTCCTTGGCCTGGTTGGCGTTGGTATTGCGACCTATCCACTGTTGCAAAACAGCTATGCAACGGTCGACGGCCTGCTGATTTTACTGGTGGGTATGATTTCGGTGTCAGCAGCCACGGTCTATTATGCTCGTTTTGAGTGGCGACTGCCAAACTTAGTCATCAATGGCTGGCAGGTATTTCTGGGTGGGTTACAATTATTACCGTTCACTTTGCTGTTCGCCGATTTTTCTACGTCACATTACGACACTCGGTTTTGGGCGTCGGTATTCTGGCTCATTTTGCCGGTATCGGTAGCCGCGTTGCAACTCTGGTTTTATCTGGTCCGGCAAGATCCAATCCGCGCATCGCTCTGGCTGTTCCTTTGTCCGATTTTCGGATTCGCCTACTCCTATATGCTCATGGACGAACCCATCACGCTCTACACGCTGGCGGGCACCGCACTGGTGATTGGTGGGCTGTGGTTGGGAAGGAAAGAGTAGAGACGCAAGGATGCGTCTCTACTCTTTTAACACCGTCATCTCAACCCGGCGGTTTAGCTTTCGTGTGACTTCGGAATTGTTGCTGGCAATGGGGCGCGTGGGGCCATAGCCGCGCGTAGAGATTCGGTTGGCGGCAATGCCGTTCTTCACCAGATACTCCTTCACCACATCGACGCGTTGTTTGGATAGTCGCAAATTTTCGTCGAAATCGCCCTGGTTGTCTGTATGGCCCGCTAATTCAATTTCGGCGGTAGGGTGCTCCTGCATAAACGACAGTAGCTGATCCAGAGTGGGTTGGGCTTCGGGCAGAAGTTCAGCTTTGCTTTGTACGAATTGTAGTGTTTGCAGTTGTGTTGTTTTGCCCGCTGCGGCAACGATTGGGGGTGGAGTATAGGTAACCTTTGCGTCGAGGGTTTTCGGCGGTGTTACGCGCGTACGATTGACATTGGTGCTAGCACTCACCGCGGGTTGTTCCGATACCGGGGGCGTGGTCACGGGCGTCTTTGCAGGTGGAGCTGTAACGGTTGATGTTGTTGTATGAGCTGGGGCTACAGAACTTTTGCTAACTGGATTCGAACTTGTGCGGTATAGTAGGGTTGGGTTTTTGGATCGGTCCATGCTAACCGCTGTAGGCGAAGAAAAGTAAAGCTGTTCATCTAACGTGATATAGCCATCTGCTTTCGCTGTGAAAATATAGGATTGCTTTGGGTCAAGCTTCAGTTGATAGGCTCCTTCCGAATTCGTAATCTGTTGATCCCGAATGGCTCCAGCCTGATTTTTAGCCATAACTGTGGCCCCGGCAATAGGCGCTTTGGTCTGACCGTCCAGAACATAGCCTTGTACGATAGCCGTACCGTTGGCTGTAGGAGCAACCTGATGGGTAGGTTGAGCCCAGACAATTGATGATACTGTAGTACTTCCGAAAAGACACCCGGCAATCACTATAATTTGTGTACACGTCATAGTTTAAAGGCAACGTTGAAACGTGGCGCAAAAGTACATTAAATGCCCCAGAAATGAGCTATCGGGCAAGCTACGGTTAGTCTGTTTTTAGAGCCGTTTTCAGAAGTAAATAATGATATTTAAATTACTGATTATCAATGGTATAACTAATGAAAATAATTGCTTAAAAATGAACGTGAAAATGCCTTTTTTCGTTAGTTAAGTATGACACAGAAAACCAACGCAACGATGCATTCCCCGAACGCTCAGGCATCCCTTGCACCCGCTTCAACGGGCAATTTGCCG
This sequence comes from Spirosoma gilvum, assembly GCF_054776815.1. NCBI lineage: Bacteria > Pseudomonadati > Bacteroidota > Cytophagia > Cytophagales > Cytophagaceae > Spirosoma > Spirosoma gilvum. Next base: position 144,568 of record NZ_BAAHBH010000005.1, on the reverse strand, counting down.
CTCGACGATAGCTGGAGGAAATCTATTCCGGCGCAAGTGTTTCTGAACCATTTTTTCTCGATGGACTACCACATCCATCACCAGAACGACCTGTTCGATCTCGCCAAATTCCCCATTTTTCAGCAGTTTTATGGGCGTGTGACGGATGAAGGTCGGAAAGCTTTGGAAAAATTATTACTCAATAGCTGGAGTGCTGAATATGCACTTCGGATTACGCCCGTCGTCAATGACGAACAGTATCTGCAAAGCTCCCTGCACTGGACGTTTCCCCAGGCTTATTACAGTGCGTTGTTTAGCGCACGAGCTTTTCTGGCAGTACAGGGTATACAGGTGAGCAACGAAGAATTGATTCGGAAGCGGATTGGGAACATGGTCGTGCGTGGCTATTACCCTGCTTCTATTGGCTATTATGCGCTTGGGCCTATCAACAACTACCGAATTCAACGGTTGCCCATGGCCAAACGGTTTAATGTAGCTACCAAATCAGATTTGCTACTGCCCTCGCGGGAAGGGTCGGTTCAGGCCGAACTGGCGCAGTTCCTGAAAACCACACGTGACCAACGGGTGAAAGCCTTACGGAACGCGATTCAGAACAACCCAAAAACGGCGCTGCGTAGCCCTAAAACGGGCGAGATTCTACAGAAATTCAGTGTAGAACAGTACAAGCAACTGGCCAAACAGATTGGCTATACAACCTACTTCGATATGCTGAGTCGACTGCGGATTTCGTCAACCAACCGGGAAATCGAACGGTTTGTCGATTCGGAAATTGATGTCAAGCTGTTTCACCAGAGTCTGGTCAATATCGTCGCGCATGTCAACTCCGTACACGAAGCCTATATTGCCAAAGCATTGGGTGTACAGGCCTATCGACAGTTGGTTGCCAAGTTGCCTTCTTATTTGCAGGAAAGCTTTGTGCGCGAGCGAATGAACACCATCATTGCACCTATGTTAAGTGCGCCAGCCCCTGATCAGGATTCGTTTTTGCGAATGGCTGCTTAAGGATAGAAATAGTCAGGTATAGACTGGATTGCTTAACCTTGGCAATTCAAAAAAATGAAACCCCGGTCGATAGCTTATTGACCGGGGTTTGTTTTATGGAAAAGCTGTTCAAACTTTTTTCAATCGTTTTCTTCGCAGTTCAGTCAAGTGGCTTATTTGCAGTCAGTTATAAAAGTTTAACATTGTCTCGTTTGTTCGGCTCCAGCCATGCGCCCAGTGGGTCGATAATAACCTGACGGGCATTCGGTAGGGGAGGAAGCGATATAAAACGCTCATCAGGATTGGGATGTACCAATTGACGGTAGAGTTCATGACCGGTTTCATCCAGCACGGCCAGCGGTATAAAATCATTAATTGGGAGCATTTGTCGTTGTCCATTGGGTTCTTCCCGCCATTTTCTGGAAATAATTTCGACAGTCAGGCCATTGGGTAAGTTCGCTACTCGTCCTACTTTAAAATCGAAAGCCAGGGGCTCACTCAGATACGTTTTTAGGTATTTTAAGTTGTCAGGTAACTGGTTTGAGATTTCCTGTACAAAGGCAATGGGGGTGGCAGACGATGGGTGCTGAATGGCATTCTGATAAAACTGACCGATAGTCAGGCTGAGGGGTTTTGCTCCCCAAACTTGCTCAATGCTGGTTAAGACCAGGGCTGCCCGACCTCGTTCAACGGCATCCTTCCTGTCCGATGTTAACAATGAAGGTACTTCCCCTCGATTACGTTGCCGGTATTTGGCGTACCAGGTTGCCCTTTGTGCCAGCCGATCCCGAAGTCGTTCGGAGCCGTACTGTTTAGCGACCGTTTGAAGAGCCAGGTATTCGGGCAGGCTTTGCGTAATAAAACCATTGCCCGACTGACGAACTGGGCTTAGTTTATGCACTAACCATTGCTTAAACACTTCCCTTGAAACCACGTAATCGATATAATCGAGCTTCGCAGGCTGTCGATAATCGGCTGTCCAGCCCTGGTTTTCGGTAATCTGAATTTGGCCGGGTGCCGAAGTTACTTCAGGTTTGCTTAAAGGCGTTTCCGAAATAACTAATTCAGCATACGGGTAAGGACCCAAAATCTGTTCACCCTCTTGCAGTGCTGTTCTGACGGATTGCAGCATGTACTGAACCTGATAGGGGTGATGGTGGCGTAGTTGAACCCTAATTTTTTTGCCCGATACAGACGAAAAAGTGGTTGACTGGGTGGTATAACGGATCGGTTGATCGTCGTCCAGCGATGTCGATAGTTGTTTCAGTTGCCAGACTGACAGACATACTAACGAACACAGGGCAGCGAATGCAACTTTATAAGAAGGCCGAAATCCAGCGGACCATTGCCGGATGCGATCGGGCATTGGGCTCAAAACACCCCGGTTCCAGATCAGTAGATATGTTGTGACGAACAAGCCCGCAAGACTCCACCAGACTATATGCATAACTGGACGAAGCGCTGTGTTGGGCCCATATCCAATCAGATCAGAATAGGCTGTTGAGCCGGGTAAAAAGCTGTATGCGTAGACTGGTTGCCCATTTTCGGAGATCAGATAGATAATGAATAAGGCGGCAAAGATAGCCAAGTTAATGAGGTGGCTTAGCAATCGGTTATTCACCAGGACAGCAACCAAAGCACTTAGCGCAATTAACTGACAATAGCGAAGGAGCCCGTCCATAAGCAAGTCGCTGGCATACCTTGTCCAATCGATGTCATGGAAGTTATGACCTAGCTGCACGCCGATACCTGCAAGGAAAAGAACCAGGGTTAATAAGGCTGCGATTCCAACCAGGGCTAACAACTTGGCCACCAGAAAAACAAAGTTGGGTTGTGGCAATGCGTCATGAATTGACCAGAATCCAACGGTACGTTCAAAGAAAATCAACTCGCTGGTCATGACCATTAAAAACAGACCAATGAATAAACCCATCGACAGGCGTAAGGCGGTCATGTGCGAGGTAATGGGCAATTCGGGGAAATCCGGCTGGCCTGACAAAACGGTCACAAACAGGATGGATAGCAATACCAACAGGCCCAGTGTGATGGAAAAGACCGGCTGGCGAACCAGATTCAGCCATTCGAGTTTAGCCAGCCGGGCCGTAGTTTTCCAGGCGAACCGGTTGCCGAACTGTAACTGGACAACGGTTGGCTGGCTATTTAACGGGCTTAGGCTAGCCGACTGGGTTTTCTTCGATACAGTATCAGGTCGTTTTGTGGTGAAATAGTCGAATGAAAATCGTTGCTCGGCATAAGCCACTAAGCCTAATGCCAATCCCAGCCATAGTATCCGGTTAATAAGAAGCAGGTCGGAAAAAACGAAAAATCCCGACGGCTGGTCATCGAAAGCCATTGCTTCGACCGATTCTCGCGCCATGCCTACGCCAAACGGATCCAGCAGATGGCCCAAATCGGACTCGCCTACAAGATTCTGCCCCGATTCGGTGAGCAGAAAATACAGAACGACGAGAAATAGGCTCCCGTAGGCTCCCCGAATGCTACGCAGGAAAACACTCAGGGCAAAGGGTAAACTCACAGCTATCAGGCTATTTTGAACTAACAGCCGAACAAAACCATCGCCTAGTGCCAACCAAACAGCCGGGGTGTTCAGGTTGTAGACGGATAGAAAAAACAGGACGCCAAGTGGATAAAACAGAGCGAGTAGCAGTACGGTCGTATACGTACCCAGAAAACGTCCGGCAAAATGCATGCGCGGTGTAATGGGCAGGGTATACAGATAAGCCGTTGTTCGGTAGTCGAGGTCTTTGGTGAGCGACTGCCCAGCCAGCAAGGTCGCAATCACCGCCAGCATAACACCCAGTGAGGACAAAATCAGGTAAGCCACCTGACTGGTTTCCAGATAGGCATACGCACTTGTCAACTGATTGGTGTACCAGATCCCCTGGCCAACGATCAACAGGGCGTAGAGGTAAAACGTGGGCTGGCGTATCTGATAACGCAGCTCAAAACGGGCAATAGTAAGGAGTGGATTGATCATACCCACAAGATACAATATCCAGCCGTTTTGTCAATACACGCCAGTGATTCGTGTATAAGCGTATAGAGAAACGGATCATACACGCACCAGTTCTGCCAGCCCAACGCCTGAGTCAGCAGCACCGTAATACATCCAGATTCGACCAGAATCGGGCCATTGAATCCAGCCATTTGAAAAGACGACATTCGGAAAGAAGCCTTCCCGCTCCCACGGATGTTCGGGGGTCAGTAAGGGGAGGTGAGAGCGATCAAGTACCCGTGCAGGGTCATCTTTGTCCAGTAAGGCAAGCGCCAGCGAATACGAGTGTGTCGAATCAGCCCCGTGGTAACAGACCAGCCAGCCTTCGTCAGTTAGTATGGGTTCGGGGCCTGCACCAATTTTGCCTCCTTCCCAGCTAAACGAATAACCCAGCGGATCGGTGTCTATATGCCCCCGGCCGCCAAACAGGAATCGGTGATTGCCCCAGTGGATACTATCCTCCGATTCGGCCAGCCAGATCGACGGTTTCCCAATTTCCGACACCATTGGCCGATGCAACAGCATGTACTTTCCGTTGATTCGCTTGGGAAAGAGGGCCACGTCCTTGTTCGGTGGCGGTAAAATCATACCGATACGTTCTACATGCTCAAAATCGGTGGTGACGGCCAACCCCACACCGGGGCCATGTTCGGATACCGCCGTGTAAGTGATCCAGTATTTGTTTTCCAGAAAGGTAATCCGGGCATCTTCGATACCGTAGGCTTCATCCAGGCGGGCCGGGAACAAAAACGGTTTCTCGTCGATCTGAAAATGAATCCCATCCCGACTACGGGCCAGCCGCAAATGACTCATGGAGGTTAAATATACTTTTCCGCCCAGCGAAAGCAAACGAGGGTCGTAAGGTTCGCTGGGTTCGGGGAGGTGTTTGACCGACAAGGTTGGCACCCCATCGACTACTTCGATGAGTGGGATACGAATGGAACCCGGCTCGGCTTTTGGTGCTTCGGCCACACGTAATAGAAGAATAACTTCGCCGTTGAAAAGGCAGGCCGCCGGATTAAAAGCGCCTAAAACGTCAAAACCATCAACGCTCGGCTTAACATCGTGCGTTTGCAAAATAGGCTGATCCGACAGGCGTCGGAGCTGATAATTCTTCATTAGCAGGGATCAAATGGCTATTTTTGATCGGTTGATGCAACAATTGTGATCTTATTATGCATAAACTTGATAGCGGGCTTGTAGTTTTGATCTTTTATTGAATAAGTTTGAGCCTGGCTAAACCTTCCGGGAAAGAGCCGCGTTATGTCGAGTGAACCAACATTTATCCTTTATTGACCATGATTTACCAGCCAACGTTTGATCAGGAAGAAGACGTGCTGATGTTGAACCCTGATCCAAAATCTGCTTTTGACGACGATGACGACTTCGACGATGATGACGTTGACTTCGATGAAATAGACGACCCCGGCGTCGATGATGGGTTTGGGGCCGATGATCTGGATGATTTCGATGAAGAGGATCTGGAAGATCTGGACGATGACGACATCGAAGATGATCTGGACGACGACAGTATGGAATAATAGCCCAAGGAAGTATAACTCAGAGAGCGATTTCTGAGTTATACGCTTATTAAACAAAACACAACGTTATGACACCAGATCCATCTGAAGAACCTTTAGTGACGACCAAAAATGCTGAAGACGGAGGCACGGCCCCCGATTCAGATACCCAGTCGTCGGCTGCCAGTGAAGCGGGTGATCGCACTGCCGAAGACGGCTCACGCGCACCCAACGACCCCGCCGAAGGAGCTTAATACAATGATTGAATGATAGAATTTAGAATGATCGAATAAGATATGCGTCAGCCTATTCGATCATTCTAAATTCTATCATTCAATCATTACAGAAAGCAGTGTCTGGCATTTCATCTCGGTTTCTTGCCATTCACGCTCGGGAACTGAGTCTTCAGTGATGCCTGCACCCGCATAGAGCGTTGCCTGTTTGCCTTCGAGTTTCATGCAACGGATGTGCACGAAAACATGGCTCGATGGCCCTTCTTGATTCGTGTCGATGTTGACAGGCCCCAGAAAACCGCTGTAGAATTCACGGTCATGGGTTTCGTGTTGATGAATGAATTGGAAGGCTACATCGCGGGGCGTACCGCAAACGGCTGAGGTTGGGTGCAACAGCCGAAGCATTACCGTACCTAGTTGCGGATACCGCACCGCCTGCGTATCGACGGTAAACGAAGTGCCCAGGTGCATCAGGTTTCCGGCGATAACACTCTTAGGCCCTTCTTCAATATATTCCCGCAGGCGAATCTTCTTAAAACATTCGATGATATAGCGGCACACGATAGCCTGCTCTTCAATCTCTTTCTGCGACCACATAGCCTCTGGCGGTCGCTTGGCTGTACCATCGGGATTAAACGCCGATTGTGTGCCCGCTAAGGCCGCCGTCTGAAAAATACCATCGGCATTCTGACTGACCAGTCGTTCGGGCGTGGCGCTGATCCAGATTTGTCCTTTCTCTGGAATCGAGACCGCCGATACAAACGCGTTCGGATATTTTTCGCAAAGCGTATCGAACAAGGCTACCGCATTGGGCGCATCGGCGAACAGGACCTGTTTCGTTCGCGATAGAACCACCTTTCGAAATTCGCCCCGTTGCATGGCTCCGACAGCTTCGGCCACATTCTGAACATACTGTTCCTGCGCGTTGGGCGCATCGATAACCACTGGTTTTCCCAACGTAGACTGTTTGCCTGAGGCTGTGGCTTTTCTGACTGCCTGCCAGAACTGTTCTGCCTTTTCGGCTGACCCGGCGACAGATTGATACGAGGGTGCCGGTGAGTTGCCCGAAAAATTGGCTTGAACATCGGCCCGCAAAAAGAGCGTTTGCGCAACAAAGTCGGTGGTGTCTAAATGCTCGGTCGGTTGTGCTTCAACGTGGATACTCCTGGCCAGATTGTCGAACGGACTAATGATGAACCCAGCGGGTAATTCTTCCAGATCGGCCGAAACACGCGGTAGAATATCGTCGAACGATACAATTAGGTGCTTATCCTGCTGATTCGGTAACCGCCAGAGCGCAGCCGGAAAGCCCATTGACAGCGCAGCTTCCCAGTAATCGATAGCATTGGGAGCTGGTACGAACGGACGGCGTACGGTGGATAAGGGACTCGAAACGAACTTACTTACTGACTCAGATTGCATAACGAACAGCCGACCAATTCGGGATGGCTGTAAGAATAACAAATTTTAGAATGAATTTGTGCTCCTGGTACTCGAAAACTCTTTGGCTAGGCCGATAATAAAGGTGGTTCGTCGGAAGGCGGGGTAAACTGGAAGCCCGAGTTTTGGAGTGTATTGTACACGTAGGCAATATAACGCTCCTGAAACTGAATGGTATGCTGCTGTTGCTGAATCGTGTTCTCCTTATCGGTTAAGAGGTCGTTTTGCTGAGCAAGTTGTTCCAGTACCCATGTTGCCGGAATTGGCTCCCCGTTTTCGTTTTTAGCCAGGTGATAGGTTTGTAGGGTTTCGGCTGTAGTGCCAAGGGCTTTGGCTAGTTCGGGCAGACGTTTAGTACAGGCAGCCTCGTCATTTTCCAGCCGCCAGTATGTAGGCTGACTCATACAGAGTTTATCGGCCATCTGTTCCTGGGTAATCCTACGGTCCTTCCGAAATCGTTTAATGTTGATAGACAAAAACATGGTTAGTAGAGGGATGAGGTTGGACAGAAAATGCAGAACTAGGACGGTAGTTTCTCTAATTAGTCACTGATAATACAAATGTTATTTATTTATTTATTTATTTATTTATTGCGAAAACGTAATGCCTTGACTGACAATGATATATGTATAAATGGAGAGCATTGAGGAAGCTTTTGCTTACTAAATTGAGATAAAAAGCGAATAAAATGTGAATAAAAATTGAATAAATATGAATAAGGTTGGATAACGCTCTGCCATAGATTTGAGCCATCAACTGTTTCCGATATAGCGCTTGTCCACTCCTTTTTAAGCGATACCGATGCGAATGCCAGCGCAACGCTCTATGCCTTACTAAAACGTATGGGCGTTAAGGTAACTCGGGCAACAGTGCAGGAGTCGTTGGAGCGACATCCTGACTTCCCAAGCCTGTTGAGTCTGAGCGATGTGCTAAGTGATTGGCAGGTAGAGAGTGCCGCCCTGCAACTCAACACAGCCGAACAATTTCGTGAGCTACCTTTTCCCTTTATCGCCCATCTTCATAAACAAGGCGGCTGGTATCTGCTGGTAACGGCCCTGCAAGGCGATCTAATTACTTATGTAGATACTGCTGAAGGGCAGCGCACCGAATCATTGGCCGATTTTGAGCAACAATGGTCAGGCGTCGTATTGTTGGCAGAAGCATCCGAACAATCGGGTGAACTGGAGTATGCGACGAAGCGTAAACAGGAACGCCTAACCGGCCTGCGTGGACCGTTTGTGTTGGGGAGTATAGGACTTCTTTTTCTTTTAGCTGTTTTAAGCGCAGCCGGTACGTTTAGTCAGTTGGATTGGCTTTGGTTATTTACCAAAACGGTGGGTTTAACGCTGAGTATTCTGCTGGTGCTAAAACAACTAGGTAACAGAAACGCACTAACCGATCGGTTATGTCGCATCAATAGCAAAACGAATTGCGATAACGTGCTGAATTCACCAGCCGCTAAACTTTGGGGATGGCTAAGCTGGACCGATGTTGGGTTGCTCTACTTTTCGGGCGGCTTACTGACCGTTTTAGCCATTGGAGTTAACCCGTCAGTCTGTCCTATTCTACAAGGACTTGCATTATTGGCGGTTCCCTATACACTGTTTTCGATTTGTTATCAGGCTCGTGTGCTGCGGCAGTGGTGTACGTTGTGCCTGGGCGTACAGGCTGTGCTATTGGCAGAAGGTACACTAGCTGCCCTGTCTTTCGGAGGCTTACCTGATTCGTTACCGCCGTATTTCCTTCTACTGGCCGTTTTTCTGTTGCCTACACTGGTTTGGGTTGTCTTAAACCCTTTACTGACCACAGTAGCCAAAAGCCATCAGGAGCATCAGGAGTTAATGCGCTGGAAACGAAACCCTGAGTTATTCCAGGCATTGCTGATGCAACGGCCACAGATGCCGCCCGTACCAGCTGACCTGCATCCGATTGTATTAGGCAATCCAGTTGCCGAGCATACTATTACAATGGTCACCAATCCATATTGCAGTCCCTGTGCCCGAACGCATAAAGAGTTAGAGCAATTGTTAAAACGCAATAAGGATGTAAAAGCGGCTATCATTTTTGTTGGTGACGGTGAAAATGGATTAATAACGCAGGTGGCCATACAGGCCCTTGCATTGGGCGAACAGGGCTGGGTATCTGAGGCATTGGCAGATTGGTATGCCCAGTCGGAAAAGAATTTTGATACCTGGGCTAAAAAATACCCTGCTGGTTATGATTTGATGGATTGGGTTGCAGTGGCAGAGCGACATGGAAACTGGTGCCGAAAAGCAGGAATCAGCGAGACGCCAACGCTTTTTGTTGATGGATATAAATTGCCAGAGCAGTACCCTATCGGTAGCTTAAGATGGTTGATTAACGGAGTAGCATTGGTAGGCCATAAATCCAATCTAAGTGTATGAGAACGATTCTTTTTTTATTGCTTCCAATTCCTAGTCATTATTATCCAACTTTTGGGCTTGCTCGTTTGCTACAGCATCGCGGTTATAGAATTATATATATGGGCAAGCCGCACCTTCAGGAAATAGTTGAACAGGAGGGGTTCGACTTTGAGACACTCATTTATGCTGAGGAGTTTGTTATTCGACGACTAAAAGTTGCTATTGGTCTATTCGTAAAGTCGCGCTTAGATGCATCATATATGAGAGGCCGTTATCGTGAATTCTTATTCAGAAATGGCCTGTTTGAACAGGTAATTAAAAGATTAAGACCCGAAATAGTTTTTTTAGATGATACAATGGGGCTTTATTACCCAGTTCTGGCAGGAAAAACAACAGTTGTACAGTTGAGTACAAAATTATCTCCCCGTAAAAAGCCTGGTGTTCCGCCCATCAATTGTTTCTGGGAACCAAATAACGTATATACTGATGAGCTGATATCTGAATGGTTTTGGTTCTGGCACATTCAGAAACGCCGACTAAAAAACCAAATTCAACGATTTGTATTTAACGGGCGACATGATGCTTACTTTCAACAGAAATATGACCAAACACGGAGTGTTCGTTGGGTAGATGTCAGAGAGGAGAAAACGTCTCTTTACGCCGGTTTAAAAAATATCCCATCAGTCGTACTAGCCCCTATTGAATTAGAATTTTCCTGGACAAAGCCACACCCGCAGGAAATATATATGGCTTTACCAACAGCTCGTAATGAGCAAAAGCGGTTTTTCGGTGCTTATCAAAACCTACTGGCGAAACTTCTGATTTATCAAAAAGAATATGCCCACAAAATAGTATATGTATCTCTTGGGTCTTTAGCCCATTGCAAGCCTCAGGTTTCCAGACGGTTTATACAAAATGCTATTACTGCACTTAGGCGTTTAGAAAATGTCCAGGCCATTATATCGACTGGTGATATTGAGCTTGGATTACATAGTATGCCTGTCAATATACATCTACTATCAACTGTCCCTCAATTACAATTACTGACGTTCTGTGATTTAATGATTACTCATGGTGGATTAGGGACAATAAAAGAATGTTTAGAAGCTGGAGTCCCCATGTTAGTTTATTCCCTGAATAAACGGGTAGACCAGCCTGGAAATAGTGCCAGAGTCGTGTCTCACCAATTTGGCTTGCGCGGTAAAATTACAGACTCAGCTACCAGTATTCAACAAAAAGTAAATGCCTTATTAAAAATACCTGTTTATCGAGCCAACTGTCAAATTATGCGGCAACGTTCGAGTCAAATAAATACAAACCAACTTGTAGATGCTTTTTTACAACGCATTGGTTTTTGGGAGACGGATTTGGCGAATCATATAGATAATTTTTTTACAATTTATTTTTTATCATTCATGAAAAAAGTCCTTTTGAATTTTGCAGATGTTATGCTCTCCAGAGAACAAATGAAAGTAGTACTTGGAGGTGCCGGTGAAGGTGGAGAAGATGATGATTCAGCGGGTAAAACTCTGTCTTGTTATGCGACTACTTCACCCCCGCCCCCTCAAATGCCATATCCGATAGTATTAGGTACTATTAAAGTTACTACTTGCTCACCTACTAGTGGCGTAACATTGTTACAGCAGTGTAGGAACACTTGGTCTTCAACTGAGTATACATCTTGTTTTTAACAAAAAAAGGGCAAAGTAGACCAGTCTTTGTTTACTTTGCCCTATAATTATGCTAAGAATATACTCTGAAATATTAATTACATTTAAAAGAGGATCTTCTATTACATTTGTCTTATGTCAAATGCTAATTTTTTATTTTTATAAATAAGATAAAGTTTATAGATTAAGTAATAGCCATAGATGGCGCTTTAATGGTATTAACCAGTTTTTATTAATTATTTTTTATGAAAGATTGTGCTAAGTCTAGGGTTTTAACGACACTGTTATTCCTTTTTTCCAGCCTTTGTCTCGCGCAGAACCCTTTTAGAAATGAAGAATTTGTCGCTGCCGATGTTGCTGATTTAGACACTAATCGATTAACTCTATTATATTGTCATACTTCTTGGTGTGGGCCTTGCCGCCAAATGGAGAAAACAACATTTAGCGATAAAGAAGTAATATCATTTATTACTAAAAACTTTCGCGCCTATCAGGTAGATATGGATTCGCCTACCGGAAAGCTATTGGGTGAGAAATATTTCATTACTGGCTTTCCAACCATCGCATTGCTCAACGCTCACAGAGAGCTGGTCTATAAAACGGTCGGCTACACACCACCTGATTTGTTAATCCGTATTTTCCAGTTGGGAATTGCTGAAGCGAATAGCCCTACTAACCTAATTAAGTTAGAGGCCAAATACCGACAAAAGCCGAATGATCTATCGGCTCTAAAAGCGTTGATCACTAAGCGTCGTTATTTGGATTTAGATAATAGCGACCTGCTTGATACGCTACTGACGTATCTGCCAACCGATTCACTGGCGACGCCTACCACATTAAAACTACTTATGTTTTGTTTTACTGGAAGTGATCAAAGTACCATTCGGTCTAGAGGATTTAGCCTATTAAGAACCTATGAAGCTTTAGCTAAAGCGAATCAACAAACGAATGGCTTTCTCAATAGTTCAGAGTATAAACAAGCGCTGTTTAACCGAGTAAACCGAAGTCTTACTGTGGCCGAAGAGACGGGCAACTTGCCTCTCTTCGAAGAAGCAATTGATATGTATCTGGAATTTAACCCTCATCTAAGTGCTGTCTCGGGCTTAAAGCGGGAAAAATATTTGCATCAGATGAGTTTTTACAAACAATTAGGAATCACGGATGAATTAGTAAAAGCATCAGTAAGACTTTGTGAGGATAGTTTAATGCATCTTGATGAAGTAGCTATAAATCGATTGGTAGTTCAATCTGTCGCTAAAGGAGTAGTCCTGGATGAAGCATTGCCGTATGAACAAAAACTAGCACTGTGCCGACAGGCTATTATGGATAATATGGCGATGGACCTGAATGAAGGAGCCTGGGGTTTTTATGAACGAGTAACGGATAAGTCGCTACTTAATCAAGCCATTACGTGGTCCAGACAGTCGTTGGCATTAGCTGAAATGCCCAATTATTTAGATACCCTAGCCCATTTACTTTATAAGACAGGTCAATTTGACGAGGCTATAGCGTATGAGAATAAAGCCATAAAATTGGCCACGTCTAAACATCAGGATACTTCAGTTTATCAAAAGGCTCTGGAAAAGTTCAAGACACCAGGACTTAAATAAGGATGAATCAGAATTAATACAGGGGCTGTATAGGGAAGTTGCTGTGAGAAGAGAGAATACACTATTTCCAATTAATGCATAGAAATCATTTCATAATTAATCCACATTATGTCTCTCTTCCCTCACTATACCCAACTCGACCAAATGGATTGTGGCCCTACCTGTTTGCGCATGGTAGCCAAACAGTATGGACGGACGTTTACGACGCAATCGTTGCGGGAGAAGGCGCAGATTGGGAAAGAAGGGGTGTCGTTGCTGGGTATTTCGGAAGCGGCTGAAGCTATCGGTTTTCGGACAATGGGTGTTCGGGTTTCATTTGAGAAACTAGCCAGCGAAGCGCCATTGCCCTGTATTGTCCATTGGGATCAGAACCATTTTGTAGTCGTTTACGGCATGAAGGGTATCGGGCCAGGATGGCTAAGTCGTATTAAGGGGGGGCGAAAAGCTGTTTAAATCGACAGTCTTGGGGTAGACGTACAGGCCGGACCGTTCATCACCGATTTCCAGGTCAATGAGAGGCAAATCATCATTCCACCGTCCCCAACTCCTCTGCCTTCACCCCCAAGCCCTACGCTAAAAGGCACCGTTTACGTAGCCGATCCGGCTAAGGGCCTGGTTATGTATTCGGCGGAAGAGTTTTGCCAGCATTGGCTATCGAGCCAAACCAAAGGGAGTCAGGAAGGGGTAGTGCTGTTGCTGGAACCTACACCGGCGTTTTTTGAGCAGGACGATGAACCCCAAACGGCCTATAACTTCGGTCGAGTCTGGAGCTATTTGTGGCAGTACAAACGGCTACTGGTGCAACTGGCATTAGGGTTGGCCGTAGGGAGTGGGTTGCAGCTATTGTTTCCGTTTCTGACTCAGTCGGTAGTCGATGTGGGCGTCAATACGCAGAACTTGCCGTTTGTGTATCTGGTGTTGGGGGCACAACTGATGCTGATGGCCGGGCGGCTGTCGGTGGAGTTTATCCGAAGCTGGATTTTGTTGCATATCAGTACCCGCGTCAACCTCAGCATCCTGTCCGATTTTCTGATCAAGCTCATGAAACTGCCCGTGTCGTTTTTCGACAGCAAGCAGTTTGGCGATCTGATGCAGCGCATTGGCGATCATCACCGCATCGAAAGCTTTCTGACCGGCCAAACGCTGTCGGTGCTGTTTTCGATGGTCAATCTCATCATTTTTGGGATGGTGCTGGCCATGTATAACCTGGCCATCTTCACTATTTTCATGGTGTCGAGTCTGTTGTATGTGGGCTGGGTAATACTGTTTCTTCGGCAGCGTCGGAAGCTCGATTTTAAGCGGTTCGATGTGGCGGCTAAGAATCAAAGCAGTCTGGTGCAACTGATTCAGGGCATGCAGGAGATCAAGCTGGCGGGGGCTGAACGGCCGATGCGCTGGGCCTGGGAGCGATTACAGGCGCGGATGTTTCGGTTGCAAATGAAGGGGCTGGCCCTGAGTCAATACCAGCAGGCCGGAGCTTTCACGATCAACGAAGGCAAAAATATTTTCATTACGTTTCTGGCGGCACAGGCTGTCATCAGTGGGCAGTTGTCGCTGGGGGCTATGCTGGCCATGCAACAGATTGTGGGGCAACTCAATAGTCCCATTGAGCAACTGATTGGGTTTGTCCAGAGCTTGCAGGATGCCAAAATCAGTTTGGAGCGTCTGAACGAGATTCACACGCTCACCGACGAAGAACCCACCGACCAGCCCTTGTTACATACACTACCTCAATTCGGGAATTTACTGCTTAAAAATATAGCGTTTCAATATCCCGGAGCAGGTAATGAACCGGTTTTAATAGGCATCGACCTGTCTATTCTGAAAGGGAAAACAACGGCCATTGTCGGCATGAGTGGCAGTGGTAAAACCACCTTACTCAAACTGCTGCTACGCTTTTATGAGCCCACAAAAGGCGAAATCCGGCTGGGAGGGGACTCCCCTCTCCTGAGTTCAGGAGAGGGGGCGGGGCGGTCCGACGGGTCGGTGAGGTTAGCTAATCTTAGTCATGCCTTTTGGCGTAGCCAGTGTGGGGTGGCGATGCAGGACGGGTTTATTTTCTCCGATACCATTGCCCGCAATATTGCCGTTGGCGTTGACCGAATCGATGCACAGCGGTTGGCTCATGCGGTTCGAGTGGCCAACCTGAACGAGTTTATCGATTCGTTACCCTCTGGGCTTCATACCAAAATCGGCGCCGAAGGTAATGGGATTAGCCAAGGGCAACGGCAGCGAATCCTGATTGCCCGAGCGGTTTATAAACAGCCGAAGTATATCTTTTTCGATGAAGCTACCAATGCCCTGGATGCCAACAACGAAGCCATCATTATGCAACAACTTAATGAATTCTTTCATGGGCGCACGGTGGTGGTTGTCGCACACCGACTAAGTACTGTTAGTCATGCCGATCAGATTGTAGTGCTGGATAAAGGCCGGATTACGGAAGTGGGTACCCATGCCACCCTCGTTGCCAAACGGGGCGATTACTGGCAATTGGTGAAGAATCAGTTGGAGCTTGTCTGAACCGGGATTTATTTGATTTAACTGATTGCATTGACTATCAGAGTATTATCAATTTGTGATTATGCCACTACTCTATTAGAGAAAGATAACGCTTCTGTTAAAAAAATCAGATGAATCAGTTAAATCAAATAAATCCCGGTTCAGACACATTCACCGAACTTCGCTCTGAAGACGTACAGGAGCTTTTGACCCGACAGCCCAAATGGCTCCTGCGCTGGGGAATTACTATTGTGTTTTTAGTGGTGCTGGTTGTGTTTACAGGTGCCTGGATGGTGCATTACCCCGATTTGGTGAAGGCCTCGTTTCGGCTTACGTCGGTCAATGCGCCCAAAGCAGTGGTGAGTCGTAGCGAAGGCAAGCTCATTAAATTACTGGTCAACGAGGGCCAGCTAATTAAGGCAGGTGCTCCGCTGGCTTATTTAGAGAGTACTGCTCATCATGAAGATGTGTTGAGGCTGTCGGAGGAGTTGGCTAAAGCCTGGGTGGTCGCCAGTTGGGGAGCGTCCAGGCCGGGGAATCTGGAAGGGCTTGAGCGATTAAACTTATCAAATTATCCGAAACTTGGGGAGTTGCAAAACGCCTATCAGACCTTCGAGCAGGCGCATATTCAGGTTAGGGCGTATCTGGCAAATGGCTTTTATAGCCAGAAGAAAGCCTTATTACGTCAGGAAATCAGAGATTTGCAGGCATTAGCGCAGAACCTGCAGGAGCAGCATCAGATTCAGGAGCGTGATTTGGCATTGGCCCAGGAGGAGTATGCTATACAGCAACGATTGGCCCGCGAAAACGTGATTGCCCCTCTGGACCTGAAACGGGAAGAAAGCAAAGTGATTACCCGCAAATTGCCTTATCAGCAAACCAGTTCGGCTTTGATTAACAATCTGACGGCGCAACGAGCCAAGCAAAAGGAATTGTTGGAGCTGGATAAACAGGTTACTGAGGAACGCGATAAGTTTTTGCAGGCGTTAAATACGTTGCAAAGCGCGGTAGATGCCTGGAAACAGAAATACCTGCTTGTAGCTCCTGTAACAGGCCGAGTCTTTTTAGTAGGCATGTTGCAGGAGGCTCAAACCGTCGCTATAAATCAGGAACTGTTTTATGTGGCTCCACCGGGTACAAATTATTTTGGTGAATTACGTGTCCCGCAATACAATGCCGGTAAAGTCAGGCCAGGGCAGGAAGTTCTAATCAAGTTTGCAGGATACCCGTATCAGGAATATGGCGCTGTACGTGGCCGGATTGCTACGATTGCCGACATACCATTGAAAGACAGTGTGTTTCTGGCGAAGGTTAGTTTGCCCAATGGTCTCCGTACTACCTATGGAAAAACGTTAGCGTACAAAACGGGTATGTCGGCTTCGGTCGATATTCTGACGGATGATAGTCGGTTGCTGGAAAAACTGTTTTACCAACTACGAAAAGTCGCCAATGGGCGATAGTCTGGCAAGAATAGATAGCGAGCTGTATAGCAGTCCGGGCATTTTCTGCCAACTTTGCGGTTGGATAATCAGTCCAGGCAACGCTTATGATTCGTATCTTTCAGCAGGACGAAACCGCCGTCCGCAAAATTCGGGATATTGATTCCTTCTCCGACACCGAACGAACCCTGTGGGTCGATCTGCAAAACCCAACGCCGGCCGAAATCAAGAGTGTCGAAGAAAAATTCGATGTTGATTTTTTGAGTCAGCAGGAGCAGTTGGAAATCGAAAGTAGTTCGCGGTATATCGAAGAGGATGACTTTCTGATCGCCAACTCCAACTTTCTGATTCCCGATAAAGAACAGCGATACGCCAATGTCCCGGTGAGTTTTCTGTTGAAAGACGACACCTTGTTCACGTACCGGAATGCCGATCTCAAATCCTTTGCCGATACGGTCAAGCGGATCAAGTCGCGCCGGGCAGTATTCAGCGATGGGGCTCAGATTATGATTTCTATTTTTGAGTCGCGGATCGATTACGATGCGGATTTGATCGAGCTGGTTTCGAACGAGATTAAAGCCATCAATCGCATGCTCGATCTGGATGCCAATCTGGACCGCGAAATGCTGCTGAATATCAACGATTACCAGGAGCTGACGATGCTGATCCGGGAGAATGTGGTGGATAAACAGCGGGTTATTTCATCCATGATTCGGTCGGATGGGTGGTTTAATGAGCTGGAGCAACAGCGGTTACGAACGCTTATCAAAGACATTAACTCACTGATCGAGCATACGAATTTCATTTTCGAACGTCTTGAATTCCTGCAAAATACCTACCTCGGTCTGATCGACCTGGAACAGAACCGGGTCGTCAAAATCTTTACCGTTGTCTCGCTGGTCTTTTTACCGCCTACCTTACTGGCCAGCGTTTGGGGAATGAACTTCGATGAAATGCCAGAGGTGCACTGGAAATACGGCTATGTATTTGCGTTGGCTATGATGGTGCTGTCGTCGGCACTGACCGTCTGGATATTCCGGCGTAAAAACTGGTTGTGAACCCGGACGTTTGGTCGGAACTAGGTGCCTGACATCCGTTTTGTGCTCATGCGATTTATTCCATGATGAACAGGTCAAAAGGTAACTTACCGGTAAGTTACCTTTTGACCTGTCTGGCGTCTGATTGCCAAACAAATCCCCCTTCACGTATGGAACAGACGCAAACCCGACTCGAACTTTTTTACGCACAGTTAGTAACCTTTGTTACGGTTTATGGCGGCCGTGTCTTGCTGGCCATTGTCACGTTAATTATTGGTCTCTGGGTTATTGGCTGGATCAATCGATTTCTGGCGGCTGCCATGACCAAACGGCACGTCGACCGCGATGTTCAACCTTTTTTGTTATCACTGATCAACGGATTGCTGCGAGTCCTGCTATTGCTCAGCATCGCCAGTACGTTAGGTGTACAAACCACCTCGTTCGTTGCCATTATTGGAGCGGCCGGACTGGCTGTCGGTCTGGCACTACAAGGTAGTTTAGCCAATTTTGCCGGTGGTGTGCTGATCCTGATTTTTAAGCCGTTCCGCGTAGGCGATCTGATTACGGCGCAGGGATTTACGGGCCATGTTGAAGCTATCCGGATTTTCGATACGACCCTATCAACACTTGACAATAAAACGATTATTCTGCCCAACGGAGCCTTGTCGACTTCGGCTATTACCAATATCAGCACAAAAGGCATTATCCGGGTTGATCAGGTGTATACAGTTGGCAGTCAGAATGATCTGGACGCTACCAAATCATCGATCCAGAAAGTCGTGGATGCCTGCCCGTATGCACTGAAAGACCGGGAGCACGATGTGCTGATCGCGAAACTGGGGGCCAACTCGCGTGATTACGATGTGCGGGTATGGACTAAGAGCGATACCTACTGGGAAACCCATTATTATATGCTCGAACACATTGCCCGGCAGTTCGGTAAAGATGGTATCGAAGCACCCAAACCGAAGATGTTTATTACTAACGAAGAGTAGTTTATTGTTTTAAGTTTCAGGTTTACTGTTTCAAGTTGGCAGACGCAAGAAGAGTTGTTGCGTCTGCCAACTTGAAACAGTAAACCTGAAACTTTTTGTCGGTTCGTTAAACGTTTTGGCGGCAAATGAGTCTAACTCATGATGAGTGTAAAAACTCAGCACCTTACTAACGAATCGCCATGAATATGCTAAACACAATAAAACGGCTCGCGCTGATGGTCCTACTGGCAGTTGGTCCGTCGTTGGCGCAGGAAGTCGCTGCTCAACCGGGTGTTACGGTGCCTGTTGAGTCGTTTTATAACGAGCTGGCTCCCTACGGACAGTGGATGCAATACCCCGGTTATGGCAATGTTTGGCTCCCCAACGCTGGTCCTGATTTTCAGCCCTATGCCAGTGCCGGCCATTGGGTCATGACTGAATACGGAAATACCTGGGTGTCGGATTATGCCTGGGGATGGGGACCCTTCCACTATGGCCGTTGGATTTACGACCCTGCCTATGGCGGCTGGATTTGGGTGCCGGGTAGCGACTGGGCACCTGCCTGGGTATCCTGGCGATCGGGTGGTGGTTATTATGGCTGGGCTCCACTGGCACCCGGTTGGGATATTAATGTCAACATCAATATTCCTTCTTTCTACTGGAATTTCGTACCCCAGATTTACATCACCAGCCCAAATCTGTACGGCTACTGTGTGCCCCGTCCACGAGTGGTCAATGTGTATCAGCAAACCACAATTATCAATAACTATTACCGTGGTGGTGGTCGGGCCTACGCCTATGGCCCACCGAGAGCCGACATTGAGCGCGTAACTCGCCAAAACGTTCCCGTGTATCGGGTTGAACATATGGATCGGCCGGGTCGTTCGGTTGTGGGCAATGGTTCAGTCGGTTTTTATCGGCCAGGTTCAGCTGTTGCGCATAATTCAGGACGGGATTATAATGGCCAGTTCAACAATACTCCTCGTCGCGACTATGATGGCAATAACGCGACCTATAACCGAGGTGGGCGTTATAATGGAGATTTTAACAACAACCGTCCAAATTATGATGGTGGTGCCAATGCCCCCAATCGGGATAATTCCAACCGTGATTACAATGGCGGAATGAACCGTGGCAATGGTTTGCCGGCAGAGCGTAACGGAGGTTTTAATAACGGTGGATTCAACAATGCACCAACGCCCAACGCAGGCAATAGCAATGCCCCAATGCCCGTACCGGCTCCAAGTCGGGGGAGTTATTCGCCCGGTAACTCACCACAAAATGACAATGGGTTCCCGAATGGTGGTAGAATGGGAGGAAACGAGCAACGGAGCTTTCCGCAAGGAGGTTTCCAGCAACAACCGAATCGTTCGTTCGATCGAGTTGAGCATCAACCCCAAATGAACAGCCAGCCTATGCAGGGCGGTCAGAACGGCGGTGGTTTTCAGCGGATGCAGGAAAGTCGGTCGCAGTCGCTTCCACAGCATGGACAAGGTCAGCCACAAGTGCAACCACAACAGGGTGGTGGCGGTTTTGGAGAGCGCCATCAGCGCGGCCCACGATAATTAAGTGAGTAAATTAGTGTCGAAAGCGCCACATAACCGACTTGGGTATGTGGCGTTGTTTGTATAGTGTAGTCAAGGATGGTCAGGAATGGTCAAACTAGTAAGTAACATTCGTTTGTTAAACTTGCCCACCTTTAACTACATTTGACGATCACCTGACCATCCTTGACTATTTTTGCCCCGTATGCGCTATTTTATTGAATTGTCGTATCGGGGAACGGCCTATTGCGGATGGCAGTCTCAGAAGGTGGGCGTTAGTATTCAGGATACACTTGAGGCTGTACTTTCTCAACGATTGGGCAAACGGGTTTATATCGTCGGAAGTGGGCGTACCGATGCCGGGGTCCACGCCCGACAGCAATTTGCGCATGTTGATATCGATGAGCCACTACAACTATCAGAAAGCTTTATCTACTCGCTGAACTGCCTCCTGCCGGAAGATATTGCGATTCATACGATCTTTCCGGTTCGGACGACGGATCATGCGCGTTTTTCAGCTAGTTTCAGGTACTATCAATATCATATCACCCGACAGAAGAACGTTTTTGACTATGGGTTGACGTATCATTTTCGGCCGTTGCTTAATGAAGAGCTTATGAATGAGGCCTGCCAACGCATGCTGAATTACACGAACTTTCAAAGTTTCAGTAAGGCGCGGGCAAATGTCAATCATTTTCATTGCCGACTTGATTTTGCCTACTGGGAGCGCATAAACGACGATCGGCTGACGTTTCATATTCGGGCCGATCGGTTCCTGTGGGGAATGGTTCGTACAATCGTCGGCACGATGCTTGAAATTGGACAGGAACGGATGAATCTCGACCAATTCGAACAGATTATACAGGCGAAGGACCGGAACGTAGCGGGTCGGGCTGTACCGGCCAATGGGCTTTATTTAGTTGAAGTGGGCTACCCGGACGAAGTGGCTGGTTAATTGGTTGATTAGTTAATCGGTTCAGGACGCCACTCGACCCATGAACTAGCCAACTACTCAACCAATTAACCAGCCAACCCATCGTCTTCACTTAAATTTTCTTAAATTCGACCGCTTAGCAGTTGAATCCATTATTTTTGTCACATAACACGAACCCCTGAATGGCTCGTACAAAAAAGAAAGTTGGTGCGTATCCCAGCGGTATGATTTTGTTTAGTCTGACGCTGGCTTTGTTTTTAATTGGTTTTTGTGGGCTATTGGCGATTCAGTCGAAAAAACTGGTTACCTATATCCGTGAGAATTACGAAATCCGGGCGTTTCTGGATAAAGACCTGAATGAAAAGCAAATAGAAAAATTGCTTCAGACCATTGCAGGACGTCCCTATGTTCTAAGAACAGACGGAAAACCGCAGGTTGTTCTGGTCACGAAAGACGAAGCGGCCAAAGCGTTTATTGCCGAAACCAAAGAGGACTTTTCGAAGTTTTTAGGAGAGAACCCACTGCACGATAGCTATCGGATTAAACTCAACGAGGGTTATTTCGAAGAGGCCAAATTACAGGAGGTAAAACAGGATTTAGAACAAATTGATGGCGTATTTGAGGTTGTCTATCAGGAAAACCTCGTTGACAACATCAATCGGAATATTACAAAAATTTACGCCGTTATGTCGGCTTTTGCGATTATTCTGCTGGTCATCATTGTGGTGCTGATGAATAATACAATTCGACTGGCGCTTCATTCGCAGCGCATGCTCATTCGGAGTATGCAACTGGTAGGTGCCACGAACGGATTCATTACCCGGCCATTTTTGGGTCGGGGCATGTGGCAGGGGTTTCTGGCTGGATTAATAGCCGTTGCCTTGCTGTTAGGGAGCTTGCAGATTGCCATACACAACCTGCCCGAAATAGGAATGTTTCAGGATACGGAAAAGACGATTTTTCTGATGGCAGGGGTGGTTGGATTAGGCGTGTTGATCGGCTTTCTGAGTACGTTTCAGGCCGTTAATCGGTACCTGGGCCTGACACTGGACGAACTATATTAAAGTTAATGAATAATGAACAATGGATAATGCATATGGAGTAACATGAAGATTTAGCTATTCTTCATTTTTCATTATTCATTCTAACCAGACAAAACGATGGCAAAAGATAAACAGACTGGATCGGCAACTCTATCGCGTGAAGAACCGACCAAAAAAACGACAGCAACGCCGACAGCGGCTCCGAAAAGTACAGTTAGTCGGTCCGTGAACAGTGAAACACTACGTTCTGCCTCGGCAGCGGCTCTTCCGTTTGGGCGTCAGAATTATGTGTTTATGCTGATCGGTATAGGCGTTATTCTGGCCGGATTCTTTATCATGAGCCTCGACAAAGAGGAGTTCGGCTTCGGCTTTTTGGGCCTGACACTCGGCCCGATCGTGGTGATGGGTGGTTTTGTGCTCGAATTCTTCGCCATTCTGTCCCGTCCGAAGGCGTAACAGAAAGTTATAAAGTTGAAGTGCTATAAAGTTATAGTGTTGTAAAGTAGTTTTGCCGGTATGATTTTCTGACGGTAACTCGACAACTTTACAACGCTATAACTTTATAACTTTTTAATGGAGCTGATTCACGCAATTGTACTCGCGATTATTGAGGGATTGACTGAGTTTCTGCCGGTTTCCTCAACCGGGCACATGATTATATACTCGTCGCTTGCCGGTATCGCCAGTGATGAATTTACCAAACTCTACACGGTCGATATTCAGTTCGGTTGTATTCTGTCGGTTCTGGTGTTGTACCACCGCCGATTTTTGACTGATCCTCGTACTGGTGATTTTGAAATACCGAGTTACCTCAAATCATTTCCTCGCCGTTGGCAGCCTCTGCTGGATTTTTACAGTAAAATCCTGATCGCCTTTCTTCCTGCCGCTGTCATTGGCTTTTTGCTGAACGACTTTATCGATTCATTGCTCGAAAACGTGACCGTCGTTGCTATTATGTTGCTGGTCGGTGGTATCATACTGCTGTTTATTGATCGGATTGTGAACCGGGAGCCAAAAGATGGAGACGTCACCGTTCCCGATGCCCTCCGAATCGGATTCTTTCAGTGTATTGCTATGATTCCGGGTGTATCGCGGTCGGCGGCAACTATCATCGGGGGTATGTTTCAGGGATTAACGCGGGCGCAGGCCGCTGAATTCTCATTTTTCCTGGCCGTCCCGACGATGGCTGCGGCTTCGGGCTATAAACTGCTGAAAACCTATAAAATGCTTCAACCGGACGATTTTCAGACGTTACTGATCGGCAACGCCATTGCCTTCGTGGTCGGTATGCTGGCCATTCGGGGCTTTGTCAGTTTCCTGACTCGGTATGGTTTCAAAGTCTTTGGCTATTACCGGATTGTGCTTGGACTGGTATTATTAGGTTTACTGGCGGCTGGTGTAAAGCTGGATGTTCTTTAATTGTTAATCCACAGAGATACACGAAGAAAGCACAAAGACACACAAAGACTTTACTCTGTGTATCTTTGTGCTTTCTTCGTGTATCTCTGTGTTACAACCAACTGAATCCAGTCCTGCATCTGATCCCGGCCAGGTTATTCTGATTGATAAACCGCTTACATGGACGTCATTCGATGTGGCCAACAAATTAAAATATGCCTGTAAGTTCAAAAAAATAGGCCATGCCGGTACGCTTGATCCACTGGCAACCGGACTACTGATTCTTTGTACTGGCAAAATGACCAAACAGATTGACCAGTATCAGGCCCAGGAAAAAGAATATACTGGTACGCTGGTGCTGGGTAAAACCACTCCTTCAGTCGATCTGGAAACGGCGTTCGATGCCGAATTCGATACAACTGGAATCACCGCCGACCAGATTCAGGAAGCAGCCCGGCAGTTGACAGGTGATATTTTGCAGGTTCCTCCCATCTACTCTGCCGTTCGGGTCAATGGGGAGAGACTGTATGAAAAAGCGCGTCGGGGTGAAACGGCCGACCGGGTAGAAGGCGGTATTAAAGCCCGTCAGGTGACAGTTTCGGTGTTTGAAACGGATGCCAGCCGCTTCCCCGAAGTAGATTTTCGCATCGTGTGTTCGAAAGGCACCTATATTCGCAGTCTCGTTCGCGATTTAGGTCTGTTACTCAGCAATGGAGCGTATATGAGCAGCCTGCGTCGGACACGCATCGGTGCCTTTCGCATTGAGGACGCTCATACCCTCGACGAGTTTATAAAGATATGTCGTGACCGGGCCGCCGGAACGGTCGCTAGCCAATAGCCGTTAGTTCAATGCACGATTGGTAACTATCGACCGACGACTGACGATTATCGATTGAAAATGATTATTTATAGAGGTCTTAACGACATACAACCTTTAGTCAATGCTGTTGTCACCAGCGGTACGTTTGACGGGGTTCATTTAGGCCATCAGACGATTCTGGCCCGGCTAACTGAAGTAGCCCAAACGAGTGGGGGAGAGTCTGTACTGATTACCTACTGGCCGCATCCGCGAACGGTTGTTTCCAACGACAGTCAGAATCTTCGCTTACTGACCACCCTCGACGAAAAAATTGACCTCATCGATCAGGCAGGTGTCGACCATCTGGTGATTATTCCGTTTACCCGGTCGTTTTCCGAACTGACATCTGAAGAATACATTCGCCAGATACTGATCGATAAAATTGGGACGAAGAAGCTCGTGATTGGGTACGATCATCGGTTTGGTCGCGATCGCGAAGGGGGCTTTGAATACATCCGGGCGCATCAGAGCGAGTACGGCTTTGAAGTCGAAGAAATTCCTCGTCAGGATGTCGATGCCGTAGGGGTTAGTTCCTCAAAGATTCGGGCCGCTCTGAACGAAGGCAATGTTCGTACGGCCCAACGACTGCTGGGGCGCGCGTATAACCTGACGGGGACAATCGTGAAAGGTCGTCAGTTAGGTCGCACGATTGGCTTTCCTACGGCAAACATGCAGGTGGATGATCCAACCAAACTAGTTCCTGCTAATGGGGTGTATGCTGTTGATGTGGAATACGGTGGACAAACCCTCGGGGGCATGCTCAACATCGGCTTTCGCCCCACGGTAGCGGGTACCCATCAAACCATCGAAACCTACATTTTCGATTTCGACAAGGACATTTACGGGGAACACATGACCCTGAAATTTCGAGAGTTTCTGCGCCCTGAGCAAAAATTCGACGGCCTACCCGCCTTAGTTGCCCAGTTGAAACAGGACGAAGAGGCCGCACGAGCGGTACTTGGTTAGAAATAGTCAGGAGTGGTCAAGGGTTGTCAGAAATAGTCAGGAGTGGTCAAGTGTGGTCAGGTGTTGTTTTGGCTACTTTTGGGCTATTTCTGACTATTCTTGACCACTCCTGACAATATCTGACAACCCTTGACCATTCTTGACTATTCCTGACCAATATATTTCCCCACTACATACCCCGTTGTCCAGGCATTCTGAAAGTTGAAACCGCCAGTAATGCCGTCAACATCCAGGACTTCACCGGCGAAAAATAAACCGGGTTGCGCTCTGCTTTCAAGTGTTTGTGGGTTCAGGCTATCGATCGAAATGCCTCCACAGGTAACGAACTCATCTTTGAACGTAGTTTTGCCAACTACCTGAAACTGGCTGTTGGTGAGTCGTTCGACCAATCGGTTGAAAGATTTGGCTGGTAAGTCGGCCCAGCGCTGGATATCCGTAATGCCTGACTCCGTCACAAAAATGTCCCATAACCGATTCGGTAAACCAAATGGATTTTGTGACGATACCTGCTTTTTACCATTTTGCTGACGGAAATCCTGAAGGGAATTGCGTAACTGGTTCTCGTTGAGGGTAGGTACCCAGTTGATACGAAGCGTAAATCGATACTCCATAGCGGCTAGTTCGCGAGCGGCCCAGGCCGATAAACGAAGAATGGCCGGACCGCTAAATCCCCAGTGTGTTAGGAGTAAGGGGCCACGTTGTTCCTGTTTCGTGCCCTGTATAGAGACGGCTGCGTCACTAACCGATACCCCCGCTAACGGCAATAGGTAGCTTCCGGGTACGTTAAACGTGAACAGCGAAGGTACGGGCGAAATCAATGGGTCAGTTTGATCAGGAAACCAGTCGTAAGAAGCTGGTTGCGGATACCCACCGGTCGCAATAAGTACCCGATCAGCCTGTATCACTTCATCGTTCAGGAGGGTTATGGTCCAGAATGGTTTACCGTCACCCGCTATCGTATGCGTAAGCGTCGAGACACCGCAACTCGTTAGAACCTGAACACCCAGTCGTCGGGCAGTGGTCAACAGGCAGGTTACAATAGTTTCGGAGGTATTGGTCGACGGAAACATGCGGCCGTCAGCTTCCGTGTTTAAAGTAACACCATGTTCCTCGAACCAGCGTACGGTGGCTGTCGCATCGAACTGATTCAGGAGTGATCGTAAGGGCTTTTCTCCACGGGGATAATATTTGACCAGTTTTTTATTGTCGAAGCAGGCATGGGTAACATTGCAGCGACCACCTCCCGATATACGGACTTTGTTTAGCACCGTTCGGCTCTTCTCTAAAATCGTGACGGTGGCATTGGGAAAAGCTTCGGCGGCTGTGATAGCCCCGAAAAAACCGGCTGCTCCACCGCCAATAACAACAATATGCAGGGATGACATAGCGGGTTAACAGTCGTTTGACGTTTCATGTTCCAGGTTCACTGGTTCAGGTTGCGGTTCTCCGTCGGGGATGCCGCGGGTTCGTCATTAAATCAGTCCTGGCAGGAACCGCAACATGAAACATCAAACAAAAACTTAACTTTGGCTTATGCTTTTCAAACCTCGATTTTTACCAAAAAACTACACTCGCCGGGGCTTCCGATTGCGCGGAAATACACTTGTAACGCTGTTTATCTTTTTCCTGATCGGCCTGTTTCTGCATTACGGTGGGAAAACGAAACCGGTGGTTGCCTTCTGGAACGACGTTCGGGAGATTATTGGTCTAGGCCATTCCCGGTCTGAGCGGAAAGCCGATAATCCATATAAGGCCCCTGAGCCTACCGAATCACCGGATGTGGCTACCGATAGACGAGGTCGATCGCGCTCTACTGACAGTGAAGCGAGTGATAATAACGGCAATGCACCTTCAGAAGCTTCATCGGGTAATCAACGGTTCGACTTTGAAAAAGTGGCTGATTTTCTGTTGCCTGCATCCAAATGGAATGGCGAATTGATCCGCCATGAAGGCTATACGCTGAGCTACCGCGATCAGTATAAAGATGCGGAGTGGGTGGCTTATCCGTTGCTCTCCTATGAGACCCGAGGGGATGCCGACCGCAAAAACGAACAGTTCAAGCCGGACCCTACCGTTGAAAACGGAACGGCGTTACCATCCGACTACACACGTTCGGGTTATGATCGGGGACACTTGGCTCCGGCTGGCGACTTTAAGTTTTCGCAGCGGATCATGCGCGAAACATTTTACATGAGCAACATTACCCCGCAGGCACCGGATTTCAACCGGGGTATCTGGAGCGATCTTGAAAATCTGGTACGCACCTGGGCGCGTCGGGATAATGGCTTGTATGTTATTACGGGTCCCGTGTTGAAGCCTGGCCTGCCAACTATCGGAAAAACGACGGAGGTGAGTGTTCCGGAAAAGTTTTACAAGGTAATTCTGTACTGCAACAAGCCCGAGATTCGAATGATCGGCTTCCTGCTCAACAATGAAGGCTCCTCGGATTCATTGAAAGAGTTTGTCGTACCCGTTGACCTGATCGAACAACTGACGGGCCTTGATTTCTTTCCCAAAATCCCCGACGATCTGGAACGAAAGCTCGAAAGCAAAAGCAAAGAAGAGATGGTGGATGAGTGGTTTAGTAATTAACCGTTTGAAACGGATTCAATGTCAGTCCAGGGAATGGTTCGCCAGGAAAACAGCGGGACTTCTTTGTAGTGGACACCCTGTTCATCGATACGAGTATCCAGCCGCCAGGTATAGATCAGAAGCATGACGAGTAGAGCCACAACAGGCCCGAATCAGGCAAAAGGTTCTTTACCAGCATCCGTCGTTACCAGCGGTACAGTGGTTACCAATAGTACACCAACCAATAACGTCCAAAGCCACCACTGCTGAAAGCGCTGAGACTCCGTGAACGTATTCATGGCCTACGTTTTCTGTTTCTTCTTCTTGGCTGCTGGAAACAGGATATTGTTCAGGATCAGACGATAACCGGCTGAGTTGGGGTGCAGGTTGAGGTCGGTCGGCTCCTCACCGATTTCATGCCGATAATCTTCCGGATCGTGACCACCGTAGAAGGTGAAGAATCCACGGCCATACGGCGAATGGATATACCGCGCTTCGCCCACCGAGCGATTTTCGGCCATGATTACGACTTCTGGTTTGATATAAGCCTTTTTAAAGGCAGTCGTTTGGCCCATAAATCCTTTGATGACGTTCTGGTGATTTTGCGTCAGCATAGTTGGGATAGGGTCGTACTTGGCCGAGAACTGGAATAGTGTGAAGTAATCGTTATGCTCGCTCAGACCACGTTCTTCGGGCTGATTGTCGATGTTGGAGAACTCGATCAGGTAGGGGTTGGTGTACACCTGAAAGTTTCGGAAGGCAAACGTTTGACCATAATCCAGCTTGCTGTTCGCATTTGGGTCGGCCGGGTCACCATCGTAGAACGAATCGACAATATCGGTGTTATGAGCCGCCAGAGCAATGTCGTAGGTGTCGGTGGCGTTGCACATGGCAAACAGATAGCCGCCACCAAGGACAAATTCACGGATTTTCTGGGATACGGCCAGTTTGAGCTGGGGCACTTTCGTGAAGCCAAATTTTCGGGCGATGGTTTCCGCTTCACGCTTTTGCGCGATGTACCAGGGCTGGTCCTTAAAGTGGAAAAATTTGCCATACTGTCCCGTAAAATCCTCATGGTGAAGGTGTAGCCAGTCGTATTCAGGTAGCTTGGCGTTCATTACTTCCTCGTCGAAAATCACATCGTACGGAATCTCGGCATAGGTCATCACCATCGTTACCGCATCATCCCAGGGCTGCTTGGTCTTGGGCGAATAGACGGCTACTTTGGGTGGTTTTTGAAGCTTGACAGCATCCATATTAGCATCGGCAGCCGCAATTTCAGACAATATCTGGGCCGATTGAGCGTCGGAAATGACTTCGTAGCTAACTCCCCGAATCACCATTTCGTTGATGAAAGCCTGTGATTGCGGCATCATAAACGAGCCACCCCGGTAGTTGAGCAGCCAGTCGATTTCGGTGTCGTGTGTTTTCAGAACCCAATAGGCAATGCCGTAGGCTTTGAGGTGATTCTTTTGGGCATCGTCCATCGGAATCAGGATTTTAGAGGCCCAGACATGACTCGTCAGACCCAGAATTAGGATAAGCGGTAACAGCAGCCGTTTCATTGGTTTCCCAGTTAAAAATGCTCTTGGTAGTTTTGCTATAACGAAATATACACAAATATTGTGCAAAAAAAGCACGGGGCATGGAGCAGGGAGCGAGGATTGTTCAAATTCTTCCCTATGCTCCGTGCCCCATGCCCCATGCTAATTCATGAACCTACTTGAAAACATACGCGAAGGACTCAGGTCGATTGCTGGAAACCGGCTTCGGACGATTCTGACCTCGCTCATCATTGCCATTGGGATTACCTCGCTGGTCGGCATTCTGACGGCGATAGATGGGCTTCAGAATTCGGTGAATGATAGTTTTGCCGGCTTGGGTGCCAATACATTCAGCATTGTGGCCCGGCAGGATGCCTTTCGTCGGGGAGGGCGAGTTCAACGGCAGGATGCGCCCATCGATTATTTTGATGCCATTCAGTTTAAGCGCCGTTTTCCGTACGGGGCCACTATTTCGGTGTCGTCGGTAGTGGCGGGGGCTGCCCAGGCCAAGTTTGGATCGAAGAAAACCAACCCAAACGTACAGCTTATCGGAGGGGATGATAATTTCCTGACCGTAAAAGCATTTACGCTCCAAAGTGGTCGTAACCTGACGGCCAATGATCTGGAGAACTCACTGAATGTAGCGATCATCGGTAGCGAAACGGCCAATACGTTATTTGAAAAAAAGATAAACCCGCTAAATCAATCGATTCGGGTGCTCGGAACCCAATATAAAGTGATTGGCGTGCTCAACAAGAAAGGTGGTTTTGCGGGTGGTGGCGAAGATCGGATGATCCTGATTCCACTGGAGAATGCACGGGCACTGGCGGGAAATCGAAAATTGTCGTTCGATATAACGGCGTCGGCACCAACCGTAGCCAGTCAGGACGAAGCCGTAGAAGAGGCACGGGGAACCATGCGTCTGGTTCGGCGAGACCCACTGGGCCAACCCGACTCGTTTGAAATTGAACGGGCTGATGATCTGGCCAAAGAAACCGAAAGCATCAGCGGTTATCTGCGAATCGGTGGATTTGGCATTGGATTTATTACGTTGCTGGGCGCGTCTATTGCTCTGCTGAACATCATGCTTGTATCGGTTACGGAGCGAACCCGAGAAATCGGTATCCGCAAATCGCTGGGCGCTACCCCCAAACGTATCCGCGAGCAATTCCTGATCGAAGCCATTGTTATCTGTATATTGGGTGGTTTGGGTGGTATCGTCATGGGCTTAGGCGTGGGTAACCTGATTGCCGGTCTGATCAGTCAGGGCAATGGCGGTTTCGTAGTGCCCTGGGGTTGGATGGGACTGGGAATCGTGGTTTGCGTATCCGTAGGTCTATTTGCCGGTATATACCCCGCCGTACGCGCTTCCAAACTCGACCCAATCGATGCATTGAGGTATGAATAAAGAGTGAAAGAGTGCCACGCCAGTCGCTCTTTCACTCTTTCGCTCTTTCGCTATCTGGTAAATACACCGTAAACGTTGTGCCCTGGCCGGGTTGGCTGTGGACGGTAATGGCTCCACCGTGATTTTCGGCTACTTTCCGGCAAACGGCCAGTCCGATTCCCGTGCCGTTATACTCATTCCGACCGTGTAACCGCTCAAATAGCTGAAAAATCTGTTCCCGGTATTTTTCGTCGAAACCGATACCATTGTCGGCTATATCAATGGCAATCCAGGATCGCTTGGCTCGATTGACAATGGTGGCCGGAAGCTCATGCGTATTGACCGAACGGACCTGTACCGAAACAATGGGCGTTGTGTTGGGAGATACAAATTTTAGGGAGTTACTCAACAGGTTCTGAAATAACTGCCGCAATTGACTATGGTTTCCGGCTAGTGTGGGCCAACTGGTAACGGAACTATCACCAAGGTTAATCTGGGCGTTTTTCTCCCGGATGGTGATTTCCAGATCGCTTTTTATTTCCAGGAAAATTTGGTGCAGACTGACGGGTTTAGCGGGTTCCAACTCAATGGATAACCGGGAATAAGCCAGTAAATCCCGAATCAACTGACTCATTCGATCGGCCGCCGATTGCATACGCCGAAGCATGTTCTGCCCCTCTTCCGGGATCGAACTGCTGTAGTAATCCAGTAGTAAATTGCCAAACGACTGAATTTTTCGCAGGGGTTCCTGCATGTCGTGGCTGGCAATGTAGGCAAACTGCTCCAGATTGCGATTCGACTGTTTCAGGTCGTTGACCAGTTGTTCGGCTCGCTGGAGCGTTTGGTGCAGGAGCGTAAGGTCGTTGACCGTCACGACAATGCCGTCTTCCTGTTTTACAACAGAAATGTCGAACCAGCCATCCACTGCACCATCCGATAAATACTGCTCTATACGCCTAGGCTGGCCCGACTCAACAACACGGACATATTCGTCAAAAATGCCTGTTGATTTCAGATTGGGCAATACCTCAAGCATGGTTCTGCTGGTTTCCTTTGCATTGGGCAAGCCGACTAATCGAGCGTTGGTATCGTTCTGAAGTAAATACCGGAAATCGATAATCTGGTCTGAAGAATCCCGAATGGCTTCGAACAAAACAATAGGAATCTGACAGCTATCCAGTACTGTCTGCAACAGAGATGCCTGCTGACGAGCCTGGGCTTCGGCCTGTTTTTGTTCGTTGATGATGGAGTAGATCGAAATAATCCGGTTATCGTCGAGACGGGTAACCCAGTTGTCGGTATAATTATCGAACCCATCGAAAGTATATAGTAGGTCGAAATGCTGTGGCTCGCCGGTTTCGAAGGCTTGCATAAAAGCAGACCAGTAACGCGTATTTTTAACTCCCGGAAACAGCCTGGCCATATCCTTGCCCAGGATCTGATCGGCTGCTAGACCGGTATCGTTCAAAATGGCCTGACTGACGCGCACATAGCGAACATCGATAATCGCTCCCGAATCGTCGCGGACGGCTTCCAGTACCGATAAGCCATTGGTGATATTGGATAGCACGCCATCGAATAGATGGGCCTGTTCCTGTAGTTGCTGCGTGGCCAGGTACAGTTGACTGATGTCGTTGAGGGTAGCTACCAGCCGGTCGTCCAGTTTACTGATCGTTACATCAAACCACTTGTTCAAGTTAGGGTAGTAGTGGCGGCCCCGGAAAGTTTCCCCTGTTTTATAGGTCGACTCATACTGGTGCCACATGCCTTTCTGTTTCGAATCAGGAAACAAGTCAGTCACTAAGCTCCCAATAACCTTATGGCGTTGGAAGCCTGAAAAGGCAAGCGCTGCGTCATTGATCAGCACGACCTGAAAATCGATCAAGTTGTCGGCTTCGTCGCAGAGGGCTTTATACACAATAACGCCATTGTCTGATGCACTAAGTACGCCTTCGACCAGCTCATTTTGTTTCTGAAGCTGGACCGAAGTCTGTTTCAGGGCTGAAATATTCTTAAAGGACAAAACGATACCATCTTTTAAGGGAGCGGTCGAGATCAGGTACCAGGCATCGTAGCCATCGGCCTGGTAATGGAATTCAAAACTTTCCGATTTGCCCGTTCTGACAACCTCCACAAATCGCTGAAACAAGCCTATCTGTTTGACACTCGGGAAGTAGGTCGTCATACGATGGCCGATGATCTGCTCGGCCGTTGTATCGGACCGTTGCGTCAGGAACCGGTTGGTCAGTCGGTAAATGAAATCGACGATTTCACCCTGCTCATTGCGTACTGTTTCACAATACGTGATGAAGTTGTCGGTTGCATTAATAACGCCATGCAACAATTGCTGCTGCTGACTCAGTTGCTGCTGCGCCCGTTTATTGTCGTCAATGTCGATAACGGTCGTAAAGAAGCCATTATCCAGTGGCCGGTTATCGAACAGGAACCAGCGATTTTTTGTCGGTAGCAGCTCATCCACTTCATATGGTATCTGTTCGTCAACTATCCGGCGCAGGTCGTCGGCATGGTCGCGCATGTAGGGGGCTCGCTCAAACAGGGTTTGTTGAGCCATTTGCTCATGGGTATGTCCCGTAATGGCGAGTACCTGCTGGTTATAGTAAATTGTCTGGTAATCGACAATGGCACCAGTTGCGTCTCGTATGGCCTCATACGCAATCACGCCATAGGGTGACTGATCGAGTATGGTCGTGAGTAGGGGCAGCGAAGGGGTTAAAGGAATCGTTGAGAACGAGGAAGGCATAACAAATGCAAATGTGTGCAATTGTAAATCTACAGGTTTCGTTTGACTTCTGCTAGGCTGTGGAGTGGGTGGTCGGCAAAGTATCTTTTTATTTTTTATTTGCAAAACACGCGCCAGCGATCTATTTTTGCACCCACGTTTGACAAACGCATCGTCGGCAACGGCGAACGGTTCCAGATGCCGGGATGGCGGAATCGGTAGACGCGATGGTCTCAAACACCATTGTCTGCAAGGACATGCCGGTTCGAGTCCGGCTCCCGGTACTAGAAGTATTAGTAAAAGCCGCTGATCATCAGCGGCTTTTGTGTTTTAATGCTTTCCATTTGCGTGTTTTCTGTATTGGTCTCTCAATCCCTTTTCTCGAATATTGCCTGATAATTAGTAACTTACCCTAAAAAAATAGCGTAAAAGAATAATTAGTAGCTGTTCGCTACCAAAGTAAGATAGAGCCGATAGGCACCTAAAATTTTATTCTGCAGATATAAACAGTGCCTACTCTGCTTAAGAGAACATCCCTGTTTCCTCTTATAAATAATAGCAGGTACGCATAGTAAATGCTTTCGAACAAGACCTTATTAACAGTTCTATAGGAATAGAATGATGAATAATGGATTTATATCAGGGTATGGTGTGAAAATAGAGGCAAGCATTAACAGCCGTTTTGCTATTTATCGTGCAATTGCAACACCAAATGCAAGAGCAGACTTTTTAAGTCATAAGGTAAAAGAATTAGAGGATAAATTTAGATTCTTAGATTACAACGCCAAAAAAGCACTTTACAACAGTCTTTGGCGAGAGGTTAATGACATTGCTTATTATTCCTCTCCTAATCAATCATATTTCTCTACTAACCTAAATCGGTTGATAGACAATTTATTAGCGTATTCAAAACGTGGGCCAATACGTTTTGCCCTAAATGAATATGACTTGATCCCCAATAGTTTTAATGAACTAACAGAAGTGCAACAATTGCTTTACATTATAAAGGTAAAGTTTGTTGCTCGTCGTCTGTTGGAGAATATATGGCATATTGGTGAAAGATACGCACTTAGAGGTACGTGCTTTAATGGAGTATATATTTATCATGCTGGAAGTTTTAACTGTTCTATGTCCCATCAACAACTTGCATATCTTTTAAAGACGCTTAAAAGGATAGGACTTATTTCAAAAAGCTTACATATTTGGCAGTTTGAATATTTTTTTACCAGTGATACCACATCTCAATATAGGGATTTTGAGTGGAAAGCGGGGACCGCAACCTTGATATATTTTTTTTCATAGGTTATTCTTAGAAAAGTACATATTAAACTACCGTTGGCATATTACATTAAGTAAATATAGAAAAGTTATTACGAAGCATGGTAATAGACTGAATTTTAGCAATTCTACAACAAATCTCCATAATATTACCTCTGGAAAAAGCAAGCTAAGAGAAAAGGAAAAAGTGGATTTTGTCTTAAAAAAGTTAAAGTTTTACGGAGATGAATATGCATCAAAACATTGATAGTCGTGTACCCGAATTTCCTATCTGTCTGGGTTTGTTTAATTTCTTTGCTCTCGTTATAACAATACTTTAGGTAACCGGGCTTGCAAGTCCATTTTTTCACACGTTTTAAACCGTCTGGAAGATGGATATAAACACAACGAGCGGGGCTAAGCTTAGCCTGCAATTACGAGAATATGGGCAAATAATGACCCAAATTAAAAGGTTATTAGCCGTGCAGAAAGAAACCCTAACCTTAGGGCTGTACTCTGCCTGCTCAGGTATAAGTAAGTACTATCTTTACAAAATAGCTTCAGGAAATAGAACTACCTTTTATCCTAGACAGGGTAAAACCATCTATTGGAGTAATACTGAGTTGGAAGCTCAGCGGAAGCAAATCTCTGAAGAAATTGGGTCGAAGACTACAACTTATCCGGCTACTAATCTAGCTAAAAAAGGAGGGGTGAGCAGATGAGCTATATAACTGCTTACTACCGCTTTGAGGTTTTAGCTGAGGAAATTAGAACACTCAATGGCTTCAAAAGCCCTAATCGGCTAGATTGTACCGCAGTGTATAACCCTAATGGACATGCGCTTTTAACTCAATTCCAACGCAAAAATGGAATGCTGTTTTTCTATCTCGTTTCAGCTAATGAGATTGTAAAGGCCAGCAGCAAACGACGGGCAACCTATGCCTTAGTTGATGGCAAGCAAAACCTGACTAGTCTTTACTTTGAAGGTGTTGAGTTTAATAGATTCTGTTACGGCTATCCTAACGGTAAAGATCGGCTGAGCGACGGAAAACCAAACCCGGTTATACCGTATAAACACGATGCTTTGTTATTTCTCTGTGACTGGAAAAAGCAGGTTATTGAACTACTGGTGGTTGAGCGAGGGAAGCCAATAATTGATAACCTATATTATCTCCTGATTAAGGGAGAGTTTGACCGCGAGATCGAACGGCTTAGAACTATTGCAAGGTCCTACTACCCGTACAAAATTTCCTGAGTGATTTTGAGGCCGTTTACCCAAAAAATTAATCGGTTGAGGTGAACGGCCTCTTAGCTATTCTATAGTGAATTAATTGATTGAAAGGTTAAATAAGCAATCACGCAGAATTATACTGAATGCTGGTATTTTTTGTAACCCCGACGGGCAGACACAAAATACCTAAACCTCAATTTACTTACTTGCTAAAGTGAGAGGATTTTAAACTCTAGTAAAGGTAAAATCTTAGCTTGCCTGCCTGGCCTAGATATATCAGCTGACTTTAAATTGATGATTACACTGCATACTGAGAAAGTGAAAACGCGATTCAATGATGGACCACTGCCTAATTTGATGAAGATAAGTGGTCAATACTGTCCAGTTTATTAAATCGTAGTATGTATATTTGGCTAAGCCAGTAAATTACTTGTTAGGCAATTTTGTCGCGAGTGTATCTAATCGGAGCCGTCTTATGTCTACTAAAATTTTACCTCTCGCCATTATCGTAAGTACCTTCGCCACAGCTTCCTATGGCTGTGGTTTACCCGCTTCGGCTATTGAGCCAATGACGTCGAACGCGTTCGTACATCAGGAACCGGATGGGTATACCACCAGGATTCTGTTTGATAGTCAGATTCGGCATGAAGAGTTGCTGGATGCCAAAATGACGGCCGAAGAGTACCTCAAAACGATCGTGCGTGATCCGTCGAGTTTAGAGATTATTCGGGAAGAGGCCGATTTTGGCCGGGTCGATCCCAAGCGGGCCTACATTATTGTGAAGGTAAAGTACCGGGCCAAAAACAACCTGGGTAGCCTAAGCATCAACGAAAAGATGTTCGTGTTCGATAATAAGCTGAACCTGAAAAGCGTACAGCCGCTTTAGGCCATAGTCGGCCAAACTGTGCGGGCCATTATCGCATGGCCCGTAGACTCTTCGCGTCAGTAGGCCTGGTCTTCCAGTCGTTGCCGGTAGTCGATGGCCATCATCATAAATAGGAGCTCATCTTTGGTGCGAATAGCCGGATTGAAATCATAAAAGATAAACGTACCATCTTCCGGTAAGAGCCGACCGGCAACACCTTTATAGATGTATCCCGATTTTCGATTGGGCAATTTGAGAAAGCCCAGCGATAGGAGTAAGTCGTGATTAATTTCCATTACTCTGCCTGACTTAGACCAGGTACTTTATGGATGAGTCGCGTGAAAAAGAGTAAGGGAAAGTAGGCTGTTGAGCGCTTAGAAAGGGCAATCCCGATAAAGATTAACGTTTTAATTGGCTTAATTCCCGATTAAGATTTCCGATTTCAGCACCTTCAGCGGCCATTTTGTTTTTTGTCGGGTTGGAATTTGGTCACTAAATACCGACGTTTGCCGCCGTTTGATTTTCAACCTGATTCTGCTCATGAACGATTCACAACTGGCCGGGCTATTCCCGACCGACGATCAAATTCCAGCCGAGTATCGGATTGAACCCATTCACCAGCGCGAGTATCTGCTCAATGGTGAAATGCGGCAATGGGACGGGCCCGTATCGGAGGTGTATTCACCTGTCTGCATACCCGCAGCCGATGGTACCTTACAGCGAAAACTAGTCGGAAGCTTCCCGGTAACGGGCGAAAAAGAGGCCCTCGAAGCCTTAGATGCTGCCGTTTCTGCCTACGATAATGGCCGGGGTGAATGGCCGCAAATGGGCGTAGCCGACCGGATTGCCTGCATGGAAACCTTTGTGGGTAAAATGCTGGAGCAACGAAAGCTGGTTGTGAACCTGATCATGTGGGAAATAGGTAAGAATCTGGCCGACGCGACCAAAGAGTTCGACCGAACGGTAAAATACATTTACGATACCGTCGATACGCTCAAGAATATGGATCGCAACTCGTCGCGGTTTCGGATTGAGGAAGGAATCATTGGGCAGGTTCGTCGGTCCCCTCTGGGGGTTGTGCTGGCGATGGGTCCCTTCAATTACCCGTTGAATGAGACCTATACGACGCTGATTCCAGCCATTTTGATGGGAAACACCATCCTGTTCAAAACCCCTAAGCATGGTTCGCTATTGCATTACCCGCTGCTCGAAGCGTTCCGTACCAGTTTTCCCAAAGGCGTTGTGAATTCGCTGTATGGACGCGGAGCCAATGTAGTGCCGCCCGTAATGCAATCAGGTAAAGTGAACGTGCTGACGCTGATCGGCTCTAGCCGGGTTGCGGATGAATTGCAACGCCAGCACCCCAAACTGAACCGGCTACGGTCGATCATGAGCCTGGATGCCAAAAATGCCGCAATCATCCTGCCCGATGCTGATCTGGATGTGGCCGTGAGCGAATGCCTGCTGGGAACGTTATCGTTTAACGGGCAACGGTGTACGGCTATCAAAATTATCTGGGCGCATGCGTCAATCGTCGATGAATTCCTGAAACGATTTGGACCCGCCGTGAGTAAACTGAAACCAGGTATGCCCTGGACACCCGGTTCACAGATTACCCCATTGCCCGAACCGAACAAGACACAATACCTGGCCGATATTATTGCCGATGCGCAGGCTGGTGGGGCTTCTATTGTGAACGAAGGTGGTGGCGAAACGGAAGCGTCGCTGTTCCGGCCAGCCGTGGTCTATCCCGTTCGCGAAGGAATGCGGCTATACCGCGAAGAGCAGTTTGGGCCGGTCATTCCTGTCGTGTCATATACCGACGAAGAAGAGTTTATTCAGTACCTGATCACCGACGACCATGGGATGCAGGCCAGTATTTTCGGAACCGATACCGATGCCATTGCCAAACTGATTGACCCGTTGGTGAATCTGGTGAGCCGCGTCAATATCAATGCCCAATGCCAGCGTGGACCCGATACGTTCCCCTTTACCGGCCGGAAAGATTCGGCCGAAGGAACGCTCTCCGTTGAAGATGCCCTGCGGTCGTTTTCAATTCGGTCGGCGGTGGCGACGAAAGATACCGGAACCAACAAGACGATCCTGAACGATATTGTACAGGGGCACAAATCAGAGTTCTTAAGTACAAACTTTATTTTCTGATGTCAGGGCCAAGCTTTGCTTGGCCCCAACTGAATGCTCACTGCCACAAAACTCACCAAAACGTACGCGGATGTCGTTGCTGTTCGTCAGGTTTCACTCACGTTGGAACCCGGCCGAATTATGGCGTTGGTTGGGGCTAGTGGTTCGGGCAAAAGTAGCTTGTTGAATGTATTAGCCGGATTGTCGGATGCCGATGCAGGTGAGGTATACCTGAATGGTGAGCGGGTGGTAGGGCCTTCAGAGAAACTGGTTCCTGGCCACGACGACATCCGGCTGGTGCATCAGGAGTATCAACTCATGCCGAATGTATCGGTTCGGGAAAATATTGCCTACGCCCTGCGCTTCTTCGAGAAAACCTATCGTGATTTCCGGATCGATCAGCTCCTAAAGCTTTGCCGCCTGACGGAGGTGCAGGATCGGATTCCGCGTCAGGTGTCGGGTGGCGAAAAGCAACGGACAGCCATCGCCCGCGCCATTGCCGATAAGCCTGCTGTGCTGCTGCTGGATGAACCATTCAGTCACCTCGATCTGCCCAATCGGCTTATCGTTCGTGACCTTTTATTCGACCTGGTTCGTCATGAACAGACGGCCTGTCTGTTTGTCACCCATGATGCGTCGGATGCGCTTTCGCTGGCCGATACGCTCGGCATTTTACGCGATGGCAAACTCATTCAATCAGGGTCGCCCGTAACCGTGTATCACCAGCCGACCACATCCAATGCAGCACGCATGACTGGGTTAGCCAATGTCTTTAAAGCGAAGTATTTGCCAGTATTTGGTTTCCCGGAACCGGAGAATTCGGAAGAGATGATCTGCCTGCGTCCTGAGCAAGTTCGACTTGATGAGCAGGGTGTGTTAGGGACGGTACGGGCTATATTTTTTAAAGGCAGTCACTACGAGTTGGATGTGCAGGTATCGCGCTATCTATCGCTACGCATGCTTACCCGTCGCGCCGACCTACAAGTCAATGAGCCGATACGCATTTCCATTGATGCGAACGCTATCTGGCGGCTCAAAAGCTAATTTCCGATAACTATTCTGATGAAGCGCGGTTGTTAAATCAGGCCATTATATAGGCCGAATGTATTAACAAACCAATATGCGTTATGGATCGTCAGGATAATTTGCAGGACATAGACCAGGATATAAAAACCGGAAAGAAGACCGTTCTGGTTGGCGAGAAAACCGAGGATGTTAAACCAACCGGTGTCGATGATCAGTCGACCGGTATGGGCGAAGGCGATAGTGATTATCTAGGGAAAACGAATAAGAAAGAAGAGGAGAAGGGATAAAAGGAAAAAGGAGAAAGGAATGCCAGCGTAAGCTCCTTTCTCCTTTTTCCTTTTATCCCTTCTCCTTATTTTACAATAACCGCTTGATCAACTGCTCGACTGAAATACCTTCCGCTTCGGCTTTGAAGTTCCGAACGACCCGGTGACGGAGAATCGGCAGGGCCACGGCTTTCACATCTTCGATGTCGGGTGAGTATTTGCCGTTGAGCAGGGCATTACATTTAGACGCCAGAATTAGTGCCTGCGATGCCCGTGGGCCAGCACCCCATTCAAGATATTGGTTGGCATCAGAAGAGGCCAGTTCAGTATTGGGGCGGGTTTTGTGTACCAGTTTAACCGCATATTCGACCACATTGTCGACTACGGGTACCCGACGTACAAGATGCTGGTACTCCCGGATTTCTTCGCCGGTAATCACCCGCTTTACATCGTATTTAGTATCGGAAGTTGTGCTTTTTACGATGTCCAGCTCCGACTGATACGACGGATAATCGAGGTAAATATTGAACATGAACCGGTCCAACTGGGCTTCAGGCAGTGGATACGTACCTTCCTGTTCAATGGGGTTCTGGGTCGCCAGCACGAAGAAAGGACGGCCCAGGTTATATTTTTGTCCGGCAATGGTCACCGCATATTCCTGCATGGCTTCGAGCAAAGCCGACTGGGTTTTAGGCGGAGTCCGGTTAATCTCATCGGCCAGAATGATGTTGGCGAAAACGGGCCCTTTAATAAATTTGAAGTTGCGCTCCTGGTCCAGTGTTTCCGAACCCAGAATATCCGATGGCATCAGGTCGGGTGTAAACTGAATCCGATTAAAATCAAGGTCCAATGCACTGGCAATGGTTTGAATCAGCAGTGTTTTAGCCAGTCCCGGAACACCCACCAGCAGGCAGTGCCCCTGACAGAAGATGGCCGTTAGCAGCAGCCGTACCGTCTCGTCCTGACCGATAACAACTTTGGAGATTTCACTTTTGAGCTTCTGATACGAATTGGTAAGGGCTTCGGCAGCCGCAACATCGGATGAGTAAGGCACAGGTATAAAAGTTAGTTTAGAATGACTGAATGATAGAATGATAGAATTGTTGTAATGAAATCATTATTCAATAATTCTATCATTCTATCATTCAAAATTAATTCCCCCCAATACTGGCTGCACTATTTTGGGTCGTGCCGAATATTCGACAGCCATGAAACTCAGGGTCAATGGTGATATACACGTCAGCAATCGATTTACGGAACCAGTCGTCGATAGCCCGGTTTTTCTTATTCTGAAGCACAATGGTTTGTAGCTTTTCAAAGTCTTTCGTGTAATCGGCCGTATGGGGAGCAATTTTACTTTTGTAGTACAACAACCGTACCGCGCTTTTGCCATCCTCCGTCCGATAAGGCAGCGGCTTCGAAATGGCACCTACCTGCATGGTATCGAGCATCTGAAACAGCGCATATTCCATCGTGCCATCCATCGCCAACCGGCTGGAGCCCGATTGC
The DNA here is from genome assembly GCF_054776815.1 of Spirosoma gilvum. Classification (NCBI taxonomy): domain Bacteria; kingdom Pseudomonadati; phylum Bacteroidota; class Cytophagia; order Cytophagales; family Cytophagaceae; genus Spirosoma; species Spirosoma gilvum. The sequence continues at coordinate 102,480 of NZ_BAAHBH010000005.1, read as the reverse complement.
GCATCACGGATCAGGCCACCTGCATCGGCCGTGGATTTGTCTTCCGAAAAATCTTTAGCGGCTTTGTCGAATTTCAGCGAGTCGATCTGGAGCAGATTCCGTAGGCTGTCGAGGTAATGCGTTGGGCCCGACAGGTCAAGGCGGTTGTAATCGGGACGGAGCAGGATGTGTCGGGCGTGGTATTCAGCACCACGGGTTTCAATCAATTGGATCAGGTGAAGCCCAAATTCAGATTCAACCACATCCGACATTTCGTTGGGTTTCAGTTTGAGCGCGGCTCCTTCGAACGGGGCGACCATCATCCCCCGTTTGGCGAATCCTAAATCCCCGTTACGTTCAGCCGAGCTTACGTCTTCGGAGTTTTCTTTGGCGAGTTTGCCAAAATCTTCTCCATTCTCGACTCGCTTTTTGAGGTCAAGCAGTCGTTGGCGTAGGGATTCTTTTTGCTCTTTGGTGGGTTTGGCAAACCGGACAATGTGGCCTACTTCTACTTCGGCAGGCATATAGGGCAGGCTGTCTTTCGGAATGGTTTCGAAAAACTTACGAACCTCGCGGGGAGTGATTTTGACGTCGGTCGTAATTTTCTGCTGCATTTTCTGAACGACCTTCTGATCTTTTACCTGTTGGCGAAGCTCGCTTTTCAGCATTTCCAGACTTTTGCCATAGGCTTCCACGATATTCTTTTCGGAACCGAACTGCTGCGCCATATACTGCATACGGGTATCGAGTTCGTTGTCCACGATCTTGTCGTCTACCACCACCGAGTCAATTTCGGCTTTGGCCAGCATCATCTTGTTGATGACCAGACTTTCGAGCAACTGGCATTTCTGAGGGGGTGTCTGATTTTGTCCGACATAGGACTGGTAAGCCTCTTCGAGGTCGGACTTCAGCACATAGTAATTGTCGACTTTGGCGATTATTTTGTTGAGGCTAATACCCTGACCCTGCCCGAAGGACGGAGCCGTCAGAAAACAGCCAGTCAAAATAAGAAGCGCACTGCTGATTACTTTTTTCATATTCTCAAATATACGCACAGAACCGCTATAGCCCTGTGTTTTAAGAAAAATTAAGGGTGAAGTGAGCGAGGAGCGAGGAGCAGGGGGCAAGGAGAAAACTCCACCCCATGCCCCCTGCTCCTCGCTCCTCGCTCACTTCACCAACCGCTGGATCTCCTGTTCGTTTACTTTAACGGGATAGGCTTGTTTGAGTTGTGTAAGCCACTGTTTTTCGAGTTGAGTCTGGTATTCGTTAATGACGGTTCCACGCGCTTCCGCAAATGTCTTGGCACGAGCGGGTTCAACCCGGCTGATGATCACGGCAATGGCTTTATTGTCCCGATGCAGGGTAGTGGTGCCAACTTTCCATTGGTCGATAGCATCGAGGTAAGGATTGACACCTTCTGCAAAAACACCTTCCGTAAACGTTACGGCCGGTTGGGTTACTGTGGCTGCCCGGCTGTTAAGCACACGCACCACATCATCTTTCGAATTGCTAAAATACTGGAAGGTGACGTTTCGCTGAGCGTCGCGGGCTACGCCGGAACGGGCTCCCTGATAATCTTTCTCCATAATTCGACTCAGGGCTACGCCGTTTTTCTGAAGATAAGTAACCACATTTCGAATCCGGCCAGCTGAGACTGTGTCTGTCTCGGTAGCATCATGCGAACCACTCACTTCAACCACATAATCGGGGTTACGACTCATGACCACCAGCACATCAAACAGGCTTTCGCGCAGTTGGGGCGTCAGAGTTGTCTGATTTTTCGTGAACGACAACGGGGCCGCCGACCGGCGAAGCTGGTAAGGAGGACGACTGCTAAACAGGCTAGTCGCTTGTTTTAACAGACTGTCGTTCTGTGCGATTACGATCGTTGATACGGCGCGTTCCGGAAAGCGATACTTGGCTTTATTCTGTTCAAAATATTGCCGCTGCCCGGTCGAATCGCTCATTGAACGATCCCATACGTTCTGCTCCATCATTTGCGAAAGCAGAACTCCATCGCGGATTTCGCTCATCAGCGCCCGAAACTCAGCCGATTTTTTGTCCAGGTTAGCCTCTTCCGTTGCCATCAACTGATCGCCCACAAACCGATCATACAGCCGACGCATGGCAACGATTGGAGAGCCTGTAACCAGTCGATCAACGGGTGTGGCAGGCGTAGGAGCCAGGGCTGGATTCCGCTGGGGTTGCTGCCGCTGCCGCACATAGGCAAAAAACTGGTTGACTGTATAGGGCTGCCGAGCTACGGTCACGAGCGTTTTACCTTGCAGAGATGGATCAAGCGGCTCGGTATAGCGCCATTGCCCCCGCAGTATGCTACTGTCGGCTTTCGTAAGCGTAGCATCAAGGATGGCTTTTGCTTCTTCGACAGGGTACTCTTTGCGTAGCCGCTGAATGGTCGCTTGGCGAAGCAGTTCGGCCCGACTATCGGTCGTAACGCGTTGTCGGAGCGAAGGGGCCAGTATAGTATAAGGGTCAATGCCTCGGCGTTCGATGAGCTTGATGATGTGCCAGCCGTAATTGGTACGAACGGGTTTCGAATAATCGCCTGGTTTGATGAGCGAAAAAGCGGCATCTTCAAACGCAGGTACCCACCGGCCTGGCTCAAACATCGGTAAAACGCCACCATTGGTTTTAGAGGTGGCATCATCGGACACTTCACGACAGACCAGTTCAAACGATTCGCCTTTTTGTAAACGGGTATAAGCGGCATCGATACGCTCCTGAGCCGCTTTCTGGCCAGCCTCATCGGCACTCGGGCTGATGCGAACCAGAATATGCGCTACCCGCGCCCGACCCCGACTGGGCCGACGACCATTAACTTTGATCAAATGATAACCGAACCGCGTTCGAACGGGCTGCGAAATACTCCCGACGGGCGTAGTGTAAATGGCGGTTTCCAACGGATAAACTACGTCGAAGACAGGGACGTAGCCCAGACTGCCACCTTTTTGTGCCGTAGCAGCATCCTGCGAATTGTCGCGGGCGAGCTGAGCGAAATCGGTTCCGGCCACTGCCTGCTGGCGGAGCGATACAGCTTTCTGGTAGGCCGCCAGGGTATCGGCCGGGGGCGCATCTTCCGATACAGAAAGCAGGATGTGCTGAGCGTTAACATCCTGCTGCATTCGTTGATAGGCTTCGGCCGCCAGCGATTCAACCTGTAATTTATCGGTTAAATACGACTGAGCCAGTTGCTTCCGGTAAGTCGCCATTTCCTCCCGAAAGGCTTCGGTCGTATCATGGCCTTCGGCTTCCGCAGCCAGTACCTTTAGCTTCAGATTCGTGTATAAATCGAAATACTCTTTGATGTCGGTTCGTTGGGCAGAGTCGGCTGAAAGCTGATTTTTGGTAAACGACTGAAAAAAATCATCGGTCGTAAAGGTCTTGTTGCCCAGGGTCAAAATGACTGGCTTTGGGGGTGTTTGCTGAACAACGGGTGTGGTTGTTTTGCAGGCTGATACTAGCAGAGCCAGCAATAAACCACCGGTTACATGGCGCATAGCGTCGATTCGAATAATTGGAGACGTAGAAGTAAAACAGTTCTGATCGTAAAAACATTCGTTCCAGCTAAAGGAACGATTCGGTAGGAAGGTTATTGGCGAACGGGCTGAATTTTAACGGTTTTGAGCAACACATCGTACTCCAGTCGGTAGTCGAACGCATCCTTCAGGTGCCGCCCTGTAAATTGAGCGGGTACATGGACAAGGCGCTGGCTCGATTTCCGGAGATCGGCTTCCCGAAGTTCTACACTGCTTTGCCCCAGCAAATCATCTTCGTCGAGTTTATCCATCAATTGCAAGCCGACTCCCGAAGCAATCAGACCGGCCGATACATATTTGAGCGGGGTCAATACTTCCGTGGCAGTAATGAGCAAGCCAACAGGAATGGCCACCACGTTATGGATTTTCTGGATTTTGGCCATCGTTTCGCGAGCGTGAGTGTAGTCATCGACTTCGATCAATACGAGCGAAGCCACAATCCGGCCGTTGCGGGGAAAAGTCAGACTGATTGGTTTGGCCTGACTGGATGATTCCGTGCCCGCCTTTTGCAGATCGAGTTGCTGATCCTTTTGAACCGGCACAACACCCCAACCCCCATTGACAACCGCAACGGCTTTATTCTGAGCATCGAAACTCGTCAGCGAATACGCCATCATCAGTTCGTCACGTCGGGTAAGGGTTTCTTCCAGGTTGATTGCCTTCAGCGAGCGAGGAACCAGTTCAGCGGTAAGTGCCGGTTGACGAGCACAACCCATTGTCTGAACCAGGATTCCGCTGATTAAACTGATTCTTATGATTTTGTTAAAGACATTCATTACATATTCGGTAATCGAATAGATAAGTTTTTGATAAGTGGGCATTTATGTCCTAATCAGAACTAGTAAATGGGTTGATTTACAGGATTTTATTCCATAAAAACAAAATCATAAAAATCAGTTTAATCAGTTCAATCCTGGTTCAGACAACTGGTTCCTGCTGGCTTAGACAGTGGAAACTGCCTAGCCCCCAAACAATGTCGGTTGAATCGATTCCAATAATTTTCCGATCTGGGAAACAGGAGCCGATAATATCTAAAGCCTGCTGGTCTTTGTTGCACCGGAACGTCGGTACGATGACTGCCCCGTTGGTAATCAGGAAATTGGCGTACGATGCGGGTAGTCGCAACCCGTCGCTGACGACCGGGTCGGGCATGGGTAGCTCAACAATGTTCAGTTGCTTTCCATTGAGCAGTCGCATTTGTTTGAGTTCGTGGTGAATCTCCTGCAAAAACGGATAGTTGTCGTCCTGCTGATTCGGTTCATAAGCCGCAATCACGGTGTCTTCGTTGACAAAGCGGACGGTGTCGTCGATATGTCCGTCGGTATCGTCGCCCACAATACCTTCTTCAACCCAAAGCACCTGCTGAACTCCGTAATAATCGCATAGGTACTGTTCGATCTGGGCCTGTGTCAGGTGGCTGTTTCGATTCTGATTGAGCAGACAGGCCCGGCTGGTCAGCACCGTTCCGGCTCCGTTGAATTCTACCGAACCGCCTTCCATGATGATGCCCGGCGTTACGTATTCCAACCCCCGATAATGGGCAATTTCAACTGGAATCAGGTCGTCACGATCATACGGAGGATATTTTCCACCCCAGGCGTTATACCCCCAGTTGACAATCATTCGTTCTTTTTTTGCCGGGTTGATCAAAAATGCCGGGCCATGATCGCGGCACCAGGAATCGTTGGTGGGGTGGGGCAGGAGCGTAATCCGGCTCATATCGGCACCAGCGGCCAATAAACGTAGTTTTGCCGCCTGAATGACGATGTCATTATGGGCGTTTATGCATACCTGCTCACTTTCGGCAATAGCTTTAATAAAGTCGATATAAGCAGGGAACATCAACTCCTGACGCTCCCTGGTCCAGGAGGCTTCGGTATGTGGCCAGCTTAGCCAGGTGGCTACGTGTGGATGCCATTCGGCTGGAAAGAAAAAGCCCTCACGGGCAGGGATAAAAGACATTTATGTAAACCGGATAATGGATAATGTAAACTGGATAATGAATAATGGATGAAGGATCACACAATCCATTGTTCATTATCCATTATCCATTATTCTGTATATTCAGGCGACCATTACAGACACACTTGCAAAAATACACAAAATATGCGGCTCAAGCGGCAACTCGGGTGGTTCAAAGCGATTAGCCTACTTCTGATCTGGATTACGGAAAGCGTCGCTCAACCGGCATTGAAACCTTGGTCAGAACTCGACCGATTGCCATTCTGGCATCCTGTTTACAAGCCAGTCAACTCTGACTTTCCATCCAGTTATTCGCCCAAACCAGATGCCTACAGCTATGAAAACTTCAATCAATTGCTTCAACAAGCAAAACAGGGAAAAAAAATAGAGTCGTTAAGTATTAATAGAGCGGTCTGCGAACAGGGGAATCTTAGCGCTTTAAGCCAGTTGAAATCGGTGCGTGTGTTAAGCCTGAATGGCTTGACGGCCGGGCAAACAGACTCACTTTTTCAGGCTATTCAGAACTGGTCGGCCCTGGAGCGTCTGGTGGTTTTTGGGTATGTAGCGCCCGGCATTAAAACAGAAACGGCCCGACTGGTAGTTGTGCCGGACAGGATTCAACAGTTTCCTAAACTGACCGACATTCGGCTCAATGGCGATTATCGATTGTGGCAGCAGGCAATCGAAAAAATGTCTGGTCTGAAAAGCCTTTTTCTTGATCAGACCAGTGTTCCATCAATGGAGCCTATGTTGCTTGATCTGAGTAAGTTACACCAGCTTGAGCAATTGAGGCTTAGTGGGCAAAACTGGGTAATCAAACCGGAACTGTTCAGCCGCTTAACGCAATTGCGAGAGTTGTCATTGGCTGTTGTCAAGGTCGATTCCACTACGTTTCAGCAAACGATCAATGGACTCACCAGCCTGAATGTACTGACCCTGGATAATATCCGTTCGATACGGAGATTGAGTTTGAACAGACTAACGAAGCTGAACGAATTTTACCTGGTCAATAATTCGGAGCTGACAATCAATACCAGTGATTTTGCCAACCTGCCTGCTCTGGAACGACTCACTCTTCAGGTGAACCAACCAGTTGATCTGTCGGGGATATGTACGTTGGCTCGCTTGCAGTCGCTACGGGTTTCGGGGAGAGGAACACTGATGAACATTCCGGACTGTCTTGGTCAGTTGAATCAGCTAACGGAGTTGCACGTTGAGAATCTGAAACTGGATCGACTGCCTGCATCCATCGGCTCGTTGCGTCAGTTGAAAAAGCTGGATGTGAGTTATTGTGGATTGGATTCGCTTCCTGCTGGTATTAGCCAATTGACCGCCCTTGAGGAGTTGCACCTGTCTGGAAATAAGCTTGGTCGATTGCCTGATCTCGGGCGGATGCGTTCGTTACGCCGACTGGATGCTAACGCAAACCAGCTAACGACGTTGCCCGACGCAATTAGCCAACTGACGCAGTTGACTACCCTGGAAGTAGCTCGAAATAAGTTGACACAATTGCCTGGCTCGCTGAATCGGTTGGCATCCCTGCGAACACTGATCCTGGATAATAACCAATTGGAACGGCTGCCCGACGACCTGGGTAAGCTCCGAAAGCTTCATCGGCTTTCCCTACAAAATAACCAGTTGCGGGAGCTACCAACTAGTATTGGGCAGTTGGATTCGCTACAGGACTTATCGATTGGTACTAATCGCTTGAAAAGCCTGCCCGAAAAATTGGGACAACTCCGTAATCTGACCGATTTGACCATTGGCACCAATGAACTGACTGCGCTGCCCGCTACGATTGGCGGACTCAGGAAACTGATTCGACTGACCATAAATACTAACCCGATTACCGAGCTGCCCTCGTCGATTTGTGAATTACAGAACCTGGAGTCGCTTACGATCATGGGTACCCAGCTACGGCTCCTGCCGGACAATATTGGCGCTTTAACCAAACTTCAGCAGGTAATGCTCAGCAATAACGAGTTAATTGCCTTGCCAAACAGCATTGGCCGCTGGCAGGACTTGCTCAATCTTTCGCTGGATCGAAACAGACTGGAAGGTCTACCCAATTCCATCGGTCGCTTGTCGAAACTTCATAGTCTGCGAATCACGGGGAAAGAAAAGATTGTCGAAGGGGCAACAGGAGGGTTACGGCAACTGCCCGATAGCCTGATCTATTGTACCAATTTGTGGGATGTCGCTATTGAACGTCAACCGCAACTGGACGCCGATGATGCGTTTACAAAACTAGCCCGGCTGAAAAAACTATATATGCTTAGCCTTCCCGAATGCAATATTAGCCAGCTGCCCACGATCTCCTGGAAAGATGTCAGTTGGGGAGCGCTGAATCTGCATCAGAATCGATTGACGGAACTACCGGTTGGTATACTGGACGCTCCCAGGCTGAGCACCGTTTCGCTATGGGAAAACCGCCTTCCCGAATCCCTGAATCAGGGTTTTCATGATAAGGAAGCCCTGCGGGTTGCTTTTGTTGAGGCTGGATTATTGCCATGGGAAGGCTTACGCAAACCGAATCGCCGAGTGACTATGGCTTATCAACAAATGGCTAATCAGAAGGCCAGAACACGCGACTGGTCAGATGCAATGGCTGATCTCCAGAAGGCTATCGACTATGCTCCAGATACGATTCTTGCCCTCCCATACGCGCATCGGGCTAGTATGCACTTTTTTCGGAAAGAATACGCCGATGCGCTGGCCGATTACGATAAAGCCATTGAGTTTGCTCCGCTACTTCGTAAGGATAAATTCGTGGATACAACGGCTACCAACCGAAACCTGGCAACATACTGGCAGCAGAAAGCTGCTATTCTTGGTGTAACGGGCCAGCAGGAGGGTGCGTTTAAAGCCATACGTCAGGCCGAACGCTTTCTGCCGATGAATGATCTGACGCCTTTAAGTGGCGTTGTGTATACCGAAAGTGGCCGGTATCTGGCTCAGAAAAATAAGCTGATCGAGGCAGATTCCAGTTTTTGCCGGGCTATTCGGGCCTACGAAAAACTAACCTACCCAGACCCTGGAACCCGCCTGACGATCGTTGAATTGAGTCTATTGACAGGCCAGTACGACCGGGCACGGCGGGCCTTAAACAACCTGCCAGCCGGGCAGATACGCGATGGGTACGAAATCCTGAAGGAATACCTGACCACCTGCCTGAGCGTTTTGAAAAACGAACAAACCGGAACCCAGGCTATGGAGCAACTAAATGGTTATTTGGCCAAACATCCAGCCAAAGTATATGGCTGGAGTTTCGATTTGTTTGACGGCTGGCTAAACCGGAGCAAACTGGCTTCCGATAAATTAACCGCCCTCCGCCAGTTGACCGATACCACAAAAGAGCGTTTGGTAAAACCGCAGTAAATAAGGTCTGTTGTTTTTCAGATTGAGCATACCCCACGTTCTGTGAGGACACAGAACGTAGAAAGTCAACCAATTAACTCCTGTACCTGCGCTACCGTCAGTTGGGTAAAATTGTCAATGATCAGTGCCGCCCCTTTGTCAGCTAATTCGGCACGGGTGTGTGTGGTTGCCAGCGCAATGACTTTCATACCAGCTCGAAGTCCGGCCTCGATACCGGCAAAGGCATCTTCAAATACCACACAACGGGCGGGTTCGACACCTACTCGCTGGGCGGCTGTAAGATAAATTTCGGGGTCTGGTTTGCCCTTATGAATCATGCTGGCGTCGACAATGGCATCAAAATAGGGGCGAAGGGGTAATCCGTCTAGGGTAAATCCTACATTGCTTTCCGGTGCCGACGTTCCAACGGCCATACGAACACCGGCAGCTTTTAATGCATTTAAAAAGGCGATCAGCCCCGGCGTAGGCTGGAGGTGCGGACGGTACAGTTCCCGATAAATCGCTTCTTTTTCTTCGGTCAGAACGATCACCTCGCCGGGCGTAACCGGGCGCTGGAACACATAAGCCAGTGAATCGGCGGAAACATGCCCATTGATGTGGTCCATATACTGGTCGCGGGTGAGTGAAAGACCGTGATGTTGGGCAAACTGCAACCAGGCATTCAGGTGGAAATCGGCATTATCGACTAAAACACCGTCCATATCAAACAGGGCGGCAAACGGAACGTTGGGCATAAGAAATTGAGATCAGCAAAACCACGAAAGCGCAAAGAACGGGGATTGCTGCTTAAACTGGATTCTCTGAGGAGGTGTTTGGTAAAATATCGCCAGCCAACACGGCGGCTTCATGCAATAGTTCAGTAGCGACCAACTCATCCGTTACCGTCTCGATATGCTCATCGAATGCCTGTACCCGCTCCTCGTCGGTTGAGGAAACGTTGTGCATGCTCAGCAGAAATCGGCCCACATACAGCAGGCTTAATGAGAAACGGAGTTCGGGTAAGGTATGGCTAAAGCGGGTCTGTGGTTCGGTAGGCATCATAGCTATGCAACATAAACAGAGCCTGCCTGGGTTCGCCTGGAACACCATACCATCACTTTACAGTGTTTTGATCTTCAGATTGCGGAAATAGATGGGTGCTCCGGCATGTTTTCCCTGCAAACCTATATAGCCACGTAGTGGCAGATCGGCAGCAGGCTTGTTGAGCCATTCAGGTACGGGCGATCCATCGGGATTGGTTTTGGCCGACGTAAATTTCGTGAGGTCGATGGTATTGACCAGTTCATTGTTCAACACCACATAAATCATTTTGCCCTGGCAGGTGATGGTGTACCGGTTCCACTCGCCCGGCTGTTTCACGACTTTTTGCTTTATGGCAGCCTGATGACCAAAGAAAGCGCCACATTGCCAGGTTTTGGGCGAATCGGCCCATTGTTTGGCATAATCATCGGCAATTTGAATCTCTACCGAATTCGGAATCCAGTTGGTGGTATCGCTGGCATGGACCACTACACCGCTATTGGTGCCGTCGGCCGTTCTGAAGAACAGATCCAGCACGAAATCGTCGTAGGGAATAGCTGTCCAGATAGTTTTGTCGGCTGTTGCGGTCAACGCACCTTCATCGTCCCGATACCAGACGCCCTTTGGAAAAACGGCTTCCGAAAGATCAGGCCCAAAGAGGTGCTTCCAGCCGGGACCACTCGGGCTTGGATGGCCTTTAGGTGGAGTAGGGGTTGATTGTGATTGGGCTACCAGCGAAGAGAAAACGCTAAGAACCAGTAAAAGCGTCAGGACGAGTTTAGGCATAACTTGGTGGTTTTGGCAGCACGAATATAAACAACCTGCTTCAAGGTAAAAACAGGATTAAATTAAACACAGAGACACAGAGTACACGGAGGTAAATAAAAACTCTGTGCTCCCTGTGCCTCCGCTCCGGCGGCCCGGTGTGTTTAAACAAAATTTATAAAGTATCCGACTGGCGGAAGCTTTTCATGATCCAGCCACCACCAACGACGTCGTCGCCTTCATAGAAAACGGCTGCCTGACCGGGCGCAATGGCCGAAACGCCTTCGTTGAAAAGTACCTCAATTCGGTCGTCGGATGTTTGCGAAATAGTTGCGGATGTACCGGAATCTTTATAACGTACCTTCGTAACCGTTTCGAGCGGCTCGGCAATCCGATCGTACTTTTGCAGATTCAATTTGCTCACAATCATACCATCGCGCAGCAAATCTTTATCGACGCCCAGCACCACCTCGTTGGTATCTTTACGAATTTCGGTCACGAACATCGGTTGCCCAAATGCCATGCCGAGCCCTTTGCGTTGCCCAATCGTATAGAATGGATAACCCTGGTGTTTACCCAGAACTTTGCCAGTACCTTCCATCACGAAGTTACCACCGGCGACTTCGGCTTCCAGACCCGGCATGCGTCGCTTCAGAAAACCCCTGTAATCATTGTCGGGTACGAAGCAGATTTCGTAGGATTCCGATTTGGTGACCAGTTCGATAAATCCCCGTTCTTTGGCCATCTCCCGAATTTCGGATTTACGCAGATGACCCAGTGGTAGCTTTGTTCGGCTCAGGCTTTCCTGCGATACACCCCACAACACATACGACTGATCTTTCAGATTATCAATCCCTTTCGAGATGATGTGCCGATCGTTCTCTTGTCGGATATTAGCGTAGTGCCCAGTGGCAATAAACTCACAATCGAGCCGATCGGCCCGGCGGAGCAGGGCATCCCATTTAATGTGCGTATTACAAAGTACGCAGGGGTTTGGCGTGCGCCCTTCCAGGTATTCGCCCGTGAAATGGTCGATGACATAATCCCCAAATTCGTCGCGGATGTCGAGAATGTAGTGCGGGAAACCCAGGCTGACGGCGATGTTGCGGGCATCATTGATGCTGTCGAGGCTGCAACAGCCGGTTTCTTTTTTTGATCCGCCCGAGGAGGCATAATCCCAGGTTTTCATGGTCATGCCGATAACCTCGTATCCTTCTTCGTGCAGCAGTACCGATGCCAGTGAAGAATCAATGCCGCCACTCATGGCGACCAGAATGCGTCCGTGTTTGCTCATTTGCGTATCTGCGAGGGTTCAAAGCCCTCCGATTTAACTTACCTGTAAAATTATCCAATAAAGGTTCAACACCGGATTCGCTGAAATTGGTTTCCGATGGAGAAATTGGCTGCTCGTTTGGTGGCTCGTCCGCGATTATATCGCGGACGAGCAGAGAATAGAACAAGCATCTTTTATTTGAATTTTATAGCTTTGTTCAATGAATGAGGCTGAGAATCTTCACGAATTTTATCGTCGGGTACCGCAAGCAAACCTTGGCAGGCTTCCAATCAATAATGCCGGGGCGGGGCATTTTAATGTCTTTACCCGTGCATCCTGCTTTCAGAAAACGCCGTATGTTCGCCGGGATTTTTATAAGGTATCACTCATTATAGGCACTGGAAAGCTGTACTATGCCAATAAATGGATTCATATCGACCGCCCGGCGCTGCTTTTTTCCAATCCTGTGATTCCCTATGCCTGGGAAGCCACTTCAGCGGAGCAGGAGGGGTGGTTTTGTCTGTTTACGGAGTCGTTTGTGCAACCGTATGAGCGCAATGAATCGCTGTCGGAGTCGCCCTTGTTTAAAATAGGTGGCGATCCGGTGTTCTTTATCAATGAGCGCCAACTACAGGACGTATCGGGCATTTTTCAGAAAATGATAGCCGAAATAGACTCAGCCTACATGCATAAATATGACCTGCTTCGCAATTACCTGCACTTGATAATTCACGAAGCTATGAAGATGCAGCCAGCCGAAAGTTTTGAAAAACAGGTCAGTGCCTCTTCCCGGATTACGTCGTTGTTTATTCAATTGCTGGAGCGGCAGTTTCCAATCGATACACCCGAAAATGCGCTTACTCTAAAAACAGCCACCGATTATGCTGCGAGTTTGTCGGTCCATGTCAATCACCTGAACCGATCAGTGAAAGAGATAACCGGTAAAACGACCACCGAGCATATATCGGCCCGGATTGTGAAGGAAGCCAGAGCCTTGCTTATGCATACAGATTGGAACATCGCCGAAATTGCCTACAGCCTCGGGTTCGAGTATCCTACCTATTTTAACATTTTCTTTAAGCGGCATACTGGGATTACCCCTGGCGAAGCTCGTCATGTAGCTGTTTGATTTTTATAAGCATCTGTGTGAATCCTATAAGCCCACTCCGGGCTGTGCGCTCTACTTTTGTATCAAAAAAACGACAGGTTATGAACTACAGAAGCTTAGGAAACACAGGAGAACAGGTATCGGCCATTGGGCTGGGCTGTATGGGTATGAGCTTTGCCTACGGACCTACCGATGATGCCGAGAGTATTGCCACCTTGCACAAAGCGCTTGATCTGGGCATTAATTTCTGGGATACGGCCGATATGTACGCCAACGGCCAGAATGAAGAACTGATTTCACGAGTATTGGTCCCGAATCGAGATAAGGTATTTATTGCAACCAAATTTGGGTTCCGTTTCCGAAATGGAGTGGCTGGTTCCAGTAGCTCGCCCGGTACGTATTTCGACGGCTCACCCGAATGGCTGAAAACAGCTGTGGATAAGAGTCTGCAACGCCTGAAAATAGACACCATCGACTTGTACTATGCCCATCGGATTGATCCCAACGTCCCGGTGGAGGAGATGGTAGGCGCTATGGCTGAGTTAGTAAAAGCTGGGAAAGTTCGCTATCTGGGCCTGAGTGAAGCGTCGGCTTCTTCGATCCGGAAAGCTCATGCCGTTCACCCGATTGCAGCTCTCCAGAGTGAATATTCAGTCATGACGCGGGATGTAGAGGGAGAAATTTTGCATACCGTACGTGAGTTGGGTATTACGCTGGTTCCCTATTCACCACTGGCACGTGGCCTCGTAACCAACACTGTGGGAGCCAATGAATTATCGGCTGATGATTTCCGCCGAACACTCCCTCGCTATCAGGGCGAAAACTGGGAAAATAATCAGTCGCTGGCACAGGCTTTTGGCGCTTTAGCCCAGCAAAAAGGTGCAACACCGGCCCAACTAGCACTAGCTTGGGTACTGGCGCAGGGCGACGATATGATTCCGATTCCGGGTACTAAAAAGCGTAACTATCTGAAAGAGAATGCTGCCGCTGTCGATATAACTTTATCGGTCGATGAGTTGACGGCAATCGACGAGTTGGTGGCCCGTTATCCGAACACGGGTGAGCGATATGGTGAAGGAGCAATGAAACTGGTGAACCACTAATTTTTCTGACAGGATTTGCCGGATGAACAGGATTTTTACCAAAGCGGTCGAATCCTGTTCATCCGGCAAATCCTATCAGGCTTAGAATGTTATGGTATTTACGGTACTGCTGGATGAGGTCGTCGTCGTTGATTTTAGCGTTGCGCCCGAATTGGAATAGGTACCACCCGTGTATAATCCCCATCCTGACGAGCCACCCACAAAACTTCCGCCAGTATAGCTTCCGCCGAAGTAGATTTTATATTGGGTGTTTTTGGCCAGACTTGGCACAGAGAAATGAAAATAATAAACCGCATTTTTAGGTTTAAACGTGACCAGCTCCGTACCCGAAGCATTCTCGATGTGTAATACCGACGTGGCCGCCAATTGGGCACTCGATTTGATATACATGCCGACCTGCGTGGAAGTAGCTGTCATGGCCTTGGTCATATTCGCATTGGAGCCGGCCGCAATTAACGTTCCGCCGTTCACCAGTAAGGACCCGTTATAATCAATGCCTTCTTCGGGCTGATTGGTGGGGCCGCAGACGATGGTGATTCCGCCCGTGATTGTGATATTGCCGTTGCTGTCTATGGCATCGCTTCCTGTTACGATGAGTACCCCTCCTTTGATGAATAAATTACTGCCGTCGTTGGATTCGGTGCCACCCGAAACGGTTCCGAGCGAGGTATTAACACCATCGTTGGTAGCGGTTATATTCGAAACGCCACCGGCAATGGTAATGGTTGGGGCTTCCAGTCCCTCATATGATTTTGTGACCGTGACGGTGCCATCATTTATCGTGATCGATTTCTCTGACTTTAGGCCATCGTCCGTAGCCGCAATGGTTAGGTCGCCATTGGTCATCGTAAAATCACCATCACTTTTAAACCCTTTGGCTTCGCTGGTGAGCGCACTCGAATAGGTGTACTTGGCTCCTGTAGCCGAAATATTAATAGTTCCGCCACTGACCGTAGCTGTGCCATCAACGCTGATGCCTTTACCACCAGCTCCTGTGCTCGTGATGGTTAAATTGCCGCCTTTAATGGCTAGGTTTTTATCGCAATTGATACCCGCTGGGGCCGCAATATCTGCATCGGCCGTCACGTAGTAGGCCGAGCCCGACGTCGTGATCTTTACGGTACCGGCCGCCAGGGTGAAGTCGCCCGATGTTTTGATACCTTTGGCTCCCTTGCCACTGACAGCCAGGGTTATGACATTCGCCGTGCTGATGGTGGTAGCTCCTTCACTCTTGATCGCATTTCCTTTGTCGCCGGTGGTCGTTACGGTTATGGCTCCCCCTTTGAGTGAAACATAGGGCGTGATGGAAGCGTCTGTACCTTCATAGGATGCCGTTATACCATCATCCACGCTAGTTACCGTAAGCGTACCTCCGTTTATGGATATATAACCTTCTTCGGCTTCGATCCCATCGCTCGATGATGTAACCGTTACGGTTCCACTATCCATCGTAAAATAATCCTTGGCGTGGATGCCGTCTTTGGCGGCCGATTTTATGTTGATCGTTGCTTCACTCACATAGATATAATCGTCGGACACAATACCATGCTTATTATAGCCGGTTACGTTGAGCGTTCCGGTGCCCATAAAGCTGAGCTGTCCCTCGCTAAAGAACGTACCCTTCTGGTCTTCCGTGCTTGTGGCGTAGGTAGCTCCATCGACCAGTGTATTGGTCGTTCCACTGACCACATGGATAGTGCCTTTCTTGCTTGACTGACTATTGATGGCCGGGCCACTGCTATTGGTCAGGGTTAGCCCTTTTAGCGTGATGTTATACTTATAATCGCTATAAATCTTGAAGCTGCCTTTGGTAGAAATGCCTGATAATGAATAGACAATTTCTTTGGACGTATTGGTCGATTTTACAGTTACATCGGCGCCACTGACCGCTACGCTTACTCCTGCATCCTGAAAGGCATTGCTGACGCTGGCACTGGTGCCCGAGTAGACAATCACAACGGTATCTTTGGCGGCTGTGGCCGTTCCCAAGGCAGCAACGGTTATGGTAACCGTGCAGCTTTGACCACCCAGGCTCATAGTAAAGGTGGCCGTTCCCGATGAGGTAGGTGTTCCCGAAATGGTATACATGAGTGTTCCGGCTCCATTGGCTAAGGTACCAGCGGTCAGGGTTGCGGTTAGCCCTTCAACGCCCGTCGACATGGCCGTCGACACATCATAGGTCCCTCCATTTCCACCAGTATACGTCATGGTTGCGGAACCCGAATAGGGAATGCCGACCGTTGCGCTGGCAGGAGCACTTGTGCAGACTAAGGTTGATATACTGGCCTTCGAAACGGCTACGGGCAGCGCCAGTGTACAGGATTGTCCCCCTAAGCTTATGGAAAAACTGGCCGTTCCTGCCGATGCGGGTGTGCCGGTAATAGCGAAGCTGGCTGTACCATTTCCACTGGACAGGACGCCTGCCGATAAGGTTGCCGTTAAGCCCGTTACCCCCGACGAAGTAACCGCCGTTCCTTCGGTATACGCCATTCCATTGCCGCCGGTATAGGGCAACGTGGCTTTTCCGGTATATGAGGCTCCACTTGTGGCTGTGGCCGAAAATGTGGCTGCCGAACAATCGAGAGTCGTGATAATTGGGGTCTTGGTTTCTACTTCGGGTGTCTTACAGGAAAGGGAAATTAAAACAAAGGTTAGCAGTACACCTATTACGGAGAGGATTCGTTGATACATTCTTAGAGACTAGTTTACCTACATATTATGCATACGAGTAAACGCTTAAGAACGTGGCAACAGTGGAAGACAAAAGAGTTTGGCTAAGAGCCGTGCCACGGTTCATCTGTTCAATCATAGTAATCGTGGCACGGCTCTTAGCCAATTCGCTTCTAAGGATAAATCAAATATTTTTTTCGCATCTGCTTATAAGCTGATAGACCCGGCTCCCAGCTTTTGCGGATTTCTTTTTCGGAGACACCGGCTATAATTTGCTTTTGGAGCGCTTCGTTGCCGCTGCGGAAATTGAAATTGCCAATTTGGTTACTGTATTTTGTATCGAAGAACTGGGCTTTGTTGGGATACGCTTTATATAACTCTATCAGCCACTGGAGGTTGAGTTGCCGGGTCTTTCGGAAAATGTTGGTGTCGTAGTTCCGAAGATCCAGGCCATAGCATTCGGTATCCTGATGCAAAGGCGTTTCGCTCATGCCTTTGAGGCTGACGGGTTTAAACGAGAACGGATAAATACCTTTCAGGGCAGGCGCTCCCAATACCGTGAATGGCATATAGGTCCCTCGTCCTTGGCTGATGATCGTTCCTTCGAACCAACAGATGCTTGGATAAAGCATAATCGACTGTTGTGTATTCAGGTTAGGCGAGGGGAATATCGGTAACGTATACGGGGTGTCGTGCGTATAATTGGCGACCTTGATAATCTTGAGTTTGCATAGGTTTTTACCCGGTAATCCGCCCCAGCCTTCACCATTGATCATTTGCGCAAATTCGGCAATGGTGCAGCCATGCGTAATGGGGATAGGATGCATACCAATACCCGAATACAAGTGTTTCTCCAGAATAGGTCCGTCGATAATGAAGCCGTTGGGATTGGGCCGGTCCAGAATCATCAGCTCCTTGTTGTGCTCGGCGCAGGCTTCCATCACATGGTTGAGCGTGTTGATATAGGTATAGAACCGACAGCCAACGTCCTGAATGTCGAAAATCATTAGGTCAATGTCGGCCAGTTGCTCCTGCGAAGGTTTCTTGTTTTTGCCGTACAGCGAAATAATTGGAATACCGGTTTTTGAATCGACGGCATCATCGACTTTGGCACCGTTGCTGGCATTACCCCGAAAGCCATGTTCCGGACCAAAAACGCGAACGATATTGACACCCAGACTCAGCAGGCTATCGACACTGGGTTTATTGCCGATAATGGATGTCTGATTCACGACCATACCGATGCGCTTGCCTTTGAGATAGGGTAGGTAGGCCGACACCTGATCGGCACCCGTCATGAGTTTAGCCGCTTTGGATGGGGGCGTGGGCAGATCAGAATGACGTTTGAGCAGTTTAGTTGGATACAGAAACCCCAGAAGCAGCGGGGCCAGCAAGAGGGCGATTGTTTTCATGAACAGAGCGTGTCAGCAATAAAGAAGCAAGTTGCTGATAAATGAGCTGACCTCCAAGTTTGGCATTAGTGATCGTTCGGGGCTCGTCCGCGAGCTTAATCGCGGACGAGCCCCGAACGATCACTTGGGTTTGACGGTAACAAAGGCGCGGAGTTTTAGGTCGTCAGCGACGTCGATGGGTTTGAACAGATCATACCAGCCACTGCGTTTTCCGCCAGAACCGTAGTTAATGTGAACCCAAAACGTATCGCCCTCCGCCTTACAGCCGTCGATAACCGTCGAATGGCCATACGTCGTGAAATTCCCGAAGTGAAAATACACAGGCCGTTTCGCCTTAATTTCCTGCTGAATCAGCTTCGTTACGTCGTCGCGCTGTAGTACATGCTGGATGTTTTCTTTCCGGGCGATGGCGTCTAATTCAGCTTTGGAAATTGGTATAGGCTCTGTGAACGACACATAAAATTCAGCCTGACACGGAAAATACGCATTGATCTGGCCCACGGGGTTCACCATTTCCAGATAATGACCTGTTCCGAAGTCTTTGCGGATTACTTCGGCAGTCATATACGAAAACCTGGCTACATTGCTCTGGGCAGTTTCTGGGGTACCAGACTCAATACGCGTAGTAAACTGATCCCACGAAAAGGTATGATTCGTCAGGGTATCCTGAATCCTGTAGCCTCGGGAACACTGGTATGAAACAACTCCCGCAGGGCGCAATCGATGATAATAAAAAATCTGCGCCAGGGCCGTACTCCAGCAGCCCAGTAGATGATTGTCGGGGGTATATCGGGCATAAGGACCAAATTGATCCCATTGAGTTTTCAACAGAAAGGAATCAGTTCTTTGCGTGGGTTCCTGCAATTGGGCCACTGCAAATGGACCAGAAAAGAGGATCAGAAAAATAGTGAAGCGTATGCGTTGCATGACGATGAGGGTTTGCGTTGGACGATAAAATGTCGTGACAAAACTCACACGCAGCCAGTTATCAGGCCTCTCAATTTGGGTTTTGAGAGTTCTCAGTAGATGTTTTGGGAGTCGTTTGGGCAATATACTGCTTAGGTGACAGGCCCGTGACCGATTTGAAGACCCGGTAAAAACTGGCTTCTGAATTAAAGCCGGTTTCCAGGGCAATACCCAGTATGGAAAGATGCATAAAGGCCGGGTCGATCAGCCGACGTTTGGCTTCCTCAACGCGTTGCTCATTAATCAGACTACGAAAGCTTTTATTGAATTCACTATTGATAACCGCTGAAACAATCCCTACTGAAACGTTCAGACGGCCTGCCAGATTCGATAAACTTAAATCGGGGTCTAAAAAAACGTTGTCCTGCATGATAGCAGCTTCGATTCGGCTTTTTATGTCCTGAACCTGTTCGTCTTTTAGGGTGTCGAGCATTCGTTTGGGCAATGAATCAACGGCCGACTCATCGAACGCAACCTCAAACGGGGGCTGCTGATAACCGTTAATGCCCAGGTAATACACATTCACGGCCAGATACACATAAAAAACCTGCCAGTGGAAAAAATATCGTTCGGTAAAACGCAGACTTGTGTCCAGAAAAACATTCAGCCCAAGTAGCAACAAAACCCCGCCCGTTAAGAGTAGCATGTTACGCAACCACTGATAGGTTGGATAAGATGGGTTGGAGATCGAATTGAATAGCCATTTCCGGTAACGAACCAATCGTCGATAACTCAGGGCTCCATATAAAATACCCATAAATACAGATATAATATCTTCGATGGTTTTGACCGTATTGAAATACAGAGATTCGGCAATCTGGTCTTGTATCGACAGATTATCTGTAGCCTGCGTCTGGCTATATACCAGTATGGCATGGAGCATAAACAGCAGGGTCGGCGCAAAATGAAGCAGGTATGAACGCTTTAGTATGAAGCCCTGCTGAGTCAGCGACACCACATACAGATACAGTAGTGGCTGGATGGTCAGATCGAAAGCCAGTGGGAAGTATCGAAGATGCGGATTCTGCCATAAGCCCAGGGTATGCAACAGAATTTTGGCGCTGAGGATGCAGAAAACAAACAGTAACATCGCCAGCAACTTTTTGCTGGGATAACGCCCATACTTCATCAGCAACAGGGTGCCATACAACAATCCCTGTGCAATACCCAGTATAACGACAAGATCAAATAGACTAATAGTCACCTGTATTTTGTTGAGCCGACCGTGATGACCGTTTGAGTAACTCAACCAGCCCTACACAAGCCGGTATCGCAATGTATGTGCAAAACCGCTTTACTGTAACGATGCGTTTCCGTCAGCGTATTTAAGATTGTATTTCAGGTGGTTGATTCGCCAGCCGTTGGCCGTTCGCTCGGCTTTAATGTCGTAGCTCCCGACAAACGTTCGGGTTTTGCCGTGAATGGCGGCCGTTCGGTAATGCGTTGCAACGGCATAGCCGTATACATCTGCCTGGTCGCCGTTGAGGGTAATCAGGTAATGACCAGCCTGATGGTGAACCGCGTCGACTCCCAGAAACCCCTGTGCCCAGCCCTCTGTGATGGATTTGGCCGTAACTGTACCCGGCGGAGCGCCCCCATTCGATTCCATATCGAGGTAGACATCGGTGGTAAATACGTCGTTCTGCAGCCCCGGCCAGTTACGGTCGTCGGTGTACATAAACAGGCGATTCACTAATTCGGTAATCTCAAATTTATCCTGAATGGCTGCTTGTGTTGAGTCCATATGGCTCGTAATTAAGTGGTTGATTTACTGGTTAAGTAGTTAACGGGTTGATTTATCGATTGGTTAGCCAGTCAGCTCTATGCACTACTAACCATTTTATCAATGAACCAATCCGCCAATTAACGAATAAACCAATTAACTAGTCACCAAGTACGACAAATTCGACCCGGCGGTTTTGCGCACGTTGCGATTCGGTCGTATTGGTAGCGATCGGCCGGGTGCCGCCGTACCCTCTGGCCGTTATCCGACTATCGGCAATACCCTGTCGGCAGAGGTAACTCGCTACCATTTTGGCCCGATATTCGGAAAGGGTTTGATTCAGTCGTTTATCACCTACATCGTCTGTGTGCCCGGCAATTTCGATGCGCATGGCTGGGTTGGCTTTTAACAGGCGAACAAGTTTATCCAGTTCGGTGTATGACTCTGGCAACAGGGTGTACTCACTTTGGTCAAATAGCACCTGCCGAAGTAAAATGGGTTGCCCTACCTGCACATTGGCAAATGGCTGATCGACAGGGGTAGAAGTGGGCTTCTGAATGGGCAGTGTGGGAGCCGCTAAATCGCCTGTCGCAAGTTTAGGCAGACGATTCGCTGACTTAGGCGCTGTAGTCTTCAGCGAAGCCGTTTTCATAACCGTACGAGTCGGAGCTATTGGCGTTACGGAAGGCGTTGATTGGGTAGCTAGTGAAGAGGCCGTTTGAGTCGCTCGCATCGACCTGGGGTTATACGTCAATGTTGATCGGGGAGCAAGCGTAGCTGTCGTCGGTACGGGCCGAACTGGCTTACTAAAGAGGTATTTTGTTGGAATGGGTTGATGCGGTGTCGAGCCAAAACCAAATAGCCGCCTGTCTTCGGGACGTTCCCAGTATACCGAAATGGTGCTCCCTTTCCAGTCGTTGTAATACTCGATTCGCAAATCATATAACTGTTGGCCTTTTAGCTCGATTTCGCCCACGAACTGGCTGTCGTCCTGCTTGCGCCATTCGTCAATCACCTTTCGGCCACCTACCCACACGCGTACACCATCATCGACAAGGGCACTGAAACGGTATTTGCCGGTTGTGGGTGCGTAGAGTTTGCCGGTCCATCGAACAGAGAAATATTCATGGGGTACGCCCGGCCCCGCCAGTTGCCAGTTCCAGTTAAAGTCGACCTGCGGATCAGTGCGGGTCAGGACTTTTCGTTCGAAGTTGGGCCCGTCAAAATATTCCCCTTTCAGTCCCGCCACCAGCCCAGTGGCCGGTTTGATTGGTTGTGTCCATGCCCTGCTGCTAATCAGTAACAAACTGAGTAGGGCTACTCTGCATAACATTCTCATACACCACCCGATTTAGACGCAGAGAAGTTACGGTAACTGGCTGATTATAATGGTCCCTTTCGCTAAGTTATTTGGAGAGAGGGGTAGGGTAGAGACAGGGCATGCCCTGTCTCTACGGGGAACGCGATTATTCCGACCGCAACGATTTAACCGGATTCATCAGGGCCGCTTTGATGCTCTGGAAACTGACCGTCAGCATGGCAATGACGGCCATCAACAAGCCTGTCAGCGCAAAGACCCACCAGCTGATTTCGGTTTTGAACTCGAAATTCTGCAACCACTGACTCATGGTGTACCAGGCAATGGGTGAGGCTATCAGCATAGCAATGGCTACCAGTTTCAGGAAATCTTTGGTCATCAAGGCTATGATGCTGGCAACCGAAGCGCCCAGCACTTTCCGAACGCCGATCTCTTTGGTGCGCTGTTCGGCCGAGAAGGTTGCCAGACCGAATAGACCTAGGCAGGCGATCAAAATGGCAATCAGCGTGGATGTTTCGATCAATTGCGAGGTCCGGGTTTCATTCTTGTACGCCTGAGCCAGGGTTTTGTCCAGAAAATCGTAGGCAAAGACTTGATTCGGGAACGTCGCTTTCCAGGATTTTTCAATTGTGCCGAGGGCGGCCTGTATGGATTCGGTCGTTAGCTTTTCGCTTTGCAATTTGATACCTGCCTGATAAAAATTGTTGGGTACCACCTGAATCACGGTCGGGTCGATTTTCTGGTGCAGCGAGTTGACGTGGAAGTTTTTGGCAACGCCAACGATGGTCGCAAACTCTTCTCCATCACCGAAATATACTCGTTGACCAATGGCTTCGGCTGGCTGACGAATGCCCATCCGGTCGAGGAAAATCTCGTTGGCAATGATCTTAAACGCAGCTTTTGAGGTATCGGTATCTTTAAGTTTCTCACCCGCCAGCAATTGAATGCCATAGGTGTCCAGATAATGAGAATCGCCCATTTTCATCTGCGTCTTAATCTCGATCGGGGTGGCCCCTTTTCGGTACTGCATGCCCTGCATCCAATTGCTTTCGGCCGAAGCGCTGTTGAACGAGAAACTGACATCTTTGATCTGTGGCGACTCCATCAATTGGGCCCGGAGTGTTTGTAGTTTTTCGGGCTTATTGTCGGGCAGGCCAATGGTAATAATGGCGGCCTTATTGAAACCAAGATCGGCATTATGAAAAAAGGACAACTGCTTGTTCATGAGTAAAGCGCTGCTGATCAGAATCATCGAAACCGTAAACTGAACAACAACCAGACCCTGGCGAAGGGTAGCGCTTCGTTCGCCCTGCGGGAGCTTGTTGCTTTTTAAAGCCCAGATCGGTGGCATACCCGATAAGCGATACGCTGGATACGTTCCTGCCAGAATGGTGGTCAGGCTGGCCAACCCGGTCAGAAATACGCCAATCTTCCAGGTAAACAGGTCAGAAACTGTCAAAGGAAGGTCCATCATGGTGGCAATGCTGGGCAACACCAGCCAGGCCAGCAGGATACACAGCACCGTAGACAGGAAGGTAATCAGTCCCGCTTCGGTCAGAAATTGATAAATCAGCGACAGTCGATTGCTGCCAACGGCCTTGCGGATGCCAATTTCTTTCGCTCGTTTGAGGGCCTGCGCGGTGGTCAGATTGATGAAGTTGATACAGGCAATCAGGAGTACAAAGGCTCCGATGAGGGAGAGCATATTGAGTAGTTTGCTGCTGGCCTGTCGCCCGCTGAAATTGAAGGAATAGTGAATCTGCTCCAGTGGGTTCAGCATGAAATGCTGTTTTTCAATGGTTTTTGGATCTTTCTGGTACTTGACCTGGATGGCATGAAACCGCTTCGTCAATTGCTCTGGCCGGAAACCGGGTTTCAACAACGTATAGAGTTGAAAATTATCTCCGAACCCATTCCAGCCATGCGAGTCGAAATCGGGCTGGGTCTGCTTGAGCGTCGAAAAGGAAACCAGCACATCAAACGGGAAATTGGTGGTTACCGGATAGTCTTTCAGAACGCCCGTAACGCGTAAGTCCTGCTTGTTGTCGTAGCGAATGGTTTTCCCCAGAACATCCGTACTGCCAAATAATTTCTTCGCATAGGATTCAGTCAGCACAACCTGACCCGGCTGCGAGAGAGCTGTACGTGCATCGCCCGTTACCCATTGATAATCGAGCAGATGGAAAATGCTGGAGTTGGTGAAGGCGACCCGTTCTTTGAAAAAGTCGCCCGACGCTGGGACCGACAATCCTTTTCCCCATTGATTATAGACCGGGACGATGGTTTCAAACTCCGGCGCTTCTTTGGGCAGGACAACGGCCATTTCGGTATAGGTTCCCGGATGCGGATTCGGGTCGCTGCTGTTTACGGTTTCGACCCGGTAGATCCGGTCCCCGTTTTTATGGTGCTTATCATAGCTGGTTTCATGAACGATCACCAGAAAGACCAGCAGAGCACAGGCCATCCCTAAGGTTAGTCCAAATCCATTGATTAGGGAAAAGACTTTGGCGTTTGTCAGATTACGCCAGGCGATTTTTACATAATTGCGTACCATAGTAGGACTCAGTAAAAAAGGTGAAGGATACTCTTTAGCTGTTTTTGATTGGGCCAGCGGCCGTAAAAGTTTAATAGCACTCAGACTATATCGCCAATCGGCCTTCCGCTTGCCCACCGTTTCAACCCAATGGACATACAACTCCAACAGGTCGCCCTGTACCTCTTCTGAGGTATCGGGGTGGCCGAAGGTGTTGAGCAGCCAGGTGGCAAAACGGGGTGGGGTGTAGGGCATGGGGCTTGGAGCATGGAGCTTGGAGTAGGGAGCAGGGAGCGTGGAGCGTGGAGCAGAGCATGAACGCCCTGCTCCACGCTCCACGCTCCCTGCTACTCAGACCGAAGTGATTTTACGGGATTTATCAAAGCGGCTTTAATGCTCTGGAAACTGACCGTCAATAAGGCAATGCCAATGGCCAGCAGACCGGCACCTACGAATACCCACCATGAAATGTCGACGCGGTAGGCGAAGTTGTCGAGCCATCGGCTCATGGCGTACCAGGCAATGGGCGACGCAATCAGAATGGCAATGGCGACCCAGACAATAAATTGTTGCGACAAAAGAAACAGGATTTCGGCAATACTAGCCCCTAACACTTTACGAATGCCAATCTCTTTAGTGCGTTGCTCAGTTATGAAAACGGCCAGACCAAACAAGCCCAGGCAGGCAATAAAGATGGCCAGGGCTGAAAAAGCCGTAGCGATGATACTCGTTTTTTGTTCCGATTCGTAAAGTCGGGCCAGCCGCTCATCTAAAAACGAATAGTGACATTGATCCGTTTTTTCGAATCGTTGCCAGGTTTCTTCGATGTAGTCAATCGCATTTTTTGTGGCATGGGGCTGAATTCGGATGTTTAAAATACTGGCGGCTTGCCGGACGGAACTCAGGTGAAACACCAGCGGACGAACCTGGCGGTGAAGCGATTCATAATTGAAGTCTTTTAGTACGCCAATGATTTTATACGTTTTAGGGCCATTTACATCGATTTCGGTGATTTCCTGGTCTAGCGGGTTGTTCGTATTAAACGCTCGCAATGCCGCTTCGTTGATGACCACAGCGGTGCTGTCGGCCAGCCGATCATTGGAGAAGAAACGTCCGGCTTTTAACGGCACCGCAAACGTTTTTACGAAATCGGCATCGACGTCCAGAAACTGGCTTAAAACGAGGTCACTACCCGACCGTTTGCCCAACGAATAGCCACTTCCCGGAATGCCGTTTGCAAATAATTGAGACGTATTGCTGACCGATAGGATGGCCGGGTTTTTCAATAACTCGGCTTTAAACGGTTTGAGTTTGTCGCCCAGCACCTTAGCATTATTGATAGAAAGCAAGTGCTCTTTGTTGAATCCAAGGTCTTTATGCTGAAGATACCCTAATTGGTTTCGGATAATGATCATACCCAGAATTAGGGTAATGGATATCGAGAACTGGGTAATCACTAACAGGCTGCGTAAGGAGGACTTCCTTTTTTGTACGCCCGACTTCAAGACCTCGACCGGCCGAAAAGACGATAAAAAAAAGGCCGGATAACTGCCCGCCAGCAGGCCTACGATGAGTGTAAAAGCAAGTAGCGCCGGAATGGTATACGCATGGGTAAAAAGGGGTAGTGTCAACTGCCGACTGGCTATCTGGTTGAAGCCGGGAAGCATAAGTTGGACCAAAAACAACGCCACAATAACCGAAAGACCAGTCAGCAATATAGATTCGGTCGTAAACTGCCCCATTAGTTTTAAGCGACTCGAACCAATGGCTTTTCGGATGCCTACTTCTTTGGCGCGCTTCTCGGAACGGGCTGTCGATAGGTTGACGAAATTGATGACGGCAATCAGCAGAATAAATAACGCCACCACCGAGAAAATATACACGTACACACTGTCGCCCATTCGGACGCCAGTCCACTCGGTGTTGGGGTCAATGTTGTATTGGCGTTTTGACTGCAGATAAATGGATAATAAGGGTTGCCAACGATATTCAAATACATTGCCGCTGGCCAGGAATTGCTGCATGGAAACGCCCAATGCTTTTTCGATCTCAGGCCCCAGGCGGTCAAGAATAATTTGCTGCATTTTGTGCTCGACCCGTGTAGGATCTGCCCCCTCTTTGAGAACAATATAGGTCGAATAATCCCCTTGCAGCCAGTTTTGTTGATTGACTTCGGGATAGGTCGACATCGACAACAGGAAATCGCAATGGAAATGCGACTTATCGGGAAAGTCTTTCATGACGCCCGTAATCTGATACGAGTTTGTTCCGTCGACAAGCAATGATTTCCCCGTCGGGTTTTCCTGTCCGAAATATTTGCTAGCCATGGTTTCGGTCAGGACAATGCTGTTCGGATTTTTGAGCGCAATCGCTGGATCGCCGTGAACAAAAGGTAGGGTAAACACATCGAAATAGGTGGAGTCGGCCGTGTAAATTCTGCTTTCCCTGAATACCTTGTCTTTATACCGCAAATCGTGTCCGCCAAAGTAGCCGATACGTGTTTGGGTAAGCACTTCAGGGAGCATCTGCACGAGTGTAGAGCCAGCCGGAGGTGCCGTCTTGGAATTGTTTGATTCTTCGTTGTTAATCGAACTGTGAACGTAAAGCCGATACGTCTGGCTGGCTTTTTTATTGAATGCGTCGAAATTTAACTCATCGAGAATGAATAGGAACAACACGATGGAACAGGCAATCCCCAACGCAAGTCCGGTGATGTTGATGGCCGAAAAGCCCTTGTTGTTGAGTAAGTTGCGATAAGCTATTTTAAAATAATTCAGTAGCATAGCAGGGCTCAGTGAGTAAGGTGTTGTATACGATTCTTTATAGCGTGGTTTGGCCATCGGCCGCAACAGCTTGAGCGCACTCAGATTATATCGCCAATCGGCCTTCCGCTTGCCCACCGTTTCAACCCAATGGGCATACAACTCCAGCAAATCGCCCTGCACTTCTTCCGTGGTGTCGGGGTGGCCGAAGGTGTTGAGCAGCCAGGTGGCAAAACGGGGCGGGGTAGGGAGCATGGGGCGAGGGGCATGGGGCTTGGAGCGTGGAGCGGATGGCAGAGCATGAACGCCCTGCTCCACGCTCCAAGCTCCCTGCTATTCAGACCGAAGTGATTTTACGGGATTCATCAACGCGGCTTTAATACTTTGGAAACTGACGGTCAGTAAAGCAATGATAGTAGCCAACCCACCAGCCAGGGCAAAAATCCACCACGAGAGGTCGACCTTATAGGCGAAGTCGGCCAGCCAGCGACTCATAACATACCAGGCAATAGGCGTTGTGATGAGGATAGCGATGAATACGGGTTTCAAAAAATCTTTCGACAGGAGCGTAACAACACTGCCTACTGATGCGCCCAGTACTTTACGAACGCCGATCTCTTTGGTTCGCTGCTCAGCCGTGAAGGTCGCCAGACCAAACAAGCCCAGGCAGGAGATAAAGATGGCCAGAATGGCAAAGTAATTAGCTAACTGACTCACCATCTGCTCGCTTCTGTAGAGCTTGGTAAACTCCTGATCGGAGAACTGATAGGTAAACGGGAAATTGGGGTTAAGTTGCTGACAGACTTTTTCCATACTGGCCAGTGCTTCTTTGGTTTTGCCAGCCTGGGTACGAACCAGAATAGTGCCCCAGTCGCGCGTTTCGTCCAGACGTATAACCAATGGGTCGATAGCCTGGTGCATGGAATTGAAGTGAAAATCTTTCAGCACCCCGATAATCTTACCCTGCCTTGATCCCCACGACAACGGTTGATTAAGGCCAGTCTTGTAACCCATTTTAGCTAATGCCGTTTCGTTCACCAGAAAGCCTACCGAATCGGTACCAAACGATTTCGAGAAATCACGCCCTTCTTTCAGCGTCAGTCCCATCGTTTTTACGAGATCGTACCCCACCGTCTCATCCGCAAACTTGACGGGCTGATTAGGGTCTTTGCCGGGCCAGGCGAAATCGCCGGTATGGTGCAAAATGAGGGTAGGCGTTCCCCGCATCCGGGATACTGTCAGGACGCCGGGCATCTGGCTTACTTCTTCTTTAAACAGAGCGTATTTTTTACCGAGTTCGCCTTCCAGCGGCATATAAATGAGATTCTCGCGGTTGAAGCCGATATTCTTGGTCTGGATATACTCCACTTGTCGATACATGACAATCATACCCGCAACCAGCAGGATAGAAAGTCCAAACTGAAAGACAACCAGCCCTTTTCGGAAATTGGTGGCCCCTGGACTAAATCGCAAGGTGCCTTTCAAAACCCGAACAGGATTTAGAGCGGACAGAAAAAGCGCCGGATAGCTGCCTGATATAAAGCCAGTCAGAACAAGCAGACTTAGAAGTGTAAACCAGAAGATCGGTTGGCTGAATGGTAGGGCAAGTTGTTTGCCCGTAAGGGTATTGAACGCAGGCAGAATGACCATCACCAGCGTTAGGGCGAGCAGCATAGCGAAGAACGTAAGCAGAACGGCTTCGCCTACGAATTGACCGATTAATGATGAACGAGCGGCTCCAATTGCCTTCCTGACGCCCACCTCTTTCGCTCGTTTGGACGAACGAGCCGTAGCCAGATTCATGAAATTGATGCAGGCAATCAGCAAGATGAAAACGGCGACAAAGCTGAACAATCGGACGTATTCGATGCGCCCACCGTCAAGTTGCCCATTCTTAAACGTCGAATGAAGGTATTTTTCAGGATACGGTTGCAGGGCCAATTCTTCGATTAAGTTCTTGTTTTTAGGTTTATATCGATAGGTGAACGCTTTGATTTTGGCTTCTACCTTAACAGGGTCAGCCTCCGGACGTAACTGTATGAATGTAGCCGGATTATAATTTCCCCAATTATTCACCCAGCCATTGTCGCGGACGTAGGCTTGCCAGGTTCGTAGAAAATCGAATTGCTGCGACGAGTTGGCGGGTAGATTTTCAAAAACGGCTGTTACCGTCAGGTCTTCTTTACTCTCGTACCGAATGGCTTTCCCGATGGCTTGTTCGGGATTACCAAAAAACTGATCGGCCATTCTTCGGGAAATGGCAATGCCGTTGGTGGCTTCTAAAGCGGTAGTTGGATTCCCTTGTAGTAGTGGATAGCTGAACATCCTGAAAAAATCAGCGCCAGCAAAGGTTCCTTCTAATTTAGCCACCTTATCGCCTACTTGAAATGTAAATGGGTAGGTTTCTTCCAGGCCACTGGCATACTCCACTTCGGGGATAACGCGCTTGAGTTCGCTGGCCAACAACCCCTGTGTTTCGTAAGCTGCTTCCGTTCGACCATCAAAATATTGGCGTTCGTAGACCTGATACAGGTAGTTACCGTTGGCATGAAAGGCGTCAACGCTGCGTTCGTCCTGTACCCAAAGTAGAATAAACAGGCTACTGGCCATGCCTAGCGCCAGACCAGTTATGTTGATAATCGAGAAGGCTTTGTTGCGGATCAGATTCCGAAAAGCAACCGTTACATAATTACGTATCATAACAGGACTTAGAAAAAAGGTGGTCCGGCATTCCGGTGATCTGTACTCACTTGATACTTTTGATTGGGCCAGTGGCCGTAAAAGTTTCACTGCACTCAGGCTATAGCGCCAGTTAGCCTTCTGTTCTCCCTCAGTTTGTACCCAATGAGCATACAACTCCAGCAGGTCACCCTGCACCTCTTCCCGCGTGTCGGGATGGCCGAAAGTGGTGAGTAGCCAGGTAGCGAAGCGGGGTGGGGTAGGGAGCATGGGGCGAGGGGCATGGGGCCGGGAGTCAAGTTGATAGAGTATGAATATGGCTCCATGCACCTGGCTCCCAGCGCCACGCTATTCAGATCGTAGCGACTTTATGGGGTTAGCCAACGCGGCCCGGATGGCTCGATAGCCAACCGTTAAAAAGGCGATCAGGAACGTACCGGCAATGGCCGATAGAAACACTTCGGCTCCAATGGGCACCTGAAATTTGAAACTCTGGAGCCAGGCTCGCATGATATACCAGGCAAGGGGAGCTGCTACCACAAAAGCCGCAAGAATAAGGGCGGAAAACTCCTTCGCAAAAATCCAGACTATCTGGCCAGTGCTGCTGCCCAATATTTTTCGGATGCCGATTTCTTTGGATTTCTGGGCCGCCATGAACGAAACAAGCCCGTAGAGACCGAGACAACCGATAAAAATAGCAATGATCGCAAACACCTGAACCAGTTTCAGCATCAGCGACTCTGTTTCATAAAACTCCGCAATCTGTTCGTCCAGAAACTGGTACGAGAATATCTGATCGGGATGCGTTCGACTCCAGATTTGATCCAGTGAAGCAATCGTCGATTGGGCCGTTGCCAGATCAATCTTTACCGCGTAATAATTGTATCGATCCAGGGCAGTGCTGATGCAGACAGGATTGATGTCGGCATGAAACGACATATCGTGAAAATCATTGATAACACCCACGATTGGTCCTTTTAAGTCACCTCCATTCAGGCTTACCGTTTTTCCGAGAACGGCTTCGGGCGATCGGAGATTGAGCTTTTTAACAAACGTTTCGTTTACCAGAAACTCGCGTACCGAATCAGCAGGGTAGATGTTTCGGCCAGCTACCAAGGGTACATTAAACAGCGAAATGAATTGATCGTCGCCCGCCCGGACATTGACGGCGAAAGTCTCTGTTTCGGTTCGGTTATCGTAGAGGGGCGATGTTGTCCAGTTGCTATTCGAAGCTGGCGCTGCCTGACAGAGCGATACTTTTTTCACGCCCGACAATTCTGAAAACTGACTGGCTACTGTGTGCATCGTCTGGGGTTTAGCTTCTGTTGCAATGGGCACCATAACAACCGCTTCTTTGTCAAATCCCATATCCGATTGCTGGGCGTAACGCATCTGGTTGGCAATGACAATAACGCCAATAATCAAGATTTGAGAGATCGAAAACTGAGTCACAATCAGCGTCCGACGGGTGTTGAAGCCTCCAATGGTCTGTTGAGATAATCGGCCTTTCAGGGCTAGTATGGGTTGAAAACCGGCCAGAATTAATCCTGGATACGCACCAGAGAAAAGCGTAACAAAAACCATAAGCACCACAATAAATGTGGCTAAGGGTAGATTGGAAAGTAGGTTAAGGCTTAATTGAGACCGGAACCACTCATTAACAAACGGTATCAGGGTGGTTGAGCAAATCAACGCAATAAGCAGAGCGAAAAAAGTAATGATGCCCGTCTCGGTAATGAATTGCCAGAAAAGCTGCGTTCGAACTCCACCCAGAACTTTTCGTACGCCCACCTCCTTCGACCGCTTCAGTGCCTGCGCCGTGGCCAGATTAATGAAATTGACGCAAGCGGTGATGATCAGAAATAACCCGATGCAGCCAAGCACCCATAAGTTCGTTTTGGTCATCGCGGCTCCATAACGGGCATCGAAATGTATCTCGGCCAGGGGTTGCAGTTTATAATGATGGATATTTTTGCTCGTTGGGCGGTATTTACTGACATAAGCAGGAAGCACTTGCTCAACCTGAGCAGGCACAACACCCGGCCGAAGCCGCACAAAGCATTGTATAGCACTACTGATACCTCCCCACGATTCGTCGCTGGCCATCCACTCGTTGTACTGTTTCAGCGTATTATACGATGCATAGATTTCTGTTTGGCGGTCGGAGTTGGCGGGCAGGTTTTTCAGTATTCCCGTGATCCGAAGCCCGATTTTATTGTCCAACTGGATCGTCTGGTTGATCGGGTTGCTATCGCCGAAATACTTTTGAGCCATGCGTTCGGTCAGAATTGCCGTGTTTGGCTCCTTCAGAACAGTGGCTTTATCGCCCTGTAGAAGAGGGTAGTTGAAGATGTCGAAGAACTCCGATTCGGTAAACGCCACACCTTCCTGTTCTTTGTACTTATGTACGTCCCGACCAGCCTGGACCGTAATCAGTATGTCGTCTGCGGTGGCAATCCGGGCCACTTTTTCGCCAAAGTTATAGTCTTTTCGGAAGACCTTTCCCAGTGGAGCCGGTACACTTCGCGAATAGCTGACGGTCTCGCGGTGTTGTTCCGTTACAAAGCGGTAGATACGGTCGGTATTCGCGTGAAAGTTATCGAAACTAAAATGGTAAGTAATCAGGGTAAACAATAGAATACCGCAGGTCATACCAAGGGCCAGACCAGCTACATTAATGAAGGTGTAGGCTTTGTTGCGTGTCAGGTTGCGGAAAGCAATGGTTAGATAATTTCGGATCATAACGAGACTAACGGCATTAGGGGTTGTATACTGTTCATTTGTTTTTCGTCGGGCCAGAGGCCGTAGCAATTTCAGAGCATTGAGCGAATACCGCCAACTGGCCTTCTGCTCTCCCACGGTTTGCACCCAATGGGCATATAATTCGAGCAAATCACCCTGTACCTCTTCCCGAGTATCGGGATGGCCGAAGGTAATGAGGAGCCAGGTAGCAAAGCGGGGCGGGGTATAGGGCATGGGGCAAAGGGGTTGGGGCAAGGGGTGAAGAGATTGTCTTAGTAATTGACCTATGCCCTTCGCCCCACGCCCTATGCGATTTATCGTACCATGAGTTGCAGCGTTTGTGGGGGCAATGCGTTCCAGAGTTCTTCGCGCACCTGTTTGACCTCGGCTAACGCTTTTCGACCGGCGGCTGTAACGGTAAAGAAACGCTTCCGTCGGCCGCCCCGCTCTGCCGTTGCTCCGCCCATCTGTGAAGACAGGAAGCCTTTTTCTTCCAGCCGTTGCAGGGTTGTATGGACGGTGCTAAAGCCCACCGATCGTCCGGTTTTTTGCTCAATTTCCTGCGTGACACTGACGCCGTAGGCTTCTTCGTCAAGAACCGCTACCGTCAGTAACACCACTTCTTCAAACTCTCCCAGAAAGGCCCTTTTCATGGTTTGTTATTTTATACGATAATGCCGATCAAATGGGATGCCAACTCCTAAAAAGCCTACTGATTGCTTTTTATGGCTATTTTTGGCTAACAAGTCCTCAAACAATTGTCCGATTCTGGACAAGGTCTGTCCGCAAATCGGACAAGGCCAGACAACTAAACAAATACGAATGAGTATGCGGAAAGTAGTTTTATGCGTAGCCGTTAGTCTCGACGGGTATATCGAAGGCCCGAATGGTGAATACGATTGGTGCTTTACCGATCAGGATTATGGGATGACCGAATTTCTGAATCGCATCGACTCGATTTTTATTGGGCGGAAAAGCTACGAGTTGATGATGAATCCAGCCGAAGCGGCCAGTGAGTACTCATTTCCTGAGTATAAAAAATACGTATTCTCAACGACGCTAAGCGAGGTAGGAGAAGGCGCCGAACTGGTCCGTGGCGATTTAAAAGCACAGGTTAATAGCCTCAAGCAGCAACCCGGCAAAGATTTCTGGCTGTTTGGTGGAGCCGATTTGACCCGTTCGTTTCTCAATGAAGGGCTGGTCGATGAACTCTTTCTGGCTGTTCACCCAATCCTGCTGGGAGCCGGAAAACCTTTATTTCCCCAGTTGAACGAGCGTGTTAATCTCGCATTGCTGGACACAAAAACGTACTCAACGGGATTGGTCTCGCTTACCTATCAGTTAGGACAAAACTTGCTGGAAAACGCTCCGTAAAATGCTATATTCCCAGCGTTTTTAGAGGACTAGTTATGCAAACCATTGATAAGCGAATCCGATCGGGACTATTGCTGTTCTGGGCGCTTTATTTCACCATCGTCTGGCTGAGCAACAGCACCGATGCGTTGAAGGTGCTTTCTATACTGCCTGGGAAATGGCCGTTTGCATCGGGGAATTATACCCTGATTGTCCGGGTAGTGGCTATTTATCAGTCGCCAGTTTGGCTGTCGGGGCTGTTTTTTGCCGGGGTTATTCTGTGGGAGGGCATTAGCGCCATTCTGTTCTGGAAAGCCTTTCGGGCTTCTGTTCAGCAGTCACTTACCCAACAATCGGCCATTAGTCTGGCCTTTGGATTCTCCATTGGTCTTTGGGCCGCTTTCATCCTAGCCGATGAAATTTTTCTGGCGTATATGCTGGGCGGTATAGCGGCCACGCATTACAACCTGCTGCTTGCCGAATTGGCTACGTTTATTCTTGTCCGGCAGTTAAACTCGTAGAGACGCCAGGGATGGCGTCTCCTGTGCGTCATCAATTGTTATCAACAAAGCCTTCCGTTGTAAGAACATCCGGTCCATAGAGACAGGGCATGCCCTGTCTCTACCTAAGGCTATTCACTCCGCAAACTCTTCACCGGGTTCGTTAGGGCGGCTTTTACACTCTGAAAACTGATTGTGAGCAGCGCAATACCCACCGCCAATCCACCTGCCAGGGCGAAAACCCACCAGGCCATGTCGATCTTGTAGGCGAAGCTCTGTAACCACTTGTTCATAGCCCACCACGCGATGGGGGAGGCAATCAGAATAGACAGCAACACGAGTTTTAGAAAATCTTTGGAGAGCAACACGACAATACCGGCGACCGAGGCCCCCAGTACTTTGCGAACGCCAATTTCTTTCGTGCGTACTTCTACCGAAAAGGTCATTAAACCTAGTAGCCCCAGACAGGCTACTAGCAGCGTCAGGGCGGTAAAGCCATTGAATAGCCGCATCAGTCGTTCTTCTTTCGCATAGAGCTTGTTGTAGGCATCATCCAGAAAATAGTAATCGAAGGGGGCCGTTGGGCGGGCCTGATTGTAGATCTGTTTGAGCTGGTCGAGGGCATTGGGTACATCCGTGTGTGGATTCAGCCGGACCAGCAGATAGCCGCCATTGGCCAGAATCGACCGGCTGGTATCGCTGACAACCGTGAGCATCATGGGCGAAACCGTACCATGCAGGCTATTGACATGGAAATCGGCCACAACGCCATCGGTTGGATGGCCATTTAGTGGAGCTGGCTGTTGCAATGGATTACCCTTGATGCCTGATTCGTTTATCAGCATCTGATTATAAATGGTCAAATCGCGCGTAATCGCTCCTTTTTTCCAACCCAGAGGAGGGTTTTTCCAATGAATACCCATCATATCGAAGAACGGCTTATCGACTTGAATGGAACTCACCATGAGTTCTTTCTTCGTTTTTTCGCTCTTCGTGAACATGGTCATGATGTTATTGGTAAACAGACGGGTGTTGGTCGTAGCCACATTTCCTTCGCCCGCCCATTGCCGAACGGCATTCCGTAAGCCTGTAAACTGAGGAATCATTTCGTTGTCGATCTGGAGCGCTACGACTTGCGATCGGTTCAGTCCGAGGCTTTTGGTCCGCAGAAAACGCATCTGTGTGTAAAGCACCAGGCTGCAGATCAATAGCCCAATAGAGGCCGTAAACTGAACGGTTGTAAAAACCCGCCGAACGCCAACCCCGCTCTGTCGCCAATTGGTCGATCCTTTCAACACCAGAGCTGGTCGGAAACCCGACAACAACAACGCCGGATAGCCACCTGCCAGCAGCGAGCAAACCACCCAAAGCCCAAGCATCAGTCCCCAATACGGTCCCTGCGCCAGCACCCGATTGTCCATCTGCAAATCCAACGCATGATTGGCCCACGGAAACAGCGCCTGAAGCAGAGCCAGCGAAAGCGCAAACGCCAGGGTGGTGGTTAGAAATGATTCCAGAAAAAACTGCCCGATCAACTCACTGCGCTGCCCGCCAATGGCTTTACGGATACCTACCTCGCGCGATCGTTTAGTCGCGCGGGCGGTGGTCAGGCTGATGTAGTTGATAACAGCCAACGTCAGAATAACCAGGGACACCGTCAGCAGAATATACAGCGACTGTCGGGAGTCGCCTGGTGCCCCACGACCATCCAGGTGTAGTATAGGCAAGGCTTCCAGAAAATAATTGGCCGACATATCGATGAATTTGATGCCTGCTTTTACCGTCGCAAGTTTCTTTTCTATATCACCGACTCGGGCATCGGGCCGTAAGACCAGATAAGTAGTCAAAAAGCCGGCACTTTCATAAATACCGCGTTGGCGATCGCCAAGCGTAGGCATCGACGACAATGAAACCAGTCCGTTGAATTGAATGACCGAGTTGGTCGGTAAGTCGTCCAGTACGCCCGATACCGTAAGCGGGAAATGTTTATCAAAAATCAGTGATTTGCCAACGGGGTTTCGATTGCCGAAATACTTCTCGGCCAATTGGCGGGTCAGAATGATTCGTCCGGGTTCGCTCAACGCTGTTTTTACATTTCCATACAAAAATTTAAGGCCCATGACTGGTATGATCGACGCGTCTGCATACCCGACATGGGTTTCCTTGAACCGATGATTTTGATCCGATTGGAGAATGACATCACCAAAGCCATCGGAAAACCGAACGACTTCTTCTACTTCCGGAATCTGGCGTTTAACCTCGCTACCAAACGACTGGTGCAGTTGGGGGAACGATACTTCATTTTCTCCATATTTTGATGCTGATACAATCCGGTACGTTCGGTTGGCAAACGGCTCAAAGCGGTCGTAGTGGAACTCGTGCCAGACGTAGAGCGCGATAAATGTACTGACCGCCAGCCCAACGGTTAGCCCCACAATGTTCAGGCTGCTAAACAGTGGATTCTTCCACAACTGGCGGAATGCGATGGAGAAATAATTTCGTAGCATAATCGGGTTTGGAAAATAAGTTGTTGAATGATCGGCAAACCGCTGAAACCGTTGCGGACTGGTTGTCGGCTTACGCTTCATGGCAAACGATTTTAGAAATCCCAGCACATCCCACCAGTACCGCCAGCGTGCCCGTCGCTCACTCACGCGACTGAGCTGCCAACGAAATTCTTCGTGCAGATCGCCCAACACCTCTTCCAGCCGATCATCAGACAGGAAAAATTGGAGTAGTTTATCAGCGAGTTTAGGTGGTTGTTTCATAGCATGGATTGCGGTGATGGCAGGGTGTTGCAGGGATTGTAGAGACAAGGCATGCCTTGTCTCTACGGGAAACAGGGTTATTCCGACCGCAAACTTTTCACCGGATTCATTAAGGCGGCTTTGATACTTTGGAAACTGACCGTCAGCAAGGCAATGGCCAGGGCCAGTACACCCGATAGCACAAAGACCCACCACTGGACGTTGATGCGATAGGCGAAATCCTGTAGCCATAGGCTCATGGTGTACCAGGCAATGGGTGTGGCAATCAGAATGGCGATAAATACCAGCTTCACAAAATCGATGGCCAACAACTGAATGATTCCCGTTACGCTGGCGCCCAGTACTTTGCGAACCCCAATTTCGCGGGTACGTACCTGTGCCGTGTAGGTGGCCAGACCGAACAACCCTAAGCAGGAAATCAGGATGGCAATACCCGCAAAAAGATTGAATAGCATCCCCGTTTTTTGCTCCGACTGGTAGAGCCGGTTAAATACATCGTCCAGAAACGCGTAATCGAACGGGTAGTCGGGGTTGTATTGCTTCCAGGCTTTCTGGGCAGAAGCAATAGTCGTCTCGGCATCTTTCCCGGTTGTTTTGATGTACATCGCGTTCAGGTTCGTCGGTTCGTAATAGAAGATAGCAGGCTCTATTTTCTGGCGCATGGAGGCAAAATGGAAGTCTTTAACCACGCCAATGATGGTGCCCTTGTGTTTCCAGAGCCGAAACTTTTTACCGATCGGATTGGTCAGCCGTGCCGTTTTGACGGCCGTTTCATTCAGGATAAAATGGGTCGAATCGGCTACGGCACCCGTAAAGTTGGCGCCTTGCAACAGCTTCATTTTAAAGAACGGAATGAAGTCTTTGTCGATCGCCATTGGGCGCATAAACATCGTTTCGCCCTGCTCTTTACCATCCCATTCGTTATCGCCCGTCTGCGAACCGAGCCGGACAATATTGGCGCTGGAACGTGTAATGCTCGCTACGCCCGGCTGATGTAGCAACTCGGCTTTAACGGCGTCGTAGTGCTGACCCATGTCTCGCATGAAGAAGGCAAATACGTGCGTTTTGTCATACCCCAATTCCTTGGAACGGATAAAGCTCAACTGATTACGGATGATCAACGTGCTGGCAATCAGGATAACTGTTACGGCAAACTGCGCCACTACCAGTACTTTTCGAAAAGTCGCTTCACTAAACCGGGCCGACACGCGGCCTTTCAACGCTTTGAGCGGCTCGAACGACGAAAGCAACAACGCCGGATAAATGCTCGACGCAATGAGGGTTCCAACAATGGTTAACCCCATCACCTGCCAGATTTGGTAGTTCTCAACATTAAGCGTGAGTTCTTTTTCCGATAGCTGATTATAAGCTGGTAAGAGCAGGTAAATCAACCCTAGAGCTGCTACTGCAGCCAGCGCAAACAGGAGTGCTGTCTCGATCACAAACTGCATGAACAACTGCCCTTTAGCCGCTCCCACGATCTTCCGCATACTAACTTCCTTCGATCGCAGCAGTGACCGGGCCGTCGACAGGTTCACGTAGTTGATGCAGGCAATAACCAGAATCAATAGCGCAATTACCGAGAACATCCGCACCGTTTCGATGCCTCCCTGGCTGCCATCGGCTCTATACAGATGCATATCGGCGAGGGGCTGTAGCAGGTAGGTAAGGTCGGTGTCGTCGGGTTTATTACGGAGATGAATGTTCCGCAGTTTATCCGTCAGTTTGCTAATGTCAGCTCCGGGCTGAAGCAACAGATACGTTTCGTAATCGAACTGGGAAAAGTCGTTGTCTTTGTTCTTTCCGTCGGTTCGGGTCCGGTACATCTCCTCGAATAATAATGAAATCGGCAGTATCATATCCCCCTGAATGCTCGAATTTTTCGGAAAGTCCCGGATGACTCCGCTGACCCGGAACGAGCTGTTGTTGCTGGTCAGAATTTTTCCAATTGGATTTGCGTCGCCGAAATAGCGTTTTGCCGTTTTTTCAGTCAGCACAATGGAGTGATTGTCGGGAAAGGGATTGGCTGAATTGCCCTGAATAAGCGGGAAATCGAACACCGAAAACAGGCTGGGATCGGCGAAGTGCGTACCGGTTTCATTGACGGTTTTATCCTGGTATTTGAATAGCGTATAGATGCCGTTGTAGGAAATCCGAACTCCTTCTTTGATCTCAGGTAGTTCTTTTTTACCCAATACAGCAATAGGCGCTACGGTAGAGGTCCATATTTGCCGACTGTCGCCGGTACCCGCCCAGTTTTCGAGCCGATAGATGGTCGTTGCTTGATGGTGAAAACGGTCGAAGCTTAGCTCATCCTGCACCCAAAGCAGAATCAGAATCCCCACAGCCAGGCCGGCCGTTAGCCCCGTCATGTTGATGAGCGAATAAAAGCGGTTTTTGACCAGATTGCGCCAGGCTGTTTGGAAATAGTTGCGAAACATAGCAGGACTGAAATAAGAAGTTGTTGAATACGGATCGAATCGTTGATGATGGTTATGGATAATTGGTGCGACTGACTCCTCTGCTTTTCGTCTGATCGCAAACGGTTTTAGAAATCCCAGCACATCCCACCAATACCGCCAGCGTGCCCGTCGCTCACCCACACGGTTCACCTGCCAGGCAAATTCTTCATGCAAATCGCCCTGCACTTCTTCCCGCCGGTCAGCAGACAGGAAAAAGCGAAGTAGTCGGTCGGCGAGTTGGGGAGGGCTGT
Source organism: Spirosoma gilvum (assembly GCF_054776815.1). Lineage (NCBI taxonomy): Bacteria > Pseudomonadati > Bacteroidota > Cytophagia > Cytophagales > Cytophagaceae > Spirosoma > Spirosoma gilvum. The sequence goes on along the minus strand of NZ_BAAHBH010000005.1, from coordinate 62,193 downwards.
AGCGCATGAGGCAAAGGGAGTGCTGGATGGCAGGGAATAAACGAATTGAATTTGGCTGAACTACGCTGGTTTTATCAGCAGTAAAGTGACATCGTGGCCTGATATTTTGTTATCTTTGAGAAAACGTACTGTATATGGAGACTCAAAAACTAAGCGCGCTCCAACTCGATTTGCTGAAAATTTATTCGTTTCAGCCTAGTGAAGAGGACATACTAGCCGTGCGAAAAATGCTGGCTACTTATTTTTCTGAGAAGCTTACTGGGGAAATCCAGCAGGCAATTGATCAACAGGGAATTACGGAGTCTGATCTTGATCAGTGGCTGAATGAATAAACTGCGGTTCGTGTTAGATACGAATGTATTCATGGTTTCGCTGGCTCCCCAGTATAAATATTGGTGGATTTATGAATCCCTACTGAAAGGGAAATTTGAGCTGGCCTTATCGAATGAGATATTGACCGAATATTATGAACAGGTAGTTCTGCGCTATGGAATCGAGCGTACAGACGCACAACTGTATTACCTGCTTCTCTTACCGAATGTCTTTCTGATCAATCCATCGTTTCATTGGCAATTAGTTGAAAATGATAAAGATGACAACAAATTCGTCGATTGCTATTTAGCCAGTCAGGCCGATTACATTGTCAGTAACGATAAGCATCTTCACCAGTTAAAATCCATTGATTTTCCTTCGGTGTCTATTCTTCGCTACGAAGAATTTGAATCACTCTATAAGTCCTCATTCACTTCGTAATCTCTTCACCAGATTTGTTATCTGTTGGTGGCGGGGTGTGGCCGGGATTAGGAGAATTTCCGTGCCATCCCTGCAATACTCCGCCACCCCTGCATTATTCCGATCGCAATGATTTTACGGGATTGATCAAGGCGGCTTTGATGCTTTGGAAACTAACCGTCAGTAAGGCAATGGCGACCGACAGTATACCGGCTGCTACAAACATCCACCAATCGATTGTGATCTTATAGGCAAAGCCCTGTAACCACTGGCTCATAGCCCACCACGCAACCGGCGATGCCAGCACAATAGCAATCAACACCAGTTTTAGAAAGTCTTTCGAGAGCAAGCCGATTATGTTACCTACCGAGGCTCCCAATACTTTGCGGACCCCAATCTCTTTTACTCGCTGCTCGGCCGTAAACGTTGCCAGACCGAACAACCCCAGGCAGGAGATGAAAATACCCAGAAACGCAAAGTAGCTGGCCAGCTTGCTCACCACTTGCTCGCTCTGATACTGACGGGCGTAGGCCTGGTCGGTAAAGTTATAGGTAAACGGAAAAGCAGGATTCAGTTTCTTGCAAATGACTTCGATTTGGGTCAGGGCTTCTTTCGTTTTACCAGCTTCGATCCGCACTATTGCGTTTACATTACCCGCCAGCCGTTGCGTACGCAGGTAGCCAATCAGCGGGCGGATGGCTGTATGAAGCGATTGAAAATGAAAGTCCTTCAGCACACCGATAATGGTTCCTTTCTGCTTGCCCCAGGTGATGGTTTTGCCAATTGGCTGTTTGAGGCCAATGACTTTCAGGGCTGCTTCGTTGATCAGAAAGCCACTGGAATCGGTCGGGAACTCTTTCGAGAAATCGCGTCCTTCGCGCAGGTTAATCTGCATGGCTTTGGCAAAGTCATAACCAACCCCCACCGGTGTAAAGCGCACTTTTTCGTTCGGGTCACTACCTGGCCAACTGATCCCTTCGGTGCCCCCACCATTCGAGGCCGGGTCGGCTGTCAGATACGATACGTCCGACACGCCCGGTAGCTGGCCCAGTTCCGATTTCAGCACATCATACTGATTGGCCAGATTCCCTTCCAATGGAAAGTAGATGAGGTTTTCGCGGTTGTACCCCAGATTCTTGGTCTGCACGTAGTCGACCTGTCGATAGATGATGATCATCCCGACGATTAGAATCATAGAGAGGGCAAACTGAAACACCACCAATCCCTGCCGTAGCCAGGTCGATGCTGAGTCGAATTTTAGTACGCCTTTCAGCACCCGAATCGGACTCAGCGACGAAAGGAAAAAGGCCGGATAACTTCCCGCAACGAATCCGGTAAACAGGGTCAGTCCTATTAATCCGCCCCAAAACGAAGGATCTAGAATGGGCAAAACAATCTGTTTACCGGTGAGCGTGTTAAAGGCGGGCAGCAGTAAACCCACCAGTAACACGGCCAGACTAATCGAGAAAACGGTCAACAGCATAGCTTCACCCAAAAACTGTCCGATCAGCAGCGACCGCATGGCTCCGACTACTTTTCGAACCCCCACTTCTTTCGCCCGTTTGCCCGAACGCGCCGTAGCCAGATTCATGAAATTGACACAGGCAATCAGCAGAATGAATACCGCCACAATCGTAAACAGCCGTACATATTCGATGCGACCGCCATCAATCTGGGCATCTTTAAAATTGCTGTTCAGGTAATATTCGTGGAAAGGCTGCATGGCCAGTTCGGTGCGGGCCGGTTTGCCTTCGTCGCGGTTAAATTTGTCGAGCATATGCTGGATTTTCGCTTCCACTTTTTCCGGATCGGCCGGTACGCCGTTGCGGTCGGAACGAATCATGAAAAATGTGAGTGGATCAGTGCTGCCCCAACCTTTCGCCCAGTCGTTCCCATCGTCTACATAAGCATCCCAGTTGCGCAGGCAATCGAACTGTAGCGTACTGTTTTTGGGAAGGTTCTCGAAGACCGCCGAAACCAGCATATCTTTCCGATTGTCGAACCGAATGGTTTTGCCGATGGCGGCTTCAGGGCTACCAAAAAAGAGGTTCGCCATATCGTGCGAAATAGCCAGACCGTTCCGATCCTTCAGCGCGGCCTCGGGCGTACCCTGTAGCAGTTGAAAGCTGAACATCTTGAAAAAATCGGCTCCAACCGCATTAATTGATTGCTTCTGCACCTTATTTCCAACTGAAAACGTTTGTTGCGCCGGCCATTCATACGCCGTTGCATACTCGATCTCGGGAATTTCTTTTTTCAGTTCAGCCGCCAGCGGTCCTGGTGTCCAGATAACGCCCTGCATCTTTCCACTGAAATATTCGCGCATGTAAATCCGATATAGCTGGCTTTTATGTGCATGGAAGGCATCCACGCTCCGCTCGTCCTGTACCCAAAGCAGAATAAGCAGGCTACATGCCATACCCAACGCCAGACCGAGCGTATTGATGACGGAAAATGTCTTGTTCTTGGCCAGATTCCGAAACGCGATTTTTAGATAGTTCCGTAACATAGTGGGTTGCATTAGGTATGTTGTTGAATAGTCATCGAAACGGTTATTGACTGCTTTACGCTTTATGGCAAATGGCTTCAGAAATCCTAGCACATCCCACCAGTACCGCCATTTTGCCCGTCGTTCACCTACCCGACTGACCTGCCAGCGATAGTCTTCGTGCAGATCGCCCAACACCTCTTCCAGCCGGTCATCAGACAGGAAATAGCGAAGGAGTTTATCCGCGAGTTTAGGCGGATGGGAGCGGGGAGTTGGGTGCATAGATTGCGGGGTATTGCAAGGGTGGCAGGGATTGCGGGGGGCAGGGAGCGTGGAGCGGGGCAGAGAATGAACGCCTTGCTCCACGCTCCCTGCTCCGTGCACCCTGCTACTCAGACCGAAGTGATTTCACTGGATTGATCAAGGCGGCTTTGATGCTTTGGAAACTGACCGTCAGTAAGGTGATGGCTAAGGCGCCCAGGCTGGCTACTCCGAAAATCCACCAAGACAATTCCGTTCGGTACTCATATTTAGCCAGCCAGTTGGTTAGCAAATACCAGGTGATGGGCGTCGATAGGAGGCAGGATATAAGCACCAGTGTCACAAAATCTTTCGATAGTAATCCCCACAGATTAATAACCGACGCACCCAACACTTTACGAACGCCAATCTCTTTGGTGCGCTGCTCGGCCACGAACGACGCTAACCCAAACAGGCCCAGACAACTGATCAGGATGGCCAGACCGGCAAAGAAGCTGGCTAGACGGCCAATGCGTTGTTCGGCAGCAAATTTTTTCGCGTACTCTTCATCGGCAAACTTGTATTCGAAGGGTGAGGCCGGATTGAATTTTTTGAAAACAGGTTCCAGTTTCCCTAAGGCATCGTGCGCACTCAAGGCGGGATTCAGTTTGATATGGATGACGTTCAGGCTACGTTCGTTGGTATTCATCATAAACACGGTTGGCGTGACCGGCTCAAAGGGTGAGGTCATAACCATATCCTTCACCACACCAATCAGCTTCCAGTCTTTCCCGTGCCAGCGGATGGTTTCACCCACGGGCGGTCCGCCGTTGCGGTTCTTTAGCCCTGTTAGTTTAACGGCGGCTTCGTTGAACATAAACGCCAGTGAATCGCTCGTAAACTGCCGGGAGAATGAGCGACCTTCTTTCACTTTCCACCCCACCACATTCCCGAATTCGGGCGTGATCGCAATGGTGCCGAAAGCTGCTGCACGGTTTGGATCTTTGCCCCGCCATTCCAGATTATTGGCTGATGACCAGATATTGGTGATCGGGCTCGACGATTCGGCCATGTCGGCTACCGCACCCGTCGCCAGTAGCTCATTCCGAAGCGCATCGTATCGACCCTGAATTTCAGGGGTATTCATCGTGATGTTGATGAGCCCATTACGGCTATAACCAATCGGACGATTTTGCGCGAACTGAATCTGCCGGAAAACGACGATGGTGCCGATAATGAGCGTTACCGAAACCGTGAACTGTACCACAACCAACACCTTACGGGGTAACGAAGCGAAACGCCCAACCCGAAAAGTGCCCCCTTTTAAGACCTTGATCGGCTGGAAAGAGGATAAATAAAAAGCCGGGTAGCTGCCCGCCAGAAAGCCGGTCAGTAAACTAAAGCTGATACAGGCTGCCCAAAAAATCGGATTAGCCCAAAGTATAGCAAGGTCTTTATCCGCTACCTCGTTAAAGCCAGGAAGAACGAGTTGAACCAGCAGCAACGACAGGATAAAAGCAGTAATAACGAACAGGAACGATTCACTAAAAAACTGGCTGATCAACTGACTCCGCATAGACCCAATCGCTTTACGAATGCCCACTTCTTTGGCTCGTTTTTCGGATCGTGCCGTACTCAAATTCATGAAGTTGATGCAGGCCAGCAGCAGCACAAACAGGCCGATACACCCGAAAAGCCACACAAACTGAATACGCCCACCAGCATTTACCCCATTTTTAAATTCCGAGTATAGATGCCAGTCGGACATTGGATACAGAAAAAGTGACGACTGAGCTTTGTCCTGAATGTGCTGGCGAAAAACGTCTTTAATCTTTTGAGATACTCCGGCAAAATCACTGCCTGGATTTAACTGCGTCAGAATGGCAAACGAGCTGCTCCGCCAGTTGTCCATGCCCTGACCCGATTCAAAAAGTAATTTGATTGGAGCGATAAATGCAACGTTTTTAAAGGTCGTATTGTGGGGAAGATCGTCGAAGACGCCAGCTACCTGAAGCGTATATCGGTTGCCGACCTTAACGAGTTTATGCAACGGATTGCTGTCTCCAAAGAGTGCCTGGGCGGTCGATTTGGCCAGTAAAACGGAGTTCGGATCGTTTAGCCCTTGCCGTGTTCCACTGACCATTTTTAAGGCCAATAGTTCGGGATAATCAGCTTCGGCAAAGTTTCCGAACCGGGTAAATTTTTTGTCCTGATAGGCGATGATCTGTTCAAATTCCGAAATGGCGACAACGGCTTTGAAGTCGCTGGCATACTTGGTTCGTAGCTCCTGGCTCAGAGGTAGAGGTAATGCTCCATAGGTTTGAACGCCCTGTTCCAGCGTTTGATTTTCCATGACCTGTGCAATGCGGTCGTAGTTCTGATGGAATTGGTTGAACGACAACTCATCATAGATCCACAGCCCAATGAGCATGGCAACGGCCATCCCAGCCGACAACCCAACGATATTGATGGTTGAATAGCCTTTTTCGCGAATCAGATTTCGCCAGGCAATTTTCAGATAGTTTCGGAGCATAGTCGTATTTGTTGGAGTTGGGTACTGGTTTACGCTTCTTTTAACAGCAAATGGTTTTAGGAATCCCAGCACATCCCACCAGTATCGCCAGCGGGCTCGTTGTTCGCCCACACGGTTCACCTGCCAGGCAAATTCCTCATGCAAATCACCCTGCACCTCTTCCAGCCGGTCGTCGGACAGGAAAAAGCGAAGTAGTCGGTCGGCGAGTTTAGGCGGCATGGAGCGCGGAGCGGGGTGCATGGAGAAAGGGGGGTAGCATGGAGTAGGGAGCCAGGGGCAGGGAGCAGAGCATGAACGCCCTGCTCCCTGCCCCTGGCTCCCAGCTATTCCGACCGAAGTGATTTTACGGGATTGATCAACGCGGCTCGGATACTCTGGAAACTGACCGTTAATAAGGTGATCAGTAAGGCGCCACCAGCCGAGGCTGCAAAAATCCACCAGGACATATCGGTGCGATACTCATAATCCTTCAGCCATTCACCCAGGTAGTAGTAAGCGATGGGTGAAGCGATCAGGCAGGAAATAACGACCAGAATAACGAAATCTTTTGAGAGCAAACTCCACAGGTTCAGGACCGACGCGCCCAGCACTTTCCGAACGCCGATTTCTTTGGTCCGTTGTTCGGCCACAAACGAAGCCAGACCAAACAGACCCAGGCAGGATATGAAGACCGCCAGAATCGCGAAGCCGCCCGCCAGTTTACCGATGCGCTCTTCTGAGGCAAATTTTTTGCCGAATTCCTCGTCCGCAAATTTGTAGTCGAATGGAGCCGATGGAACGTGTTTTTTGAAGATAGACTCGATGGTAGCGATGGACTGACTGGCGCTTCGGTTTGGATTTAGTTTCAGCATAATCCAGTTAACGTTCTCATAATCCATGAAATAGATAGCCTGCTTCACTGGCTCGTAAGGTGATTCCGCCAGCACATCGTTAATAACCCCCACAATTGTGAAATACTCGGGCTTGTTCTTATCACTCTCATCTCCCCATTTGACAACCGTGCCAATTGGATGGGTAAGCCCCATAAATTTGACGGCCGATTCATTAATCACGATAGCCGACGAGTCGGTGGTGAACTTCCTCGAAAAATCACGGCCTTCTTTGAACTGCCAGCCGACCGTTTTGCCAAAGTCGTGCGTAACCCAAACTGTAGAGAAATCAGCGTCGAGAGCGGGATCTTTGCCTTGCCAGCTAAAGCCGCCATTATTGGACCAGACGCCGGTTAACGGGCTGGATGCTTCGGCCATTTCCAGAATAACACCTGCATTTTTAAGATCAGTTTTTAGTAGGTCATATTTCCCGTAAAAAGCAGGTGACATCATCTGCATCATCACAAGCCCATCGTTGGTATAACCCAGCGGCCGATTTTTGGTGTACTGAATTTGTCGGTAAACAATGATGGTGCCGATAATCAACGTGATGGAAACCGTAAACTGAACCACGACCAATACCTTGCGTGGAACAGTAGCCAAGCCGCCTACTTTAAATGTACCCTTTAAGACCTTGATCGGCTGAAACGACGAAAGATAAAAAGCGGGATAACTGCCTGCCAGCAAGCCGGTAATCCCAATAAAACTAACACTCGCCAGCCAGAAGGGAGCGTCGTTCCAGGGGAAGGTCATCTGCTTGGCAGCTACCTCGTTGAACCAGGGCAAAAGAGCGAGGATAAGCAGGATAGCACCGCCAAAGGCAAGGAATACGACCAGAAACGACTCGCTGAAAAACTGGTTGATCAGCTGACTGCGTACCGACCCTACGGCCTTGCGAATGCCCACTTCTTTGGCTCGCTTTTCGGAACGGGCCGTGCTCAGATTCATGAAATTGATGCAGGCTAATAGCAATACGAACAAGCCCACAATAGCAAACAGTCGAACGTACTGAATGTAGCCACCTGTTTGAACACCCTCTTCCCAGTTGGAATATAAACGCCAGTCGCTCATAGGATGCAGAAACATTTCCGATTTGTATTTCTTCTCGTCGGCGGGTACGTTGACCAGTTTGGCGTCTTTGATTCGGGTGCTCACTGTCTCCATGTCCGTATTGTCGGCAATCTGAACAAATAGCTGAAATGAGTTATTTCCCCATTCACGCTGATCACGAGCGTGTTTCACCCAGGGCTGCGTGGCTACAAACAACTCCCACGGAGCAATGAACGTGAGCTCGTGAAACTCCGTATTGAACGGTAAATCTTCATAAACACCCGTCACACGAACATCGGCCTTGCCGTCGATATTAATGAGTTGGCCCATTGGATCAACATTTCCGAAAAGTGATTGCGCCGTTGAGGTCGACAGCAAAATGGTATTCGTTTCTTTCAGGCCATTGCGACTGCCTTTCAGCATATGCAGCGACAGAATTTCGGGCATATCGACGCCCATGTAGTTACCTGACCGCGTGATTTTCTTGTCGCCAAATGAGAGGATACGATCACCCTGCCAGGTAGCCATCGCCAGGTGTTTAAAGTTAGTGCCGTATTTACTCCGCAATTCATCTTCCAACGGTGCTGGAATGGCGTTCTGTGAACTGATATGCCCGTTAGATGTCTGGTGTTGCTTGACTTGGGCAATGCGGTCGTAGTACGTATGGTAGGTGTTGTACGATAATTCGTCGTAAATCCACAAACCAATGAGCATAGCCACTGCCATGCCAACAGCCAGCCCACCGATATTAATAAAGGAATACCCCTTATTCTTAGCGAGGTTGCGGAAAGCAATTTTAAGATAGTTTCGAAACATATTGGGATTCAATAGATTAGATGTTAACTGCTCTTTTGGTTGCCGCCTGATCGACCAGGTCCATTTAGCCTGGAGCTTCAGGAATCCGAACACATCGCGCCAATATCGCCAGCGTGCCCGCCGTTCACCCACCCGACTGACCTGCCAGCGAAATTCTTCGTGCAGATCGCCCTGCACCTCTTCCAGCCGATTATCGGCCAGAAAGAAGCGAAGGATTCGGTCGGCGAAGTGGGGTGGTGATTTCATGGGGCTGGGTGCATGGAGCTGGGTGCATGGATGGCGGGGATTGCGGGGTGCGAGGTGCATGGAGCGGGGTGCAGACAATGAACGCCCGGCTCCATGCTCCCAGCCCCATGCTTACCCTGTTATAGTTGACAGGTTAAGTGGATTCAGCAAGCGGCTCCAGAAACTAACCCGTACTTCCTGGATTTCCTGTAAGGTTCGCCGACCGTACGCCGTTACCGTAAATAGTCGTTTCCGTCGGCCACCTCGTTCGGCAGTTGGTTCGCCCATTTCAGATTTCACCATGCCTTTGTCTTCCAGTCGGTCGAGGGCTGCATGGATCTGATTGAGTCGTACCGAACGACTGGTTTGCTCGATGATCTCATGCGTAATGGCGACTCCATAAGCCTGCTTTTCGGCTTCCAGTACGGCCACCGTCAACAGGACGATCTCTTCAAACTCACCGAGGTAGCTTCGTTTCATAGGTTTTGTTAGTTCTATTTTTGCTGAGCAAATGAGCGGCCAAAATCGAAAAAGCCATCATAAGCGGTAGAATGACCGTTTTGAAGGTAGATAAGCAAACAGCCAATGTCCGAAAGTGGACATTGGCTGTACGGTTTGGGACATGACTTGTCCGCTTAAACAGGTTTAAAAAACAACTGATTTGTGATTATCAATTAAACGAACCACTTCGGACGGGAATCCAGCACGGTATGATAAACGGCACAGTCGGCAGTGTGAGCACCCGGTAGGTAGCCAATGCTCATCAGAAATTCATTGACGATTTCGCCACCCGTAAACCGAAACGTTTTTTTGAACAGCTTGACCCATTCGGCCTTTGTTTTGGGATGGTGCAACTCCAGCCAGTTTTCGAATGAGCCGTGTTCAGCCTGTAGCTCTACTATCGTCTTCGCGTTTTCAATAGCCGCGTTGATCTTCAGCCGGTTTCGGATGATACCCGGATCGGCCAGTAAGCGTTCCCGATCGGCATCGGTATAAGCAGCTACCGTTTTTAGGTCAAAATTGTCGTAGGCTTTTCGGAAGGTTGCTTCTTTTTTCAAAATGGTTTCCCAGCTCAGACCGGCCTGATTGATTTCCAGCACGAGCCGACAAAACAATTCGTTGTCGTCGTGGATCGGAAAACCATACAGATGGTCATGATACGCTTTGTGGAGAGCTTTCCGCTCCTCCGACATCGAGTCGATGGCGTGGCAATAGGACATGAAAATCAGGTGAATGGTTAATTAAACGACTGCCTAAATTCAATAGGCGATACGTTGGTCTTGCGCTTGAAGATCTTGTTGAATGATTGGGGGTGTTCGAAACCAAGCTGATAGGCAACTTCGGCGGTGGTCAGATTGCTCGAACTCAGGATTTCTTTGGCCTTATCGATCAACTTATTCTGAATGTGCTGCTGAGTACTCTGGCCGGTGAGTGCACGAAGCATATCGCTCAGGTAGCGGGGCGATACATTAAGTTGATCGGAGATGTACTGAACTGTCGGTAAGCCTGTTAGCAACGTTTTCTGATTGTCAAAATAATCGTCGAGCAAGGTTTCCAGCTTCGTGAGTAGATCGTGATTGGCCGCTTTGCGGGTAATGAACTGACGGGTGTAAAACCGATTGCTGTAGTTGAGCAACAGTTCGATCAACGAGACAATCACGTCCTGGCTAAACTGATCGATTGGCCGCGACAGTTCTTCGCCAATATTTTTGAAAACGCCCATGATGGTCTCTTTCTCGGTTTCCGACAAATGCAGCGCTTCGTTGGACGAATAGGAGAAGAAGCCATAGTTTTTGATGGTCTTGCCCAAGGGATACGGCCGGAGAAAATCAGGATGAATCATCAGCGTGAAGCCTTCATAATTACCCTGTGGCTCTACTTCTGAAATCAACTGATTCGGCGAAACGAAGCAGAGGCCTCCTTCATTAAAGTCGTAATAACTTTGTCCATACCTGGCCTTACCTGTAAAATGCTTTTTGTACGAAATCTTGTACAGATTCGTCATCAGGCCCTTTGCTAAATCCGTAACATCGGCCTGGATGTTCTCGTAATTGCTCAGGCTGACCAACGGATGTAGGGGCTTGGGTAAGCCCAATGCTTCGTGTAGTTCAGAAACGGAACTGAAATAATACGGTTGCTTCAACTCTTTTTTCATACGTAGAGGATTTGTCATTTCGACCGGAGGGAGAAATCTCAAGCTTACTAAATACGGAGTCTTGAGATTTCTCCCTCCGGTCGAAATGACAAAAATTACAACGTTGCCATATCGATCACAAAACGGTATAACACATCTCCTTTTAGCATCCGTTCAAAAGCGGTATGGATGTCTTTGATGGCAATCCGCTCGATGTCGGCGACGATGTTGTGTTCTGCACAGAAATCCAGCATTTCCTGCGTTTCGGCTAAACCGCCCGCTCCCGAACCCGACACAACTTTGTTGCCCGTAGCCAACGTAAACGAGGAAAGTTGCCAGGGCTGGGCGGGCATTCCGACATTGATGTAGACGCCATTCGTTTTGAGTAGAGCCATGTATGGATTAATGTCGTGGTCGGCAGCTACTGTATCGATAATGAAGTGAAACGAACGGGCTACTGCCTTCATCTGCTCCTCATCTTTTGTAACCACAAAATGATGCGCTCCGAGCTTTTGGGCAGCTTCTTCCTTATTGGGTGATGTGCTCAATACCGTAACCTCCGCACCAAACGCCACTCCGAATTTAACCGCCATATGGCCTAGTCCACCCAGACCCACTACGGCAAGCTTATGGCCTTTCTCAACCTTCCATCGGCGTAACGGAGAATACGTCGTAATACCGGCGCAAAGCAAAGGCGCTACAGCCGCCAGGTCTAACTTCTCAGAAACATGGTGGGCAAAATCTTCATTCAGAACGATGTTGTTGGCATACCCGCCATAAGCAGGCGTACCATAGTGGTCCAGATTGTTGTACGTTACAACCGGGCTTACACGGCAAAACTGTTCCTGCCCATTTTTACAGTCGTCGCATTCCCGACACGAATCTACCATAACGCCCACCGCAGCACGGTCGCCTGGTTTGAATTTGGTTACGTGACTGCCTACCTGTCCAATGATGCCTACAATCTCATGACCGGGCACCATTGGAAAGAGACCAGGAAACCACTCGTTACGAGTCAGGTGAATATCCGTATGACAAACCCCGCAATAGGCAATGTCGATCAGTATGTCGTGGGGACCAACATCCCGGCGTTCAAAATTCCACGGTGCCAAATCTGTTTCAGCATTCTGGGCTGCATATCCTTTCGAGTGAATCATAATCGTTGTTGTTTTCAACTACGATGACAAAGGTCTAGGCTGCCCCCGAAGAGACTGTTGCCAAATCAGCAGATGGTGTAGCCAAATTGGGTGTCAGCGACTAGGCCTTAGCAATCATTCGGTCGAACACGGCCCGCTGTTCCTTCATTGAGCTTAGCTTGTCGGGCGGATTGGTATGACATTCGAGTAGAACCCAGCCGTTGTAGTTCATTTTTACCAGATTGTTCAGCAGCGCCTGGTAGGGATAATCGGTTCGGTCGAGTTCGCGAACGTGACAGGTGCTCCCAAACCGATCTTTGACCAGGTCAAAATTGGCTTCGAATCCTTTGCCATTCAGGTCCTGAGGGTTACAGTTCCAGCAGATTGTGGCGTTGGGGTGCGTTGCCACATCCATAATCTTTTTGATGTTGGGCAGTTCCTGCGTTTCTTCACCGTGTACTTCAAGCCTAATTTGCTGGCCAAGATCAGCAGCATAGCGCGCTAGTTCGTTCAATGATTCACCGATTTGGGTTAGTGTTTTTTCGACCGGAACTTCTTTATGCAGGGCGTTTGGTTTCACTTTTACCCCCGATCCGCCCACATCTGCACTCAGCCGGATGAATTCCTTTGTGCGTTCCATTGAGGTTTTCAGTTGAGCCTGATCGACATAGTCGAACTGCTGATTAGTCCCCAGCCCGACCAACTTCACCGGACTGTCGGCAAATCGCTTTTTGACGTCTACGCGTTGAGCGGTCGTCAGGTCGGGCATCACCTTATGGGCATGGTCTACCCGTAACTCCACTCCGCCCAGACCCGTATCCGCACAGTTCCTGATCAGGGTGGGCAAATCCCAGTCTTTTCCCCACAAGTAGGTAACAAATCCCAGTTTGACGGATGATTTTTTCAGCCCGGAGGCCTGGGCCATCGGTAAGTCTGAAAGCAGGGAAGCTCCGGCCAGTAGCGAAATCTCTTTCAGGAATGTTTTGCGGTCGATGCCTGCCATGTTTTTAAGGAATAAAGCGGTCGTAAGAACCGTGTTGACAATGTTCTAAAGTTTATCTTTTCCGAATATTACTTACCCCATCAGACCGACTGAGCGTTGCTGTTTACCAGTTAAAATGCGCGGTTACCGATCGAATCCCCCGCTTGTCACATAGCGGTTGCTTTCGAATCCATTGCCCCCTAGTTTGTTGCATTGATAGGCGCTAATCACCGTTTTAGAATCTGCACTATTATGCTGAAAAATATCCTTTTTGCGTTTGCAACTGCCCTCGAAAATATCCGAACTCGTTTCTTTCACACGGTTCTATCCATCCTGGGTATTGTGATTGGTGTAGCGGCCTTAGTGGCGATTCTGTCACTCATCGATGGAATGGAGCAGTATGCGCAGGAGCAGATTACCAAAACGACCGACCTGAAAGCGATTCTTGTGCATACGAATTCATACAAGACGGTCAATGAGGTTCGGGTATTGAAATCTGATTATGCCTACCTTACAAATCCGTCATTTCAGAAACTACGGTCATCACTAACCAAACCCGCCAAGGGGTATCTGTACTGGCGGCAGAATGGGGAAGTGACAACGAAGATCGATAACCGGTCAATAGGTACGCTCATTACCGGGGCCAGCTTCCCGATTCATCCCGATTTGACGATCATTCAGGGAAGGGCATTTACAGATGCCGAACTACAGACACGCCAGCCCGTTGCGTTTATCAACCAACGACTGGCGAAACAACTGGTTGGAAACCAGCCTGAGAAAATGGCTATTGGACAACAGGTACTGTATAAAAATAAGCCGATAACCATCATCGGTATTTCGGCCGATAAGGATGCGAGAGCAGGTCAGTTGCTGATGCCTATTACGCTGGTTTCGGATAGCGCTTTAAAAGCAAGCCCGCCGATGGGTGTTGTGGAGGCTACACAGGTTGAAGATGTTCCGGTCCTGAAAACACAGATCGAAAACTGGTTGAAAACGACTATGAAAGCCAGGCAGGATGACTTCGCCGTCATTACCAACGAACTGCGGGTTAGTCAGGCGGCTAAAGGGTTTCTGCTTTTTCGACTGGTGATGGGCACTATTGTCGGTATTTCGGTCATTGTGGGCGGTATAGGGGTGATGAATGTGTTGCTAATTTCAGTGAACGAGCGAACCGTTGAAATTGGCGTCCGAAAGGCGCTTGGGGCCAAAAAGCGGGATATTCTGTGGCAATTCCTGTCTGAGTCGATTACCATTTCGACCTTTGGCAGTTTGATGGGGCTTGCGTTAGGAGTTCTGGGTTCGATGGCGTTTATACCGATTGTAAAAGCACTGGTCGATGTACCCTTTCAGGTTGCCTACACCTGGAATACGTTTGTGGTCATCATGGTCATTGCCATGCTGATCGGCATTATTTTCGGTACGTATCCGGCCATGCGGGCGGCCCGGCTAAACCCCGTTGACGCCATTCGACGCGAGTAGGTTTTACCTACTTTTCAGTCGAGAAAAGACAATGATTAGGTAAAGAGTATTTGTCGCGGACTTTTAGTCGAAACTTAATCCCGGCATTTATGAATTACCTGAAAAAACTTCTGCTCGGCGGACTACTCCTTTTCGTAACCGGCGCTCCATTGCTGGCTCAAAAAAATCCTGAAGATAAAGCGGGCTGGAAACTCGGCTCACAGGCTTATTCCTTTCGGCTATTCTCATTTGCCGAAGCCCTGCGAAAAATCGATAGTTGCGGGCTGAAATACGTCGAAGCCTTTCCCGGCCAGACCATTGGTGGTGGCGTTGACGGTAAGATGGACTTTTCGATGGATGCCAGTACCCGGCAAAAGGTTAAAAAGCTGATCAAAGACCGAGGACTAACCGTGGTGGCGTATGGCGTTGTGAACCCAAGAACAGACGATGAATGGAAAACCCTGTTTGAGTTTGCCAAAGACATGGGTATTCTGAACATCAATTCGGAACCGACACCTCAACAGATGCCGTTGGTCCGCAAACTGGCCGACGAATACAAAATCAACGTGGCGCTGCACAACCATCCCAAACCCTCGCGCTACTGGCACCCCGATACCGTTCTGGCGGCTATTGGCAACAGTAAATACGTAGGTTCCTGCTCCGATATTGGCCACTGGGTTCGTTCGGGCCTTGATCCGGTTGAATGCCTGAAAAAGCTAAACGGCCATGTGTTGGGGATGCACTTCAAAGACGTGAAGAAAGATACGCCGGATGGTAAATACCACGATGTAGTCTGGGGTACAGGCGATTGCAAAATCGAACAGGTCATTGCCGAAATGAAGCGGCAACACTTTAAGGGCCCCATCTCCGTCGAATACGAATACCATTGGGAAAACAACGGCCCCGAAATAGCCGAAAGTGTGAAAAACTTCCGCCAGATGTATAACCGGGTAAAGGTGCAGTAGTAGCCTGGAGCAAGGAGCGTGGAGCAGGGGGCAAGGGGCAGGGATTGCTGGGGTAGCGGAATAAAAATTAATGTTGATTTTACCATCCGAGCAATCTCTGCCCCTTGCCCCCTGCTCCACGCTCCTTGCTCCCTGCCTTTCTTATTTTGTCGAATTATCCATATCGGCCGTGATGAGCCAGCGGCCATCGGCACCCTTACGTAAGGTCAGAATGAATTTACCGATGTCGGGACCCGCAACGGAACCTCGATAAGCACCAATGATATAGCCAACCGTACCGCTTTGTTCAAACGATAACGCCCGGAGCGATAGCGAACTGCCTGCCGATCGGCTGTAAGCGAGTTTTATGTTTGCATGACCACGTATAGCGGGCCGATTGGGCTGCATGACAAATCCATCGGGTGTAAATAAGGCGACCAGGGCATCGGCATCTCTTGCCTGCCAGGCTCGTTCATAATCCCGTAATACACGAGCCACATCGGGCGGTAGCGTCACCGACGGCAACAGATCTGTTGCCGGAAAAGTAGAGGTGGGTTGCTGAGCGAACAGACGTTTGGTGAAGCACAGAAGGAGCAGAACTAGTATAATCCGAGTTTTCATGGTTTTTGGGATTTATTCCGACCGTAGTGATTTCACCGGATCGGCCAGCGCTGCTTTAATGCTTTGGAAACTGACGGTGAATAGCGCAATACCAATCGAAAGTAAACCAGCCAGCGCAAAAATCCACCATTCGATATCCACTTTGTAGGCGAAATCCTTCAGCCATTGGTTCATAGCCCACCAGGCAATGGGGGATGCAATGACCAGCGCAATCACCACCAGTTTCAGGAAATCTTTCGACAGCAGGGCCACAATGCTGGCTACCGATGCGCCCAGCACCTTCCGGACTCCAATTTCCTTCGTACGCTGTTCGGCTGTAAACATCGCCAGTCCGAATAAGCCCATGCACGAAATCAGGATGGCAATGCCCGTGGCCGTATTGACGAGATGGCTGGTTTTCTGCTCCTTTTCATAGAGCTGGGCAATGGAATCGTCCAGAAAGGTATAGTCGAAGCGATTTTCGGGAAACACCGCTTTCCATTGTTGCTCGATACTGGCCAGCGTGGCTTTCAGCTCGCTCATCTGCTTTCCTTTTGTGGAAAGTTTGATGCCCAGATTGCGTGCGTTGGGCAGGTAACCCATAAACACGGGGCCCATTTTTTCGTGAAACGACTGCTCATGAAAATCGGCGACTACGCCCACGATCGGATACTTTTTGCCATTAAATTCAATGAGTTGATTAAGCGCGTCGTTGAATCGGCGGAATCCCAATGCTTTGGCGTATTGGGCGTTGATAACGATCTCGCGTAAGGAATCACTTTTGACGTAGTTGCGTCCGGCCAGCAAATGAAGCTGATAAAGCGGGATGAAATTCTCATCGCCGATCTTGGCCGACACATCCAGCTCTACAGGCTGTTTCTTGCCCTCATATTTCAGCTTGGTAACCATAAAAGCCTGGCCCATTGGCGGAAACCACTCCATGGCGACGCGCTCAACGCCCGAAAGTTGTCGGATTTTTTGCGCCAGCACTTTCCCCTTCTCACCCCAGGGCGGACGGATTGAAACGATTGCATCGGACCTGAAGCCCAGTTCTTTGTTTCGCATATAACTTAGCTGGCGCTCTACGATAAGTGTACCAATGATAAATACCAGCGATATTGTGAACTGGAAGATAATCAGCGCTTTCCGGAAAGTACCTTTGTGTCCTCCTGTCAGGGCCGCCTGTCCTTTCAGGGTTAAGGCAGGAATATAGGCCGATAAAGCCAGTGACGGATAAAGCCCCGCCAATAGGGAGGTTACGACCAGTACACCCAGCAGAAATAATCCCGTTTGGCTGCTGAATAACGTAAACGTCAGGCCTTTGGGCGTTATCGACTGAAACGCTGAAAGAATTGGGTTGACCAGTAGCAGAGAAATCAGAATGGCGATTAGTGTCAGAAAAGCCGTTTCGCTCAGGAACTGGGTAATTAGACTGGCCCGACTGCTCCCCATCACTTTTCGAATACCCGTTTCTTTGGCACGTTGTGTCGATTGAGCGGTCGATAAATTGATAAAATTGATGGTCGCAATCAGCAGGATAAATCCGGCTACAGCCATCAGCCCATATAGCGTAGGCAGATGGGCTTTTCGAGAATAATTATCCGCATAATCGTCGTTGAAATGCAGGTCCGACAGGGGTTGTAAAGCCGGAATAAACTTGAACTCTTTCGGATAATGGGCTTTCTCAAACCGCTGGAATTGCGCCGTAAATTGATCAGGGGTCGCTCCGGGGGGCAACTTGATAAACGCCTGTGAAGCCGACCAGATATCGTTCCATTGGTCGAGGTTGATCTCTTTTTTTAGCTGGCTGGTCCGGATGGTCGCCAACGAAATGAAATCGGTGAAGGTAAAATCGGTAGGTTGCTTCCAGTCTTGCACGATACCAGCTACATGCACATGCACCGAATCCTGATAAATCAGCTCTTTACCCATAATTTGTTCAAGCGGCAGGTCGCCAAAATACTTACGCGCTTTTCGCTCCGACAGAACCAGCTTGAAGGGTTCATTCAGCGCCGTTTTGGGATTGCCGGCCAACCACTTATACGTAAAAATATCGAAGTAGGTTGGCTCAACAACCACGATTTCGGCATTATCAACCCCATGTCGGCGATTTTCAAATTTCGTTGGCTTTTCGGTGCCATTGGGGATGAGTACTTCCGATTCGATGTTGTGGAAAGCGGCTACTGTGCCAATGCTGGGAATCTCCTGTTGGATGGCAGCCGGTACGGCGTTCGGAACAAACCCGACCGGATGTTTTTCGACGGTCTTATTGTACTGCGATTTACCCACCAGTCGGTAAATTCGATTGCTGTCGGGGTGGAAGGTGTCATAGCTTAGTTCATAGTGTGTAATGAGATAGATGACTAAGCAGGCAGTAACCCCGAGCGTAAGGCCGAGAAGGTTAATAAGCGTACTGACTTTGTATTTTGCCAGATTACGCAGGCTGGTTTTGAGGTAGTTTCGTAGCATGACTGGGCTTATTAACAATGGAGTAGGGTAATCAGATTCTTTTCGTTTGAGGGCAAAGGGACGTAGAAAGCCCAGTACATTCAACCAGTAACGTCGAGCTGCTTTTTCAGGGCCTACTCGAAGTATATCCCGTTTATAGCGTTCATATAAGTCGCCCTGCACCTCCTCCAGCAGGTGGGGAGCGCAGAACCAGGCAAGCAGTTTGTCAGCAAAGCGGGGCGGGGTGTTCATGAGCGTAGGGGTAAGGGTTTTGTAGAGACGCCAGGGATGGTCGCACCGGCGCATCAGTCTCTACAAGTCTATTCAGACCGAAGGGATTTTATAGGATTGACCAGGGCCGCTTTGATGCTTTGGAAGCTAATTGTCAGGAGGGCGATGCCAACAGCTACTAGGCCTGCACTGACAAACATCCACCACTCAATGTCGACTTTATAGGCAAAACCCTGTAGCCATTGCCGCATGGCATACCAGCCCAGGGGCGATGCAATGAGTATGGCAATCAGCACCAGCTTCAGGAAATCCTTCGAGATGAGAGCCACCACACTACCCACTGATGCGCCCAGAACTTTACGTACACCAATTTCTTTCGTACGCTGTTCGGCCATAAAAGTAGCCAGGCCAAACAGACCTAAACAGGAAATGAAAATGGCCAGGAACGCAAAATAATTAGCCAATGATCCGATCATAGTTTCGCTACGGTAGAGCTTCTGAAACGACTGGTCGGCAAAAGTATAGGTGAACGGAAATTTCGGGTTTATCTGCTGCCAGACAGTTTCCAGGCTTGCCAGTGCCTGTTTGGCCTGTCCCGGCTGGGTACGGACGATGATATTTTTACCCGCAGCCTTCGGGCTTAATTTGACAATCATCGGCTCAATAGCAACATGGAGCGAATTCTGATGAAAATTCTCGATAATGCCGACAATTGTACCGGGTTTGCCCCATAAGGTCAGGGGTTTGCCAATCGGACTCTGATAGCCAATGCGTCGGGCAGCCGTTTCATTGATAAGGTAATTGATTGAGTCCAGGCCGAAATCTCTCGCAAAATCCCGCCCTTTTAGCTTGACCTTCAGGGTTTTGGTGAAGTCGTAATCGACCGTGGAGAACTGAAAATGAACATTCACTTTAGGATCTTTACCAGGCCACTGCACATTGCCGGTACTCCCGAATGTGCTGGTAGGCGTACCATCCATATACGTAATTGTCTGAATCCCCGGCATTCGCAGGAGTTCCTGTTTAAAGGTAGGGTAGTTGGCAGCCAGGTCGCCTTGTGCGCGAAGGTAAATCAGGTTCTCTCGGTCATAGCC
Organism: Spirosoma gilvum; assembly: GCF_054776815.1. Taxonomy (NCBI): domain Bacteria; kingdom Pseudomonadati; phylum Bacteroidota; class Cytophagia; order Cytophagales; family Cytophagaceae; genus Spirosoma; species Spirosoma gilvum. The sequence goes on along the minus strand of NZ_BAAHBH010000005.1, from coordinate 42,213 downwards.
CAGGTTCTTGGTTTGAATGAAGTTGATCTGCCGGTACACAATGATGGTTCCGATGATAAGCAATACAGATAAGGTAAACTGGAAGACAACCAGGCTTTGGCGAAACAACCGTGCTCCTGGCCCAAAGCGTATGGTTCCCTTTAGCACTCGAATTGGGTTTAGCGACGATAGAACCAGAGCCGGGTAACTGCCCGCAATGAAACCGGTTAGGAGTGTCATACCTGCCAGCGTAAGCCAGAAGGTTATATTGGTGAATGGAAAGCGAATGTGCTTGTTCGTCAGGGTGTTAAATGTAGGCAGTAGTAACCCTGTCAGCACCAGGGCAATAACCAGTGCGATACCGGTAAGTAACAGGGCTTCACCAATAAACTGTCCGATCAGTAAACCACGAGCGGCTCCAACAACTTTCCGAACGCCCACTTCCCGAGCCCGTTTGACCGAGCGGGCAGTGGCCAGATTCATGAAATTAATGCACGCAATCAGCAGAATAAAGGCCGCCACAATACCAAACAACCGAACATACTCGATCCGTCCACCATCCTGATACCCATTTTTGAAGTTGGAGTAGAGGTACGTATCCTGATACGGTTGCAGAAATAGCTGAATATCAGACCCATCTTTTCCCAGGCGGGGGTTGTAGCGTTTTAAAAACGCCTTTAATTTAGCTTCCAGCCGGACAGGATCGGCCGAAATACCGTTTCGGTCGGTTCGGAGCTGAATACGGGTATTGGGAGCATTAGTGCCCCAGTCCTTGAGCCATTCGTTTCGCTTAAGAAAATCCTGCCAGCTCAGTAGATAATCATACGTTTCTGAACTGTTCGCTGGGATGTCCTCAAAAACGGCGCTGACCTGATAATCGTCGGTATTGTCCAGACGAATACTTTTACCAATCGCTTCCTGAGGGCTACCAAAGTAGTTCTGGGCCAGTTTGTGGGAAATGGCAATATTGTTAGGAGCGTTGAGGGCTGTTTCGGCAGTGCCAGCCAATAAAGGAAAACTAAACATAGTAAACCAATCGGCTCCGGCAGCGCGGCCTTGCTCATTGTTCAGTTTGTTACCTACAGAAAAAGTGTGCTGTTGCTCCCACGATAAACTGGCTGCATAGCCGATCTCTGGAAACGCTTTTTTCAACTCGTCGGCCAGCAGAGCCGGTGTACCGGACCCCACGTCGACTTTGCCGTCGTAAAACTGGCGCTCCATAACGGTGTACAAGTGTGGGTTGTTAACGTGGTAGGCATCCACGCTGAATTCGTCCCGAATCCAGAGAAAAATAAGCAGACTGGTGGCCATGCCCAGCGCTAGTCCCATACTGTTGATAGCCGAAAATGATCGATTCTGAATCAGATTTCGCCAGGCAATTTTAAGATAATTCCGCAGCATGACAGGATTGAGGAAAAAAGGTTTTGGATACGCAGTAGGTTGTCGTTTCAGTGCAAAGGGTCGAAAAAAACGTAGCACATTGAGGATATAATTTCTGTTGGCCTGCGCTTGGCCGACGAGCAGCAAATCCCGTTGATAACGCTCGTATAAATCGCCCTGCACTTCCTCCAGCAGGTGAGGAGTGCAAAACCATTCGAGCAGTCGATCAGCGAAGCGGGGCGGATCAGTCCGACGGTTCGGTTTCATAGGCTGATGGCAGGTAGGGCATTCGGAGCAATGGAGTTCCATAACTGGTCGCGCATGGCCCGGATGTCGTGCAGGGTGCGGCTGCCCAGCGCCGTAACCGTAAACAGCCGCTTCCGCCGTCCACCCCGTTCGGCCGTTGCATCGCCCATATGCGAGGTGAGCATGCCTTTTTCTTCGAGCCGATGCAGGGCCGCATGTACCGCGCTTATACTCACCGAGCGACCTGTTTGTCGATCCAGTTCGTCGGTAATGGCAACGCCATAGGCGCTTTCATGCAACACCGCCACCGTCAGCAATACCACTTCTTCGAACTCCCCCAGATACGTACGTTTCATATCCAATTCAATAAATTCAACTTTTGTAGAACAAATGCTTTGCCAACTTCTAAAAAGAGCGTTTAACGGCTTTCAGAACAGATATACCTGTTTGGAGGGTGTCCGAAATCGTACATCTGCTGTCCGGTGGCGAACAGGTAGGCTGGTAATCGTTCAGTGGGCAGCCTCTCATAGGGCTTGGGAAACTGAGTGATTTTTCGTATATTATACCTGGTACGAGCGACTCAATGGAACAGCCTGCAATCCGGAAAATTATTCACATTGACATGGATGCGTTTTATGCATCTGTCGAACAGCGCGATAACCCTGAACTGCGTGGTAAACCCGTTGCGGTAGGCGGTTCCTGGCAACGCGGTGTGGTGGCAGCTGCCAGTTATGAAGCGCGTCAGTTTGGGGTTCGGTCGGCTATGGCATCGTCCATTGCGATTCGCAAATGCCCCGATCTGGTTTTTGTAAAACCCCGTTTTGACGTTTATAAAGCTGTTTCGAGCCAGATCCGGGCCATTTTTGCCCAGTTCACACCACTTATCGAACCGCTTTCGCTGGACGAAGCTTATCTGGACGTGACCGATAGTCTGGAGGCCAATATGACGGCTACACAAATCGCCCAGGTAATCAAAGAGCAGATCCGAAATGAAACCAGCCTGACGGCATCGGCCGGGGTCTCGTACAATAAATTCCTGGCAAAACTGGCGTCGGACTATCGTAAACCGGATGGGTTATTTGTGATCAAGCCCCATCAGGGATTGGCATTTGTTGAGAAGCTGGACGTGGGGCAGTTTCATGGCATCGGCCGGGTTACAGCGGCCAAAATGAATCAGTTGGGCATTTACACCGGATTGGATCTGCGTCAGCAAAGCGAAGCGTTTCTAACGCAGCATTTCGGTAAAGTCGGACACCATTATTTCAATATTTCCAGAGCTATTGATCATCGGCCTGTTACACTCGATCGCGAACGGAAATCAGTCGGTTCAGAAACAACCTTCGATCGGGACCTGACCGAACACGCCGATTTGGTGGCCGAACTGGAGCCCTTGATCAACAGCGTATGGTCGTATTGCGAACGGACAGGCATACTGGGGCGAACGGTGACGCTGAAAGTGAAATACGCTGATTTTCAGCAGATCACCCGCAGCCGAACCGCAACGGGGTTTCTAACGAGTCAATCAATGCTGTCCCAGCTTAGTCATGATTTATTGACTGCCCTACAGCCGTTGCCTAAAGGAGTTCGCCTGTTAGGTATTTCATTGTCCAGCTTTAAGACTGAGTCGGCGGCCGCAGGGCAACTGGCGCTGGATCTATGATAGAGGTATGCCGGAAAGCCATGTCACGGTTCTTTATTGCGCTAGGTTAAACTGTGGCACGGCTATTACTTATCAGCCAGTCACAATAACTTGACTCGTTGGACCTACCGATAGGGCGATTTCATCGTCAAAGTCAACAATATCGACTCGGGGTCGGTCTTTATCCTTAAAATGCTCTTTGTAGCGTCTGACGGCTTCTTCCTCACTGACATTTAGATACGCGCGTGTCCAGCCTGAGGGGTTATGCGTCCCAAAGCCAGTCACGATAACAAGTCGGTTGGTTGCCATAATCGGGATCGTTTGAAGATGTAATGATTTGAACAGTCGTTTCGTAGACAGCCGTGCCAAGGTTTAACCTAGAATCATACTGAACCGTGGCACAGCTGTCTACGAAACGACGGTTTTAGACTAAACTCATTTATAGCCCAACTTGATTAGAGATTCAACGAAAATGCATTCGTCCATGAATCACAAGTAACTTTTGACGAAATCTGTTTTTATCGGAAATAAGCTGACTTAAAGACTATGTTCAGGAAACGTTGGATAGTACCTGTCTTGATTGGCCTTTGTAGCCTGAACTTCCCGATAAATCCATCGACCGGTTCGCAACACCAGCCCATGACCAGCCACGAATCGCCTAAACCGTCTGCTCCCGACAAAAAAGCCCAACGGACGGAGTTATATAAATTGCTCGGTAAATTACCGGATCGGCATCGGGCCATTTCTGTAAAGCTGGTCGAAACCCGGCAAACGGATGAGCTGATTATCGAAAAGCTGTTGCTGGATCTGAATGGTATCGAACAGGTACCTGCCTATTTTACCCGACCGAAGAAAGCAACCAGTAAATTGCCTGTGGTCCTGTTTAATCATTCACACTTTGGGCAGTATGAGGTTGGTAAGGAAGAGTTTGTGCGTGGACGGCCTGAGATGCAGCAACCCGCCTACGCACTGGCTCTGGCGCGCGAAGGGTACGCTGGTTTGTGTATCGATAGCTGGTGCTTTGGCGAACGACGGGCGCGTGGTGAGCAGGATACCTTCAAGGAAATGCTCTGGCATGGACAGGTGCTATGGGGCATGATGGTGTACGATAACCTGCGAGCACTGGACTACCTGCAAACCAGACCCGAAATAGACCCGAAACGAATCGCAACGATGGGCATGTCGATGGGGAGCACGATGGCCTGGTGGCTGGCTGCCCTCGACGAGCGGATAAAGGTATGTGTAGACCTCTGTTGTTTGACTGATTATCAGTCGCTGATCGCTGCCAAAGGACTGGGGCTGCACGGGATTTACTATTACGTGCCGGACTTACTGAATCATTTTACCACCTCCTCCATCAACGGACTGATTTCACCACGACCGCATTTTGGATTAGCCGGGCGATATGATAAACTGACTCCTGTCGATGGTCTGGAGAAAATTGACAAAAATCTCAAAGTCATTTATCAACAGGATGGAGCCCCATCGGCATGGAAGTTACGGATTTACGATGTTGGCCATCAGGAAACGGCTGACATGCGAGCCGATATTCTGGCGTTTTATAAAAAATGGTTGTGAGGGTAGATTGCTTGTTTCGTGAGGTCGGGTTCTTATACCCGACCCGTGAGGTTTCTCAAAACCGAACGATAAACTATACATGAGGTTTTGAGAAACCTCGCTGGTCAGATGTAAGCATCTGACCTCACAGAAAAGAGTTGCGCAAGGAAACGCTAAGTCTTTTCTTCTGTGCGATCTTTGCATAGCTCTTAGCGCTCTTTGCGTTTAACGCAATTCTTACAGCACAGTCGTTTTGCCACCCTGGTAGGGAGCAAGCTGTGGGGAATCGGCAGGGAGTTCAGTGATGAGGTAATCTACCTGATCCAGGTCGGCAATTTTCATTCGCATCACGCTGTTCATTTTCTCCGAAATACACAACACGGCTACTTTCTGAGCCGCCCGGATCATCGCTTTTTTGGCCTGTACAGTTTCCCAATCGGAATCCGAAAGTCCCTCGCGTGCGTCGATGGCATTGGTACCCATAATGCACAAATCTACCCGTAGTTCCGATAGTCGCTGATACACCTCACCGCCCACACTCATCTGGCTATAGCGGGAAATTTGCCCACCGATCATAATGATTTCCAGATTGGGCTTGTCGAGTAGCTCAACCGCTGTCAATGGGTTTACGGTGATAAATGTAGCCCGCAGATCGGCAGGGATTAGCTTTATGAACTCCCGTATGGTAGTGCCTCCCCCCATCAGAATCAACATGCCATCCCGAAGTAACGTCAGCGTCTTTTCAGCAATGACCTTTTTGTTAGTATGGGAATAGGTTTCCTGAATCTGCGAGGAATGGTGATAGGCTTTCGACATAGCCCCACCGCGAATTTTTATCAACTTCCCTTCGTCCGACAAATCATTGATGTCGCGCCGGATGGTGTCTTCCGATACATGTAAGGTACTGGCTAAATCCGTCAGGCTAACGCGCGTGTGGAGGTTTATTTGCTTGATAATAAGGTCTTTGCGCTCGTCTTTTAAAAAGGCTATAGACATACGTGACGTCGGGGAACAGTTACTAGAAACGTAAAAGAAAAAACTACTTCAACTCTAACCTATTGCAGCAAATAGTTTACGGTGACTGGCATGTCTTCACCGTAGCCTGTGTCCTCACAGGACACGCTTCCGTCAGGCTAATCCTGCTGTCGCACAGGTGGCTTGTAAGGACACAGACCACGGAGGATCGTCAGTCACCGAACCTCAAAACCGTATACCATATCTCCTTCTGCAAAATTTGCATGATTTTTAGGTTTGTTATATAAATAGCGATAAAAGCGCACATTTTGCATACAATTCACAAGTGTACTTGCAAAAAAGGCGAATAAAAATTGCTTTCAGGCTTTTTTAATCCGTATACTTGTGCAAATATTGCAAATAATTATTGCAGTATTTGCAAGAGGGCCTCTTTCAAGTATTAACCTAACTAATCACATTTAACCACGTGTATGCTTATGAACTATATGCTACGACATTGGCCTACCCGACTGGGTACGCTCCTGATGACACTCTGGTTGGGATGCGCTGCCACATTTGCGCAGACGATTTCCGGAAAAGTGACCAATGCTGGTGATGGACAGCCGCTTCCCGGCGTAACTATCCTGGAAAAAGGGTCAACGAAAGGTACGGTAACGGATGGTGAGGGGAAGTACTCGCTTAACCTCACCAATGGGCAGGCTACAGTTATTTTCTCGTACATCGGCTTTACGGCGCAGGAAATCGCCGTGGGGGGGCGGTCCGTAATCGATGTAAGCCTGAAAGAAGGGGCAACGAGCCTGGGTGAAGTGGTTGTAACGGCGCTGGGGATTTCGAAAGAGAAAAAAGCGCTGGCCTACGCCGTATCGGAAGTGAAGGGGAGCGAGTTTACACAGGCCCGCGAAAACAACGTGGCCAACGCCCTGACGGGTAAAATTGCTGGTGTCAACGCAACAGGGATGGCTACAGGGCCTGGTGGCTCCAGCCGGATCGTCATTCGGGGCAATGGTTCATTGAATGGGAACAACCAGCCGTTGTATGTGATTAACGGAATGCCGATGGACAACAGCATTCCAGGTGGGGGAACAACAGCCGATGGAAACGGCATGAACGTTGACCGGGGCGATGGTATTGGCGGGATTAACCCCGATGATATTGAGTCGATTAGCGTATTGAAAGGCGGACCCGCAGCTGCGTTGTATGGCGCTCGGGCGTCGAACGGGGTTATTTTGATTACGACCAAAAAAGGCCGTGGTCAGAAAGGGGTAGGGGTGGAAATCAACAGCAACACCACCTTCGAAAGTATCGCCGTAATTCCGAACTGGCAGTATGAATTTGGTCAGGGTTTGGATGGTAAAAAGCCAACGACCGTTACTGAAGCCAAAAGTACGGGCCGTTTGTCGTATGGTGCCCGGATGGATGGCCAGCCAACGATTCAGGTCGACGGGCAGTTGCATCCGTATTCACCCCAGAAAGACAATCTGAAAAACTTCTACCGGACGGGCAGCAACTACATCAATTCAGTAGCGTTCACGGGTGGAAATGAGTCAGTCAACTTCCGACTAGGTTTGAACAACACGCAGTCGAACAGCATTGTACCCAACTCGTCCTTCGCCCGTCGGATTGCGAACCTGAACCTGAACGCGTTTCTAGGTAAAAAACTGAGCATCGAAACGGTATTCCAGTACAACTACGAAGAAGCGACCAACCGACCCAAAGTGGGGTATGCCGATATGAACCCACACTGGGCTACGTATCTGGTGGCTAACGTAGTTGACATTCGCAGCCTGGCACCGGGTTATGATCCGGTGACGGGGAAAGAAATGGAGTGGAACCCGGTTCCGGCGGCCCCAAACCCGTATTTCGTGGTCAATAAATTCAAAAACGACGATACCAAAAATCGGTTCATCAGCCAGGGAAGCATCCGGTACGACATCCTGGACAATCTGTATCTGAAAGGCAGTGTCAGCCAGGACTTTTACAACTTCCAGTCGGAGTACGTGCAGCCAACGAATAACGCCTACCAGCCTCTGGGAACCTACGAAGCCCGGAAGACCAGCGCTTCGGAAACCAACGGCATGCTGACCCTGAACTACAACACCAACCTGCTATCGGACCTGAGTTTTTCAGCCCTGTTAGGGGCCAATGCCCAGCGGTCTATCTACGACCAGACATTGATTGCCGGTAGTGAGTTTACGGTGCCGTATTTCTACAGCTATACCAACCTGGCTACCTCAACGACCACACCGACGTACATGAAAAGTGCCATCAATTCGGTATTCGGCTCGGTCGACTTCGGGTATAAAAACCTCGCATTTTTGACCCTGTCCGGTCGTCAGGACTGGTTTTCGGTGCTGAATCCAAAGAGCAACAGCATTTTCTACCCGTCGGTTGGGGGCTCGTTTATCCTGTCGGATGCCTTCCGGTTACCGAAAGCGGTGAGCTTTGCCAAGTTGCGGGCGTCGTTTGCACAGGTGGGGGGAGCTACGGTTAACGCCTACCAGATTTACCAGTATTATTCGATGCAGCAGGGTGGACATAATGGCCGTCCGGTACAGGTGCTGTCGTCGTCGCAGGTGCCAAACCCCGACCTGAAACCGCTAACCTCGACAACCTATGAAGGCGGTATTGAAGCCAAATTCCTGAACAATCGACTGGGTATCGACCTGACGTTCTACAACCGGAAGACGACCGACGACATCGTGACCTCGAACATCGCACTTTCGTCGGGTTATACCTCTGCCTTGCTAAACGTGGGTGAGCTGAGCAACAAAGGGATAGAGCTGCTGCTGACTGGAACCCCGATTCGCAATTCCGATTTTAGCTGGGATGTAAGCTACAACATGGCCTACAACAAAAGCAAGATCGAACGACTGGCCGATGGACTGACAGGCATCGATGTCGGAACGGGTGTCGGTGGTGGATTGGTTCGTAACATGCTGGGCCGGTCTTATGGAACGGTGTGGGGCTATCGGAAAAAGACTGACGCGAATGGCAATGTGGTGTTCAACACGGCCAGCGGCTATGCCGTTCGGGGCGACCTGGAAGAGATTGGGCAGGGCACTCCTCCGCTAACGATGGGTATCACCAACAACTTCCGCTATAAAAACTTCTCGCTCAACATACTGGTCGACGGTAAGTTTGGCAGCATCGTGTATTCGAACCTGTACCAATATGCGTATCGCTTCGGCCTGCCGCAGGAAACACTTCCTGGTCGTGAAACGGGCGTTACCGTAACGGGTGTAACCCCAGAAGGTGCGCCGTTTACCAAAACCTGGGCCAAAGAAGATGTCGATACCTATTACGACAACGACAAGAATTACACGGCTATGTTCATGTTCAACAACGATTTCGTGAAACTCCGTCAGGTTATCCTGAGCTATAACCTGCCTGTTAGCAAACTGTCGTTCCTGAAGTTGCAATCGGCCTCGATCTCATTTGTGGCCCGAAATCTGGCTATTCTGTACAAGGACAAGAAGAATCAGTATTTCGATCCAGAGTCGGGCTATACCAGCACGAACGCCCAGGGTCTGGAAGCCTTTGGGGTACCCAGAACCCGTAGCCTTGGGGTAAGCTTGCAAGTGAAATTCTAACCTGATACCATTCTGACCATGAAGAGTCTGATCAAAAAAATAGGCTATGTGGCTCCGTTATTCCTGCTTTTGACGTCCTGCGACAAAGGTTTTGAGGAAATGAACGTAGACCCCAATAAATATTCTTCGGTAGTTCCCGAATATCTGTTTACCCGCGCCCAACTGGATGGGGTGAGCACCAACTTTACCGGTGCCGCTTATCTGACCATCGGCCAGTCGATGCAGCACTTTGCAACCTATAAAGAGGTGCCTGCTGCTGGGGATAAATATTTCAACTACAGCTATTCGACCGGTAACTGGAATGCTTACGCTGGAACCCTAGCCGGACAGGGATCGATTATCTCGATTCATCAGGTGATCGATGCGGTTTCAGGCAATGCGGCCAATGTCAATAAGCTTTCGGCGGCTCGGATCTGGAAAGCGTATATGTTCCACCGGTTGACCGACATCTACGGCGACATCCCGTATTTCGACGCGGGGAAAGCCCTGTCGGATAAGAATTATAGCCCCAAATACGACACCCAACAGGCTATCTATGCCGACCTGCTGAAAGAGCTTGAGGAGTCGATTGCGGCCTTCGATGCAACCAAAGCAACCTTCGGAAATGCCGATCTGATGTTTGGGGGCGACGTGACCAAGTGGAAAAAATTCGCGTATTCGCTGATGTTTCGCCTGGGTATGCGCCTGACCGAAGTTGACCCAACGACGGCCAAATCCTGGGTACAGAAAGCCATTGCCGGTGGGGTGATTCTGGACGATGCTGATCGGGCTACGATTGCCTATGTGGATGGTTCACAAACGGCCAGCCGGAATTTTATTGCCAGTGGATTGCTCAGCACCGATTACGTAACGCCCGGTGGCGACAACGTAGAAGGAGGGAAGTTTGCCAAAACGCTGATCGATTATCTGAAAGGAACGAAAGACCCTCGCCTGAATGTGATCTCGATTGTGTGGACCACTACGGATAACAAAACATTTACGGCCGATACGACCACAGCCTTGCAAAGTGGTATGCCCAATGCCGCCTACAACAACCTGCCTGCGAATTTCAATTCGTATTCGGAGCCTAATCCGAATACGATACTGAAATACAGTGCGCCGTTGCTGGTGATGACCAATGCCGAAATGTATCTGTTGCTGGCCGAAGCCGCCGTTCGGGGCTGGTATACAGGTAGTACGGCCGAAGCCGCTTATACGAACGCAGTCAAAGCGGGTATGCGTCAGTGGTCACTTTTCGGAACGGGTGGCGTTATTTCCGATGCGAAAATCAATGCCTATCTGGCCGCCAATCCGTACAAAGCAGGAGGTACCGTAGCCCAGCAGATGGAGCAGATCGGTACGCAGAAATGGGTCACTCTTTTTCTGGAAGATGAATATGAAATCTTCTCAAACTGGCGCCGTACCGGCTACCCTGTGCTGACTCCAACCAATTATCCGGGCAATCTGACGGGCGGCAAAATTCCGACACGGTTCGTAATCCCCGATTCGGAAGAAACGTATAACAAAACCAACTTCATTGATGCCCGTACCCGTCAGGGCGGTACCAATGCCCTGTCGAGTGTGGTTTGGTGGGATAAGTAAAAAATAGCGCTTCGGTTCATGGTTTTTTCCAGTGTCTGTGTCCTCACAGACACCCGTGCGACAGCAATCGTTACCATCCGGATGAGTTTCTGTGTCCTCACAGACACAGGGAGAAGCCGAATACCGAAAACCACGAACAGATACGTATGAAATTGCACCGCCGTTCCAGTTTAAGACGACTTTTCGCTTCAGCAGCCAGCCTGACTGGGCTGGCTGTATCCACCCCTAGCTTAGCGTCTCCGAAAACGATCGCTGCCGAGCACAACCTGGCTGACCAGGAGCTGAATCAGGACGTTCCCTTGTATTCGAGTACCACGAAACTGGGTAATCTGATTTTCCTCTTCGGTATAGGTGCTCATTTTGAGGGTGATATCAAAGCTCATACCGACCATGTGCTGAAAGAAATGGAGAAAGAACTGGTCAAAGTAGGCTCATCAATGGAAAAAGTCTTGAAAGTGAATGTTTATCTCCACGATCTGAAAGACTATAAACCCATGAATGAAGTCTTTAAAGGTCGCTTTGGCCTCAAACCGCCAGTTCGGACAACCGTTGCCCCGCGTGCAGGTGTACCGGGCAATTCGCTGATCGAAATGGATTGCATTGCGTATGTCTAATTAGGTCTATACGGTTAAAATAGCCTTGCTTCCATTGCATACATACATGTCAGAAACGTGCGCGGACGATAAGGGTATTTTTTGTGTACCTTCCTCTTTTTTAATGGGTTATCATAAAGGATGGCTTTCTTGTCGCTAGGATGTTTAGTGAGGTCGGTTACTTCTAACCGACCAGCGAGGTTTCTCAAAACTCGTTTGGTTCGGTTTTGATAAACCTCACCCGTCAGCTATGAGTAGCTGACTCCACATCAAGAAAGGAAAAATGAGAGATTTTGTCATTCCGACGCAGGAGGATCTCAAATCTCTCATTTTTCAAACTTGAGATTCCTCCTGCGTCGGAATGACAAAAAATTGCACCAAACAAAACGTAGGTGGTCGCTTACACATGAAATAACATAGTGTTTTAATGCCTTCAACGCTCAACATCCCATAAGACACGCTAACCTGGCAATATATTTCTTCAACAGTACAGAATTTAACCAATCATGATCAGCAGACGAACATTAATTAAACACTTATCGGCTATGCCGCTGGTTGGCGGTCTTTTCGGAGAGGGAGCGTCCGTTGCCTCTACGTTGGTAGCTCCGGCACTGGCTCCCCGGAATCTGGTGAAAGAACTGGGTATCCGAACCTTTATCAACGCTGCCGGTACCTATACGGCCATGACGGGTTCGCTCATGGATGAGGACGTGGTCAACACCATCCTGGCATCATCGAAAGAGTTTATGATGCTGGATGATGTCCAGACCAAAGTGGGTGAAAAAATTGCCGCGCTGACCCATGCCGAATCGGCAGTAGTGACGGCTGGTTGTTTTTCGGCTATGACCCTGGGGCTGGCTGGCGTGCTGACGGGTATGGACCAGAAAAAGGTAGAGCAGCTCCCGCATCTCGAAGGCACCGACATCAAATCGGAGGTGATCGTGCAAAAGGGACACAACGTCGGCTACTCACACGCGCTGATGAACACGGGCTGTAAAATCGTCTTTATAGAAACCGTTGACGAGCTTGAAAAGGCGATCAACCCGAAAACGGCGATGCTCTGGTTTTTAAATATCCAGTCTGATAAGGGCAAAATTATGCACCAGCAGTGGGTCGAATTGGGGAAAAAGCACAATATCCCAACCATGATCGACATTGCTGCCGATGTGCCGCCCGTCGAAAACCTGTGGAAGTTTAACGATATGGGTTTTGACCTGGTCTGCGTATCGGGCGGAAAGGCCATGCGTGGGCCACAAAGTGCGGGCTTACTGATGGGCAAAAAAGCCTACATCGATGCGGCCCGACTCAGCATGCCCCCACGTGGTTCAACCATCGGTCGGGGGATGAAGGTCAACAAGGAAGAAATTCTGGGTATGTACATCGCCCTCGAAAAGTTTATTGCCCGCGATCAGGACAAGGACTGGAAAATGCTGGAAGAACGGGCCGCCCACATTGCCAATGCGGCTAAAAGTGTGAAAGGGGTAAGTGTGGAAACATTTGCGCCCGAGCTGGGTAATCACACACCCACGCTGCGTATTAGCTGGGATACGGCCAAAGTGAATCTGACGGCCAAAGCAGTGCAGGATGGATTACGGAACGGCACACCGTCTATCGAAATCGTTAGCGACGGCAAAACCATTGGCATGACGGCCTGGATGCTGAAGCCCGGCGAAGAAAAAATCGTAGCCACCCGCCTTAAAGAAGAACTCGCCAAAGGAGCGGTTTAACCTGTTTTCTGTTTCAAGCTGGGTGTCCCGACTTCTCCCCGTGTCTGTGTCCTCACAGACACCACACCGGATGGTAATAATTGCTCTTGCACAGGTGTCTGTGAGGACACAGACACGGGGAGAGAGGCTGGTTTGAACTGTAAACCCAAACTGTTTATGCAAAAACTTTTTCTATTCCTTTTCTTTTTCTGTCTTGCGAGCTATACGGTTGATGCCCAGTCATATAGTATTGTTATCAAAGGAGGGCACCTGATCGATCCGAAGAATAACATCGATGCCATCATGGATGTGGCCATAACGGATGGCAAAATCAGCCAGGTCGCGAAAACGATCGATGCTAGTCAGGCGAAGCAGGTTGTCGATGCGAAAGGTATGTACGTAACCCCCGGCCTGATCGACCTGCATGGGCACGTATTTTACGGTACCGAACCTAATCATTACCTGAGCAATGGCGCCACCGCCGTAGCGCCGGATGGCTTTACGTTCCGAACTGGCGTCACAACGATTGTCGATGCGGGGGGCGCAGGCTGGAAATCCTTCGAAACGTTTAAGCAAAACATCATTCTGACGGCCAAAACGCGGGTGCTCTCGTTTCTGAACATCGTAGGTGAGGGGATGCGTGGAGGTAAATTCGAGCAGGATACCACCGACATGGACCCAAAGCAGGCAGCCCGCGTTGCGATGGGAAACAAAAACGACGTCGTCGGCTTTAAAGTGGCTCACTTTCAGGGGGCAAGCTGGGCTCCCGTCGATCATGCGGTACAGGCTGGAACCTTAGCGGGCGTTCCGGTTATGGTCGATTTTGGCGGAAGTCATCCCCCGTTGCCACTGGAAGATCTCTTTCTGAAGCACCTGCGGCCGGGCGATATTTTCACGCATACGTACACGCTCTTGCCTAACAATGTCCGGGAAACGATTGTCGATGAAGAAACGGGTAAGGTAAAACCGTTCATCTGGGAAGCTCGCAAACGGGGCATTGTGTTTGATGTGGGGTATGGCGGAGCCAGCTTCAATTTCTCGCAGGCGATTCCGGCTCTTAAAAGCAAATTCTACCCCACCACCATCAGCACCGATCTGCACACGGGCAGTATGAATGGCTCAATGAAAGACATGCTTAGTATCATGTCGAAATTCGTAGCGATGGGCGAGGATATTCCCAGTGTGATCAGAGCCAGCACCTGGACACCCGCGCAGGTCATCAAGCGTGAAAACCTGGGCCATTTGTCGGTAGGGGCCATTGCCGATGTCGCCATCCTGAGTATGCGACAGGGTAGTTTTGGATTATATGATAAAACGGGCTACAAACTGATGGCGAAGCAAAAGTTTGAATGCGAAATGACAATCAAAGGAGGAAAGATCGTCTATGACCTGAACGGGATCGTCAGTCCATTGGGGTTAAATTAATACTGGGTTTACCTTATTCTGCAACCACTTGATAAACGTAAAAAGTAACTTATAACTGATTGAGTATCGTATGAAAACCGAACGCCGTTCCATCTTAAAACGCCTATTTGCCTCAGCCGCCGGAGCCATTGGTCTGGGTGCTACGACCCAAGCTGTGGCCGCTGATGCTGCCCCCGAAAAAGAAGTCTTCAACGTCGTAAACCATCAGGATATACCACTCTTTTCGAGCTCAACCAAGCTGGGGAATCTGGTATTTGTGGCTGGTATAGGCTATCACAAAGAAGGCGACATCAAAGTGCATACCGACGAAGTGCTGAAGGCAATGGAGAAAGAACTGATTAAAGCCGGTTCGTCGATGGAAAAGGTTTTGAAAGTCAGCGTGTTCCTTCACGATCTGAACGACTACAAAGCCATGAACGAAGTCTACAAAGGGCGTTTCGGAGCTAAGCCCCCTGTTCGGACAACGGTAGCCGTTTACGGTGGCGTTCCCGGTGATTCACTGGTCGAAATGGATTGTATTGCCTATATCTAGCAGGGGAATGCCTGATATTGATTTGAGGTAATTAATCGCAGAAATAACAACTATCAGCCCACCGCTTTAGCTGTGGGCTGATAGGGTTTGGTTGAATTCGGTGGTTATTTAATGTAGAGCAATTTTAGGAGCGGGCTAGGGACGGTCCGACGCGTCGGCGAGGTTAACCCATCAATTCGGCGTAGCTACAAACCGAACGTCGAAGGCACCCGATGCCCGTTTCCCTTTGATGGTTACCGTATACTCGGCTCCTTTCTGGTTCACTAAATGAAGACTGTTGGCTTCGGACGTATTGATTTTCTTCTGGAACAGGGTGGCTGATGGCGATTTTACAGATGCTGTCATGTCGCCATCCGTTTCGGTAAACTGATAGGCCAGATAGATATCATTTTCGGGTACATGCAGGGAAAAGGTCTGCTTGCCACTCAATTCTTTAAAGCTGGCTTTGGCGTGTTGGTTGTTTGAGGTTCCCTGCCACTGTCTGGTGAATGAACAGGAACTTATAGACACGAGAAGGCAGATTGCTAAGAGACAACGGGTCATTGGTTGGCTAATTTAATGAGTTAAAAAACTGGTTTTAACCGGTAGATGCAAACCGATTCTGGCAGGTTGCATCCCTGAAAAATCTTTTTCGAAGCGTTTGCCATACGCTCAGATAAATGAGCTTGAGCCGTTCTGCTACAGGCAGGGCAGCGGTTATTTGGCAGAAATTTGATAGATTGGTCGCGCTATTGCAATTGCCTTCAGATAGCATCTTTTTATTCCTCAAAACCAACCGATCGATGCGAAAAACGTTCTTTATTGCCTGTATGAGTATGATTGCCTGCACGACTATGGCTCAGGCACAAACAGTGAATTTAAAGCCGGTTTGGGAAACCGATACAACCCTCCGAACGCCTGAATGCGTGCTGGTTGATCCGGCCAAAAATGTGCTCTACGTGGCCTGTATCAATGGCAATCCAACGCTGGAAAATAAAGGCAGCTATCTCGCCAAGGTAGGTATGGATGGCAAGGTGATTAAGTTGAAATTCACCGAAGGCCTTAACTCGACGAAGGGAATGGGTATCCTGGGCGACAAACTGTATGTTACGGAAATGACCCAGGTGGCTGAAGTGTCGCTGGCAACCGGCAAAATCCTCAACCGATACCCAGTTGAAGGGGCTAAGTTCCTCAACGACATTGCCATCGATACTCAGAAAGGTATCGTGTATGTCTCTGACTCGAACGACAGTAAGGTTTGGGCTATTACCAACGGAAAGCCTGCCCTGGTTCTGGCAGGAGCTCCTTTGAAGGGACCCAATGGACTCTTGTTTGAAAACAATCAACTGCTGATTGGCAACGGCGATGGCTCGTTGTTGTCGATGGACCCAGCCACGAAAAAACTGACTACGCTTGCCTCAGGCATGGGCGGAATTGACGGCATTGTGGCCCTTGGCAACAAAAAATATGTAGTTACGGAATGGGCCGGTAAGATCTGGTCGATCGAACCCGATGGAAAAACGGAGCTGAAGCTGGATACGTCGAAAGAAAAAATTAATTCGGCCGACATCGGCTATAGTGCCAGCAGGCAGATGCTCTTTGTTCCTACTTTTTTCCACAATACAGTAAAAGCCTATTCGCTTAAATAGGGAAGCTGTTTAAACTTTTCAAATTTCATTAAAACCGGGTAGCTTTTTTGTCATGCTGACCGGGACGCGTAGTCGCAGGAAGCATCTTCGATAGCTAAAAAGAATGCTGCTGCCGAAGATGCTTCCTGCGACTACGCGTCCCGGTCAGCATGACAAAAACACGCATTTTTGAATTCCCTTTAAAAGGTTAAACAGCTTCAGGAATAACGAAATAGATCGAACACCCCGAACGGCCAAAACCTGCGGGGTGTTTTCGTTTTTAACCATACCAGTACGGAGTGAACCGTTCACTCAATAGCCATTGGTTTTTTGCCAACGGATTGTTTAGCTTTGCTCCGTACATAAATACACTGCCGGTGCCTACCATGGCCTAAGAACCCTACGCGGGTTCACTTTTTATCTTCCTTCATTTGGACCGATTTATTTTCGGCTGACTCGTCATGTTTCGGTTGTCCGGTCACAAACTGATCTTTTGTGCGTAGACCAGGTTTAGCTGGTCACTTCTGCTGACAGCGTAGCCCATTTAGCTAGCGCTGGTCCCTGTATGCGTTATACTTTTCCAGATAGGATTAAAGATCGGTCAGCCGCCGAGGTACTTTCCTATTTATCCTATTGATTACAAGCAAAATAGACAATCATGGGCTATTGCCCTTTTTATAAAGACAATGACAACAACCATTAAAAACAATTGGTACGAAGATTTTTTTGCAGGTGTAAACTGTGAGATGTGGGAAAAAGCCGTTACGCCCGAATGGACGCTCCCGGAAGTCGATTTCCTTGTCAGTGCATTAGATGTGCCACCTGGTTCCCGCATTCTGGATATTCCCTGTGGATTTGGCCGTCATGCGATTGAATTGACCAAACGCGGATATGACCTGACAGGTGTTGATATTTCTGCCGAATTCCTTCAGTCGTTACGTAGCCGACTGGCGGACGAGAAACTGTCCATGAACCTGATTCAGGGCGATTTTCTGACTTTAGAACTGCCATCCGGATTTGACGGGGCCTACTGTATGGGAAATAGTTTCGGCTATGTGGCTCACGAAGGCATGCTGATTTTTGTCAAGAAAGTGGCCGATGCGTTGAAAACCGGCGCTCGGTTTGTGATCAACTCGGGCCTGCTTGCCGAAAGTATTCTGCCCAATTTCCCAAAGACGAAGCATTACGTCCTCGGTGATCTGGTGATGGATATCCGCAATGAGTACAATATAGACGAGAGCTGCCTGAACACAGAGCTTGTTTATACCAAAGCCGGGCAGGTCGAAACGCACTATTTCAAGCACTACGTTTATACGCTGGCTGAGCTAAAACGCTTCTTGGCTAGTATGGGGCTGAAAACCATTGGTGTGTATAGCTCAACTGAAAGCATTGCCTACCAAATGGGCGATCCACAGGTATATCTGGTGGCGGAGAAAGCTTAAAAGTGAAACATCCCGAAAGCGCTAAGCTTTCGGGATGTTAATCAAAATACTGTATCGACTCTTGCCTGCTAACTCTCTCTGGATGCCCGGAGGGCTGGCAGACCGACACCACTCGCATCGAAGCCCCCATCGACAGCAAGCATCTGCCCGGTAATATAGGATGCCTTTGTCGAGCAGAGGAATACGACGGCCTCAGCGATGTCCTGTTCGGTCGCTGATCGATTCAATGGAATACCATCGTAATAGGCTTTGATAATCTCCGGTGAATGGACGGCTTCGGCCAGTTTTGTTTTTACCGGGCCCGGCGAAACACAGTTGACCCGTACACCATAGTCACCCAATTCGATGGCCAGTTGTTTCGTCAAATGAACGACGGCGGCTTTCGAAGTGCCATAAGCTACCCGTAAAGTGCTGGCCCGAAGCGCCGAAATGGAAGCTATGTTCACAATCGCCCCCCGGCTTTCTTTCAACGCAGGTATTACAGCCTGAGAGCAAAGGAAAACGCCATCCAGATTGGTTGCCATAATGGTTCGCCAGATGTCGAAATCTGTTTTTTCGAGTGGCTCGAAAACAGCCACCCCTGCATTATTGATTAAAGCATCGATTCGCCCAAAGGTGGCCAGCACTTTCGACACCATTTCCTGTACTATACCCGGAATGGAAACGTCACAGTTGATGGGCAATGTGCCAGGTAGTTGCTCCGAGGCCAGTAGGAGTTCTGCTTCGTCGCGGTCAACCATCGCAACGTGCCAGTCATTTTCTAAGAACAATTTTGTGGTAGCAAGACCGATTCCCCGGGCAGCACCTGTTACGATGGCAATTTTGT
Source organism: Spirosoma gilvum (assembly GCF_054776815.1). Lineage (NCBI taxonomy): Bacteria > Pseudomonadati > Bacteroidota > Cytophagia > Cytophagales > Cytophagaceae > Spirosoma > Spirosoma gilvum. The sequence continues at coordinate 23,135 of NZ_BAAHBH010000005.1, read as the reverse complement.
TCGACATACGCTTTCGTAAACGGGTTTAGGTAAGGACATAAATTTGTTGCTGACTCGGTCGAATCGAGTTGAGGGATAAAGCTGATGAAGCAAAAAAGCACTTACCATTTCTGATAAGTGCTTGATTTTCAGTGGCGGTCCGGACGGGGCTCGAACCCGCGACCCCCTGCGTGACAGGCAGGTATTCTAACCAACTGAACTACCGAACCAACTTTTACGATTTTGATCCCGTTGCCGTTTTCCTTAATCGTGGCACAAAAGTAGGCGTTTAAGGGATTCGGTGCAAGCGGTTCGTTGAAAAAAGTTGTTAGAAAATTTTTGCGATAGTACCTATACGTTGGGAATCAAGGCGTTCGCGTTTGTAAATTTTTTGAAAATTTTCTGTACGCAATCAAATCATTTCCCCGTGGCCTGTTTGATAGCAGCTACTTCAGCCGCATCGACTGGGGTATTGTCCTGTTTAAACACTTCATGGAACCAGATGGCTGGCTCCCGGCCATTCACATAAGGCTTTTGCCAGCTATCCCAGGGGAGGAACGTCTGCGTTTTGCCAGCCACAAAGCCCCAGTTGATCATCCCGACTTTGGCTTTTTTAGCAATAGGCAGGTGCGTCTGGAATTTACTGTCAACACCCCGAGCCATGTATTCAGTACAAATGACTGGACGACCAAATGACACCAATGCTGGAATGACTTTCTCCAGGTCGGCGGGTTTCGAATATTGGTGGAAGGTAATAATGTCAGAATTTTCGAACTGTACTTTTTCCATAGGCGACCATTTGGCTGCGTTTTGCCAATCCTCAGGAGTTCGGTAGATCCACACACCGGATGTGAGTGGCTGTGTAGCTCCGGCTGCCCGCGCCCACTGGAAAACCTGCGGCAACAGGCGCGTAATGATTTCGATTTTGCGGGCTTTGGGCAATTCGGTTTTGATCGTATGATTCTGGCCATAACTGTTGTCGTTGCCATTATCTGGCTCATTCCAGATATCCCAGGCCAAAATCCTATTATCGTTTTTAAAGGCGCCGACTACACCTTTAACATAGGCTTCCAGTCGAGGATATTGCGACACGTCAGACAGCGCTTCGGCCCCTGGACTTTGTATCCAGCCTGAGTTATGGATGCCTGGGGTTGGTTCGTGCTGTTTGCCAAGTTTGGGCAGTGGGTCCCAGCAGGAATCGAAAAGCACCAGCATCGGACGAATTTTATGTTTGGCACAGATACTCAAAAACTGGTCGAGCCGTTTGGTAAAACCGGCTGCATCCTGCCAGAGTAAGTCATGCAGAAACACCCGCATCGTGTTCATGCCGATGCTCTGGGCCATCGCTAATTCCTTATCAATCGTGGCCGGGTCGAAGCTTTCAGCCTGGAACATTTCAAGTTCATTAATGGCATTGGCTGGAATATAATTGGAGCCAACCAGAAAAGGCTCTTTGGTATACCAGGCATTTGCCTTTGCCGCCGACCACCGGGCGATTGGTGCGGTGGGTTGCGCCAGAGCAAGGGTGGAAATGAAGAAAAGGACTAGAAATGATAATCGCTTCATGATCTACTAATTAGGGTTGTTTCAACGAGTTAATAAATGAATAATGTACAATGGATAATGATAAATGGAAAATGTATAATGGTTGCCTTCTCATTATGCATTTTCCATTTATCATTATCCATTATCAATTTATTCCGCCGGTACAGGCATGGGCTTTTTGGAAGCTGGTTTGCCAAAGTTAGGTGATCCGTCGGTATTCCAGGTAAATGGCTGAATGTGGGGGGCGCGTTTGTTCCCGCAACCGTCCATTGCTGACGAATTAGCATGATAGATCATCCAGTCCTGCTTACCATCGGCTGAGTGGAAAAATCCGCCATGACCAGGTGCCCATACGCCATTATCGGGCGCTTGTTGAAACACGGGATTTGTACTTTTGATCCAGTTTTTCGGATTGAGCAGATCGCCTTTGCCACTATACGTTAACAAGCCCATGCAGTAGTCGAGCCAGCAGGCATTAGCCGAATACACAATGAATAGTTTGTCCTGATGACGTAGAAACTCAGGCCCTTCGTTGACGTAAATTTTAGGAACTTCTCCATTTTTTTGCCACTCCTGCGGCACATCGCCGTGCTGTTCCCAGGGCAGATCAGGCTGAGAAAGCTTAACCCGATCGCCATCAATAGTCCAGGGATTTTTCAGTCGGGCAATGTAAATATCCTGTCGACCATTGGTTGGCCCTTCCCAGCCCGACCAGGCTGCGTAAAGCTGACCATTGTAATCGATCACCGACATGTCGATGGCCCAGTGATCGGCTTTGTCACCAATTTTGCCTTTTACCGTCCACTCGCCCTGCATAGGGTCGGGCGATTGGTTTTCAATAACCCATACCCGGTGCGATAAATTATTGAGTGAGTCGGCTGAAAAATAGATATACCAGCGGCCATTCAGGAAATGGATTTCGGGAGCCCATAAGTCGCGCGAATAGGGTTGTCCGGAAGGCGGGGTGTATACGACTTTACTTTCGGCGCTGGCCAGATCCGCCATATTCCGGGTTTTCCAGAGCGTAAGGTTACGGCCGGTTGTATTCATATAGTAATACCAGCCGTCTTTTTGCAGCACCCAGGGATCCGGGCCTGAATTTTTGATGGGATTGGTAAAGGTTCGCTGAGCAACGAGTGGATTTGCCAGCGCTATCAGAATCAATAAACCGAGCAAACGAGTAAAACGCCAGTCAGTGGAGTAGACAGTCATGGAGTTGTAGGAAAAGTGTCTGTTCAGATAAAGAATAAAATGGACACTTTTACCCCTTCCTCTTTCCGGATTGGTCTGCTTTTGAGCGTTTGGCAAGCCTGGCCTCACAAGTTTCATCGGTACATTGTCCGTAGAAAACCAGGGAGTGCGACACAACCTGAAATTGGAGCGACTTTCCAACGTTTGTTTTGATAAGGTGCAGACGTGGGTCGCAGAACTCTTTTACCCGATGGCAGAGCGTACAGACCAGATGGGCATGCTGCTGTCGACCCAGCGATTTTTCGTAACGATACTTTGCGTTGTCATCATCACCAAACTGATGTCGAATGATCAAACCGCACTCGATAAATACATCCAGCGTATTGTACACCGTTGCCCGGCTCACTCGGTACGATTTTTCCTGCATCGACTTAAATAGGTCTTCGGCATCGAAGTGATCGTCGCGGGAGTAAACCTCCTCCAGAATAGCAAATCGCTCACCTGACCGGCGTAACCCTTTGGCCAGCAGCCATTCTTCGAGTTTAATACGGGCAGTAGCAAGCAGTGTTGACGAAGTTGACATACATAAGAAATGTGTTAAGAAAGGAACCGGACAGAGGCCGGTTCCTTTGCTGTCGCTTTTAACCTATGAAACGTAGTTATCCATTTACTTGTAAAATCTGGGTTAAGGGCTATTAAAGGCTGGCGGGTGGGCTAGTTTGACTGAAGGCGGAGAAGTTGATGTAAGTTCATCCGCCGTAATGCCTGGTGCAGCCCGGCCCGAAAACTCTCAAACTCTGAACGTGATAAATTGAATTGGATATCCGGGTGCCCCGTTTTGATAATCAGGTGCCACTGTCCATCGGGTAGCAGGACGCTGCTTTCATCAAAGTTTACCGACTCAAGTGTCTGACATAATCCGATGAACTCCTCATTTTTGAACCCCAGAACCATATTGTGGTAAATCAGGCCAATACGCTGGCAGTGCTGGCACTGGGAGATGTAGAAGGCCGTTTGCTCAAAGAGTATGAGTGGTTTACAGGAGTTCATAGTCGTCCGTTTTATAGTCAGCAGGAAATAGTGCCTGTGTCCGGCAATGGATTGAGTCGCGCGTCTCAACGTAGATACATGACCAGCGCACAGGGCTTAAGCTCGTTTAGCATCTAAGCAAGTAGTTTGCTTATTTAGACTAATTTTAAACAAACTTAAATCAGATGACGATCTCATGCAAGAATTTGCCCTGGAAATTGTTAGAAAGTTTTATAGGGATAGGGTCTGTATGAAATACAGTATTGTCGATCAGAGAGTTAATCGAAGTCCTTCCAGGCGTTTTTTAATAGCTGAAGCTAGCCGTAATTAAAGCTCTCCCCGGCCTTTTCCGATGAGGCTGGCACCTGGAACGGGAGGGAACTGTAGTGATTCGCTGGAAGATGTTGGCGGAACCAGCCCAGGTGTAGTACGCTTACTACCGAAAATATGGTTGAAAGATCGGGTGTATAACAAGCTGATACCACCACCCGTGGTAATCGTACTGGCCAGGTTGTACTGACTTAGAATACTCTGCTGATTTCGATTGTATACCTTGGCCCGCAAATGCCCATCGGGGGTGATGAAATATTCCAGCGTCCATTCGCCGAGCAGACTGGCGGCATTGTACTGACTCTGGCCATACGTAAAGCCGCCATCCCGACTGATGCGCAGCCGGTCGTTGAGCAATCGATACGAAAACCGGAGCTGTAGATTATTCAGCAGGTTGTCATTTTGTGTGCTGGTACTGGTAAAGCCGCCAAACGATAGGCCTATATCGAGGTTTTCATTCAGATTCGACGCCAAACGGCTGATCTGGTTTGAAATCAACTCGCTCACGCTGTTGGCAACGCCCGAATTTACCTGTCCCTGATCAAACAGACTGGTGCCTTCAGGTAGTAACTGATTGAACAGCAACACACTACTGACCTGCCGGGTAAGCTCCTGATCATTACTTTGTAGTCGTGATTCAAACGCCGTAATTGCTTGTCGGTACAGTGATGATGAGGGATATTCTTTGATGTCGAGGTCGTAGCTGATCGACGGGGAGCCTAACTCACCGGCTAGTTTGATGACCAGATCGACCGGATAACGACGGGTCTGTTCGGCCGAAGTCGTTGTGGTTGACTGGTTAACGAGCAGCGGTGCCAGCGAGGTGTATTGTGTATAAGCAGCCGTCACATCCAACAGAGCACCGTACGGATCGCCGGTCCAGGTAATGCGGCTGTTTGGCCTGATCTCAAAACGTTTGTTTATGATGTTCTGGAAGGTAAAGGTGTAATCTCCTTTCTGGATTTCATAGTTGCCCGTCATCGTGAAATCGCCCTTTGTGTCCACCTTCATGGCCACCCGGCCCTGGCCGTAAGCTTTAATAATATCACCTGTCTGACGATCCAGTTGAATTTCACAATAGGCATCGGGTGTGATGTCGAAGTTGAAATCCATCTGGATACGGGACAGGTCTATTTCATTTTCCGTTTCCGTGGCTGTTTGACTGGTAGGTTTATGGGGTGTCTTACTGCTCAGGTTTACAAAGCGAATCTGGTCGTCGGCATCAACCGTAGTGGCTCCATCGAGCGGGATGTAAATTCGTGTGCCTTTGTTGCTGGTTGCCGTAGCCCGGATAGTCAGGTTATCGGTTGGGCCATACAGTTCGGCCCGGCCTGTTACAATTGCCTGTCCATAAAACGCATCGTTGTCCTTCGCCGTGGTGTTCATGATCCGAAAATTCTTCAGATCGGCATCAAAGCCAAGGGTGAAATAGCGGAAGCGGTCGTGATACACGCCACCACGCAATGTGGCCGTGTTTCCCTGTGGGTCGCGGAGAACCAGTTGCCGGGTAATGATCTCGTTTTCGCCAAAATAGATTTTATCATCGAAGGCAAAGTCAGCTTTCAGATAATCGAATCGGCCATGTCCGCCCTGAATGGCTACCTCGCCTTTCAGAATAGGGGCGGCAGGTTTACCCGTTACGGAAATTGTACCACTGGCTATACCCCCCAGGTTCGAGAAAAGACCCGTTGTAAAAGGCTCCAGCAACACCAGATCCGCATTATTTACACTCGCTTTAACGGCCAGCGGATTGGCTTTGCGTTGCGGTGTATAGGTTCCTGCCAACGTGACTACATCGGCGCCATTTCGGTTTATACTGGCATTTACATTCACTTGTTGGGTTTGCTGATCCCAATCGCCCTGCCCTCGAACGTCGCCGATCAGCGCATTGTCGTACGAAAAAGCCCGAACGGATAGTGCGCTTTCGATAATCGGAGTTCGGTAGATATTCCGTACCGCCATCGATCCATTCAGGCTACCACCTAGCTTGGTTTTAAGTACGGAATTAAGTGAAGCCAGTAGGAAATTCTGGGCTTCAATGGCCAGATGTTCCACCGAATCAGCCGAAATTTTACCCGATGCCTGAACCAGTTGAGCGTCGTTTACCAGCGAGAGATTCCGAATGGTGTATTCGTTTCCAACCTTTCGAATCAGGCTTTCGGGGTTCAGCACCCAATCGCCATTGAGTACGCGGAGTTTCGACTGGCGAAAGGTCAGGTCAATGGCATCACCCTTAAACCGAAGCTCACCGTTCAGGTCGGCGTGGTTGGTGTAGGAACCGCTGCTGTCGGCCTGATCAACGTCGCTCGTGAAGTCGATATGGTCTACGTCCCACGAGGCTTCGACCTGTAGGTTTCGGGTAGGGAGTAATGAACTGAAAATTTGCCGTTTCGATGAAATAACAGCGGAGGCCAAAACTTCTTCGCTGAAGGTAAATTTGGACGTTGTTAAATCCAGATCACTCGGTCCGAAACTGATGCTACCGAAATGCAGTGAATCGGTTCTGACCGTAGCTGTTAGAAAAGACGTGTTGTCTTCGGTAAAGCGTCCTTCCAGACGGGTAGACGGAGCCACATAAACCGGCGACCCTAAAAACGTCAGTAAAGGAGCACTATTTTTGGTAATTAACTGATAATCGACCCCATAGCGAGTTGGTTTAGTGGCCGAACGACGACTGGCTAACCGGGTTGCCTGCTGACGTTTTTGGGCATAATACGTCTTCATACCAGCCGCATCGCCCGCAAAATGAAGCGCATATTCACGAACGAGTCGCTTCAGGTCATCGATCGTACGCTGGGGCTGAAAGTTGCCCTGTAGGCGCGTTGTCAGAAAATCGGAGTCGAGATCGAAATAACGCTGATTACCAACCGAGTCCGCCACTCCCTGGGCCCGTTGCTCAATCGAAGAGGTCAGGTTCAGTTTCTCGATCGCCAGATTTCGACCGTTTCGACTGAGCATTGTACTGTTGAAAATAGCGCTGCCGACAATATCGTCGAGTTTACTACCTTCCAATCGCACATCCACAATACTCTGAACAACCAGCGAATCGCTCAGATAACCCAGTGCCCGTAAATCGGCCCGCTGAATAGCCCCTTTAAAATCAAAGTGATTTTTAGGCCCACTAAGGTTGAATTCGCCATCGAGGTCGAACGACAGGTTAGGGTCATGAATGTGCATCTGGCCCTGAAACAAGGCTTTTTGCAGGTTACCACGAGCGGCTACGTTCTGGTAGGGATACCGTTGCCAGCCAAACTGACTAAACTTTCCATCAAAATCGATCGTGGCCCGTTTAATATCAGTTCCTTTTCCGGTTAAACGGCCTTCGCCCGTAATTTTTCCAAACTCGTCGGGCTGATCGATCAACTGACCCAGATCAAGATTTTCGCTACGAAGATTCGCCGTGTACGTCGTCTGATCGGATTTGTCGGCCAGTTTGAGCGCCAGATCACCCGTTACCGAGCCAATGGCCGTTCGGAACGTGCCTTTGGTTTTGAAATCGTCGAAAGCGCCCACAAACGTGGCGGCAAAGGTGCTTGTGCCTAACTTCTGAATTGTATGATTGAACGACGAGTCAGGATAGTACTGCCGTATGTCGGCTAAGTTGACAGTAGAAGGTGTAAAGGCGAAGTTGACTGTTGTGTGATCGATGTCGGGCAGACCTTTCCAGGCCATATCACCCGTTAGCCGACTGCGGCCATTTGGTCCAAAACGAAGATCGGTCTTTTGCAACTGAAAGTCGATGACAGTACCGGTAAAGTTGCCGGTCAAATACCAGGTCTCTTTCAGACCACGCAGGTAATCAGAGAAAAAACCTAAATCAGCGGATTGAACTTTGCTATCCCGGAATCGGGCGTGCATCAATACCCGGCTGTTGAAATCGCCAAAGGCAGATGGCCTGTCATATAAAAAGGTCAGTTCATTGCGAATAATGGAGTTACCGATGTTGGCATATAATTCGCCCAACTCCATTTTTGTATTGCAATACAGAAAACGAGTGTCGAGACGGCGAATTTTGATGCGTGAGTCGCGGTCAATGCCGGATAATCCTTTTGCCTGAAAGGCTATCGTATCGCCCAACACTAAAAAGTCACTGACTTCGGCGTTGAGTTTCTGGAGGGTGAAGTGGTTATAATCGAAGCTGTTCCGGTCGTGCATGAACGGCTCACGCGGGTCTTCTAGGGTGTATTTGCCATCGACCAGATGAATGTGCCCGACCGTAAAGGGAACGTTCTGGTTAGGAATACTGGGTTTTGTTGGGTCAGATGTCAGCTCTTCAATCCGGGCAATGAAATCGTCGAGGTTAGTGTCGCCATTCGTCTTGTTCTTGATCATCCGCACATCAGGACGATACAACACGACCTCATCGAGATGAATATTATGAGCCGACGAATCGAGCAGATTTTGGAGATTGTAGTCTGCATCGAGCCGTCCGACCACAATCATTGGTCGTCCCTGCCGGTCCTGAATGGTCAGGTGTTCCAGCGTTAACGAATCGAACCATTTGATCGAAACGCCATCAATCGTAACGGGGAAGAGTAATTTTGACGAAAGCCATTCCGCTCCTTCTTTGGCTAGGCGCGTCTGAACCGCCGGTATTTGTAGCCCCAATAATACGCCCAACGCCAAAACCACTACCGTAATAAATAGGTAGAGCAGCGTTTTCAGGAATATGGCGAAAAACTGACGCATCCAGCGGAAATAACAGTTTAAGGTTTGCGGTTTACTATTTCAAGTTGGCTGACGCGTCAGCAATTCATGCGTCAGTCAACCTGAAACTTGAAATAGTAAACGATAAACCGCAAACTTTTAATGGTGTTGACAACTATTTGATGGAACGGTTTAGTGACAACTTCCATTGTTTATTCTGGGAGAAATCATTATCCATTAGTTTTGTACGGTGAATATTTTAGCCATTGAGTCTTCCTGCGACGAAACATCGGCATCAGTTTTAGTCAGCGGTCATATTCGGTCGAACGTAATTGCTACGCAGTTAATTCACGAGCAATACGGCGGAGTGGTGCCTGAATTGGCTTCCCGAGCGCATCAGCAGCACATTTTACCCGTCGTAGAACGGGCTTTGGCCGACGCAAATCTATCGAAAAAAGCCTTATCTGCGATCGCTTTTACGCGTGGACCGGGTTTATTAGGTTCGTTACTGGTGGGAGCTTCGTTTGCCAAGGCGCTTGCCTTGGGGTTGAACATCCCGCTTATTGAAGTAAACCATATGCAGGCCCATGTGTTGGCCCATTTTATCGAAAATCCTAAACCGACCTTTCCATTCCTGTGCCTGACGGTTAGCGGAGGTCATACGCAGATTGTTCGGGTCGATGGTCCGCTCGATATGACGGTGATCGGACAGACCATGGACGATGCCGTAGGGGAGGCCTTTGACAAATCGGCGAAACTGCTTGGATTGCCTTATCCGGGTGGGCCGCTGATAGATAAGTGGGCGAAAGAAGGAAATCCATTAGCGTTTCGGTTTCCGATGGGTGAAATGCCCAATCTGGATTTCTCATTCAGCGGTATCAAAACGGCCATTCTCTATTTCCTTCGCGACCATACCAAAACAAATCCTGCATTCATTGCCGAAAATATGGCGGATATTTGTGCCAGCATTCAACATACGTTGGTGCAGATGCTGCTTACCAAACTGAAACGGGCGGCCCGCGAAACCGGTATTCAGGAAATTGCCATTGCAGGTGGGGTGTCAGCTAATAGTGGTTTGCGAACCGCGCTGACCCAACTGGGTCAATCGCTGGGGTGGACGGTCTACATTCCCCGCTTTGAGTACTGCACCGATAATGCGGCCATGATTGCCATTGCCGCACAATTTAAATACGAGCAGGGCGAATTTACGGCGCAAACCGTTAGCCCAATGCCAAGGATGAGTATGTAAGTTTGAGGTTTCAAACCGTAAATTATGACTATTTCAGAGCTCTACATTTATCCCATAAAATCGCTCAGCGGCATCGCTGTGGACGAGGTGGTAGTTGAAGAAAAAGGATTTCGGTATGACCGGCGCTTTATGCTGGTTACCCCGGAGGGTGAGTGTTTAACTCAGCGAACCAACTCTCAGATGGCGCTGATCGATGTGGCTATTAAGGGCAATGACCTGCACGTATGGCATCGAAATCGGCCAGATGATGTGCTCGTGTTGCCTTTAACGGTTTCTTCGCCAAACGAGACGATGCTAGTAACCATCTGGGATAGTAAAGATGTTCCGGCGGTTACGGTTAGTCTGGAAGCCGATAATTGGTTTACGGCCCTATTAGGTAAACCCTGTCGGTTGGTTTTTATGCCCGAAACGACCCATCGGGCAGTCGATGCTGCGTATGCGGTGGACGATGATGCCGTAAGTTTTGCCGACGGCTACCCGTATTTACTTATTGGACAGGCATCGCTCGATTACCTGAATACCCGACTGGCTACACCCATTACCATGCGTCGGTTTCGACCAAATATTGTGGTGAAAGATAGCTTACCGAATGAAGAGGATAGCTGGGCGGAGTTTCGCATTGGCGATCTGGAGTTCTACGGGGTAAAGCCCTGCGCTCGTTGTGTGCTTACGACCATCGATCCCGAAACGGGCGAACAGGGGAAGGAGCCGCTACGAACTCTGACAACCTATCGCCAATGGAAGCATAAGCTGCTGTTTGGTCAGAATATGCTCGTTAAATCCACTGGAATGCCAACCGTTGGGACTATTCAGGTAGGGCAATCCGTTGAGGTTAGTCGGTATCAGGAACCCTGGCTGGCTCCGCCCCTCAACCAAGCTTTGCTGTAATCGTTAGAAATTGATATAAAGTTATAATTGCCCTTGCTTACCTATATCCGCAACGTTTATTACATGAGCTTTCCGGTGGTCATCGGGGCTGTGCTGTCCAATCGAATGGCCGCCCGGTTATCCGATGTCGAACCTATTCATTGGGCCACGCCCATTGTGCTGGCGTTGGTTGTCTTTATTATCTATACCGCCGATCGGTTGCTGGATGTACGGAAATTCAATTTGGGGGCGTCGAAGCAGCCCTTATCAGAACGGCATCGATTTCATCAGCAACATGCTCCGCTGTTATGGTGGGCAGTGATCGGGGCGGCTGTACTAGTGGCTATTCTGGCCTTTTTTCTGCCCGTCAGTGTTGTCAAATTTGGGATCGTGCTGGGCGCAGTTTGTGTCGCTTATGTCGGGGCCGTATTTCGGTTGCCCACCCGCCACCCGGCTTTATTGCTGAAAGAGCCGTTCGTAGCCATGCTGTATACCGCAGGTGTCTGGGGTAGTGTCTGGGTGCAGCGTCCGACGGTTAGTCGTATTGACATCGCTGAGTGCCTGATGTTTTTAGGTATCGCCTTTCAGAATCTGCTGCTGTTTGCTGTGATGGAACAGGAAGAGTCGCCCGACCAACCCATGTTTTCATTGGCAACCGAATGGGGAATCGATCGATGTGACATTATTCTTCGATGGCTGACGTTTGGCATCATTGCTACCGGATTGACCCTATGCTTCCTGACCAAAGATCGATTTGCACAGCGATCGGCTATTATGCTCGCCCTGATGAGTCTGACCTTATACGGTATTCAACGGTATCCCGACTATTTTCTGAAACATGAGCGCTACCGCTGGCTCGGCGACGGTGTATTCTGGATGCCCGCGTTGGTTTTATAAAATGGATAATGGATAATGGTGGGTCAGACAATCATTATTCATTATTCATTATTCATTATTCATTATTCATTATTCATTATTCATTATTCATTATTCATTATTCATTATTCATTATTCATTATTCATTATTCATTATTCATTATTCATTATTCATTATCTATCCTTTCCCATGCATATCGAACATGTAGCTATGTGGGTTCGTGATCTGGAAACGATGCGAACGTTTTATGAAATGTATTTTGGCGCCACGGCCAATAATAAATACGTCAATCCACGAAAAGGGTTCTCGTCCTATTTTTTGACATTTCCGGGGGGAAGCGCCCGGCTCGAACTGATGCTGATGCCTGGCATAGTCGATCTGGCCTCAGATGGAGTAATGCAATACATGGGCCTGACCCATTTGGCTATGTCGGTAGGCAGTCGAGAAGCTGTTGATGCGTTAACCGAACAGCTTCGGTCGGATGGGTATACCATTGCTGGAGAACCCCGTCAAACGGGTGATGGCTATTACGAAAGCGTGGTGCTGGACCCTGAGAATAACCGGATAGAGATAACGGTTTAAGAAGGAGTAAAGCAGAAAAGGAGGAAGGGACGAAAGGATAGTTTAGCACCTATTCCCTTTCCTGCCTTCCTCCTTTTTTCCTTATTTCAAGGCCATCGACTTCACGTTGACCGTCTCTTTCACAACCCGTCTGTTCAGGATGTCGAGGATGATCTGGGTCATGTACTCGCGTTTGTTGAATACGATGTCGTGCCGGTTTTCGGGCAGTAAAAACTGCTTCACCTTCGCGTTGATCAGATGCTGCTGAGCAAACGACACATTGGTCGGATACACCAGCTCGTCAAGCTGACCGTGTAGCATCGTAATACTGGCCCGAATTTTAGGCCAGTCGGGCAGAATCGCTTCCAGTGCTTTCCGGTGAGCTAGCTTTTCATCATTAGCCAGACGGAGTAGGGGAGGAACGCCCCAGCGAAGGAGGGGGCTATCGACTAAATAACTGATTGGGTACGTGCGCTCCAGTCCTGGCCCCAACGCCGACGATACAAAGACCACATGATCGACCTGGTTAGGATTGTTCATCGCTAACCGTGCCGAGACGGAGCCGCCATACGATGAGCCGACAATCATCAGGTAAGGGGCGTTTCGATACCGGTCAATGAGTGGCTGAATGTACTGAGCCTGGCGAACAATCGACGTTTCGACCCGACCAAAATCTGAAAAACCATAGCCTGGTCTGTCTACCGCCACTAGCTGAGCGCGATTCAACAAGGTGGTATCTTTGAAAAAATCAGCGAAAAACGAGAGCGAGCTAGGGGCTCCGTGTATAAATAAAACAACCGGCAGGGCCGAATCGCCGGGCAGGGCCGGGGTCTCGATAAAACGAATTGTGCGGGTAGGCTCTTCAGACCCATCGCTTCGTTTTAACCCCGTAACTTGGTACGAATGAACAACCGGGCGGATGCGTTGGTCTTTGAATTCTTCAGCTATTTCCTGGTCAGTAAGTCGGGATTCAAAAAACCAGGCACCTACAACTACACTGGCGGCCAGAACGAATAGCGTCAATAAACTCCAGCAAAGTATTCGTACGAACCGTTTCATACCCTCTATAGTGTGAATAGTGTACTGGCAAATTTTTAGCCAACTAAAATCGTCTGGCAAAAAAATTTGAGTAAATGGTCAGTTTACCGATTGCCACCGGTTGTATCAGGTGGAGTGGTCGGTTCGGTTTCCGTTGGCGTTGGTAAGAAAAGTGAATCTCCGCCTGCGCCCGACGTATCGGTCGAGTCAGATTCATCACTACTTTCTTCGTCATCGGATGGTCCACAATTCAAATAATTTTTAGTTATACCATCGGCTTTCGGAAATGGCCCCTGCAAGTTTTTAAACTTCGGATCGGCATATACTTTTTCCAGAAAACGACCGACCAGGGGCAGCGCTGTTTTGGCCCCTTCGCCCAGATCCGTTGATCGGAAGTGGATGCTGCGGTCATCGCCACCGACCCAGGCTCCTACAACCAGGTTGTTTGATACACCAACAAACCAACCGTCGGAGTTGTTTGATGTGGTACCGGTTTTGGCCCCCATTTCGTTGTGGTTTTTGAATAAATCAAACGACCATAGGTTTTGCGACGTCCCGCCCGACTCCTGCAAACCACCCTGAAGCATATACCGCATCAGGAAGGCCGTTTCGGAGCTAATGGCCCGTTTATGCTGACTCGTAAAGGTTTCAATCACATTACCATCTCGGTCTTCTATTCGCTGTACAATCACCGGTTCAGTAGACTCACCATCATTGACAAATGTACAATAAGCGCTAACCAGCTCATAAAGAGAGACATCCGATGAGCCAAGGCCAATGGACGGTACCGCCTGTAGTCGACTTTTGATACCCATTCGATGGGCATATTCGGCCACCCGTTCGGGGCCAACCTGATCGGTCAGCTGGGCTGTAATCGAATTGACCGAACGGGCTAAGGCTTTTCGCAGGGTCATATTCGAATACGTATAATATCCCGTTGAGTTGCGTGGCTCCCAAACTTTATCTTCACCATTTTCGCGGTATTCCTTGCGGAAAGGACGATCCTGAATCCGGTCGCAGGGGCTGAGATTCATCATCGTGTCGTCAATGGCTGTCGTGTATACGAATGGCTTGAACGTCGAGCCTGGCTGACGTTTGGCCTGCTTCACATGGTCATATTTGAAGTAATCGTAATCCAGTCCACCTACCCAGGCGCGGATATAACCCGTACGCGGGTCCATTGCCACCATGCCTGCCTGCAGAAAGTGCTTGTAGTAGGCAATAGAGTCATAAGGAGTCATATTGGTTGAGTCGTAGCCGCGCTTGTTGGTCCAGCTAAAGACCCGCATCTTGTACTTTACATTTTTCATGTAGTACATGATCGAGTCGGGGTAGAGCGGCAAAAATCGACGGCTGAGCGATTTGTATCGTTCGGTACGCCGGGCAACGGAATCGATAAAACCGGGAAGTTCCTTGCCGTCTTCATCCGTCCAGGGATTTCGGCCCCGCCAATGATTATCGAACGTACGCTGCAACTGCTTCATTTTTTCGCCGGTAGCTTCTTCCGCATACTTTTGCATGCGCGAGTCGATGGTCGTTATGATGTGCAGGCCATCCGTATTCAGGTCGTAGCCATTTTCATCGCCCCACTTTTTGACAAAGTCCTGAACGGCATTTTTAAGGTAGCTGGCCGGGCCAGAATAGGGATTTTCGGGGGTGAAATCGGTGATCAGTGGTAACGCACTGACTGAGTCGGCCTGCTTATTGGTCAGGAATTTATACTTCGCCATCTGAGCAAGTACCACGTTCCGCCGTTCGCGTGAGCGCTGTGGATTTCTGAGTGGATTGTAACTCGTGGTTGCTTTTTGCAAACCGACTAGCACGGCACCTTCCTGTACATTCAGGCTATCGGGTACTTTGTTGAAAAAGGTTCGGGCAGCGGTTTTTAAACCAAAGGCGCCACTACCAAAATCAACCGTATTGAAGTAATAGGTAATAATTTCGTCTTTCGTGAAATTCCGCTCCAGTTTAAGCGCCATCAGCCATTCCTTCGATTTATAAATAACTTTGCGGATAAGCGGAATCCGGGTTAGGAGCCCGGTTTCGGTTTTTCGCCGAGTTTTGAACAGATTTTTGGCTAATTGCTGGGTGATGGTCGAGCCACCGCCATCCCGGCCCAGGCTGATAACGGCCCGGCCAATAGCCCGTGGGTCAATGCCGCCATGCTCATAGAAACGCGCGTCTTCGGTAGCGATCAGCGCATTGATGAGTTGTTTGGGAATATTTTCGTATTTGATCGGCGTACGGTTTTCGGCATAAAATTTACCGATCATGACTCCATCCTGCGAATAAATTTCCGACGCCTGGTTGAGCTTAGGGTTCTTCAATTCCTCTACACTGGGCATCGAGCCAGTGAGATACAGGAAGTTATAGTTCAGAATGAATACATAGATACCCAGTGCCAGAAAAGACCATAAAAACGCTTTGATGCCCCCTTTCAGGAAAGGATAGTACCAGGATTCTGGATCAATGTACTGATGGACGAATGACCGAAGTCGATTCCGATACCCCTGGTATGTGCTTACCCACGAACTAACCCGTTCTTCTCCGGCTAGTCTTGCGATTTGTCGGCCTACTCCGCGTTTGACTCCTCCCAGCTTTGGCTGGCGTTGTCGAATCCGTTGTCGGAATGCACCAAAAGCGTGCCGAACGGCGCGGAATCGCTCCCTAAAATGACTCATGCGTTATATTGAGGAAAACTCTCTATTACTACTACGAACCGGCTGATTTTGATCGGTCGGTTGCTGACAGAAAAAACGGTCGATGTAAACCCTCACGGCCCTATCCTGACCGAACCCCAAAGATAACGTATTTTCGGCCGAAGTGATATACAAAAACCGGGCTGTATACACAACCCGGTTCGCTTTTAGAATGTTAGAAGTTGAAGGAGGAAAGCCGGAAGGGAAGAAAGGAGAAAAGGATGTGCTTGACCAACTCCTTTTCTCCTTTCTTCCCTTCCGGCTCCTGCTATTTTTTCTCAAACGCCAACGCTACGCCGTTCATGCAGTACCGCAGGCCGGTTGGTTTGGGGCCGTCGTTGAATACATGTCCTAAGTGCCCTCCGCATACATTACATACCACTTCGGTACGCACCATGCCATAACTTCGATCGACAGACTCCTTCACCGCATTTTTCGAGATAGGGGCATAGAAACTGGGCCAGCCGGTACCCGATTCAAATTTGGTATCGGACGAAAACAGGGGAGTATGGCAACCGGCACAGTAAAAAACACCGTGACGATGTTCTTCAACCAGCGGACTGCTGCCGGCGCGTTCGGTGCCGTGCTCGCGCAGAACTGCATACTGATCGGGCGTAAGAATTTTTTTCCATTCGGCATCCGTTTTGACCACTTTTTTGGGTTGATCATCGGTCAGGAAAGCCGGGTTTTTGAGGGTAATAGCCGAAATAAAACAAACGGGTATTAAGAATAACAAAAGCGTTTTCATGGATGTTTTTTGATTAAGCGTTCTATGCAGATATACGTTTTGAACAGGTTTTAAGATTTCGATTTACGGCCGAAAATCATGTTTTGGAACGGATTGCTTAGCTGTAAAACCGACAGCAAGCTATATCACGATTTAGGAACCGCAACATAGCTTGCTATCAAAGCTTATCTAAAAAACAATAAAATAAAGGGACTCGTTCAGGCATTTATCGGTGAAAGTGCCAGCAATGTAGAAAGCGTAGGCGTTGGGCTTCCTCCCCGTTTTTCGATCGTTACGGCAAAGGCTTCGGCCCGATCTACGGTTCGATTCAACCGTTGAAGTACATCGGTTCCGTTTGTCGGCTCAAACACACCCGCATCAACTGGTTTACCATCCACCATCGACCATAACTGATACTGTTTGTCGGCGGGTAGGTTGGGTAGCGAACGAACATCAACAGCAACCTGATGGGTCTTTGTATTCCAGAAAACGACCATCGCACCCTGAGGGGCTTTCTCATTCCCCCGGAGTTCTACTGTTCGTAGTCCCGGTTGACGCAATAGGGCCAACGTTTGATCGGTACGCGATAGATTGTCGCGTAGTTGCCGCATTTCGAGTTGGAGCGCATCGTTTGTGGTACGGGTAGTAGCCAGAGTTTTCTGATTGGTACGTAATTCGGACAGCAGATAAAACGAAAACAGTAACAGCAGAAGCCCCATCGATGCGGCTACAATCCAGGTGACCCGATACGTAGGGCCATCGACGGGCAGCGGACGGATAACAGGCTCATGTTCAATTTCTGGCTCTTGTGGCTTACCAAATTCAAGATCTTTCAGCAATTTATCTTTAATCGCTGCCGGAGGTTCCACGCTATGTATCAGCGCATAGTTTTCCAGCGCTTCGGCTAATTGGTCGATTTCTTGGCGGATTTCAGGATAAATAGACGAAAGACACTCCACCTCACGTCGTTCCTGGTCGCTCACCGCGCCCATTACGTACGATTCCAGGATGCCCGACGCTATATATTCTGCTATATTCATGATCTACGTTACGTTCATTATTTAAATAGTTGTTTCAGTTCCTGCAAAGCCGCCCGGATTCGCGTCTTTACGGTTCCCAGCGGCAGGTTTAGTTTTTCCGCAGCCTCCTCGTGCGTATAACCTGAAAAGTAAACCAGGTCTATCAGTTGTTTTCGTTCGGGTCTTAATTGGTTAACAACCTCCTGAACACCAATAAACTCCGGGTTGGGCTGTTCGGTATTATACTGCCTGTCAACTATATGTACGTTCTCTTCATCGGTTCGGATTGCTGCCGACGGCTGAGTTTTGCGGGCACGCAATGAATCGATGGCACTGTTGCGGGCAATGTTCAGCATCCAGGTAAACAAACGCCCTTTGCTGGCATCATACGCATCCAGATTTTTCCAGATTTTAACGAAAATGTCCTGAAGAAGATCGGCAGCCTGTTCGTCGTCACGTACAATACGTAATACGACGCCATATAGCGCGGGAGAGTACTGATCGTAAAGCCACTGAAAAGCCTGCTGATCTCGTTGAGTGAGTTTCTCGATCAGGACGCTTTCTGACACTAAAGAGGACTGGCGTTTCACGCAGAATGTATTAATTGGGTCAAATATAGAAGAATTTTAAAAAATGAACGGACATATAAACGTCAATATCATTTTATTAACGGGATGAATAGGTTTGTTGTTTGGTGGAAAATGGAAAAAAGAGAAGGGAAAAGGGAGGAAGGGAGTAGGTCAAGCACTCCCTTTCTCCCTTTTCCCTTCTCTTTTTTTTCCCTTCTCCTTTTTATTTAAACATTGATGCCCCGTTTTTAGGCATTAGTACGCTATCGATACCATAAACGATGCCGTTGGCCTGCCGATTTCCCGTATTGTCAACATGGACGGTAGTGCCTTGTTCATCGGTCAACGACAGTTTGCCGTTGGCATCCATAGTAGCTGTGAGGGTTTCGCCCGAAAGTGTTTTTAACTGCGCTTTACCATTACCCGATTTAATTTGCTGGCTCAGTTCATCTGAATTCAACGTTCCACTGACAATGTGGTAAGAAAGCAACTGTTTCAACACATCCCGATGACTGCCATCCAGCAAGCCAGCCTGAATGTTGCCTGGCAGTTTCTTAAACGCACTGTTGGTCGGTGCAAACAGTGTATATGGGCCACTGCCTCTGAGGGTCTCATATAAGTCAGACGATTGGAGGGCGTTTTGTAACGTTATGTAATTGGGCGATGATCCAATAAAATCACCGATACTTGAGTTTCGTACGGTGCTGCCTGCTTTTATGGCAGGAGTTTCAGAAGTTCGAGCCCCTTTTACCGCTTCGGCAGTTCCTGCATTTGAATCGGTAGAATTCATGCTGCTCTGGTTGTTGTTGGTGCCAGATGATGTGGAGGCATTGCCCGGATTGGTCATTGCGTTGGGGTTACTGCCTACACCAGTGGGAGCGTTGGTGACGTTGTTGCTGTTGTAGTTTGTGGTATTACTGTTGTTGATGGCTGTACCGTCGCTGGTTGAGCTTTGTCGATATTGCGCATCCTGAGTAGACGTATTGGCCGTACCATTGGCGTTGTTGCGGTTATTCTGATTCATGTTCCGGCGAGCCTGACGCATGGCTCGTTTCTGATTGCGGGCGGCTGCTTTAGAGGTTGCCGAGTCAGGGGCTATAGCGCCCTGCGGCATGGTAGTCGACGTGACCGTTCCGGTAGGCGTTGTTTGTGCCCAGGTTGAGGTAGTAGCCAGCGCGATTCCCACCGCGATCAGGCTTAAAGTTTCATTGATTTTCATAACGTTAGTTTTTAGGCTCTACGATTTCTTCAGAGGCTATCTACTCTGGGTGGTATAAAGTGGCATCACCAGAGAATGACCAGAATAAGAATCGATGCAAGCGAATCAAGCGTACCGATTGTTCGATTTTAACCGTTTTTTCCTTGAAAAGTTTGTAAGATACTATGCAATGTTAGCCTAAAGGCAGGTAGATTTGCCTACGTCTCAACAAACCACAAACTGATCGTATGCAGTCTATTCTTCCCCTGCCCACCCAGCCTGTAAAGCCAGGAACCAGTACCGGTCAACACTTCTGGCAGTCGACAACAACAGACCGACGCGAAAAGACGATTGACTCGTATTCGCCCGCCGATGGCCAACTCATTGCCCGTGTGCACCTATCTACCCGAAGCGATTATGATAAAGTAGTTGAAACGGCTCAGGCGGCCTTTGCCCAATGG
The DNA here is from genome assembly GCF_054776815.1 of Spirosoma gilvum. Taxonomy (NCBI): domain Bacteria; kingdom Pseudomonadati; phylum Bacteroidota; class Cytophagia; order Cytophagales; family Cytophagaceae; genus Spirosoma; species Spirosoma gilvum. The sequence continues at coordinate 3,149 of NZ_BAAHBH010000005.1, read as the reverse complement.
CGATTGGTGCCGGCACCGCGTCGGGGTGAAATAGTCCGGCAGATGGGTGAACAGTTTCGGCGTTACAAACGCGAACTCGGTACACTAGTAAGTTACGAGATGGGCAAGTCGCTACAGGAAGGGCTGGGCGAAGTACAGGAAATTATCGACATCTGCGATTTTGCCGTCGGGCAGTCGCGGCAGTTGTACGGACTTTCGATGCACTCCGAACGACCCGCCCATCGAATGATGGAGCAGTGGCATCCGTTGGGTATCGTAGGCATCATTTCAGCCTTCAATTTTCCGGTAGCCGTATGGTCGTGGAATGCCATGATTGCCTGGGTATGCGGGGATGTATGCATCTGGAAACCATCTGAGAAAACACCCCTGACGGCTCTGGCCTGCCAACAGATCATTGGCGAAGTGTTGCGGAACAATGATGTACCCGAAGGTGTATCATGCCTCATTACGGGCGGACGCGATGCTGGCGAGTGGCTGGCTCGCGATCCACGAGTAGCCCTGGTGTCGGCCACAGGTAGTACGCGTATGGGGAAAGCGGTAGCCGAAACAGTAGCGAGTCGGTTGGGCAAATGCCTGCTCGAGTTGGGAGGCAACAACGCTATTATTGTATCGGAACATGCCGACCTGGACTTAGCCATTCCGGCCATCGTTTTCGGCGCTGTTGGTACAGCGGGTCAGCGCTGCACGACGACCCGCCGGATTATTGTTCAGGAGCGTATTTATGAGGATGTGAAAAAACGGCTGAAAAACGCATATGCACAGCTACGTATAGGCAACCCGTTAGATGAAACGTTTCATGTTGGGCCACTGATTGATCAGGCTGCCGTGAAAAATTATCAGACCGCCGTGAAGGAAATCCGTGAAGCTGGAGGTCGGTTTCTGGTGGAACCGGGTGTACTAGATGGATTGGAATTCGAATCGGGGTGTTACGTAAAACCCTGTATTGCCGAAGCTCAGAACCAATGGGCTATTGTGCAGCATGAAACCTTCGTGCCGATTCTGTACCTATTGAAGTATACCACGCTTGACGATGCCATTGCCCAGCAAAACGCCGTGCCGCAGGGATTATCGTCGGCTATTTTCACACTGAACCTCCGCGAAGCTGAGCGGTTCCTGTCGGTAGCGGGTTCCGACTGTGGCATTGCCAATGTAAATATCGGCACATCGGGCGCCGAAATAGGGGGGGCTTTTGGGGGTGAAAAAGAAACGGGTGGCGGCCGGGAATCAGGCTCCGACGCCTGGAAAGCCTATATGCGTCGACAAACCAACACCATCAACTACGGTATAACAATGCCCTTGGCGCAGGGTATTACGTTCGAGCTGTAATAGGTTTTCTGACAGGATGCACAAGAGTAACAGGAAGAGATAACAGGATTGGAATTTCGTTGGTCCTGTCAATCTTGTGAATCCTGTCAGAAAAGAAACTTTTTGCGGATCGAAGCGTCTTAGTAGGCATGATTACGGTTCGAATCGACGAAAAAGACACTACATTACTAGCGGTTTCATTTCCTGAAGATCCGGTCGGTAATGATCTGATACGACAGGTGGCAGGGCGTCGCTGGAGTTATTCCCGTCGGTGCTGGATAGTGCCCAACACCCGCCATTCAGTTGTGAAAATCGGACACTTATTTGGCAAAGAGTATTGTCGGTTTGACGAGCGTCTTGTGCGTTTATATAAGCCCGATGCGACTCCTGTGGAGGTCGAGAAAGCTACTAATCCAGTCTGGCCTCCCGCCGATAAGGCATTACCCACTCGAAAACCATTTCGATACGCTCCGCCCGTTCATGAATATAGTAGTCACCCGGTTATTGTAGCTATGAGCCATACGTTACGGGTTCAGAATTACAGCCATAAAACGCTAAGGAATTACAAGCAGGCACTGATTACACTGATTCGTTATGTTGGTAAAAGGCCACTTGAGGAACTGACCAGCGTTCAGTATCAGGACTATTTACTATTTCTGCTGGAAACGAAACGACTTAGCCCGGCCACGCTGAACGTACATATAAACGGATGGAAATTTTATCAGGAAAAGGTACTAGGGCGTCCTAAACAGCAATACGATATCGCATATCCACGGCTGGCTCACAAACTGCCGACGGTTTATAGTGTGGAGGAGGTAAAAGCCATTTTTCAGGCTACAACCAGCCTAAGATACCGCACATTATTTCAACTTGTTTACGCTACGGGTATGCGTGTGAGCGAAGTAGCCACCCTGCGTCGGGCCGACCTTGACCCCGTCCGTCGAGTCATTACGATCCGGGGCGGGAAAGGTAAAAAAGACCGCGTCGTCATGTTTTCGGAAAAGCTCACCATCCTTGTAAATGAATATCTGAACCGCTATCAGCCCAAAACGTACGTCTTCGAAGATGCTGAAACGAAGGAGCCGCTGACGACACGGGTCATTCAGCAAATGTATAGCGACACGGTATTCCAGGCCCGCATCCAGAAGCGGGGAGGCATTCACTCACTACGACATAGTTTTGCCACCCACCTACTCGAATCGGGTACCGACATCCGGTATATTCAGCAGCTCCTGGGCCATGAGAGTATTCTAACCACGATGCGGTACACGCACGTTACGGCGGATAAAATCAGCACGCTCAAAAGCCCGCTGGACGACCTGTAAGGTCATGTCGACGGAGCAACAGACGGAGTTGTTTCAAGCTATAAAACTTGCTTTTGAGTACATAACCCTGCGTATAGCGTTTTACACTTCGCCGAATCCGTTTGAGTTCACCCCGTTTTGTGATTCGGTACAACTCATTATCATCGCCAAAAAAATAAGTTGGATAGCCTTCTATATCCCAAATACGTTGCACCGGCACTGTGTGAATAAACCGTTTAATCACTTCATAGAATTTGTTTTGTTATTTTAAAGGCAAAATTATTTATTTGTTACGAAACATAATTTTGTTTGGTGGCACTAAAAAGAGCGGAACTAAAAGTAGCTGATAACCTGCTTATTAGTTGTCTATAGTTCCGTTAATTCGCGTACAATACTATGTTGGGTGAACCGGCCAAGATGGGTTCATAAGGCGGGTCACCTGCGACAGGGGAGCCGCCCCGACAGGCAGGCTTTGGCTCGTTGGTTGGCTTCGGTCGACACGAGAAACGCCCCGATTAGGTAGGTATCAGGTTTTCATTT